>CP075525.1:3377500-4046913 GCA_025808415.1 Cyclobacteriaceae bacterium
CATTCTCCATGATCAATATTGGCGGTCTTGCCGTTGGCATGGCTTGTTGTGTTTTGCTGGTTCTCTACATCCATGATGAATTCAGCTTCGAACAACATTTTACAGACCACGAACGCATTTACCGCATCTACAGCGTTTTCTCGCGCGATGGAAACTCGGAATCATTTCCACGAACTTCACCCCCGGTGGCCATGGCGCTGGCACAAGAATTTCCGGAAGTAGAAACAGCTACCCGGCTGGTTCCCATTCCGGAAGTAGAACAACACCTGATACGGTATGAAGAAAACCTGTTCTATGAAAAAACAGGTTACCTTACTGATTCAACATTCTTCGATGTTTTTTCCTTTGCGTTTCAGGAAGGCAATCCGCAAACCGCGTTGGATCGCCCAAATACTGTTGTGGTTACGGCTGAATTAGCCGAAAAAATTTTCGGAAAAGCGGAGGCGTTGGATAAGTCTATCATCATCAGCAGTGGTCAGTATACCGATACCCTGTTTATCAGTGGCGTACTCAAACCAAATCCCAAACCTTCGCATGTCAATGCTTCTTTTTACATGAGCATGAACGGGCACCCCATGGGCAATTTCATCAACACCACAACCACCTGGGCCTGGCAGAATTTCGTTATCAGCTATGTAAAGCTGAAACCAAACACCTCACCAACCACCGTGGATGAAAAAATTTCAGCATTAATTGACCGGCATTCAGGCACCGATTTAAAAAATGCCGGGCTGCAAAAAGAGATGTACCTGCAGCCATTAGACAATATTCATCTCCATTCTGATTTTCAAAATTCATTCGGCATGGCCGAGGCGGGCAACATCGAATACATTTATATATTGGGTTCGATCGGGATATTTATTTTGTTGCTGGCTTGCATCAACTTCATGAACCTGACAACGGCTAAGGCTTCGCAACGTGCCGGTGAAGTGGGCGTGCGTAAATCATTAGGCGCCACGCGTCCAAATCTTATCCGCCAGTTCTTAGGCGAATCCATGACCATTGTTTTGCTGGCGCTGCTGCTGGCATTGATCCTGGTACAAATAACCTTACCCTTCTTCAACGACCTTACCCAAAAGGCGCTAAGCCTTCAATCGATCAACATCTCCTTCATCCTGGGGATCATGCTACTCATTGGTATTGTTACAGCGCTGGTTGCGGGAAGTTATCCGGCATTTTTCCTCTCGTCATTTCAACCGGCTATTGTTTTAAAAGATAAACGCCTGAGTGGTGGCAGCTCCAATTTTTTACGCAAAAGTCTGGTTGTATTTCAATTTGTCATTTCCATTACGCTAATCTCTTCAATCGTCATCATCCATCGCCAACTGAATTTTATTCAAAGCAAACCATTGGGTTTTGATCCGGAATATAAAATCATGATTCCATTACGGACCGATGAATCGAAGCAACAATATCTGCAACTCAAAAATTTGTTTGCGCAGATTGGCGGTGTTGAGAAAATATCCGCAGCCCGCAGCTTACCTTCAACCCCCATGCTGAGCGATTTTGCTGTATATCCGAAAGGATCATCGCAAGACAGAGGCATAATCCATCGAAATACTGTAGTAGATGAGAACTATTTCGATTTATTAGATATCAAATTACTGACCGGAAGAACGCATGTGTTTGAAACCGATAGCTTTTCGTGGCAGAACCCCAGCCGCAAAATCATGGTAAACAAAGCCAGCCTGCAAACCCTGAATATTTCATTAGAAGAAGCGTTAGGAACACAACTGCTTTCAGAATGGCAAGGGCAAACCTTCACGCACGAAATTATAGGTGTAGTTGACGATTTCCATCAGTTTTCACTCCATGAATCCATTGCTCCGCTTATATTCTGGATACCGGCTAATCGCGGAAATTACAATTTCATCATAGCCTCAGTAAGCCCGCAGAATTACCAGCACATCATTCAACAAATGGAAGTGAAGTGGAAGCAGCTGGTTCAGCGCACGCCATTTGAAGCAGACTTTTTAAGTGATAGCGTGAAGCGTCAATACCAAAATGACCAGCGCGTTTCAAAAATCATATTTGTATTTACGAGTTTAGCCATCATCATTTCCTGTCTCGGTCTGTATGGACTATCGGTATACATAGCCGAACGCAAAGTAAAAGAAATCGGCATCCGAAAAGTATTGGGTGGCTCCGTAAGCAGCATTGTTGGGATGCTCTCCAAAGAATTTGTGATTCTGGTAATCATCGCTCTAATAATTGCTGCACCGGTTGGCTATTATGCCATGAACAAATGGCTTCAGTCATTCGCGTATAAAATTGAATTGAATGTTGTGGTCTTTGTTATCACCGGCATCATCTCGCTTGTAATCGCCTGGCTTACCGTTGGCTTTGAATCGATTAAGGCGGCCATGGCCAACCCGGTTAATTCATTACGAAACGAATAAAAAGTTCAGGCTGATAAAACAGAGAACTATGCTATTAAACAATTTAAAAATCGCCTTACGCAACTTGCTGCGTTATAAATCATTCAGCATCATCAACATTCTCGGGCTAACCATTGGGCTCACCCTGTTTTTAGCCATTACACTTTATATAATGGATGAATTTTCGTTCGATAGGTTTCACACCAAAAAAGATCGTATTTACCGTGCTGTGATTACGGCTGAATATGACGGGCAGGTGAATAAATGGGGGCGAGTACCCAACCGGGTAGCAACAACAGCACAACAGGAAATACCCGAAATTGAAAAAGCCACACGGTACTTTCACCATAACTTCGGTGATATCGCCTTTCTTTCAACGGATGATGAAAAGTTTAGCGAAACACAACTGTTTTATGCCGACCCTGAATTGTTCGACATCTTCTCTATTGAGTTTGTCCAAGGCAACCCAGATCAGCCACTATCAAAACCAGGTTCGATTGTGATCAGCGAAAGTGCAGCTAAAAAATATTTTGCCAAAACTGATCCAATCGGTAAAACGATAACCGTGAACAACAACCTGTCGTTTGAAGTAACCGGTGTGTACCGCGATTTTCCGGGCAACTCATCACTGAAGGCCAACCTGATAGCTTCGTTTGCATCAAATTGGTTTGGGAGGGAACAAAACCAAAGCTGGGGCAATGCCAGTTTTGAGTCGTTCTTCTTACTTCATGACGGTGTTTCAAAAGCCACCATCGACAATAAAATTGAGGAAATGCTGGGCCGCCACCTGGAAAAAGAAAACCGGTGGTATACCATTTCACTTCAGCCACTACTGGACATCCACCTGAAGTCGGGCGACCTGAACACTTCATTTGACCGCACCACATATGGCGACATTAACCAGGTAAAAATCCTGATAGCCCTTGCGCTTATTATCCTGTTGATTGCCGCTGTAAACTATATGAACATGGCCACGGCACTATCGCAACGCAGGAATAAAGAAGTTGGTATTTCAAAAACATTAGGGGCAACTACCAGCCTGCTGAATAAAAAATTCTATTTCGAGACCGGTTTATTTGTATTACTGGCCATTACATTAAGCATGGTTCTGTTTACTACGCTCCTTCCCTTCTTTAACGAACTTACCGGAAAGCAGGTAACAACAGTTTTTTTAAGTAGCAATTTGTTTTGGACAGGCTTTGTACTGGTTGGCATAATCCTTACCGTGTTGGCAGGCTCATACCCAGCCTGGTACCTCTCTTCCTTCTCGCCAAAAGCTGCGCTTCAAAAAGTAACAACGGCCGGAACCCAGGTTATGATTCGCAAAGGACTGGTGGTTTTTCAGTTCACCGTATCCATGGTACTGATCGTAACCACCATTGTGTTTTACAGGCAGATGAACTACATCCAAAACAAAAAGCTTGGTTACGAACCAGAACAGGTGGTTGCCATTATGACCTCCGCAACACGCGATCAGGAACTGATTCGTACATTAAAAACAGAATTTGAATCATTGGCCGAAGTAAAGCAAGTTAGTCGCAGCCAAGCCTATCCGGGCATTGGTACCAGCGGGTACACCATCAGGCACGAAAGGAACGAACAAAATGGAGCTTCTATCTACACTACACGGGCTACCCATGAAGTACTGGATGTGTTAGGGATAAAATTACTGGCCGGTCGTTCCCTTCCCGAATTAAAAGATCCCAATGACACAACCATACAAGTTGTATTGAACAAAAGCGCAGTGGACTACCTACAACTTACACCCGAAGAAGCCATAGGCCGGCAGGTATTCATCTTCAATAATGCACCTGCTGAAGTGGTAGGCGTAACGGAAGATTTTCACTTTGCCTCCATGCACCAGAAAATCGGGCCGTATTGTTTCAACAACCATACGGACAACGGATATATATACCTGTTGGTGAAAGTAGAAACGAATAACTTAATGGAAACGATCAGCACGCTTGAATCGACCTACAAGAAAATTATCCCAGCCGCGTTCGATTATACCTTTATTGACGACCGTATGGCAGGACTTTATAAAGCTGAACAAAAACTGGCCAATGTGGTATTGACAGCATCCGTCATTGCCATTTTCATCGCTTGCCTTGGCTTGTATGCATTGGCAGCTTTCACAGCTGAGCAACGCACAAAAGAAATTGGCATCCGCAAAGTGATGGGCGCTTCGGTATCGCAATTGGTAACCTTACTTTCAAAAGATTTTCTGATGTTGGTAATGATTGCCGTTGTTGTTGGAATACCTGTTAGCTATTACCTGTCGGATCGCTGGCTGGAAAGCTTTGCCTATAAAACCAGTATAGGCATTTCCGTATTTATACTGGCCGGATCATTAAGCCTGCTGATCGCGTGGATTACCGTTGGTTTTGAATCGGTAAAAGCCTCACTGTCAAACCCTGTGAACTCATTACGAAACGAATAATAAAAGAAAGAATAATGCTACTGAACTATTTAAAAATCGCCCTGCGTAATCTTCAACGAAACTTTACGTATTCGTTCATCAACATTTTCGGGTTATCCATCGGTATTGCCTGCAGTATCTTAATAATGCTGTGGATTGCCGATGAATATCAGTTTGATCGCTTTCATGAAAAGCGGGACAACTTATATAAGGTAATGATGAACCAAACCTTTTCCGGAAAGGTAGGTTCACAAATAGCTATGCCCTATCCGTTAAAGGATGCTCTACCAGAATACTCATCAAAAATCAAGCATACCGTAATTACCAATTGGGGCGAAGGCTTTTTGCTCACGGCCGATGAAAATAAAATCACCAAGGTTGGCCTGGCCGTAAGCGAAGATTTTCTTAAGATTTTCACCTTCCCGTTGGTGCAGGGCGATGTGAATACAGCACTTAACGAACAAAATTCAATTGTGTTAACGGAAAGTGTTGCAAAAGCCTTGTTTGGTAATGAAGATCCGCTGAATAAGCTGGTAAAAATTGATAATAACCAGGAGTTGAAAGTTACAGGAGTTATGAGGGACTTTCCCGATCAAACAACTTTTTCCAATTACCATTACCTGATTCCATTCTCCTTTATTGAATCGATACAAGCCTGGGTGCGTCAATCACGCGAACGGTGGGACAATAATTCATTTCAACTGTATGTGGAACTTGAGCCGGGCAGTACGCTGGAAGAAGTTAACACCTCTATAAAAGACATTGTAAAGAAAAACAGTGCAGATACACTCACCCAGCCGCAAGTATTCCTCCATCCGGTATCCGACCTAAGGCTTTACTCAAAATTTGAAAATGGAAAAGCAACGGGTGGCATGATTGAGTACGTAAGACTTTTCGGTGCCATCGCCATTTTTGTATTACTCATTGCCTGCATTAATTTTATGAACCTGGCCACGGCCCGCTCAGAAAAAAGGGCACGCGAAGTAGGCATCCGAAAAAGTATTGGCTCACGAAAAAAAGAACTGGTCGCCCAGTTTTTAGGTGAGTCGCTGCTCATTACAACCTTTGCCTTTTTTGTTGCCGTTGTGTTGGTGGAGTTATCGCTACCGATGTACAACACCCTGGTGAACAAGAGACTTTTAATCGACTATTCAAATCCATACTTATGGGGTAGTGCCGTTGCCTTGATTTTAGTTACCGGAATCCTTGCCGGCAGTTACCCTGCCTTTTACCTCTCCTCCTTTCAACCGGTAAAAGTCTTAAAAGGAAAAATCCAAACCGGTAAGCACACAAGTTTGCCACGTAAAATTTTGGTTACGCTACAGTTTGGCTTCTCCATCTTCCTGATCATCGGCACAATCGTAATCTATAAGCAGATTATGCATGTGAAGGACCGTGAGATTGGGTTTGACCGCGAAAACCTGATGATGATTTGGATCAATACTGAGTTATCCGATAGTTATGAAACAATTAAAAATGAATTAATTGCAACAGGCGCAGTTAAGCACGTAACAAAATCCAATAGCCCGGTAACATCAATTTTTGCCAACAACATTGTGGAGTGGCCCGGTATGGAACCGGGAACGCGGGTTATTTTCAGCACCATTGCCACCGAATATGATTATGTAAAAACGATGGGCATTAACCTGTTGGAGGGCAGGGATTTTTCAAGAGAATTTAATGATAGCACCAGTGTGATTATTAACCAGGCCGCTGTAGATGTTATGGGTCTTACCGAGCCTGTCGGATCAAAAGTTAACATGTGGGGCGGGGAGTTTACGATTGTTGGCGTTACCGAGAACGTCATCATGAATTCACCTTTCGAACCGGTAGCACCCATGGTTGTTGTTTTTGAGCCGGAATGGAACAGCACCATCACCCTTCGGTTAGAAAAAACTTCGGATTTATCCGGAGCGATTAACAAAGTAGAAGATGTCTTTAAACGATTGAACCCAACCTATCCTTTTGCCTACCGTTTTGCCGATGTGGAGTTTGATAAAAAATTCTCATCGATAAACCTGGTTGGTAACCTGGCAAAAGTGTTTGCCGCCCTGGCACTGATTATCACTGCACTTGGGTTGTTTGGCCTTGCTGCTTTCACGGCAGAACAACGCTCGAAAGAAGTGAGCATCCGCAAAGTGCTGGGAGCCTCTGTAGCCGGACTGGTATTAATGATCTCCAAAGATTTCGCACGATTGGTTATTTTTTCATTCGTACTTTTTGCCCCCTTGGCAGGCTGGTTCTTAACCGGCTTCCTGGAGGAATATCCTTACCGCATTACCATACCGTGGTGGATATACCCACTGGCTGGCCTCTCTGCCTTAATCGTAGCCTTAGTTATTGTTAGCACCCAAGCCTTACGGGCAGCGGTAAATAACCCGGTAAACAGTTTACGCAACGAATAATAATTAATACATACTTCGGAAATTATGTTACGCAACTACATCCTTACCACCCTTCGCATATTAAGTCGCCAAAAGGTTTACTCGGCTATTAACATCTTCGGGTTAACGATTGGTATTACCAGCACCTTATTGCTGATTCTTTACATTGTAGATGAGATCAGCTACGATCGTTTTCATACCGATGCTGATCGTATGTATCGCAGTGTAATGTCTGCCAAACTGAATGATCAGGAGTTCAGCACCATCTACACCGGCCTGCCCATGCCGGAGGCGCTGCTCAAAGATGTGCCTGCAGTAGAATCCGTTATTCGGGTAGCCAAATGGAATACAATTCCTGTACGGTTTGATGACAAAACCTTTACCGAAAATCGTTTTCTATTGTCGGATTCAAACTTTTTTAATTTTTTCAGTTTTCAACTACTGGTTGGAAATCCGAAAGAGGTTTTGAACGGTCCAAATAAAGTTGTGATTACCGAATCAACCGCTAAAAAATATTTTGGTTATACCGGACCCGGTGATCTTTCCCCTATAGGAAAAATGTTTTTCATCGGCAGCCAAGGTGAAACAAAAGCAGAAGTAACTGGCATTGCTGCCGATGTTCCGCACAATTCACACCTGAAGTTTGATTTCCTTCTTTCCATCACAACATGGGAGCAATTAAATTATCCTATCTGGCTTAACAGTGCTGTTGTATCATACTTTAAAATCAGACCCAACACCACCATTGAAGATGTGGATAATAAGTATGACTTTTTTGTCAATACGTACATCGCGAAAGAAATTGAGATGTTCCTTCAAATGACGATGCAGCAATTGGCTGAAAGCGGAAGTTATATAAGGTTCAGTTCGCAACCGCTTACCAGTATCCATTTGCATTCGCAACTTTCAGATGAACTTGAACCCAACGGCAACATCCGGTATCTCTACCTGTTCGGGATGATCGCCATCTTTCTGATTGTATTGGCGTGTATCAACTTTATGAACCTGAGCACGGCACGGGCAGCCAATCGCGCCAAGGAAGTAGGCATTCGTAAAACCATTGGGGCGTTGCGCCATAAGCTTATTGGTCAGTTTATGATGGAATCGTATCTGTACACGATCATTGCCATTCTGCTGGCGCTGATGCTGGTGTCCTTTTCGTTGAATTTCTTTAATTCCATCACCGCTAAAAACATTGCTTTTACTTCCTTACTTAGCCCTATGTTCCTGGGAGGTCTGTTTGTCTTTACAATAGTTATCGGTGCACTGGCCGGAAGCTACCCTGCCTTTTACCTTACCGCCTTCAAACCTGCAGAAGTGTTGAAAGGAAAAGTACGGGCAGGTTTTAAAAGTTCAGGTATCCGAAATGCGTTGGTGGTGTTTCAGTTTTTTATTTCCATTGGGTTAATCATTGCAACCCTGATGGTGTTTCAACAACTCAAATTTGTTCAGCAGCAAAACCTGGGGTTCGATAAACGAAATATCATGACGCTCCTTCACACTCTGAATCTCGCTAAAAATGGTGAAGCCTTTAAGAACGAATTGAAACAATACCCGGAAATTGAAAGTGTTACCTTCGCTAACCGCATGCCGCCCAATGTAGATTGGAATTCAGTATTCCGGATACCTGATACCGGTCAAGAACAAATGCTTACCGTGTATACTATCGACTATGATGGCCTGGAAACTATGGGGTATCAACTCGCTGAAGGCCGGTTTTTCTCCCGTGATTTCAAAACTGATACGGCAACATGCTTGATTAACGAAGCAGCATTCCGTCAACTTGGCTGGGATACTTATGAGGGTAAGAAGATTCTTTCCCGATTCAACACGATGGAAGGTAATGAGCTGGAAGTGATTGGTATAATAAAAAATTTCAATTATGAATCATTGAAAAGCAACATCCGGCCCATGATTATTATGTTGGGACCAGAACCAAACTTTGAAGCCGGTATACGCTTTGCATCCGATGATATTCAGAGGAATATCAAATTGGTTGAAGAAGTCTGGAAGAAATACGCGCCTCAGGCACCGCTTGAGTACAGCTTTCTCGATTCAAACTTCGCTGCAAAATATAAAGCAGAAGAACGCATGGGTCAGGTGTTCATCATCTTCACCGGGTTGGCCATTATCATTGCGTGTTTAGGGTTGCTCGGACTTGCCACCTATTCGGCAGAACAACGTGCCAAAGAAATCAGTATCCGTAAAGTGATGGGTGCCACGGTAAGTCAGGTGGTGTTTTTATTAAGTAAAGACTTCGCCAAACTCATTGTTGTGGCTTTTGTACTGGCCATACCTTTAACATGGTACCTGCTTGAGCGTTATTGGCTTGAGGGTTTCGCATATCGCATTCATTTTAATCCATGGATTATTGCTTCCGCTGGTTTGGTGGCACTTGTTGTTGCTTTGCTTACCATAAGCATACAAGCTTTCCGCGCAGCGATGGGCAATCCGGTAGATTCATTGAGGGGTGAGTAAAACCTCACCCCTTCCCCTCTCCTAACAGGAAATGGAGAGGGATCCGAGCACATTCAATATATTCTTTATGGAATCGTGACCTCTCTTGCATCATAGGCATTGTAAACAAAAACCAATGCATATGAAAACGCTTAAATTCATTCCAATTGTACTCGGGGCAGCTACGCTGGCATTCTCGCTGGTGGCCTTTACATTAAAAGTAGAAAAGCCCGAAAAACCGTTGCGGGAAATCCCGAAGGGCTGTGTCTTTCTAACCGTTATGGGTGAAGAAAGATCGGACTCCAGCTTTATGTATAAAACTCCCGATGGTGTTACTACATCGGTAAATCGTGGGTTAACATGGTTGGCGAAAGCGCAAAACAACAATGGTGGATGGGGAGCCGGCAGTCACAGTCGTCAGCATATTATGGATCCTCATGCCGTACAAACTGATCCGGCCACCACCAGCATGGTGGCTATGGCCATTTTACGAAGCGGCAGTACACTTACCAAAGGCGAATACACTGCACAGTTAAATAAAGCTCTTGAATATATCCTTCGCGCGGTGGAGCAATCACCGGCCGCCACCTACAATATTACTGAACTTACAGGCACACAAATTCAAACCAAGCTGGGCGCGAACATTGACGTGGTGCTCGCCTCACAGTTTCTGTCAAACGTGATAGAACATACGCAACACGACAAGGCGCTGCAGGCACGCGTAAAGAAAAACCTGAACACCTGCGTTGCTAAAATACAGCGCGCACAGGATCGTGATGGCAGTATGAGCGGTGACGGATGGGCGGGTGTATTGCAGTCATCGTTTGCTACCACAGCACTGGAAGCGGCTCAGGCCAATGGCGCCAATGTTGATGAAGATGGGTTGCGCAAATCGAGGGAGTTTCAAAAAAATAATTATAATGCTAAAACCGGTGAATCCAAAACTGATCGTGGTGCCGGTATAGTTCTGTACTCGGTATCTGGCTCAACCCGTGCCAGTGCAAAGGAAGCCCGCAGGGTACAGGAAGAAATGGAGAGAGCAAAAGGCACCGGACGATTAGCTCAAAGTGCACCGCCTTCTGCTGAAAATTTAGAAAAAATTGGTTTCTCAAAAGATGAGGCCATTCGCTATGCAACAGCGTATGAAGTGTATGAATCTGCCAAACAAACTGCTCAACGCGATGATGTGCTGGATGGCTTTGGCAACAATGGCGGTGAAGAATTTATGAGCTATCTGCAAACCGGTGAAGGCATGATCATCGGCAAAGATCAAACCTGGAAAACCTGGTACGACAACATGAGTGGCCGGTTGGTAAAAATTCAAAATAATGACGGTAGCTGGAACGGACATCATTGCATTACCAGCCCCGTGTTTTGCACCGCAACCTGTTTATTGATACTGGCGGTAAACAACGATGTTGAAAGATTAATTAAGATGGGCAAGGAGAATTAAACCCGGAATTGTCATTAGAAATTAGGTCAGACATAAATACATGACGAATCCTGACAGCAAAACGTCAGGATTGTCAGGATTAACCCTGACATTGAAAATGAAGGAAGACTTACTTTTAGAACCAACTATCAACTTCTTCATTTTCAATCGTCAGCACCTTGTGCAAAAAAGTCTAATGACTTTTTTGGGTTAAACTTGATTCTCTTGTAGGGTGAAGGGGCGGGAAACCGCCCTTTTTAATTTTAAAACCGAACGGTCAATGGCCATATCCGAACGGTATGGGTAAGTAATATTCGTTAAGAACAGCTCTTGATGCATCAAAAAGCAACCTTCAAAAACTTTCATGGTCTTTGCAGGAAACCTGTGAACTCAAGTGAAAGTCCATTATATAACCCCTGTTTGCCTATGCTCTTTAATTACCTGAAAGTTGCCTTGCGTTCCATCTTTCGCAACAAGCTCACCTCCTTTATCAATATTGCTGGTCTTGCACTGGCGCTTACCAGCGCTTTGCTCATTACCTTTTATGTGGTGGATGAGTTGAGTTATGACAGGCATCACCCGGCTGCCGATCGGCTGTATCGGGTAACGCGTTATTTCTACGATCAGGATGGGAACGCCAGCTTAAAGTTGGCCAACGTGGCCCCGCCTATTGGTATGCTCATGCGTAATGATTTTCCGGAAATAGAAAAACTCTGTCGCATGCTCCCCCTGAATACAACCGTAACGTTGCCTGAAGAAGGCGTGGAGAATAAATCATTTAGAGAACGGAACATTTTTATAAGCGAGCCGGAAATATTCGAATTGTTTGATATTGAGTTGACAGAGGGAAACAAAGCCACTGCGCTGGAAAAACCAGCAACCATTTTATTATCGGAACCTGCTGCTGAAAAATATTTTGGCACCACACAGATTCAAGGAAAAACCCTGCAGGTATTCGGTTTTCCCGTACAGGTAACCGGAGTGTTCAAGCCCTTCCGCGGGCAATCCCATTTTCATCCCGACTTTCTCATTTCGTTCAGCACCCTGAATGATTCAACTATTTATGGAAGACGGGGGCTCGAGACCAACTGGGGAAACAATTCTTTTGGTACCTACTTTTTACTGAAGGAAGGCGAACAGCCAAAAGCACTCGAAAGCAAGCTTCCGGATTTTCTTGACAAACATTTTGGAACTTTTGCACGCGCCAACTTTGGGGCAGCACCCGATTTTGTTGCCTCCAAAGTCACCAGTCTTCAACTTCAAAAAGTTTCTGATATACATTTACATTCTCATCTGGATGATGAACTTGAACCTCCCGGTAACATCAACACCGTGTACCTGATGGGAACCATCGGGTTGTTCATCATTCTCATCGCCTCTTTCAATTTTATTAACCTGAGCACCGCACAGGCAACCAAACGTTCCAAAGAAGTAGGCATTCGAAAAGTTGCTGGTGCTTTCAAAACACAATTGATGGGACAGTACCTGAGCGAGTCTGTTTTAATTGCCCTGTTTTCATGTCTGCTTGCCCTTGGTGCAGGGTATAGTGGGTTAGAATGGCTTAATAGTTTTACCGGCAAGTCCATTAGCTACTTTAGTCAGCCCCTTATCATCATCCTTATGGTGGCTGGCTCTGTAACGGTCGGGTTACTGGCAGGGCTATATCCTGCTGTTATCATATCAGGATTTAAACCGGCCGTCATCTTAAAAGGAAAACAAACTGGCGGAAAGCCTGTGCTCCGCAGGGCATTGGTGGTGGTGCAATTTGCGATTTCTATTGTGTTGATTATTGCAACTGGAATAATTTTCAGTCAGCTTCAATACCTGAATAAAAAAGATCTGGGGTATGCCAAGGATCAGGTTATCACGCTGCCTTACTACAGTCAGCTAAACGATAATTATGATGCATTTTACAACGCCTTAACCGGGCACTCGGCTATAAAAAATTCGGGGCGCTCCTCTCGTATTCCAACCGGCAGGTTACTCGATTCCATGGGCGCACAAATGCGAAAAGGTGATTCACTTCAAAGTGTGGGATCACGCATTGCTTATATTCGTGTTGACTATACCTTTTTCGATACCTATGGTATTCCTTTTGTTGCCGGAAGAAACTTTTCAAAAGAAGTACGTACCGATGATTCGCTTGGTTATGTATTGAATGAAACAGCTTTGGTGGCTATGGGTATTAACGATCCTGCGTCACTAATCGACCAGGAATTTTCATACGGTGGTGTCAACGGCAAAGTGATTGGTGTTGTGAAAGATTTCCATTTTGAATCCCTGCACCAGGTTATCAACCCAATGATTTTTCTGATTCAACGACCAGCATACAATAATCTTTCCATTCAGGTGGCCGGTAATAATTTCCAGGAAGGACTGAACCACATCGAAAAAGTATGGCGGGAATTTTTACCCAATCAGTTATTCGAATTTACTTTTATGAACGAACGGTACAACAACCTCTATCAAAATGAACTGAAGCAAAGTCAGTTGTTCACAGGTTTCTCCATGCTGGCCATTTTTATTGCTTGCCTCGGATTGTTCGGCTTAGCCACCTTTAATACCTTGCAACGGGTAAAAGAAATTGGTATCCGTAAAGTTCTTGGCGCTTCTGTTCCCAGCATACTCACGTTACTCTCGCGTGAAATTATTATGCTGGTTATTGTTGCCAATATTATTGCGTGGCCGGTTGCGTGGTACTTCATGGAGAAATGGCTTAGTGGTTTTGCTTACCATATCAACATGAGTGTTTTGCTCTACTTGCTGGCTGCCGGGGTGGCCATACTGATTGCCATCCTCACGGTTAGTTCGCAAACACTAAAAGCGGCTATGAGCAACCCGGCTACTACGTTACGCTATGAGTAATGTGGCTGATGCCCGGAGAGTAATTAAGCCATTTAAAAAAGGGGTAGGCAACTACCCTTTTTTTAATACAAAGTATTATAGAATATCTTTAGCGGTACAAACATCATTGTTATGAACAAGACTTATATTAAGATATTTCTACTATGGTTCATTCTTCTTTTCTCAACCTGTCAACCATCAGGTGATACCGACAGTAGCATAGCCGTAATTACAAACCAGTATGATGACCTGGTTGCCCTATTTCATGAATGGCGTGCATTTGAAAAACCTCCCCTTCGCGATGGCGCACCCGATTATACCGAGGCCACATTCGAAAAACGTTGGCCGGCATTTAAGGCATTGCAAAAAAAATTACTGTCCATTGACTATAAAAACTGGCCGGTTAATCAACAAGTTGACTGGCGGATTGTATGGGCCGAAATGAACGGATATGATTTTAACCACCGCATATTAAAACCGTGGCAACGCGATCCGGCTTTTTATACATCAGTATTTATGGAACGTAGTGATGTGCCTGCACACGAAGGGCCAACCCACCATGCCATAACTGAAGTATGGATGTACCAGTTCCCGTTGAATGATGAACAGCGGAAGAAATTTTTAAATGATTTATCCGTAATACCATCGCTACACAACCAGGCCAAACAAAATTTAACCGGCAATGCACACGAACTTTGGATAGCCGGCATTCGCCCCATTCAAAGGCAGGCGGAAGATCTAAAAACCCTACTGAACTTTGATGGTATTAACAATGATAAGGAAATCGTGCACGCTATTGAAACAGCTATTGCATCAACACAAAGCTTTGCACAATGGTTAGAACAGCAAGCCGCGGCCAAAACCGGTGAGTCAGGAATTGGAAAAGAAAATTATACCTGGTACCAGCAAAACGTTCACCTGGTACCCCTTACCTGGGAAGATGAGGTGATGATACTGAAGCGCGAACTGGCGCGTGCCTGGACATCCCTTAAGCTTGAAGAACACCGCAACCGAAAACTACCCCCGCTGGTTGCTGCCCATTCACCCGAAGCTTTTGCTGCATTGGCCGATCGAAGTGCAAAAAGCCTGCTCAGGTTTTTAGCTGACGAAAATATTTTAAGCGTTAAGGATTATTTTGAGCCAGCCCTGCGTGCGCACCTGGGCTCGTTTGTTCCGGAAGGAAAGCGTAATTTCTTTCTGATTACCATGCATTATGATCCACGACCACTTTACTCGCATTTCTACCATTGGTTTGACCTGGCACAGCAGGATAGTGAACCTCACAAAAGTGAAATCAGACGTCAACCTTTATTGTATAATATATTCGATTCGCGTAACGAAGGCATAGCCACAGCCGTGGAAGAAATGTTTATGCAGGCCGGCCTATACGATGATGACCCGCGCGTTAGGGAAATCGTGTACATCATGATTGCTCAACGGGCCGCGCGCGGGTTAGGCTCATTGTACGCGCACGCTAATGAAATGAGCATGGAAGAAGCAGGCAGTATTCACAGCGAATATACACCTCGGGGTTGGATGAAAACTGAAAAGGACTTGTTGATTTTCGAACAACATCTGTACCTGCGCCAACCCGGCTATGGTACAAGCTACATTACCGGTAAATACCTGGCTGAACAAACTCTGGCCGATGTGGCCAAACTGAAAGAATCAAAAAACGAGAAATTCGATCTCAAAGAATTTTTTGATCAGTTTAATGCCATAGGTAACATACCCATAGCACTAAGCGCATGGGAAATGACGGGGTTGGAGAAAGGTTTATCATCAAAAGAAGTGAAGCATTAACAGGGCAAGGTAACTTTACTTCTTTACCACCGTAAATTCAACCCTGCGGTTATTAGCACGGCCAGCATCGGTATCGTTGGTATCAATCGGTTTGCTCTCGCCATAGCCTTGGGCACGTAAACGTGCTCCATTAATACCCTGGCTAACAATATAATCAACTACCGATTGGGAGCGGCCTTGCGACAAATTCAGGTTGTACTCATCCGAACCTTTGCTGTCGGTGTGGCCTTCAATCTGGATTTCAACTGTTGGGTTTTGTTTTAAAAACTCAACTACCTTGTTCAGCTCGACAAAAGACTCTTTCTTCAAGGTGGTTTTATCAAAATCAAAATAAATATTTTTTAACCGAACAGTAAGTCCAACTTCAATGGGCTGGAGGATGAGGTCCTTAATTACCGGGGTAAGCTCCTCGCTAATAACCTCAACACTGTCCGTTGCATTCAGATAACCTTCTGCAGAAGCTGTAAGCATATACCAGCCTAATTTTTTTATCTCCTGCTCGTATGTTCCGGCAGCAGCCTGCAGGTTAAGGTTAACACTGCGGTCTTTCTTGAGCTGAATCTGGAGCTTTGAAGCTACAGGTTTCATGGTTTTACTGTCATAAATAGTGCCGGCTAAAATCAGTTTCTTTGCAATGGGAGTAAGGTAAAGATCAACAAACAACGTGGTGTCATTACCCAATACCGGTAACGATAAGTTAATATCTTTTGGCAAAAACCCTTCTTGCGAAGCGGCCACCATAAATCCGCTTACTTCAGGGATTTTAGTTTCATACTTTCCATCACTTTTCGTGTGCAGCAAGGTAGCCTCGTGAGCGGCCGGCTTTACCTGCACATTGGCCGGTATGGGTTGTTGTGTCTTTTCATTGTAGATGGTACCCTTTACCATAATGGAAATATCGCGCGGGATGAGTTTGAAAAGATCTAGTGTGCCACCAGCTCCAATAACCGCCCGGCTCATGTACACATGGCCTTCACGATCAATACAAAAATACATTTCGCCACCAGCTGTGTTAATGGGTGAACCCATATTCACCGGCTCACTCCAGTTTTGCCAGGTATCATCCAGTCGGGTGGTTTTATAAATATCTGACTTGCCAAACTTCCCAGGAACATTGCGGTCACTGGCAAAATAAAGCGTTTTATCATCGGGCCCGAGAAATGGCCCAAAGTCATCATCCTTAACAGAAATATTAAGCTTTATCGGCCGTGTCCATTTACCATCGTTTCCTATGCTGCTCACATATAAACTGCTACGGGGGCTTCCGGCAATCTCGCTTAAAAAAATTATCATGTTCTTCATATCAGCCGACATGCTGGCCCCATAAAAGCGACCTTTGTTCATTTCTTTGAAACCGGGCACATCCAGTTCGGTAAGCGAACCACCTGCACTAATTATTGAAAAGCCTTTCGTATCCTTTACCCGGCCACCTTTAACAAAGAGTGAACCATCAGGCAATGCGGTAAATACCTGGTTGCTGCGATGGATATTATAAGGAGTGGTGAGGTGTTGTGGTGCCCCCCACTCGCCATTTTCACCAAGAGAAGAAACCCAGATATCATCGCTACCTTCTTTGCCAAAAGTGTTTTGCGGATGGTTATGGATGAAAAAGTAGAGCTTTTTACCATCATATGAAATAATGGGCGCTGCATCGTGGTAATAGGTATTTACTTCTTTATTGAGTTTAACCACGGCATAGCGCGGGGCATACTCCTGCCCCAGCACACTAACAGACAAAGCCAAAAAGCAAGATGAGAGGATCAGTTTTTTCATTACAAACAGGTTAACTGTTCATAAAGGTAAAAACATTAAAGGGGAGATAAAATAAACCCTATCTTTCAAAACCTTGATTTATACGATTAAAATCGCAGGAGCGCCAGGTTGTTTAAGAAATCGTACTGGCTGGCAGATCAAAAAAGGCTTTGATGGATTATGCCGCGGCCACTCATGGAAAGCGATACAATAATCAACAGCAAGGCCAATGCATTAAACAGGAACATGCGCTTGTGCCGTGCACCGTCATCGGTCATTTTTTTAGAAGTTGTCCGGGCAAGGGTAATGAAGATAATGGCAATGATATTCAATGAAATGTGTTCAACGGCCCAATACCTCAGTTCAGGATTTTTCATGGTGCCGGCATTATATTGAACCATGGGGCTTACAAAATACAATACCAAACCAACCAATAACTGCAAATGGGTAAATATAAAAAGGTAAAGGCCCAATTTATTGTCCAAACCAGTATAAGGCTTTTTGCCCAGCCATTTTTGCAGGGAAACAAACACCACCACTACCAACATTATTAATACAAAATACCGCAACAACGAGTGGGTATGTAACAAACCTGTATGCATAGCAATTAAAATTTACGCCCGAAAATAGAGAAGCTTTTCCAAACTTCCGAAAAACTGCATAATTTGTACGGTACAGCAATATGAAACGCTTTTGGCTGCCCCTGCTCTTCTTTATTTCAACGCTTTGCGTTAATGCGCAAGATGAAAATGGCTCCATTGAATCGCCCCCGGACACCGTAAGGATTGGTGCCTACATTATAAGTATCCACGACATTAATTTCCAGGACAAGGAATACACTATGCGGTTTTGGCTTTGGGCGCTATACGATAATGTGGCATTCGACCTGGCTAAGCAATTGGATATACCTAATGCCAAGTCCATTGACGACCCCCAGGTAATCGTGGATGTGGTGAACGGCAAAACATGGCAGCTGATGAAAATACGTGCCACCATGAAACAAAACTGGAAGGTGGCCAATTATCCGTTTGACAAACAACACCTGGTGGTACACATCGAAAATACAATTTTTGAAAAAACCCGGTTGGTATTTGTGCCCGATGAATTGGGCAGTACATACGACCGTGAATTAACCATTGATGGATGGAAGATCAGCAACTTCGAAGTGAAGGTGGGCAACAACGAGTATACAACTGTATTTGGCGATCCTTCGTCAGACTTGCTGCACTCAGAATATTCATCCTTTAACCTCGTGTTTGATATTGAACGCAGCGGTTGGGGCTTGTTTCTCAAGCTCTTTACCGGCATGTATATAGCATTCATGATTTCGATGGTAAGCTTCATGCTCCATCCTAAAGAAGTTGAGCCCCGTTTCGGTTTACCGGTAGGTGGTTTGTTTGCTGCGGTGGGTAATAAATACATCATCGATTCGCTGCTGCCTGAATCAAATACCTTTACGTTGGTGGACTCATTACACTCGATAACCTTCTTAACCATCTTTGTTATTCTGGTGGTATCCGCCATTGTTTTAAAATTCCATAGCAAAGGCTTTGAAGCACGCGGGCAAAAGCTAAATAATTATTCAGCCGGTGTGGTTTTGGTTCTGTTTGTTATTGTTAATCTCATCCTGGTTATTGCCGCTATTAAGTAAACCGATTATGAAAGTTATTAAATGGATTGTTCTAAGCATTGTCATTCTTGCTATCGTTGTCGCTTTAGGCGGCTATATTTACCTACGTTCTGCCGGGCCAAAACTTAACGGAACTATTTCACTGCCCGGCTTAAAAGCCGAAGCAGAGGTTCTTTACGATGATTTCGGAATCCCTCACATTTATGCACAAAACGATGAAGATGCCTACTATGCCTTAGGCTACGTTCACGCTCAGGACAGGCTCTTTCAGATGGAAATGCTAAGGCGTGCGGCCGGGGGTCGGTTGGCGGAGGTATTAGGTGAAGAGTTGGTAAAAGTGGATAAGCTTTTCAGGACCTTAGGCCTGAATCATTTCGCCAAACAACATGCGCAAAAATTCATGAATGCCGATACCGCCACCTTTCAACGGTTGGCGCTCGCATATCAAAATGGCGTAAACCAGTTTGTTAAAAGCGGAAAAACGCCCATCGAGTTTACGTTGATCGGCATACCCAAAGAAGAATTTACACCACAGGATATTTACCTGGCCGTTGGGTTTATGTCGTTTGGGTTTGCGGAAGGCTTTCATGCCGACCCGGTATTGCAAAAAATAAAAACCGAATGGGGGGAAGAATACCTGAAAGACCTGGCGGTTGAAACACCTGCTGATGCGGTGCTGATAAAAAATTTCACTGGTGCTGCTAAATCGAAAGGTAATGATCAGCTCATAGCCGCAATAAACAATGCGCTGGCCACGCTTCCGGTTCCGCTTTGGCAAGGAAGCAATGGTTGGGTGGTTTCAGCAGAAAAATCAACTACTGGCTTCCCTATTCTTGCCAACGATACACACATCGGCTTCGCTCAACCTGCCGTGTGGTACGAAGCCCACCTTGAATATCCGGGTTTTAGCTTTTACGGCCATCACCTTGCCGGTATCCCGTTTGGCTTGCTGGGCAACAACCGGTTTTGTGGATTTGGCCTTACCATGTTTGAAAATGATGACGTGGATTTTTTTCTGGAAACACCTAATCCTGAAAATAAAAACCAGGTGAAGTATAAGGAAAGTTGGGAAGACCTTACCTCGCGCACCGAAATAATTAAAGTAAAAGGAAAGGATGATGTTCTTTTTGAAATAAAATCCAGCCGCCATGGGCCAATTATTAATGGCATTGTTGAAAACGTGCAGGAAGAAGGCGATCCGGTGGCACTGGCCTGGCAATTGTTGATGATGGAAAACCACGCCTTACAAGCAGCCTTCAAACTCAACCACGCTACAACTTTTAATCAAGCACGCGAAGCAGTCTCGATGTTCTCTGCCCCTGGGCTTAACGTTATGTACGGAGACACCGATGGCAACATTGCCTGGTGGGCTGCAGCTAAACTTCCCGTAAGGCCTGCACATGTCCAAAGTAAGCTTTACCTGGATGGCGCCAAGGGTAATGATGAGTATTTAGGCTATTATGATTTTACTAAAAATCCCCAAACCATTAACCCACCGTGGGGCTTTGTTTACTCAGCCAATAACCAACCCGATACCGTGGATGGCGTACTGTACCCGGGTTATTATTATCCGAAAAGCCGTGCAGGCAGAATTTTTGAGTTACTGTCAGCCGATAAAAAATTTTCAACTGAAGATCTAAAAACCATACAATTGGATGTTCTTTCCCGCATGCACGTTGAGGTGGCCCGGGAAATTGCACTTGTGCTTAAGAGCAGTTCACTTGATGAAAACGAAACTATCGTTTTAAATGAACTACAAAACTGGGATGGTAATCACAAGGCTGGCACTATTACTCCCTCCGTTTACTATAACATACTTTCGCAAATTGTTTATCTGGCGATGGAGGATGAACTAGGCACAACAGCCTTAAAATCGTTGCAGTCTACATCCATTCCTAAAAATTCATTCCACTCTTTTATCGGAAATGATTCATCGCCCTGGTGGGATGATGTACGGACAAAAGATAAAAAGGAAACGCGGCAAGAAATAGTGCTGCGCGCTGCTCAGAAAGCAATTGACCTCCTTCAAAAAAATTGCGGCCAAATACCCAACCAGTGGACCTGGGGAAAAATCCACACGCTCATGCACAAGCATGCCTTGAATGAAGCCGGTCTCGGATTCATGTTTAACGCAGGGCCATTTGTTGTTGATGGTGGCAGCGAAGTATTGAATAACCTTCATTTCAACCTTGATACAACCGGGTACTTTCACGTAACAGGTGGCCCGGCCTTGCGCAAGGTAACCGACTTTGGCAACATCGAAAACGGAGAAACCATATCACCCTCCGGACAAAGCGGAAACGTAATGAGCCCGCATTATAAGGACCAGGCCGAAATGTTTGCCACAGGAAAATACCGAAAAATGCTCATGAACAGGGATGAGATTGTTGCCCGGCACAAGAATAAGCTGGTGTTGAAGCCGCAATAGGTGATGACAAATATCATTTCAAAAAAATGATTGATATTGTTCAACAATACACCGAAACTCCTTTCTTTACCCTCAGATAAGCAGAATACTATACCCATATGAAAATCAATATTCAAACACTCGATTTTAGTCCCAAGCAGGACTTACTTGATCTCGTAAATGAAAAAGTTGAAAAACTTGAACGCTTCAGTGACCGCATCGTGGAAAGCCGGGTGGTGCTTCGCGTTGAAAAGTCAGAAAAGCGCGATAATAAAATCTGTGAAATCAGGGTGGTCATTCCGGGCAACGATTTATTCGTCAGCAAAAAGTTTGAATCGTTCGAAGAAGGCATTCATAAGGTAACTGACACCCTGCAGCGCCAACTTAAGGAATGGAAAGAAAAGCAAGGCTAAACCTGCAAAGCCACTAATACAGCCCCGGACAATAAAATCCGGGGCTTTTTCTTTTCCATAACCCCATCAAAAAAAGCTGGCTACGTCTGGGGCATTGTTGTACATTACTTCCATTAAAAAGTAAATCAAAGTTTTTATGAAAAAGCATTTATACCTGATTCTTTTACTGGTGACTACTTTGCTTTTTGCGCAGGAAAATTTAACCTACCAGCGCCCGCCCAAGGAAATCGCCAAACTGGTGGAGGCGCCCCTTACACCGTTCGTAACATTTTCGCCCGATAAGCAGTGGATGATGTTGCTGGAACGTTCCGACTATCCCACCATTGAACAACTTTCGCGGCCTGAATTACGCATTGCCGGTATGCGCATCAACCCCGACAATTTTGGTCAAAGCCGGGGCAACTATATTATCGGTGTAAAAGCAAAAAAAATCAGCGGTGGGCCAGAATTAGAAATCAAAAACCTTCCGGCAAATGCATTACTGGGCAGTCCATCATTTTCTCCCGACAGTAAAAAACTGGCCGTGCTCAATTACAATCCGGATGGCATTGAACTTTGGGTAATTGACATGGCTACTCTTACAGCATCAAAAATAACCAATCGTAAAATCAACGACACGATGGGCGGTTCACTTGCCTGGCTTTCTGATTCGCAGCACCTGCTGTTTACTGCTGTACCTGCTAACCTTAAACCACTGCCATCTAAATCCCGTGTACCGGCAGGCCCCATTGTAGAAGAGAACCTGGGCAAAAAGGCGCCTTCACGCACCTATCAGGACCTCATGAAAAATCCATACGATGAAGCAGCTTTTGATTACTATACCTCCTCCGACCTGGTATTGAAAAATTTAAGCGGAGCTGAAAAAATCTTAAGTCCGTCTGCCATTCATTACAACTTCAGTCCCTCGCCTGATGGTAAACTTATCCTTATCGAAACCATACAACGCCCCTACTCCTACCTGGTTCCTGTGTATAATTTTCCCAAACATATTAATGTTATTGATCTTGACGGTAAGCTGGTGAACGATATTGCGGCCATACCGTTAACCGATTACATTCCCACAGGATTCAACGCCACACAGCGCGAACCGCGCGGCCATAACTGGCGAAGCGATAAGCCTGCAACATTGTATTGGACGCACGCACAGGATGGTGGCGACCCCAAAGTAAAAACGGAAATCCGGGATAAAGTCTATACGTGGGATTATCCCTTTAAAGGCGAACCCAAGGAGTTGATCAGCCTGCCGTTGCGCTATGCCCGTATTACCTGGGGAAACGATAATCTGGCCTGGGTTTACGAGCGCTGGACCAGCGACCGTAAAGAACGTGTGTACCAGGTTAACCCATCAACCCTGGCGAAGAAAGTTGTGTTTGACAGAAATTATGAAGACAACTACAACAACCCCGGCAATGTAGTAACGGCACCAAATGCGTTTGGTAGAAGCGTTATGCTAATCACCAACAACACTACGGTATTTCTTACAGGGCAAGGCTCATCGCCTCAAGGGGATCTTCCATTTTTGGATAAAATGGATATTAACACCGGAAAGACAACCCGCCTTTGGCGTTGCCAGGCTCCTTATTATGAATACGTAGTTAACCTGCTAGACACTAAAAAAGTAACTTTTGTTACTTCGCGCGAATCGAATACCGAAAACCCAAACTACTTTATCAGAACTGCAGGCTCAACCAAAACAACACAACTCACCGCTTTCGCGCACCCGTATCCTCAAATAAAAGATGTTAAAAAGCAAGTGTTGCAATACAAGCGCAGCGATGGCGTTGAGCTTACCGCACATCTCTACCTGCCGCAAGGCTACAAAAAAGGAGATGGCCCGTTACCAGGATTGGTGTGGGCTTATCCACGCGAGTTTAAGTCGGCCGATGCAGCCGGCCAAGTGCAGGGTTCGCCTCATACCTTTACCCGCCTGAGTTGGGGTGGCCCGATTTATTGGGTAACGCAAGGCTATGCTGTGTTAGATAACGCATCCATGCCGATCGTTGGTGAGGGTGATAAGGAACCTAATGATACGTACATTGAACAATTAGTAGCCAGCGCGCAAGCCGTGGTTGATTATGCCGCGTCATTAGGCGTGCTCGATCCATCGCGTGTTGGCGTTGGCGGCCATTCGTACGGTGCGTTTATGACAGCCAATTTGCTGGCACATTCGGATATTTTTAAAGCCGGCATTGCACGAAGTGGGGCCTATAACCGAACGCTTACACCTTTTGGCTTCCAGGCCGAAGAACGCACCTATTGGCAAGCACCTGACGTGTATTACCAAATGTCGCCCTTTTCTTTTGCCGATAAACTGAAAGAACCCATCTTGTTTATCCACGGTGAAGCCGATAACAATTCGGGCACCTTTCCAATTCAAACAGAACGCTTTTACAATGCCATTAAAGGCCATGGCGGAACGGCACGCTATGTGGTGTTGCCTTACGAAAGCCACGGCTATGCTGCTAAAGAAAGCATTTTGCACACCCTGTGGGAAATGAACCGGTGGCTGGAACTGTACGTGAAGAATGCAGGCAAACAAGCAAAAAAGTAACGATCAACCCTGCGCTTTTAAACTATAATGAATCCGATCTGCTAACTTCAAGCCATGACGTTAGCCGATCGGATTCTTTCTTTTAACAAAACCCTGAAGATTATCGCCCCACTCCCAAAGGGTGTAGAGGTATTGAATCCATTTCAGCAGCCAGATACCTTTTACTTATGCGAGCTGTTCTACAAGAAATATTATAACGATTCAAATTCACGCTCCTTAATTGTGGGCATTAACCCCGGCCGCTTTGGTGCGGGGCTTACAGGGGTTCCGTTTACTGACCCAATTAAATTGGAAGAACGATGTGGCATTTCAAACACAATGCAAAAGAAAGCAGAGCTATCGGCTGATTTCATGTACAAGGTATTTGATGCTTTGGGCGGGCCAGAACTATTTTTTAGCAGATTCTACATCAGCTCGGTTAGTCCACTGGGGTTTGTTAAGGATGGAAAAAACCTGAATTACTATGACATTAAAGCGTTGGAGAAAATGGTTACTGCTTTTGCGGTTGACTCCCTTATTAAACAACTTGATTTTGGATTGAACCGTGATATTTGTTTTTGCCTTGGCGAAGGGAAAAACTTCGTTTTCCTGAGTCGGCTCAATGATCAGTACAGGTTCTTTAAATTGATTGTACCTTTACCTCATCCACGGTTTATTATGCAATACAAGCGAAAAAAAATGCCCGAATTTATAAGCCATTATACCGAGCAGTTGAATAGAAGTTCGGTTTAGATAAATTTTTTCCCTTCCGGCTATTCCTTATTTTTGCACGCCCGCTTAAGGGATTTGGCTCCGTAGTTCAATGGATAGAATATAAGTTTCCGGAACTTAGGATGTAGGTTCGATTCCTACCGGGGCTACTGGTAAATCCTTCAGTATAACAACTGAGGGATTTTTTTTCGCCCGCTTTAAAGTAACCAAAGTTTCTTTCTGGTTTCTCGCGTTAGGTTACTTCAAACCGGAGTTGTAGCCATTTCTCCTGCTTGTATAGCGTTATCCTTAATGGCAACTCAAACAATTACCCTGCTTTATCGTTTTCTTTAATAGAAATCCTGAGCGGGGGCATCATTGATGCGATACAAAACATTTTTCGCCTGCCGAAAAACACAAATCGTTTTGCACTTCATGATTTCCATTACGGCAGTAAATGAGGAGTAAGATTATTGAAGCACTTCAACATTCACTCAAGAATTATTTTACTAACATGTTTATATGGAAAATTTTATTGCTTACATGTTTAGTATTAAAAATTTGATAGATGCAAATATTTTATCAAAAATTTTGGAAATTAAGTTTCTAATAGTACCTTAGATCAGTTTTAAATGAATGTTTAACCAAAATTAAAAACGCTATGGCAAAGAAAGCGAAAAAAGCTGCTAAGAAGAAGACAGCAAAGAAAGCAGCTAAGAAGAAGAAGTAATTGACGTTGATGGAAACATCAACAAACAAAAAGGGCTGGTCAATGATCAGCCCTTTTTGTTTTACAAAACCTGAATGCGTGGAGCCGCAGGGAATCGAACCCTGGTCCAGAGAAGATTACAATCGTATCTTCTACATGCTTAGTTGACTTTCATTGTCGGGAATAAGCCGGCAGGCAACAGCCAACCCATTCCGTAGTTACGTTGTCTTAGCCGGGTGGTGTAACCCCACACGGAGCAGTTCTGCAAAACGACACCGCTATACCAGTACCTGCAGAACAGCGCACTGAGCGATGATGGCCTCCCCGATCTTATCGGGGATAAGCTAACCTATCGTATCGACAGATTAAGCAGCCATGGCGTAGTTAGTCTCGCCACGTATGGTTCAGGACTATCTTTCAAGGCTCTCATCCTACGAGCCTGCATGCTTACACACGTCATAACACATCCTGTCAAAACCGGTCGGCCCCAATACCTCAAAGAACTTATAGCCGTTACACTGTTAAGGCATACAAATATAGGTGCAAAAAAGTTCACCCGGGTTGGGCAATGATCTTTAACAGATGCCTTAATTTTAAGTCAAATGAAATGCACACCCTATTACATTATTGTTTTGCTGTGCAGCCACATGGCCGTGGCACAAATCCTTAATATCGAAAAATCCGTGCTTGATCGTGATACCACCAAAAAGTTTATTGGCAACATTAATGGTAACCTGCTGCTCTACAACCGAAGTGCTGCTGCAGATGAGCCTGTGGAGTTTTTTGGATTTGACTTCCGTTCCAGTATTGCGTGGTTCCCGGGTAAGCACAGGCTTTCCTCGATCAGTCGTATTGATTACCTGAAGATCAATGAAGATCCCTTCCTGAACACCGGCTATCAACACTTCAGGTTCGATTTCCGGAAAGACCGTAAGGTGCACCCTGAAATTTTTGCACAGTACCAATACGATAACTTTCGTGGGTTAGACCCACGCCTACTCGTGGGTACCGGCATGCGACACCGGCTTTACCGTGACGAACACTTTACACTCATTTTTAGCGTGGGTATCATGTATGAATCAGAGAAATGGACCCATCCTAAAACAGAGGAAATTATACCCATTGCTTTTTGGAAATCAACCAATTACCTGGTTTTCAGAATTAAAATTTCTGAATGGGCCGACTTTAACTCCATTCAATACTACCAAACAGCATACGATCCGGGCATAGAAGCCTTCAGGCATCGGTACAGCACGGACGTTAACCTGAACACCAAACTTACGGCCCGGCTTCAATGGACTACATCGTTCATACTGAGCTTCGAAAATCGCCCAATTGTGCCAATCGTGCGAACCATCTATCGGTTCAGCAATGGGATTACGTACAAATTCTGACAAACACTTTTGAATTTGGGCAGGCCGGCACATATCCTCAAAATCATTTCTTATATACACATGAAATAGATTAATTTGCCGTCATGGAAAACTTTGTTGTATCGGCACGCAAATACCGCCCTACAGGTTTTGAAGAGGTTGTTGGACAGGAACATATTACCACCACCTTAAAAAATGCCATCGACAATAACAAATTAGCCCAAGCCTTACTTTTTTGTGGCCCCAGGGGTGTTGGCAAAACCACCTGTGCCCGCATTGTTGCCCGTTTAATTAATGGCTTTGAAGAAAAGGCTGAATTAAATACCCTTAACATTTTCGAACTGGACGCTGCCTCCAACAACTCGGTTGAGGATATACGTAACCTTATCGACCAGGTTCGTTACCCGCCCCAATTCGGTAAATTCAAGGTTTACATAATAGATGAGGTTCACATGCTGTCGAATGCTGCCTTCAATGCATTCCTGAAAACATTGGAAGAACCACCGGCCTACGCCATTTTTATACTGGCCACGACCGAAAAACACAAAGTAATACCCACCATATTATCGCGTTGTCAGATTTTTGATTTTAACCGCATACAGATTTCGGATATCGGCAACCATTTGAAAACTATTGCCCGGCACGAAGGGGTTAAAGCCGAAGACGAAGCCCTGCACCTGATTGCCCAAAAAGCAGATGGCGCTTTACGCGATGCCCTTTCTATTTTTGATTTGATGGTTACCTACTCTTCCGGCAAAGCCATCACGTTTAAGGATGTATTGAACAATCTTCACATCCTCGATTATGATTATTACTTTACCGTAGTGGACGCACTACTCACCCAAAACCATACCGAGCCGCTTATAATCCTGGATGAAATTTTACGAAAGGGCTTTGATGGGCAAAATTTTATTGTCGGGTTGAGTGAACACTTCAGAAATCTATTGGTATCGCAAGATGTACGCACTACCGATTTAATGGAGGTGCCCGAAAGTGTAAAAAAGAAATACGCCCAGCAAGCCCAGGCCGCTTCGCCATCCTTGTTACTATCCTGGTTAAATATTGCCAACCAGTGCGATATACAATATAAAGCCAGTAAGAACCAACGCCTGCTGGTTGAACTTGCCCTGATGAAAATGGCCAACGTTCAGGCCGTTATTAACCTTGCTGCACCTTCACAAGAGGCCTTAAAAAAAAAATTATTGACCAACCCGTAGTTGAAGTTGAGGAGCCTTCCGTCAGCCCCACACCACCGGCTCAAGAAATTAAGCCACCCAACGAGTTAACAAAAACTGCTTCAGAAACACCAAAAACTACCGGAGCCGCACCCTCGCGAAGCAAAAGCACCCCTAAGATTTCAGCCCTTAAGGCCATGCTGCAATCGGAAAATACAGCTGTGATCCAGGAAGAAACTAAAGCAGCAACACCGTTAGCCCATGATGACTACAATGAAGCACAACTGCGAAATACCTGGCATGCCTATGCCGAAAGCAGAAAAATGTACAAGGCCGAATACCAGCTTTTAACACAGGAAATTGAAATCCGTGAATCAACTGTTGTGTTGCACCTCCACAATCCGGTTCAGGAAACCTTGTTGAACGATATTAAAAGTGACCTGATGCAGTTTGTGCGCGAGCGGCTGAACAACTTTACCATTCAAATAACCGGTGAATTAAAAAGCAGCGATAGCAAAAAAGTTATTTATACCAACCGCGAAAAATTTGAACACCTGGCAGAAAAAAACCCTAACCTGATACTGCTTAGAGATCGGTTAGGGTTAGACCCTGATTTTTAAATACAGGTTATTTCTTTTCTTCGTAATTCTGGAAGCTATACCGGAAACCAAAATTAAAAGCCTGGCTTAGCTGGACACCCGAATCCTGATCAAAGTCGTAAAGTAAAATACCGCCCAGGCCAACGCTTATAAATTTGTTCACCTTTGCTGTAAGCATCAGGTCCAGCCGGTGGTCAATGGTCTTTGCTTCAAGTGTTTCATAGTTTGCAAACATCAGGTATCGCCATTTTAGATTCAGGTTGGTGGCAATGTCCTTATCAAAGTCGGCCGTAAGTTGAAAGGCCAGCCATTCAAACCGGGTGGACTCCCCCAGTTCAACACCATAAGGCCGCACTGGATCAACCGCATCAAACCGGCCATTGTTGTCACGCACTATGGTTACACGGGGCGCAAAGGGTGACATCCGTATAAAGAAATAATCTACTGGCTTATACTGAACACCCCAGGCAGAAGTGACAAAAGCGGGAGCCAAAATATCGGAAATAAGGTCTTTGGTATCATCAGCATTAAACCGAAATCCCTTGTCGAACTGGCTCATAAAATTCAGGGAGGTAAAAACATCCCATTTATCGTTTAGTTTATACCCAAGCTTGGTGTCAAAAAACATCCGATCCAGGGTTTTGCGGAAACCCTGACCGCTGTTATCCACAAAACCATATAAAAAGTCAATTTCGTTTGCCCAGGTAATTTTGTCTTTTGAGTAAGCGGCTTTATAGTTAAATGCCGAATTTAACCCAATGGAATTGATACCTCCGGCTTTCCAGTTGGATGAAAATGAAGCCTGGTTAACGTTTACGTTAAAAAGGAGTTTCTTCTTCCAATTAGAGGCAGTATCAGGCTTTATCACCTGTGCCTGTGCGGCAAATAAACTTACAGTGAACAGAATGAGCACGAGGGCTCCTGAAGAAAGTCTCATTTTCATAGGTTGTAAAGGTTTTTGGTAATTTACTTGGTGAACAAGTAAGATTAAATATTGTTCAACTTTATCTCTTCGAGGGCAATCTCGGTAAGCGGTTTAGTAATGAATTTAATAACGTGGTTGTTGTTTACGATCTTATCAATATCGCGTTTGTTGTCCGAACTGGAGAGAATGATAACCTTACACTTATTACGTACAATTTCATTAAACTTCTCGAACTCGTATAGAAACACAAAGCCATCAACAATGGGCATGTTGATGTCCAGGAATATCAGGCTGGGTAAATTATCGGGTTTGTTCTCATTTTCCTTTAAATAGTCCAGTGCAGCCTTGCCCGAACCTTTTGCCTCAACCCGCTTCGAGAATTTGGTGATTTCAATAATACGTTTGCTGATGAAATTGTCAGTGTCATTATCGTCCACCAGCAATACTAAATCAATGGATTTTGTATCCGTTTCCATCCCAATAATTAATCAATTACAGTGTTTCTAAAATTTGACAAAATCGCAGGCTACAAAAATATCCTTTTTTGGCTACTTTAAGGCAGTTCTTGAGAAAATCGGGGCGTTGACGTAATAAAATCACGAAAAAGGTAAATAAAATCAGCCCCTATTTAACCTGTACCTTAAGCTTCTCGCCTGTGGCAACATTAAAATCCTTTTTCTGATTCCAGTCCATCAGGTCTTTAATGGTAACGCCATATTTTCGGGCCACACCATAAAGGGTGTCGGCAGGTTTAACTTCATGCACGATAAAATTCCCCTCCCTTGCCTCCTGAGCTGATTGCACCATGGCCTCAGCCGGTATGGGCGCTCGCATCATTAATTCCTGGCCGGGCTTAATGCCATCCTCCAACTTTAGTTGGTTCCAATTTACGATGTCCATAACCCCTACGCCATACCGTTTGGCTATAGCATACAATGTTTCGCCCGTTACCACTACATGTCGTGCGGGCAATGGTTCGGTTTTAGAAACCTCCACCTGCTGCTCGCTTACCTTCGCAGTATTCTCCTCTATCGTCTGAACTACAACTGTAGGCTCAACTACCTTATCGGATACTAAATCGTTTCCTGATTCCTCTATCGGCTGAGTAACAACTACCGATACCTCCGCAGGTTTGAAAGAGGAAGCCCCTGGGTTTACCGTCCAGCTAAAAAACTCACCTGTCTCTACTTCAACAACACCGGCAATAGCAGGTTCTGGCGAAACAGACTTTGAAGTGCCCGATAACACAACCAATGTTCCAGGTTTAAGGGTTGAGGTTGGCAACCCGGGGTTTAATCGGGTAATTTTTTTTAACTGAACTCCATATTGTTGGCTAACCGACCAAAGAGTTTCGTCCAATAACTTTACCGTATGCGATACCGCCTTTGCCTTTGCCCTTTTCTTCTTCAGGTAATAATAATTGCCCTCCAGCAACGGGTCACTTATCGATAGATCATTACATGCCAGGAAAAATGACAAACCTACACCTGCGCGCTTGCTTAGTGCTACTGCATTTTCTCCAGCCTGGGCCTTGATCGTTGGTAGGCCATTAATTATTTTCTTGTCGCTTTGCGTTGCCAGGGCGGGTTTAGCTTCAAGTTTTTTATGCGGATTGTGCTTATGGTGTTCGGTATTTATCATTTCAACAGAGGCATAGACAGGCTGGGCTTCGCCTTTAACGGGAATGGAAACGCTATAGCTTTTATCTCCCGGAACAGTTCCCTTTTTTGCCCACTTATTAAACTCTATCAGGCTTTCTTCAGCAACGGAAACTTCCCTGGCAATTGCAGCCAGTGATTTTCCGCTATGGTTTTCATAGGCAATTACGTTTACTTCGCCTTGCCCCTTCACGGCTCCCTCAAAAGCAATTTTATGGGCCAGGAATTTCTTCACATACCAGTATGTTTGACTGGTGATTTCCATATGCTTTGTCCCACTCTCATAATCTTTCACCGCACGCATTACACCGCCTGCACCCATTTGATAGGCTTGTAAAGCATATAGCCAATTGTTAAAAAAAGTATTGTTCTTTTTCAGGTACTGAGCTGCTGCCCGTGTGGATGAAACAATGTTCATGCGTTCATCGATTTCCTTGTCTACACGCAAGCCCATCTCAGCGGCCGTAAAGTCTTTAAACTGCCAAAACCCAACTGCGTTCGATACCGACACGGCATCAGGTATCAATGCACTTTCCTGGATCACCAGGTATTTGAAATCATCAGGCAAACGTTCTTCGGCAAAAATCTTTTCAATAATGGGAAAATATGTTTTTGCACGTTCAACCTTTACATTGAAATACTTAGGGTATTGGGTTAAGGCATCTACATCTTTTTGGATTTCCCTGCGTGCATCATCACGAATGGTAAGGGTAATGCCGGCAAAGTTCATCTTGTGCGGAACCTCCGGGGTTTGAGCCAATACCACATGCAGGAGTAAACTAAGAATGGCTGTAAGTCGCATACTGCTAAGGTTAAAAAATAGTCAGCCTAAAAAATCAATCCCTGACTTTACGTGCAATCATAATGCCATCACGAACCGGCAAGAGTAAATTTTCGACCCGTTTATCTTGCTGTACCTTCAAGTTAAACGCCATAATGGCCCGGGTGTCTTTATCCGGTTTTTGATCCAGCACCTTGCCGCTCCACAACACGTTGTCGGCCAGGATATAACCTCCCAAAGGTACAAGATTGAACACTAAATCGTAATAGCGGGCGTAGTTTTCTTTATCGGCATCTATAAAAACAAGATCAAACGGCCCTTGTAGCTGTGGGATAATTTCCAGGGCATTGCCAATACGATAATCCACCCTGCGTGAAATACCTGCTTCATTAAAGTATTGACGCACCCTGTCTTCCAGTTCTTCATTAATATCGATGGTAATAAGTATTCCTTGCGGTGCAAGGCCTTCCGCCAGGCATATCGCGGAGTATCCTGTATAGGTTCCGATTTCCAGTATTCTCTTTGGCCGAAGCATACTGCTTACCATGGCCAACAATCTCCCTTGCAAATGCCCGGATAGCATGCGTGGCATAAGTACTTGCGCATGCGTTTCCCGATTGATCCGTTTTAATAGCTCACTTTCCGAAGAAGTATGTTGCTCGGCATAGCGTACCAGGTCTGCGTTCAGGAAATCCATCATATTATTTCGGAATCATTCTTAAATAACTTAAACCATCAGGATCAAACATTTCACTGGCTATGCGCCTTAACATAGCCGGGCTCGCACCATCAATAATTTCAAAAACCTCTTTCAGGGAAGGCACCCGGTCTAAATCAAGGGTTGAGCGGCCCAGCATCATCATCATATTCTGATTGTTCTCCTCAGCCATGGCCATCTGTCCTTTTAATTGTTCCTGGGCAGCTTTCAATTGTCGGGCATTAAGCGGTTTGTCCATGAACTTATCCAACTCCTGCCTGACCAATTCAATACAACGATCAAGTTTGTTCGGTTTAGTACCAAAGAAAACTGCAAACATTCCGGTATCGGTATACGCCATGTAATGCGCATCAATGGAGTAAACATAGCCATGCTTTTCGCGAAGCGCCATATTGAGACGGGAATTCATGCCGGGGCCTCCCAACATGTTCACCAGCAAATAAAATGGAATACGGTTTTTATGATGAACCGGGTATGCCGGACGGCCAATCGCACACTTGGCCTGCTTAACCGGGCGCAACAATTCTTTGCTTTGTGGTTTGTATTTACCTGCTGGTTTTCTTTTTGCCGTACGCTTGGTTGGTTTTACATCAAAATAGCTTCGAAAAATTTGTTCAACTTCCGATGGTGGTAAGCTACCAACGCAACTAAAAACAATTCTCCTCGTATCAAGATGTTCTTTAAAAAACCCTTTGAAGTCGGCCCGGCTAAAGGTTGACACGGTTTCATGCCGGCCAAGTATGTTCATACCCATAGGGTGCTTACCGTAAATAACCGATTCGAATTCATCTTGTAAAGAATCATCAGGGCTGTCGAAGTACATGGCCATTTCCTGAAGGATAACACCGCGTTCCTTTTCAATTTCGTGATCCGGAAAAACCGAATTGAAGGTAATGTCGGCCAGTACGTCAACGGATCGCTCAAAATATTGATCACGCACAGCGGTAAAAAAGACTACTTTTTCCTTATCGGTATAGGCATTCAGTTCGCCACCCACCGAATCGATGCTGTTGATGATCTGAAAAACTTTGCGCTTTCGGGTACCCTTAAATGCCATGTGCTCCCAAAAATGAGTAATGCCTTGTGTAGCCTCACTTTCGTCACGACTGCCCACGTCCAGAAAAACCCCGCAATGCACAATTTGTGTGTTCTCAACCTGCTGATAGACCAGGCGGATTCCATTCGGTAAAACAACACGATGCAACGCTTTCATACAGGCACAAAAATACCATGTAAACGACTACCGTCCCAACTGCGAACACGGGTGACCGTTCACGGGCAAGCATTTGCTTTGTGTTAGCTCATTTTACTTAATTTGAAAAGCTTGAAAATGGCATATCAATTGTAAACCACTTTAACTATGGAAACTCAACGCGTTAAAACCTGCTTTACGATTACCTTCACCGATGAACAATTCAACCGGGCTAAAGAATATGTTGAAGACATGAAACGTCACCCGAAACGGGTCTTCTGGAGAGGCAAGGAAGGAAAGACCGATCAGGAACTGATTGTGGAACAAATTGCCCACAGGATTTTATCAGGTTTTTATAATGATGACCCGCTGAATGCTGGCCGGCACATTGTGCGTATGGATGCCGGAATTAATGGCGGCTGATTATATCCGTTCCAATACTTTTTCAATTAATGCATCAACGACCTTCTCCGGATTTTTAGCAAACTTATTTTTGATGCGGTTAGCGATAATGGCGTTTACACTCAACATTTCATGTCCAAGAAGCCTGCCTAGTGCATAGTAGGCAGCGGTTTCCATTTCAAAATTCGTGAGCCAGAAGTCGCTGGTCTTGTTGTGGTAAAAATTCAGGTCGTCAAGCAATTTGGGCATACGGGTACCGGCCCTTACTTTTCTGCCTTGCGGTGCATAAAACCCGGGTGTGGTAATGGTGTTGCCCCGAATCATATCGTGCCCGATCCGCGTCAATAATTCTTCTGAGCCCTGTACCACATAGGGCTTGAATGGCAGCTTAACTTTTTTGGCAATATCACTGGCAATAGATGATTCAAACCGGGTAGATGGCAACTCGTAAAAGCCGATGAGGTTGTCCAAACCAATGGCATAATCAGTAACCAGGTGTGAGCCAACGGGTATATCTTCCTGTAATGCGCCTGAAGTTCCAATGCGAATAATCTTTAGTTTCTTCTTTTTCGGTTTTATCTCCCGCGACTTCAAATCAATATTAACAAGGGCATCAAGCTCCGTCATAAAAATCTCCACATTATCGGTACCAATACCGGTACTGATCACCGTAATTTTCTTTCCATTGAAATGGCCCACATGTGTAATAAACTCACGTTTGTTCATTTCAAACTCTACCTCATCAAAATACTGACTTACCTTGTATACCCGGCTTGGATCACCCACGGCAATAACAATATCCGATACATGTTTGGGCAATAAGTTCAGATGGTAGACGCTGCCATCTTTATTCAGAATTAAATCGGTTTCAGATAGTTTAGGCATAGGTTATTGTTTTACAGGTTGGGCAGGGTTGCCAAAAACAATTTCACCATCTTTAACCGGGGCAATAACAACGGCACCAGCGCCCACCCGGGCTCCCTTGCCAATACTTACACCCGAAACAATGGTAACGCCTGATCCGATAAAAGCCTCCGACTCAATACGTACACCTGCATTAATAATTGAACCGGCCCCTATCTGCGTAAAATCCGAAACAACAGCTTCCGCACCAATAAGGGCGCCACATTGCACGATGCAATGGTTGCCGAGTTTTGCCCCTACGCCAACTTTAACACCAGCATCAATAAAATTTCCATGACCCAGCTCAACATGATTGGCGAGCGATGCATCCCGGTGAATGGCATTTACAGGTTGAACGTGACGAACCTCGTTCAGCATTTTTACCAAACTTTTACGCAACCGGTTATCATCTACGGCCACAAACGCTTCACACTTCTTTCCTATCAATTTCAAAAAACCATCATCATCGGTACTCCCCAGCACCGTTATACCGTCAAATTCCTTTCCGTGACGCTGCTTATCGTCATCTAAAAATCCATATACCACATTTCCATTTACCTCAAAAATTTCCCGGGCTATCCGCCCCAGGTAGTTTGCGCCAAAAATTATTACAGGATTATCCATAGCTGTTTGTCAGAAAACAAATGTACCCTCATTACAACAGCCTCACAAGGACGAAAATCAGTTGATCTTGAAAAGTTTTGTAAACCCCCGATCAAACGGTGAGTTGTACATAACCAGCATAATGAAAAAAGGGAAGAAACCTACCCGGTACCTGACATACGTACCAAAGTTTGGGGCCGAAAGTGTTAGAAACACACACAACATCGTGCAATAAAGCAGCAAGGAAAATAACAACAACCGATCAGGAGAGGCTGTAAGCTTATTTATATTTCTGAAGGCTAGAATGGTTAGGAACAATAAAAGCAGGTTCTCCAGGCTTACCATCAACTGAAAGAGGTTACTGGCCTCCCAAATAAACGGACGAAACAATCCTGAAGTCAAAGCCCTGGGGGCATGAAGCAAAATGCTCCCGATTTCAGGCCTCAGGTTATTAAAATGAACCATCTTGCCAGGATCCGATTTCTCATAAAAAGCTTCGTAATTTTCTACAATCACCTCAAAAATACGATGTGGATAAAAATTGGGATGCACAAACGTGACCACAAAAATGAAAACCATCAGCAACACCGACAGTAAAACAAATTCACGGTAAGCGGTAACTGCCGAGGGTTTCATCCGGTTTTGAACAAACCATCGGGTTAACAAAGCCGACAACGCTACCGGTAAAAAAACTGCAGCATAGTAATACTTAAGGCTCCACAAAACCCACACACAAACTATTGTTGTTGCAAATTGTAACCAAGTGACCTTATGGCTTTTCCAGATGATGAGAAGCAAACCGGTCATGGCATAGAGAACGGTCATGGCCACACTTTCTTTAATGATTCCTGCACTCCAGAACACACACGAAGGGAAAAACAAAAAAGCAACTACAGCAGGTAATGTAAATGCTGGGAAACTAAGGCTTATCCGCTTCACCAGCCACCAAGCTGAAGCAAATGAAAAAAAAGAAACGTAAATCGAAATGATCCAGTAATTGTTATTGGTGATAATTGAAAATAAACTCACCAGCTTAACGAAAAACAATGTTCTGTTCTCACCTGAAAAAGCCTGCTCTTTTTCAAACCATAAATAGCGTAAGTACTCAACCCAATCCGCCCTTCCTATTTCCGCCAACCGGATACTTTCCTGAAAAAATGAAAACGTATCACTATCCACATAGTATCTGCTGTAAATCAGTCCCAATGCAATACCTGCACCTAGTTTTACCAACAGTGCCGGCCAGTAAAGTTTATCAAGAGAAGACCTGTTATGCCTAAACCACCACCAGGCTAGCAGGAAGATAACAGCACCATGAACACAATAGAGAATGATCGTCATACCGGTCGAATAATTGAGGCTCCTACTGTACATTCGAGGCACCTTCGCTTCATGCAATATGCATTGTACAGCTCAATAAGTGCTTGCGAGTCGAAGGATGTTTTAGCAGCATAGCCTAACTCAGCCCATTGCCGGGTTATGATATTTTTTTCAGCGGGTATTTTCTGTAGCCAATCCACTGCCCGGTCCATATAGGAATAATCATCGTGTGTAATTGCATAGGCTACCAATAAGGGCACAACGGTGTTTATGATAAGATTTTGAATACTGGATTTACCGAGTACGGGAACGCTTTTGGTCATCTTGCCAAACTGGTAATGCGTTTTCCAATAATCTGATTGATGAACACTAAGCCATGCATATAAATCCTTATAGTCTGTTGTGTTAACAATAGTAGAGAATATATTTTTTCGTTGGTGAATGACTGCCGCCAACTGGGCTAACCGTACACTTGGAAAGTTAGCAGGTCGCAACCGTAAAAACCGCCATTGAGATTTATGAAGCCGTTTATCCTTTAGTCCATATTTTTTTTCAAGCAGCTTAAACTCCCGAACCAATACCTGCGAGTGTTCATCGATTTTGACTTTTTCTAAAAAACCAGCCTGACCAAAAAGTAAAGCCTCAACGTGGTGGAGTTTATCGATATGCTTTAATACAATCTTATATGGAAGAGATTCTGCTAATCGCTGAAATGAATCAGTATTGACTTTAAAACCGAAATTTTTACAGAGCAACTGATAAGCTGTCTCTTCCCAATCGCCCTGGTTACGCTTCAACATTTCGATAACAACACCAGCTTTTACTTCCAGTCGTTGCGTTAATGCCTTATCCAGCATCGATAATTTTACCAGATCATCAACCTTTCGCCAGGAAGATGCACACGGAATGCGCTCAGCGCTGGTGAATAATTTTTTATACCTACTCCAAAGCGATGAGTCTACTCTATTTTTTAATTCCAATGTCGGCATTGAAGAGTTGTCCGATCGACTGATGGGTTTATCATTTTCCCACACTACATGCAGTATTACTTTTTCGTAAGCAGCATCGTCACCATGGCTGTGGTCAATCCAACCTGAAGCCTTGATGTGAATTTCCACACTTCCTCGCCACTCAAGGTCACCTATTTTTACTTTGGCCTCGCTAAAATCCGGGCCGGCATGGGTATTACGGACACCCGGATGCACTATTTGAATAGTTTCTCCCGCAGTGGTACATAAATCCTTCTTTGTGAAGTATTGAAATTGCCAGATATAGTGGAGGAAGGATTCGGTCACAGATTTCAGATTCAGTCTTACGATTTACGATTTTTGAAATCTAAAATCAATTGACTGGTCAGCTTATAGAATCTGAGCCTCTTTAAGGAGCTCACTCATTTGTTGTTGAACAATTTGAGCCTCTCTTGCTGCTGCTTCAGCAAAATCCTTTCCTTCTGAAGCATAAATAATTGCCCTTGCCGAATTCACCAACAGGCCACAGTGCTTATTCATTCCATATTTCGATACCATTTCCAAATCACCACCCTGTGCCCCAATACCCGGCACCAGAAAGAAATGCTCCGGAGCCAATTCACGAATGTGCTGCATTTTATCGGCTTGCGTAGCCCCTACCACAAACATTAATTGATCGGGGGGGGCCCAGGTTTTAGCTTTAATTATTACCTCTTCATAAAGCCTGCGATTTGTAACTTTTGATTCCATCAATTGGAAATCCGCACTACCGGGGTTAGAAGTATGGGCCAACAAAATCACCCACTTGTCTTTGAATTTCAAAAATGGCTTTACTGAATCTTCACCCATATAGGGCGCTACGGTTATTGCATCAAAATTCATCTGTTCAAAAAAAGCGCGGGCGTACAGTGAAGATGTATTGCCAATGTCGCCACGCTTGGCATCTGCAATGGTGAAGCAATCCTTCGGAATGTAGTCCAATGTTTTCTGTAAGCTCTCCCAACCTTTTGGACCAAGGGCTTCATAAAAAGCAATATTCGGTTTGTAGGCCACACCATAATTATGCGTAGCATCAATAATCGCTTTATTAAACGTAAAGACAGGATCCGGTTCAGTTTTTAAATGAGCTGGGATTTTTTCCAGATCGGTATCCAATCCAACGCAGAGGTAGGATTGTTTTTTTTTGATTTGTGAAAATAACTGCTGTCTGTTCATAGATTAAAATAAAAAGACCCGGAAGCGTTAAAAACTACCGGGCCTTCTTTCATAAAATTCATTTCTATCGTAAATCAATAACCTCAACCCCCGGATACTTCTTCGGATCAAACGTAAAAAAGGCATCGGCTACTGCAACGTTGGGCGTAAACTTAGAGATGGTGTACTTGTATTTATTTCCACTCTTATCAAACATGGTCCAACTTTGAATGCTTTTATCTTTCTTACCGATGTTCATTTTAATTTTAAAATACTGGGCATCTTTTTTTTCCGGCACCAGGTCAATCACTTCACACAATACGCCATTTTCAGTCTGATCTTCGAGATATAAATACTTAAATCCCTTTTTGTACAACTCGTAAATCTTAGACGGGTTTATTTCATCGGCAGCCGGATCATAATTATCGATATTCACCTCTTTTGCCGCGGGCAGGTAGGTCCATACCGTGGTGCCGTTATTGATAATTTCCTGGTCATCCATGGCTAACCGGAACTTGTCGCCCTTAACCGTAATTTTACCCTTAAACTCTTCTTTTATGCCTTCCGTTTCGTTGGTCATGCTGGAGGTAATATTGGCTTCAAACGAAGTATAGGCTTTATACCGTTTGCTCATGGCCTCCAGTATCTCCAGGGCTTTGGGATCGTATTGGGCGAAGGATGCTTTTGCAAAAAGGGCTAAAAGAAGGGTGATAAAGAGCTTTTTCATTATTTATAGGAAGTTATTATGCTGAAATTCGCGGGCAGCAAAAATAGCTTACTGACCGTGTTTTTCCTTCAATCCATTCAATAATTGTTCCAAACTCAACTCATCTTTAATCAGTACTTCCCTGGCCTTACTCCCCTCGAAGGCGCCTACAATTCCAGCTGCCTCAAGCTGGTCAATAAGCCGACCGGCCCGGTTATAGCCCAATTTTAGCTTTCGCTGGATAAGAGAAGTGCTTCCCTGCTGATGCATCACAATTAGCCTGGCGGCTTCCTCAAACAAGGCATCACGCTCCGAAAGATCAACCGTAGAAGCACCGCTCTCCTCATCTTCATACTCGGGCAACAAGTAGGCTGAATCATAGCCGCGTTGAGAGCCGATATATTCGCAGATACGCTCAATTTCAGGTGTATCAACAAACGGGCATTGCAATCGAATGATGTCTGAGCCGGACGAAAGCAGCATATCGCCCATACCCACCAATTGATCGGCTCCACCGGTATCCAAAATAGTCCGTGAGTCGACTTTTGATGTTACCCGAAAAGACAAGCGTGCCGGAAAATTAGCTTTGATTACACCGGTAATTACGTTAACCGAAGGACGCTGGGTGGCTACCACTAAGTGAATTCCTATGGCACGCGCTAATTGTGCCAATCGTGCGATGGGTGTCTCCACTTCCTTACCGGCCGTCATCATTAAGTCGGCCAACTCATCAATCACCAATACTATATAAGGCAAAAAACGATGACCTTCTTTAGGATTAAGCTTACGCCCCAAAAACTTCGTGTTGTATTCTTTTAAGTTTCGGGCACCGGCATCTTTCAAAATTTCATACCGGTTTTCCATTTCAATACACAATGAATTGAGGGTATGCACCACTTTTTTTGTATCGGTAATGATTGCTTCTTCGCTGTTGGGCAACTTGGCCAGGTAATGACGTTCAATTTTGCTGAACAGCGCCATCTCTACCTTCTTCGGGTCAACCAAAACAAATTTCAACTGCGAAGGATGACGCTTATATAATAGAGAACCGAGGATAACGTTCAATCCTACCGATTTACCCTGACCAGTAGCACCTGCTACGAGCAGGTGCGGCATCTTGGCAAGGTCAATAACCAGCACCTCATTGGAAATCGTCTTTCCTAATGCTACTGGTAGTTCTTTATCTGTTTTTTGAAATGCCACTGTTGACAGCACCGAACGGATACTAACCATCTCGCGGTTTTTGTTGGGCACTTCTATACCTATTGTTCCCTTGCCGGGTATCGGGGCAATAATTCGAATGCCCAAGGCAGACAAACTCAGGGCAATGTCATCTTCCAGGTTTTTGATCCTTGAGATTTTAATACCCGCATCGGGTACAATTTCGTACAGGGTAACGGTGGGACCAATGGTTGCCTTGATGCTGGAGATGCCTATTTTAAAATTGGTAAGGGTGGCAAGAATCTTATCCTTATTTTGATTTAGTTCCTCTTGTGTTACCTGAACCTTGCCGGTATCGTACTCGTTCAACAACTCAAGCGGAGGAAACTTGTAATTGCTAAGGTCGAGCGTAGGGTCATATACGCCCTTCTCCTCCACCAGTTTCTCAGCCAACTCATCGGTCTCGGTGCGCTCTTCAATGATAAAATCGGGTTCCGCTTTCTCCTTTTTAGGGGTTTCCGGCTTAGCTACGTCAAGTTTCATTTCGGGTAATGGCTTTTCCGGCTCAACAGGTTTTACCAGTACCACCGGTTCCGGAACAACTTCATCCTGTGCTACCTGCTGTGGCCAATTATCTTGTTCGTCCAAATAAGTTTTTTCCATTTCTTCTCCGGCAAGGATGGCATCGTTGCCCATGGGTTTAGGATCAGCAGGGTTAAACGATGGTATGGAGGTTACATTAAAAAAGAAGATGATGAATATGAACAACGAAAGTATCAGCAGCAAAAATGTTCCCCAGCCTAACAATCCATGCGCAAGCATAGCCAATTGAAAGCCAAGCCCACCGCCCAAAAAACTCCACTCGGTTACACCATCAATATTTAATGTTAAATAACCGAACAACAAGCAGACCCACAAACTTGTGAATACACTAAAAATCAAGACGCTTGTAATGGATAATAAAGTGCGCTTAAACGCCAACCTGAAACCAATCAGAAACAAAACAAACGGCACCAAAAAGGCCGAAACACCAAACCAGCGAAATATAAAATAATGCGAAGCAACAGCTCCATACAATCCTAACCAATTCTCGGTTTCCAAACCTGAATCAATCAACCCGCTTTGCGAAAGTCCTTCCACTACACTGTGATCGGCCTTACCTGTGAACAGGTACGAGAGAAAAGCAATGAATAAAAAAACAGAACTAATAAGTACAACAAAGCCCAACGCCAGCACAAGTTTTGGGTCTTTCAAAAATTGAATGTCAAACTTGCTTTTAGAGGCTTTGCCTTTTCTTTCCTTCTCTGGTTTTTTAAAAGTGTTGGATTTGTAAGTGTTCTGAGCCATCAATAAGTTTAAAAAGTACTCAAAACTAAGGAAAAACAACGAAACCGTAATTTTTAATAGAGCCTATTCTTCAAGGTTTGCCTATCTTGGTAAACCAGAATAACGCCATGCTGAGATCCTCATTACTTCTCTCCTTGCTGTCCTTACCCGCACTACTCTGCGCACAGAAAAGGATTGACAGCATGTTAACTATTATAAACAGGAATCTGAATGATACAATCCACGCCAAAACGTTGGTAAACCTTGGCCTGGCTTATGAAAGAATCGACACCAAAAAGTCGCGGAAATATTTTAAATCGTCACTTGAGTTGCACGAAGGCGGCTTGAACGGTTTATGGGTAAACACGGCTTATGTTCGATTAGCCGGTGTTTACGTTTCCATAGGTGATCGTGACAGTGCCCTGTATTTTTTTGATAAATCCAAAAGCTATCTTGAAAAGTATCCCAACAACAAAGGGTTATCAGCTTATTTAACCGGATGGGGAATCTTCAATAACAATTTTGGAAACTATGCCGAGGCGTTAATAGCCTATGAAAAGAATGATGAGTTGGGAGAGGCTGTATTAGGAAAAGAAAACATGGCCGGCAATTACCTGAACATGTCCAATGTGTACGCACGATTAAACCAGGCATCGAAACGGGAAGAGTCAACGTTTAAGGCATTAGTCATTTTTGAAGAATTGAACAACGAGATGGGCTTGTCTTTTTGTTACAATTCACTGGGCAATATTTTCTATGAACAAAAAGATTACACAAAAGCAGAACAGTACTACCGGAAGTCGCTAAACATACGGATAAAGCGCAATGACAAACGCGGCATGGCTACAACTTATAATAACCTTGCCAACATAGCCATGGATACCGATCGCTTCAAAGAGGCATTGGAACTTCAGCAGGCAGCGCTTGAGCTAAATAAAGAGCAACAGCTTAAAGAGGAAATTGGTAAAAATTATGTAAACCTGGGAAAGATCTATCAAAAAATGAACCGGCTGCAGGATGCCCTTGATTATTTTAACCGGGGAGAACAGCTATTCAAAGAATTGGGCATCACCAGGTTTGATGCCTTTATCTCGGCTGAAAAAGGAAGGGTTTACACACAACAGGCACTTCAGGATGAAGCCCAAAGATCGCTTGCGCTCAAAAAACTTAATGAAGGCATTGAACAAGCCCAAGCCAGTGGCGAGTTAATCAGTGAACTTCATGCCGTGACATTTTTGAAAGAGTTTTACCTTCAGGAAAAAAACTATGAAGAGGCTTTCAGGCAACTGATCCGCCAGCAAGCACTTACCGATTCACTGGAAGGCAAGGAAGTTAAGCTGCGCATTTCCCAAATGGAAACCCAATACCAGGTAGCACAAAAAGAAAATGAAATTGAATTGTTAAAAGCGCGTCAACAATTGCATGAAACAGAACTCGAACGGCAACAAGCAAACCAAAACATTATCATCATTGCATTGGTTTCAGTTTTGGTTATCAGCATCGTGCTGATAAACCGTTATCGGGTGTTGAACCGAACCAGGCGCCAACTTGAACTGGAAAAAATGCGCAGTGACATTGCGCGCGATCTTCATGATGATTTAGGGTCTGCGTTATCCAGCATTAACATCATCAGTCAAATGGGTATTACCCAAAAAAATGGACTGTCAGAAAACTATCTGCAGCGGATAAATGAACAATCGTCCCGCATGATGGACAGCATGTCGGATATTGTATGGTCAATCAATCCGGAGAACGATACCGTTGACAAACTTCTTATTAAGATGAAAGAATTTGCCGCGGAGATTCTTGAACCGAAAGGTATCGCCTATCAATTTGATGAACCGTCCAATCCTGCGGCCATCCGCCTAAATGCCGGGAAGCGAAAAAATCTATTCCTGATTTACAAAGAAGCCATTAACAATGCGGCCAAATACAGCGAGGGCAGCAACATTTCTATCCGCCTGAAGGAAAGTGACAATACCTTAACACTTGCAGTAAATGATAATGGCAAGGGCTTTCTGGAAACCGAAATAAAACATGGCAACGGGCTTCGGAATATGGAAGCCCGTGCAAAGCAAGTTAAGGGCACACTTATCCGCCACAGTAAACCAAATGAAGGCACAACCGTAACTGTAAACCTTCCCATCACATGATTGCGGTATTTCAAAATGGCTATAAATAGCGCTTTTTTACCCTATATTAATAAACGATGGCTGTTCGCATCCTTATTTACGAAGACAACACAATCCTTCGGGAAAGTTTATCCAGCCTGGTAGCCTCACACCAAACCTTTAACCTGGTTGGTGCCTTTAGTCATGTATTAAATGTCATTCCTGAGGTAACCGAACTAAAACCGGATGTTATACTCATGGATATTGATATGCCGGGTATGACCGGTATACAAGCTGTACGACAAATCCGCACACAGAATCGGGAGGTGGCCATTTTGATGCTCACCGTTTTTGATGACAACACCCACGTATTTGAAGCCTTGCAAGCCGGAGCCAGTGGTTACCTGCTCAAGAAGCACATTGCCGTAAAACTTTTTGATGCTATCCAGGATGTATTGCACGGTGGCGCGCCTATGTCGCCCAGCATTGCGCGCATGGTTATTCAATCCATGCAGCAACCCGCTGCGAAGGACTATCAACTAACCTCCCGAGAAAAAGAAATTCTCAGTGCATTAAGCCAGGGCAACAGTTACAAAATGATTGCCGCACAATTTGAGATCAGCATTGATACTGTCCGTACGCACATCAAAAAAATTTATGAAAAGCTGCAGGTGCATTCACAGACGGAGGCAGTAAGTAAGGCGATTAACGAAAAACTTGTTTAATAAAAAATGTTATGAGAAAATTCTTCTGTATGACAGGCCTTTTACTTTTTACACACGTTTTGATGGGTCAAGCGTTGGAAAAACTTACCAAGCTCTCGCTACCAGAATTCAATGTCTATTGCAGCAAAAGTTTTGAAAGGCCATCAACGGTCATTGCACAGCGGTTGGCTAATGCACTCAGTTACCATGAACAACTGCTTGGTTTTAAACCTTCGGTAACACTACTGGTGCTATCGGCAGCAGACTGGGGTAATTACACCTCATTTCCTGTTTATGGAATGCCCCATTATACTGACAATAAAACGTTGGTAGTAGCTATTGAAGACAATCCATTCTGGCAAAGTTTTATTCCTCCACTTGATCAACTACCAAAGGAACTAGCCGACCAAATCCGTACCACATACTCGAATAACGAAAAATTAACCATGCAGCCATTCTTCGACCTGCTGGCCATACACGAACTTGGCCATGCATTTCACACACAGGGCGGGTTGAACATGCAGCGCATGTGGATGGGGGAACTCTTCTGCAACATTTTTTTACATACTTATGTAGCCGAAAAAGAACCCAAAGCTTTGCCAGCGCTAACCGTTTTCCCGAATATGGTAGTGGCTGCGGGGGCAAAAGAATATACGTACACGCGCTTGCAAGATATTGAAGAGCGTTACAATGAAATCGGGCAGCAACATGCTAAAAACTATGGCTGGTTTCAATGCCGCTGGCATGCCGGTGCTGCAAAAGTTTACGATGTGGGTGGTAAAGAGGTATCTGTAAAACTATGGCAAGCATTAAAGCAACAGAAAGAAAAACTTCAAGATGATGCTTTTGTCAATTTCCTTGAACAAAATGTAGCTACGAGTCTGGCTGACCTTATAAGGAATTGGGACAAAGAGACAAAATTCTGAGCATAGATATAACGTATTTATGTTAGCTAAGAGATTGCAAGAAGAATTCTAACAGGTGTTTCGTAAGCCATGAAAAACTCCCTTATCGACAGAACGCTCCTACCCGGCACAGCATGGATATTATTTTTACTTATTCCCATCACCTTTCTTGGCTTTTACCCCAGTTATTTCGCTAAGCTCAACGCTCCAACCCCAACGGTCATTCATCTGCACAGCACATTCATGTTACTATGGCTGGCCACCGTGATTGCACAACCACTACTCATAAAGTTCAACAAACTAAACCATCACCGACTTATCGGAAAGATCAGCTATGGACTTATGCCGATTGTTATCCTCAGCGGGTATTTTATTCTTCACTATTCTTACCATCGTGCATTAGGCGGTGACGATGTGGGCCCTCCTGGCTATTATCCTGCTGATTTTCCCTTGCACATCAAAGCAGCAGATTTTGTGGTTATTGGCACAGTGTATTGGTTATGGTTAATTGTGTATTATGTTTTGGGTGTGAGCTTTAGAAAGAGAACCATAGCCCATGCTACATTCATGCTGGCTGCCGCCTTAACCATTCTTGGTCCTGCAGGCGACAGGCTGATCGGTCATTTTTGTGATGCCATGGGCTGGCCGTTTAATGCTGTTGCCGGAAATTTTGTATTTGCATTGGTGGGCCTGGTGTTTGTTTGTCTGTTATTCTTTCATCAAAAGAAAAAACTAAGTCTTCAACCAACCCTCACCGTGCTGCTGATTCATGGTATTGGCGTTTTACTTTTTTACACTATGCCATACCATCCTGTATGGAATCGGTTGGCAGCTTTTCTTTTTAATGGATAACAATTATGACACGCTCTAACTACTTCTACTCCGCATAATTGGGTTTCTGCTTTTTGTTGTCTTTCTTGGCTTTGCGCCAAGCTTCTACTTAAAGTTTTGGTGCAGCCTGGGCTGTTTGGGTTATTCAACCACTTGGTGGGCTATTTCATTTCCGGGAGAATGAAGGCTTTTTCACTTTAACCGGTGCTTTATTTTCATAATGACTTTTCCACATCGTAAAGTTTACTTTAAATTTGAACGACATATTTAAAGTATGATTAAAAGAATTGTTGAATTTTCGCGTAAAAACAGCCTTTTTTTATTTGGGGCAAGAGGGACGGGAAAAACCCATTTATTGAAAGAACGCTATGCCTATGGTAATAACTGGTACATCGACTTGTTAAATCCCGAGGTTTCCCGAAAGTATCTGTTGAGCCCGGCTGTTTTTGTGCAAGAGCTTGCAGCCAGAAAACCGGCACCTGAATGGGTCATTATTGATGAAGTACAAAAAGTACCTGCGCTCTTAGATTTGATACATCAGCAAATTGAATCAACAAAACAAAAGTTTATCCTTAGCGGATCCAGTGCCCGGAAATTGAAACGTGGTGCAGCCAACTTATTGGCCGGAAGAGCATTCGTGTATAACCTGTATCCATTAACGGCAAAAGAAATCGGAAATGGTTTTGATTTGCACGAAGCACTCCATTGGGGAACATTACCAAAACTTTTGGATTTACCTGAAGTGCAGGACAAAAAGGAATTCCTGAGAGCTTACGCCAACACGTACCTACGGGAAGAAATCCTTCAAGAACAAATCATTCGCAAACTGGAACCCTTTCAACGATTTTTACCGGTGGCTGCTCAAATGGCCGGCAAGGTTATCAACTATTCAAAGATTGCGTTTGACACAGGTACCAGTGTACCCACTATTCAATCCTATTTCCAAATCCTGGAGGATACATTACTAGGTTTTACCTTGCCGCAGTTTCATGAGTCTATCCGAAAAAGACAACGGTCGAACCCCAAATTTTATTTTTTCGACACCGGCATTCAACGTACCCTGCTAGATGAATTGAACACCACGCTGAATCCGCGCACCTCACAGTATGGCAATGTGTTTGAACAATTCATCATCAATGAAATCAACAGACTACAATCCTACTACCGAAAAGATTATCGGTTATCCTACTTGCTCACGGGGGCGGGAGTCGAAATAGATCTGATCATTGAACGACCCGGGCTAAAGCGAGCAGCCGTGGAAATAAAATCAACCACAACCATAACACAAAGTGACTTGAGGGGTTTACTCACCTTGGGTAAAGACATACCCGATTGTGAGTTGTTTTGCCTCTCCAATGATTCAACTCCTAAAATTATTGAAGGTGTTCAATGCTTACCCTGGCAGGCAGGCTTATCGGAGTTAGGCTTATAGCGGGTATTTCATGGCTAAGTATTTAAGTTTTGCTTAGCTTTAGTTGTCAGGTGTACTGGACTATTTTTGGTGAGTATTTTAGCACCTATCTTATAACCTATTATAATGGGTCATATTACAACTCATATGTTAAAGATTTTCACTATGAACTCATCGAATCTTATAGGAGGATGTATAACATTTTTCGGGGACTTGAATATGATGAGTTTTTAAATGCAACTTATATAGTACTTAAAGATCTGGAAACGGTCAGGTTTAAGCATTTTTACAGTCGCCCTGATCAATCGAATTTTATTTTAGCCATCTCAAATAAGTCTAACCACTAAGGACACGAAGAAAGCACAAAGTTCATGGAAAGTTTGCTGTTTTCCTGGCAAAATATTTTCCATCCCTAATCAGAACATTGATTTCAAAGAACGCTCCCAAATAGTGAAAATACCTCAATCGCTTCAACTCAACATATTCATTCATCACATAATCATGTGATACCGATTGTATAGGGGAGAAGGTAAATTTGAGTATGCAAAAATGCCTAACCCTTATCCTGCTACTAATTTTTTGTACCAGCCATGCGCAAATCATCAGCAACTTTACAGCGGATGATGAAGGTTGGGCTGCAGCCCATACCGGTGGGACCACAGCTACTTTTGAATACGTATCAACCGGAGGAAATCCTGGTGGATATTTGTCTGCGTCTCCTCCAACTTCAGGAGGCTCGGTTAATATAGGTATGAACTGGTATTGGGTAGCACCAGCCAAGTTTTTGGGGCAGTTCAGTTTCTCATATGGCCAACATTTAAAACTTGATTTAAAGCAATCAACTGCCGGAACTGATAACACTGTGAGCGACATCATCCTTCGTGCCTCCGGAGGACAATCCATTCATTTGCGCTTTCCTGAAAAGCCCGGCACAGAATGGACATCTTATTCTATCCCATTAGATTTATCAGCCGACTGGCGATCGAACAGCGCGGCCGGGAATGTAGCTTATGAACATGAAATACGAAGGGTACTGGCTAACCTTTCGCAAATACAAATCCGGTGCAAGTGGATTAATGTAGCGGGCTATAGTAGTCAGCTTGATAATGTAACACTGGAACAACTTGAACTGATGCCCGCACCAACCGTGGCATCCGTTACACCAACTGCTGCACTAACCCATGCAACCGTAACCATAAACGGTACAAACTTTGGTGAATCCATTTCCAACAATCGTATTTACTTCGGCAACACCGAAGCAACAGTAATTTCTGCCAGCGCAACACAACTCCAGGTTACTGTTCCGCCTGGGGCAACCTTTGCACCTATTCGCGTACTCAACACATCCACTGGACTCTCTGCACAATCCTCCGCTTTTTTTCAACCGCAGTTTAACAATCCAGATGAGACCGGTGGTCGCATCATTGCCAGTACCTTCGGGTTAAATGTGGAGGTGCCCTACTCGGCCGGTGTATTGGCCTCCGTTATGGGAGATATTGATGGCGATGGTTGGCTGGATGTCGTTACCTTAGAATCAGGTGCCACCATGGGAATTTTTCGTAATGCAGGCTCTGGTGGCGAAATTAATTCCTCAACGTTTCATCCCCGCGTTGGTATTCCGTCTGGCGAGCAAGGCCAGGGAAACTCAGGCGGTCTTGCTTTAGCTGATTTTGACAACGATGGCAAGCTTGACTTAGTCACCTATTCGCGAGGGCGTTTCGATGGCTTTGCCAACTCGGGTGGTATTACCATTAGCCGCAACATCAGCACACCGGGAAACATCGCCTTTGAACCTGCCCGACTCTTTTTTGAAATTGATATATTTCAAAACGGCATTACTGTTGCCGATTTAGATGGAGACGGCCGACAGGATATCCTGATCAACTCAACCGGACTCGTCATCTTCCAAAATACCAGCAGGGCACCGGGTATGATTGAGTTTGCTGCCGCCAGGCGCATTAACAGTGTGAGTGGTTATGTAACGGTGTGCGACCTAAACAACGATGGAAAACCGGAAGTGATTGCCACAGGTGCAGGTAACACTAATATCATTTTTCAAAATGAGTCAACGCCCGGCAACATTGTGATTACTCCCGCATTTTCCTTTCCGGGTAGCATGGTAAGCGGCATTACAGCTGCCGATCTGGATGGCGATGGCAAACAAGACTTGACCTTTTACAGGATAAATGGCTTTAATGATTACGACCTGGTGATTCGAAAAAATATTCACACTACGGGCCCGGTTACAGAGGCCTCACTCGCACCTGAAATTATTTTATCCAAAATCAATCGCGCCTATTCGCAACGTGTGGCCGACATCAATGGTGATAACCTGCCGGAAATCATTTTGATGGGCGTTACCGCCAGTTTTGTTGTATTCGAAAATGTTACCACTCCGGGCACACTAACCCAGGATTCCTTTATTGAAGAAGTAAGCTTTCAAGGAAACGTTAACCTGAATGCACCGCTGGTGGGTGACCTTAATGGCGACAATAAGCCTGACGTAATTACGTTTGGTTCGAGCGGTGCTAATCGCCTCATTATTTACGAAAATGAAAGTGTGCCCAAGCCAACCATTTCGGTAAATACCGTTTCACCACTTCGCGCTGCTGCCGGAAGTACCATTACGATAACCGGTGAGAAGTTTTCTTCCATTCCTGAACGAAATACGGTATGGTTTGGTGGTGTGCAGGCAAACGTACTAACCGCATCTAAAACAGAACTTACCGTGGAAGCACCCCTTGGAAGTACTTATGCACCGGTAGGTGTTACGCGCGATCGGTTAACATCGTATTATCATCAGCCTTTTTCTGCTACGTTCGGCAATGGTGTTGATTTTGATAACAGTCACTTTGCACCTCCCGTCACCATTGCCCTGGCCGGAGCAGATTATGATATTGATGTAGGCGATATGAACAATGATGGTCTTCCCGATTTATTAGTCGAGATCACCAATGCTGCACGAATTTTCCGAAACACCTATAGTGGTGGTGCTATCACAGCCGATGCCTTAACCCTCGATGTAAGCATTACCGGATCGTTCCTCAATCCTAAACTTCAAGACTTTGATGGCAATGGTTTATTGGATGTGGCTACTGTAAACGGAATACTTCGTAAAAACATTTCTACCGGCAGCACCATTGAAATTGATGCCAACGTAACGTTCGGTGGCGGAGGATCCAACTTAGCCTTTGCCGATTTTAATCAGGATGGCAAAATGGATATGGCTTATCCTAGTAATGGTGGTGCCCAGCTGATTGTTAAGGAAAACCGTACCCGAAAAGGACCATTCACTGCGGGTACTTTTCCTTCCTTCACGGCCAACATAAACTTTGCAAAACCGAGTACCAATGGTGGTATCGTAACAGCCGACTTTGACCGAGATGGTTGGCCCGATATTGCAGTTACTAATCCAACTACTGCATCCATGAGTATATATCACAATCAGCAACTGCCCCGAATTCGTACAGGAAGTTTCACACGAACAGATATCCCAACAGGTACAAACCCAAGTCGCATTTATAGCGGTGATTTTGACAATGACGGACGCCAGGATTTATTGCTCTACCATGGAACAGGTGCCAATAATACTTTACTCATACTTTTGCACAACCAGAGCACTCCGGGCAATATTTCCTTCAACAGAATAGACCTAACAAACCCCAGCGCTACTACCGTTGCGCACATTGCCGATGTGGATGGTGATGGACGAGTGGATATTCTTACCACCAGTGAAACCGGAAACCGGTTTTCCGTTTTCAAAAACATACATACTTCCGGAGCACTCTCAGCCGCGTCTTTCGCAGCGCCCTTCAATACTACCGTAACGGCACCAAGGGCTATTGTCACGGCTGATTTAAATGTGGATGGTAAACCGGAAATCGTCATCACGCGAAATGGGTTTCTCGCTATCTATGAAAATCTGATTCCTAATGTCTCTATTACCATCACTACACAACCAACCTCTCCGGCTTATGCGTGTGAGGGAACCAATGCATCATTTATAACGGCTGCCACTGGCACCACCAACATTACCTATCAGTGGCAGAAGTTCAATACCGGAACGTCTCTGTTCGAGAACCTGACTAACAATACAATTTATTCGGGCGTTACAACTTCTACTTTGTCTATAACTACCGTAAGCAACCTAGTAGCCGGAGATTATCGATGTTTAATAAGAGGCGACCTCGCAGCAGATGTATTCACCAACGTAGCTCAATTCGTTGTTAATGCGCTGCCTACGTCCCCCGATGTCATCAATGCCAGCCGATGCGGAACGGGTTCGGTTACCCTTAACGCCAGTGGCGGAACGCCCGGTGATTATCGCTGGTACACTGAAACTCCGTTCGCCTTGATTACGGGTGAAGTGAACGATACCTACGCAACGCCCGTGCTTACTGCCACCACAAATTATTTTGTCTCCCTTGCTGATGCGTTTTGCGAAAGTACACGTGTACTCATCACCGCAACGATTAGTTCCGTCCCGGCACAACCCGCTATTACCTCCAGCATTACACCGGTTGCCAATGCCGTTACTGTGTGCAGCAGTTCAACCCTTACCTTAACCGCACCGGCAGGTTTTGCAACCTATGATTGGTCGAATGGGGAAAGCACACAACAAATAACTGTTGCTGTCAGTGGTATATACTTCGTTACGGTTACAAATGCCGGGGGCTGTGCAAGTCCTGCTTCTGCATCGCTCGCAGTAACGATACTTCCCGAGCCATGCAGCAATCAGCCACCTGTAATTATTACCACACTTACGGGGCTATACATTGAAGGACTTGTCCGCGTTGACCTCACGCCTCTATTAAGTGATCCGGATGATAACCTCGACTTGGGCAGTTTGCGGGTGCTGAATACCCAAACTAAAGCGGGGGCTTCTGCTTCGATTAATTCTTTCCATGAATTGATTTTAGATTACGGTGGCATACTCTTCACAGGTGTTGATCGAATCTCTATTGAAGTGTGCGACTTGCTGGGTGCCTGCACCCAACAACAACTCACCATTTATGTTGAAGGTGACATTATTGTTCGTACAGGCTTCTCTCCAAACGGTGATGATCGTAATGACTTCTTTCAGATCGATTACATTAACCTCTTTCCCGATACACAACAAAACCGCGTAACCATCTACAACCGTTGGGGCGATGCGGTTTTTGAAATTACAAACTACGACAATCAAACGCGGGTGTTCCGTGGGTTGAATAAAAACGGGAATGAACTTCCGTCAGGTACGTACTTCTACAAACTCGAATTCACCAGCGGGCGGAAAATGAAAACGGGGTATCTGTCTCTCAAAAGATAGAGTCTATGCTGTCTTTGTGCTGTCCGACATTCCCGCTGTCCGACATTTGCAATGTCGGACGATAGATAAAATGGATTTCTAATCCAGGCCTATCCTATTCTACTTTTATTAGTAACTTCACTTCATGGCACAAGCATACCGAATCCATGATCAACAAGGCTTGTATTTCGTCACTTTTACCGTGCACCAATGGGTAGATGTCTTCACTCGAAGGACTTATGTTGATCTGTTACTAGAAAACCTTCGTTACTGTCAGCAACATAAAGGGCTCAAAATATATGCTTGGGTTATCATGAGTAACCATTGCCATTTTATTCTGCGGACAGAACGCCATAATCTCAGCGATGTAATCCGTGACTTTAAAAAACACACAGCTAAGAAGATTTTCGAAACTATTGAAAATAATGAACATGAAAGTCGGAAACGTTGGCTAACCTGGCTATTAAAGAAGGACAATCACATTTGGTTTTGGGAAGAAGGTTACCATGGAGAAGAAATAACCAGTAAAGAATTCTGCGACTCAAAAGTGAATTACATCCACATGAATCCGGTGCGAGCAGGCCTGGTTGATAAGGAAGAGGAATACATGCTGAGCAGCTGTGGGGATTTTTATGGTACACGTAAAGGCTTGTTGGAACTAGAGCCATTGTAAAGTGGTTCAGGGTTTACTGAATTGCCCATTCCGGATTAAAATCCAACTCATCTTTGCTCGACATTACAAATGTCGAACAGCGAAAATTGATTTAAATTTCCCCAACTCTCAGGTGCGCTATGTAATTATACCGCCAGCCAGCAACGGCCGAACAAGCTTACCGCAAAACCCGGAAGATTATTTCGCTACCTGCGCCTGGTTAGGTATTGAACCTTAATAAATCACAAAACCTCCAAGGTCTTAAAGACCTTGGAGGTTTTGTGATTTATTTAAACTCATCGCCACGTTGTTCGGTGAAATACCGAACCCTCTCTTCTTCGCAGTGCCTCGCAAGGGGACTGCGCAAGAAAATTATCTCATCAATCGATAGTACTACTTTGGTCTGGTGTCGACAGTGCTGTCTGACATTTTCAATAGCCAGAATTTGAAATCCTCATTCCGGATTAAAAATCCCTCCCATCTTTGTTCGACATTATAAATGTCGAACAGCTAGTACCTTGGTCAGTGTCGTCACAGGCCATGGAGAGAAATCTCTACATCAACCCATAATCCATCGCGAAAGCAACTGCCTCCGCAGTTGATTTGCTACCGGTTTTGCGGAGCAGGCTTTGCCGGTGGTTGTCAACCGTTTTTTGTGAAATACTCAGCGCATCGGAAATCTGTTTGCTGCTTAAGCCTTTGGTAAGCAACTTAAGCACCTCGCGTTCGCGTGTGGAAATTTTCGGAAGCTCCTGATGTGCGGATTCTTTTGTCTCACCATTGAAACTAAAAAACATGCGGCTGGTGTTATCCCGTAAATCCAGCAACGTCATGGAAGCAACCCCGCCTTGCTTTACGTGCGAAACATCCGTAACCAGCGTAAGCATGTACACCAACTGGCCAGCCTCATTAAAAACAGCATCCAGGTACTGGATTAAGGCCCAGTAAAATTCTCCCTTTTTGTTTTTAAGCCGGATAAATATGGATGTGCGGATGTGTTTGCGTTCATGCTCAGCCAAACCACCACAATGCATGGCATAGTATTTCGAAAACGCAAACATTTTTTCACCATCCTCAGGGTGAATATGCTGAAACAAAACCTGGGCAGGCGCATTCACAAATTCATGAAGCTGCAACGGCAACATTTCTTCCAGCGCTCCACCGGCTTGCAGGTGCGTAAAGCTTGTGGTGTCTGCAATAAACCAAAAATACCTACCGATGGAAAACGTATCGATGTGATCTACACGGGCACGGAGTTGTGCCAATGCCTGCTCAGCAGCGCGGTGCGGAACATCAAGCTTCTGTTTGCTGAATGTCTCAACATTAACCTTAGGAAGGATATGTGTTCGTTTAACCATACATAACGTTCAGTGCTTACAATGCTCGCGCACATAAACAGAATAGGGATAAATCCCTATGGTTTTGAAGATAGAGAAATTGACTAAATCCTCCAAGGGCTTAGAGATACTGGGCGGATTGCGATAGTTTCTCTAATCGAATTCTAATCTACCTCCATGGTTCGTGTCCTCACGAACCACATCATTATTCGAATTTTCGGTCTGTGGGACACAGACCGAGGAGATTTAATCTTTATTTAGGACTTGAAATGGATACTCAGGTATTCTAATCCAGAAATCCAAACCCCCGCGCCAGCTTCAACAGCGACTGAACGTTATGGACATTAAACTTGCGGAATAAATTTTTGCGGTGCGTTTCTACGGTAAGGTCACTCAATACAAGTTGCTTGGCAATTTCCGGTCCCGACAAACCACCGGCCAGCAAATCCAGTATTTCCTTCTCTCTGCGGGTTAAGGATGGCCTTGTCACTTCTTCAAAGGATTTGTATTGCTCCAGTACTTTCAGGTTGGCATCTTCACTCAAATACACATGGCCCGCCATCACCTTCTCCATGGCCTTCAGCAGCTCTTCCCGTTCCATATTTTTCAGCAGGTAGCCGTTGCCCCCGCGTTGCAGCAACCCGGTAATCATGCCGGCTTCATTTATAGAGGTGAGGCCAATAATTTTCACGCTGGCATGTTGCTTCCGTATCCGCTCACACAGTTGCAAACCATCCATGTCCGGAAGGTTGATATCGAGCAGAATAATATCGGGCACGTTAGCCACCAGAAATGCCAATGCCTCGGCTCCACTTTTGCACGCACCGATAACTTCTACCCTAGCCTCCGACTGCAACATGGTTTTTATACCATCCCGTACCAGCGGGTGATCATCGATAATAAGCACCCGTATCATACATCTTGTATTAAGAAATCCATCATTACCGTGGTACCCACGTTCTGCTGCGAGTCAATACTCAGTTTACCATTCAGGTAGGCAACCCGGCTCTGCACACTTTCCATGCCCGCGCGCTTTTGATTATCTGCCTCGGCCGTATTAAAACCCCTGCCGTTGTCTTCCACCTGTACACTTAATCGGTTTCCATCGCGCACGATCTGGATAATGGCCTCCGTAGCGTGTGCATGTTTTATAATGTTGTTCAATAACTCCTGCATAATCCTAAACAACATAATTTCAGTGGTAGTGTTTAATCGTTTATCCATGCCATGCACCTCCAGTTTTACCTGCAGCAACTTGCCGGCAGAAATATTGGCACACAAATCTCTCAACGCATTCACCAGCCCCATCTTCATCAGCACTTCCGGCATCATATTATGGGCAATACGCCTGATCTCTTCCGAGGCATCGTTTATCAGTGTGTAACTTTTTTGAAATAACTCCTGCTCACGCAAAACAGGTTGCTCGTGATGAAGGGAGTTGAAATACATTTTAATGGTGGAGAACACTCCGCCCAACCCATCGTGCAAATCTTTTGCAATGCGGGTGCGTTCGGTTTCCTGCCCGTTGATCATGGACTGCAGCGACACTACCTGCTGCTGGCGTTCCAGAAATTTTACACGGTCTTCCTGAAGTTTCCTTTCTTTTTCTGCAAGCGTTTGCTTTTGGCGGCTGTAGCCGGAATAAATGATCAGAATAATAATTAGCGCAATAGCTGAAATCCCTGCAATTAAAAACATCCTGTTCCTGCGCACGGTTTCGAGTTCATTTAACGTGCTTTCCGACTTCAGGGTAGCCAGTTCCTGCTCACGCTTCTGATGTTGATACCGCGACTCCAACCCGAGGATACGATTTTGTGTTGCTGTATTGGTGCTGCTATCGGCATACAGTTTATGCAAATCGGCATAGTACACGGCATTTTTAAAATCACCGCGCAAAGATGCAACCTGCTTCAATACATCATAACTGCCGGCAACTTCGTCATATTGTTTCAAGGGCTTGCCCAGGGCAATCACTTCATTGGCATATTGGATGGCCTCATCGTACCGCCCGATAAGGTAACAAGCATGGGCCAGGTTGCGGGCTGCACCGGCAATCAGGTAATTGTTTTTGATTTGTTTACACAACCAGTAGGCTTCCTGATAGGCTTTGTGGGCTTTGGCATAATCTTGCATGGTCAGGTGGTAGTTGCCTTCATTCAGGTAAACCATTTGGGTAATCACCATGTTGCTTAGCGATTGATTGAAATAGATTGCGGAATCGAGGTGAGGTTTGGCAAGTGCTGTGTTTTTGAGGGTGAGGTAGGCATCAAAAATATCAAGGTGTATCATTACCCGGTAGCGGCCTTCAGTTGGATAGTTACGGATACGAAGGGCCTTTTTCGCATACCCAATACCGCGTTCGTATTGTTTTTCGGCAATCAGGTTACGGCTTATGCCCGAAAGGATTTGTGGAAAAAGATTACGCACTTCGATGGATGAGGATTGATCGATCAATGCCTCGGCTTCCAGCAAATATTCCACAGCCGATCCATAGTCGGACTGGTAATTACTGAGTATACCCAGGGCATTGTAAGCACTCACCTGTAATAAAGTATCCTGCAACAACGGCCAGTAATCCAGTACAGCATCGAGGTAAAACCGTGCACTGTCGTACCGGGCCAGGTTGGTGTACGTCATGCCCATGTTGTAATGTGCGCGGGCGCTAGCCTTTGCATCTTTTAATTGAGCCGTAAGCCGCATGGCCAGCTGCGCATACTTAAGTGTTGAATCGTACTGACCATGTTCAAAAAAGTAGCGTTGAACCTGCATGACCGCTGCAACCGATGCTGAATCCGGGTTGGGTTTATTTACAATGGCCAGCAGGCTATCGGTGTAAGCTGTTGGTGATCCCTGCCCAAGGGCCGTTTGGGCCAACATTGCACCAAGCATTGCCCATACAACACCAACCATACGGAATGAGAGAACCACACGCTTCAGGAAACGACACGCCAGAAAATATTCTACCGGATTTCCGGTAGTTTTTTCTGTCAAAAAATGACGGTTTTCAGGTATTGAAGCAGAGCGCACCAAATCGCAACTTTATCATCGTGGAACATAGCATTATGTAAAAAAAATCAATCGACAATCAAGCCGCAATCACACCGCACTAGGGATAAATCCCTATGGCATGAAGATATAAAAAATTGTAGATCATAAAGCCAAAAGTGATTTCTAAATGGAGCCAACAAACATGACCGAAAACCCCGAAGAAACCAAACGCCTGGCCATCATTACGCTCGTTTGCGTTTTCGGGTTTATCACCACTATCCTGGTACTTCAATTTGCTTTTTCAAGTATCCTTGAAGATGGGGGGTGGTATCCTAACTACCTGACACTTTCAACTTTATTAAGCCTGGCATGCCTGGTCGGGATTTGGAAAATGAAGCGTTGGGCTGTATTTGCCTATACGGTACTCGTGGTATTCAATCAAATCATTTCTTTCATGGCAGAGACGTGGGACGTAACGGCACTAATTGTACCCGCCTTAATTGTGATTACGTCATTGGCAAACGTGAAGAAAATGAGCGGCTCTTCAAATTCCTGGATGGTAGGATCACTGGCCGGAGTGGTGGCCATTGCCTTGATGTATTTCATGGTAGTTCAACCCGGAGTGGAAATAGACGCCCAACGGACAGCGGAGTTAGAACAAAGACTAAGGGAATTGGAAGAGAAAGATGATGATGGCAATACTGAAAACTTCCTGGCGGCTGCCATCAGTCTGCGGGAAGCCGCACGACAAGTAAATGAAGCATCGCCCTTGCTGGTGGACTCAGAAACGCGCCTGGATGGTGCAGAAATACTACCCAACAATACCTTTCGATACAACTATACGCTGGTAAACGTAACGAAAGCTGAAATCGATACCCTTAATGCCAAGCGGCAACTGGAACCTGACATGATACACGTCATTCGAACAAATGCTGGAGCCCAGGTATTCCGCGACCATAAGGCTACGGTGGTGTACCGCTACCACGACAAAAATGATGCTTATGTTTTTAACGTTACCATTACCCCCGAAATGTACAGCCTACTGAACACCCCGGTATCTGGTAACAACTAATGACTAATGACCAATGACTATTTACTAATCACTAACAACGAATAACGAACAACCAAAACCCTTTACCAAACCGAAAGAAACCTTAACGATTAACGATGATTGCACTTAAGCCCGGTATTTTTTCAAACTGTTTATCAGCCGTAATGATTGGCAAGCCCAAAGTAATTGCAGATGCAGCGATAATGGCATCCGGTAGTTTAATCTTCATTTTTAGCCTGATCTCAATTACCTTTTTCTTAATGGCAGGCGAAATATCCACCACAGTACACTGGTTGATAAACGCTTTTGTTTTGACAGTCTCACCCGGTGTAATATTGGGTTTACTAAGCAATTCAAGTTCAGTAATGAAGGAAAGCTTAGTGTCCATGCCCTGGAGTAGCTCAGCCAGGTGTTCATCACCACTCAATAAGTATATGGCAATATTGGTATCGCAGAAAGCCTGCAGATCAATTCCATTCATTGCGCATTCGTTTTTGGGCCGCCAAGCCATCTTCTTTCCACTTCACCGTGCCACAAAATTTTTTGGCATCCAGTTTTTTTCCCTGCTTCAATTTGCGCGCAGCATTTACCAAATCCTGACGCTTTGTTTTAGGCGTGATGTGAATGGTCATAGGATACTCTGTTATGATAAGATTCAGTTTCTCAAAAATAGTGAAAAAAGTATGAGGGATAAAGCCCACTTCTATTGCTACTGCGCTGCAATAAATGAGGTAGAAAGTAAACCCATATCTAACAAATAACAACCAATGACTAATGACCAATAACTATTGACCAATCACTAACAACGAACAACGAACAACTAATAACGAACAACTAAAACCCTTTACCCGTGAAAAAGTTAATCCTCCTCACCGCCCTGCTTTTGCCGCTCACCCTGTTTGCCAAAATCTGGATTGTGGACAGCAACCCGGGCAGCGCCAGTAAAGATTTTGTGAACTTACAAGAAGCCCACGATGGCGCCAATGCCGGAGATACCTTGTACCTGATTGGCTCCGGAGTGAATTATATATCGGCTAAAGTCAATATTTCTAAACGACTAGTAATGATTGGGCCCGGTTATTTTTTAAATAATCCAGAGACACAGGTTTCGCTTCTTGTTGCCTTTCTAAGACAACCAACAGGATGTGGTGACTTTGTCATTGACTTTGTCGATGGTGCGCAAGGTTCCGCATTAATAGGGGTAACTATCCGTGGACGAATAAGAATTTCAACAAACAATATTTTGATAAAACGGAATTTATTTGAAGACGAGCACCCTATCGGAGTTTGTCTGAATCCAAGAATAACATCGCATGGATCAAACGTAACAATTATTCAAAATTACTTTAGGGACAGTGTAAATGGTCAGGGAGTTTTTATCGGAGCTGGATTTAGTAATGTTAAAATAATTAGCAACTACATTCACTCAGCAGGAGGAACGGCCATTTCTGCTCTTAATAGCGGAGTTGAAATTAGTAATAACGTAATGGATTACGGTATAGTGGCGAATGCTGGCATCATTCAAAACAACATTTTTACAGTTAATCCCTTTCTTACAATAACAGGATCTGTCTTCAGAAATAATATGGCAACCCATCCAAGCACTCTACTTCCCTCTGGAAATGGTAACATAAGTCAAGTTTCGTTAGCCAACATATTTGTCCTCACTGGTACACCAGATGGCAGATGGAAACTCAAAGATGGCTCCCCCGCAATTGGTGCTGGTTTTGAAGGGGTGGACATGGGCATGTTTGGTGGTGATGAGCCCTATGTGCTCTCGGGCATTCCGCCCATACCCACCATTTACCAACTCAATGCCCCGGCTGTAGGTGAGAAAAACACCGGGCTGCCCATTACCATTAAGGCCAAAGCAAATAATTAACAACCATCAACTACCAACTAATAACCCATGAAAAAACTACTCCTCGTCTCGCTACTCATACTGCCCCTTACACTGTTTGCCAAAATCTGGATTGTGGACAGCAACCCCGGCAGTGCCTCTAAAGATTTTGTGAACTTACAGGAAGCCCACGATGGCGCCAGTGCCGGAGACACCCTGTATTTGATTGGCTCAAGTGTAAGTTACATTACATCTAAGGTTACCATAAGCAAACGCATTGTCATCATTGGGCCAGGTTATTTTTTGAACAACCCGGAAACACTGGTTTCATTACTACCCGCAGTCTTGAGATTGACCACAACCTTTTGTACAGAAGCAGGAATTGACTTCGTTGCCGGCTCAGAAGGCTCTGTGGCGATGGGCTTAACTTTTAATTGTTTGGTGCGTGCGAATACGAGTAACATTATGATCAAGAGAAATCACTTTATAGGACTTGGTTTTTGTCCCACATACCTATTTGCTGCTTCCGGATCTAACGTTTCTGTCGTTCAAAACTATTTTCAGACGAATAGCAATATTGGGGGAATACTTATACCGACCGGATTTTCGAATGTTACCTTGCGTAACAATTACATTCAAGGATTATCCTTTAGCGCTGGTTCAGTCCCTGCAATCCGGACGGAAGGTTCCGGGGTAGAGATTTCCAATAATGTGATAGCAATGGATGTCTTTACAAGCAATGCATTAGTTCAAAATAATGTTTGTATTGGTGGCGGGTTCACTTCTACCACATCAGTCGTCCGCAACAATATGCATGTTAACAATAGCGTATTCCCGGCAGGCAATGGTAATGTTAATGGTGTAGCCTTTGCTTCCATATTTGTCGCCACAGGAACAACAGATGGCCAATGGAAACTCAAAGATGGCTCTCCTGCCCTTGGTAGCGGATACAACGGCACCGATATGGGTATGTTCGGTGGCGCAGAACCGTATGTGCTCTCGGGCATACCGCCCATACCTACTATTTATTCGTTAGATGCGCCCCTCACCGGTGAAAAGAATACCGGGTTGCCCATTGAAATCAAAGCAAAATCCAATAACTAATTCGCTTATGCACCGTTGGCGATACCTGTCACTTCCGCTGTTTCCGCTGTTCGGGATTTGCAATCCCGAACCACAGATAAAAAGGATTTCAAATCCGTTTCATCTGCGTTCGACATTGCAAATGTCGAACAGCCTAAAGTTTGTACTTTATATAGTAGTTGGCTTACTCTTTAGTGCATCAAGCGCCTTTTCCCAGTCCATTACGCGGGTCGAGTACTTCTTTGATAGTGACCCCGGTTTTGGAAATGGCATTTCAATTCCCATTACCAGCGCGGCTAGCATTACACAAGGTTTCACCGTACCGTTAGGTACAGTAAGTCAAGGCTTTCACGCACTTTATATTCGGGCAAAAGACAGCAACGGCTTGTGGAGCATTCCGGTAATTCATCCCGTTTATGTTCAACTCTCTGCACAAAGCGCCAGTTTGGTGCCATTAACCCGCGTAGAGTATTTTTTTGATACGGACCCCGGTCGCGGCAATGGTTTCAACATTCCCATCACCAGCGCCATCAACATCACGCAAAGTTTTACGGTGCCCTTAGGAACAATCAGCGAAGGGTTTCATGCCCTCTACCTTCGTGCGAAAGACAGCAACGGATTGTGGAGCATTCCGGTCATCCACCCGGTGTTTGTTCAGAACAATGCACAATCTGCGCCCACGCCTGCGCTAAAACGCTTCGAGTATTTTATCGATACCGATCCGGGCACCGGTAACGCAACACAGGTTGCTTTGTCGGCTCCGAACATTACCGAAAGTATCGTGATCAACCTCGCCAGCGTGCCCGATGGCTTTCATACGCTCTACCTGCGTACGCAAGATGTAAACGGACGCTGGAGCCTGCCTCTGGCGCGGCCCTTCTATGCACAGCAGTCGGGGCCGGGCACGGTAATTACCGCGCTGGAATATTTTTTTGATGACGGCACCACGGCTACTGCACCCCGTACTTACTCCGCGTTTACACCGGCTGCCAACGTTGATCTTTCGTTTAACGCACCGCTCAATGAGTTGCAACCCAGCACCAGCTACGATGTGTACATCACCGCGGTGGATAACAGCAACAAGCGCAGCAAGAAAGCGAAGCATGCGTTTATTACTCCTGCTGTGATTTGCGATCCGCTCAACACACCTTCGGCATCGGCCATCACCACGTGCCTTAACACGGGCGCCAACTTAACGGCCACCGGTGCCGTAGGGGCCGAACGGTATGCGTGGTTTAGTGTACCCGTGGGCGGGGAGGCCCTGGCGGTAACGGCCACCGGTGCGTTTACCACACCGGCCGTGACGGCCAACACCACGTACTATGTAGCCATCATCAATGGCACGTGTGAATCGGTGCGCACTGCTATACCGGTAACGCTTTCGTTCAGTGCACAACCAACTATCAGCACGTCCTTCCCGGTAAACGGCAGCCAGGTTACACTTTGTGCCGGCAGCAGCATCTCGCTATCAGCACCCACAGGCTTTACCGGCTACGCCTGGTCGAACGGAGCCACAACACCAACTATTACCGTTTCCACTTCAGGTACCTACACCGTTACGGTTACCGATAACACCGGTTGCACCAGCGTACCTTCCGAAAGTTTTGAAGTGATCATTCAGGCATTCCCTTGTTTAAATCGCCCGCCTGAGATTGAAGCAAGCGTTACAGCCGTATGGATTGAAGGCAAAGTTTCCATCGACCTGAACCCATTGGTGAGCGACCCCGATGATAACTTAGACATCTCCACCTTGCGCGTACTCACGTCACAGTCGCAGCGCGGTGCGTCAGCCTCATTAACTAATCAACTGCTTACGCTCGATTACAGCGGTGTGTTGTTTGCCGGATCAGACTTTGTGGATTTACTCGTGTGCGATTTGTTCCGCGTATGCACACAGCAAACCTTACAGGTGGAAGTGGGGGGCGACATTGAAGTGTTCAATGCCATTTCGCCCAATGGCGATACCAAAAATGAAATCCTGTTTATTCAATACATCACCACGCTGCCTGATGCACAAAACAACCGCGTAACCATTTACAACCGCTGGGGCGATGTGGTGTGGGAAGGGAAAAATTACGATAACACCACCGTGGTATTTAAAGGATTGAACAAAAACGGAAATGAACTTCCGTCAGGTACCTACTTCTATAAACTGGAATTTACCAGTGGACGACCGATGAAGACGGGATACCTGGCGTTGAAGAAATAAAATGACTATTGCGCATTTTGGTCTGTGCGGACACAGACCAGGGGGCAAAACAGCGAGTGAGCAGATTACAACCATTAGTAATATGGAAACAAAAATACCTGCAACACCTACAGCAAAACAGATGATTATGCTTTGCTTCACGGTAAGCGTAATGCTTGTCAGCTTCACATCCTTTGCCCAGGATAAATGGCTTGGCTATTACGAAAGCCCAGCCGATAAAATTCTGCTTCAGGTTGAGCCCAAAGACAAGGAGGGCTATTTCCGTGGGCGACTGTTATACCAGGATGTGATCATACCCATGAAAGCTTTAACGCTACTGGGTGTAATGGTTGGTGAATATCAATCCAATGGAGTAGATAAACAATTTACGCTTACCCGGACGGGCGATGTATGGGCCTTCTCGATTGACAGTCAGGATTACTCGCTTAAGAAAGTACCCCAGGCAGAATTTCCGGCTGATGCCGCGGTAGCCATCCAGGTTACCAAATCCAGGTTGCCTCCCGTACAACAGGCAACTACTTCCACCACAGCACCTGTTGCTGCAACGTCCACAGTCGCGCCTGCCGGAGTGATCATCCCGGAAAACTTTAGCAATGTGATCAAAGATCCGGGCGGCACATTTACCGTAAACATACCCGATGGCTGGCGATCAAAACAGCAAGATGATGCCTATGTGTTAACCAAAGCAGGGGAAACAACGGAAATCGGGATTGCGGCTCATCACTATTCGGATCGGCAGCAAATGCTGCGCGAAGGCAATGGTGAAGAGTTTGAGGACATCTTCAATTACATTACCGCCACCTCACAGCCTTACGGCACGCAACACGTGCGCACGACTTCGCGCGGCAAGCTGCAAGGCAAGAACGTGGTGATCGAAGCGCTTTTTCTTTACTCGCCCCATGGCGGAGGGGTTATGGTTAGTGCAACCATGTATAGTAAAAACCTTATTCCGGAACATTTCAGTTTAGTGGAACAAATTGCCCAAACGGTGGTATTCGAAAAACCGGTGGAAGACAACACCTGGCTCAACCGCGTGCGCGGCAAACAGTTGTTGTATCTCAAAACCATTAGTGGCGGAAGTACCAAGTATTACTACAACCTGTACAGCAATGGGCGGTATGATTATGTCTATACGTATACCTACAATTCGAATAGTTTCTACGGTAGCGACAACGATCGCGATCAGGGCACCTGGAGAATTGTAAACCGGGGAAACAAAGCCGTGCTGATACTTAACGGAAACAAAAAAGGGATGGAGGAAATCGTATTGGAAAAATCGGCTGCATCAAACGAACTCACCGGAAACGGTGAACGGTTTTTTGTGAAGGCTATTGAATAGATAAAATAGTAGCAACTAATAGACTATAAATATGAAACGCACATACCGTTTAACACTACTCCTGCTTGCAGGCATTACATTCTTCGGCTCAAAAACGTATGCACAGCTTGGTGTGCAGGGAGGTTTCATTGGCGTTATTGGTGATGGCTTCGTTACACATGACTCGCTTGATGTGCTTGGAGCCGCTTACGGTTTTACAGGCGGCATTTTATTCGAACTGCCGCTAACCGGCACACTCTCTTTACAACCCGCGATAAACTGGGTAAGCAAGTCGTGGAGTGATGAACTTGACGATAGTTTTGAAATCACAAAAACAAAAATGACTATTAACTACCTGGAAATACCCGTGCAATTAGTGTTAAGGCAGCCCCGTGCATCAGGCTTCTTTGTTGGCGCGGGCCCCTCTGTTTTTTACGGCCTGTCTGGAAAACGTACTGTTACTATTGACGGAACACAAACAAAGCGTGATGACCATGTATTTGGAAGCGAAGAGGGACTCGAGCAACGAATAACACTTGCTGTAAATGTTATGGCAGGATATTCTTTTGGGAAACTTAAATTACATTTCAACTACAGTAAAGGCCTGACCAATCAGCCTGGGGAAGGAAGTGATTTTGGGAATGAGAGCCATGTTGCTGTGCGAATCGGGTATATGTTTGCGATCAAATAGTGGTCGGGATTTTCAAATCCATTTGAGCGTGGCAAAAGGTGCATTGATAAAGTAATCTACCTTCATTCGACATAGTTAATTTCAAGCGGAGAGCTATTTACACGTTCATCACCCCCGATTATCCACCATCGGACAGAAACAGCTTGGCCTGACCTGCTTTTGTAACTATCTTAAAGAGTTTTATTTACCTCCGTTACATGCCTGTCCGTTTGGTTCTGTTTATTGGTTTCATACTGTGGGTTAATTACTGCCCCGGACAAGATCTGAACATCCAAAAGACGGACAGTTTGCTCAAGCTTATTGATAAAACAGAAAAACCCGAATTAACTTTTCAGCTTTATCATCAACTGGCTGGGTATACAACCGACCAGAACGCTTCCCTGAACTATGAACAACAAGCCCTTGCCGCAGCGTTACAAACCAACAATAACCAGCTCATTGCTGATGCATACACCAACCTTGGCATTCATTACCGCAAGCATAGTGAATATGCAACAGCTATTTCATACTACATGAAAGCACTGGCTGCCGGCAAAAACGATACAGCACTTCTCAACACGTACCTTGAATTGGGCATTGCACATTTACGTTTGGCAAAATTTGATTCCTCAGCATACTATTTAACAAAAGGAATTACCATTTCTACCGAACAGAACAATCAACCGATGACGGCCTCCTTTTATAATATGATGGGCAATGTGTTGAAGGAAAAAAATAACTACAAAGAAGCTGTTGACTATTACCTGAAGGCCACTGAAATTTTTGAACACCTGCAGGATGATAACGGTTTAACACAAAGTCTTTCCAACATCGGCAACCTGCAAAACCTGATGGGCGATTATGATAAAGCCCTGGAATACGCACAGCAAAGTTTAACCATAGCGGAAAAAATAAACAAGCAACCTTCCATAGCCTATTCAAATCGTTTGCTGGGCAGAATATACCGAAAGCTACAAAAGTATGATGATGCATTACTTGTCTATCAAAAAGCTATCGAAGTATATGAAACCATCGGTGCCAGGCGCGATGTATCGGAAACGCTCACCAGCATGGGCAATATTTATTATGAAAAAGAAGATCTCAATAAAGCCAAGTCATACTACACCCGATCACTAAGCATCAGTAAATCACTCTCCGATTCGGCCAACATGACCTATAGTTATGCAGCACTGGGGTCTGCCTCCGCGCAACTCAGGCAACACACACAGGCTGTTTTGTATTTTGACTCCACCATTCGCATTGCCAGACAGATAAAGCTTCCGGCATTGGTGATGGACTCCTACCTCGGATTAAGTGAATTGTATGCCGATCAGAAAAAATTTGATCTTGCCTACCACTATCATCTGCGCTACACAGCATTAAACGACAGCCTCACCGCACTTCAAAACCGTGAAGAAGCGGCCAATCGTGAAGCACTTTATCAAAATGAAAAAAAGGAAAATGAAATCCGAACACTCAACACCGAAAATGAACTGGCCATGCTACGCCTGCAGCAACAGGAAAGTCAGCGTAACTATCTTATCGGAATTTTGGCGCTGTCGCTTGCGCTGATCGGATTATTGGGCTACCTGTATAATGCCAAACAGAAAATCAACAAAAAACTGGAAACGCTCAACCAGGTACAGTCGCGTTTCTTTGCCAACATCTCGCATGAATTTCGCACACCGCTAAGCCTTATCATCGGGCCACTGCAAAAAACTATTCAGGAAAATCCGCACGCGCCAGAAGCCGCAACGTGGAAAATCATGCATCGCAATGCGGTTCGCTTACACCGGCTGATCAACGAAATATTGGATCTTTCAAAAATTGAATCCGGAAACATGAAATTGCGTACCGCAGAAGGTGACTTGAAACAATTTTTAAAAACAGTTTTCGCTTCATTCATTTCGTTAGCTGAACAAAAGCAAATTGACTATACCCTTCATGCACCCGATGGTTCCGTTACCGGATACTTTGATCGCGACAAGCTTGAAAAAATTGTGAGCAATCTAATCTACAACGCCTTGAAGTTTACGCCCGAGGGCGGACACGTTCAACTTAGTATTACACACATCAATCATCAGCTCACGGTTCAGGTTAAGGATACCGGCCCGGGCATTCCTGCCGATCAGCTTACGCAGATATTCAATCGGTTCCACCAGATTGAAGGCACTGCCGCCAGGATTGTAGAGGGCACCGGCCTGGGGCTGGCGTTATCAAAAGAATTGGCTGAGGCACACCACGGTACATTAACAGCTGAAAGTCCGGAAACGGGGGGCAGTATATTCACACTCACCATTCCTACGGCACGCTCATTTTATAAGAGTGAATTAACTGATCAGGTAGAAACATCAGAATTAATTTATGATGAATACCCGGTTGATGAACAACCTGTTGAAAGTACGGCAACTACAGATCGACCTGTTATCCTTATTGCCGAAGACCATGCAGATATGCGAACTTTTATTCATCAGGTTATAGCAGAACAGTTTGATGTGGTGATGACTGAAAACGGAGATGAAGCCTGGAGCAAAGCCCTGCACCACATTCCCGACCTGGTGATCAGCGACCTGATGATGCCCGGAATAAACGGTACCGAATTGTGCAAACGATTAAAAACACACGAAGCCACCAGCCACATTCCGGTGATTATGCTTACTGCCCGCGCAGACCAGGAAAGTAAACTGGAAGGCCTGCACACCGGGGCTGATGATTACCTTACCAAACCTTTCGATGCCCGTGAACTGCTGGCGCGCATTCAAAACCTGGTGGAACAGCGCAAAAAATTAAAAGCGATATTCAGTCAACAAGCCTCTTCGTTCACCCGTGTCGCTGGTGAGTCGCGCGATACTGCCTTTTACAACAAGGTTATTTCCATTATAGAAAAAAACTTTACCGACCCTGCTTTTGGTATAGAGGAGTTTACCCGCGAAATCGGCATGAGCCGCATGCAATTGCACCGCAAACTCAAAGCACTTACCGATCAATCGCCCGGAGATTTTTTACGGTTGTTTAGACTGGGGCATGCTAAAAAATTGCTTTCCATTAAAGGCATATCGGTGAGTGAAGCGGCTTACCGATCCGGCTTTAATAACCTGCCCAACTTCAGCCGCATCTTTAAGGCATGGGCAGGCGTTACCCCCTCTGAATATCAGGAAAACAGCCTTTCGGAAAATCCAGCTGTTACAAATCAGCAAGACATTGTTACAAATCCGTAACACTTAAACGAAGTATAAGGTCGAAATTTGAAATGAGCTTCTGGCCTTGCCGGATGCCACCAGATTTAATAACAAATTAACCTAACCCTCCTAACCATGAAAAAATATTTGCTTGCCACTTTGTTTCTTATGATTTCCATCTGTGTGAATGCACAAACGCTATCCATAATCCCCAAAATAGGGGCAACTTTTTCAACAATTTCAAGGGAATATGCTGACGATATAAAATCTAAACCGGGCTTTACCCTTGGCGTAGGGGTTAATTATGGTTTAACGGATTTACTTTCCATACAACCGGAATTGAACTTTATTCAAAAAGGTTATAAAGAAGAGAATTCATCTGCCTGGGAAGAAGAGGTTGATGGAAGGTGGTTTTATTATCAAAATGATTACAAACAGGTTGAAACAACCAACTACATAGAATTGCCTGTTTTGGTTAAGGCTACTTTTGGAAAAGTAACAAAATTTCACGTGATGGCCGGGCCATCCCTGGGTGTTGGGCTCGGAGGAAAATATAAAGAAGAAGGATCCTTTACCGAATCGTATGATGACGAAGTGTACGTATACCCGTTGGATGGAAAGGGCGCTATAAAATTTGGTAATGCGCCCGATGGATATGAGGGTAACGACCGGTATATCGACAACCGCATGGATTTTGGCCTTCAGTTGGGTGGAGGTGTGTTCCTGGCCGATAAAATAATGATCGAGGTTCGTTATGGATTAGGTCTTTCGAATTTATATGACCCGGACAACTCCTACGAAACAAAAAACAGGGTACTCCAATTTACGGTAGGTATTCCGCTGCAACCGAAATAACCTTAAAGCAAAATTCTCCTTTGCGGCATTTCTTTTCTGGCCAATGTTATGCGTTAATCCGGTAAACCCGGATTAACGCATCGTAAAAAATATGCTTACTTTGCAAGTAAAATTCTGCCGAATTGAACAAGATTTTAAGAGGGATCGCTCAGCTTATCCTGCTACAGGCCATACTCTTGGCGTTATCATACGCCTCTTACCAACTCAGCTCCGCTACACATTCGTTGTTGTTGTACCTCCCATTGGTATTGGGCATTGTATTCATTCATTGGTTTGGATGGCCGGTGTTGCCCGGTTTACTCATAAACGGAATAACTACTCTCATGATATGGGGGATTTCAAACTTTACCTTGCGCCTCTGGTTGCTTTCCACGCATGAAGCCGTAGTGGCGCTGGTTTCGTGGCTACTGTTTTGTAAACTATTTCCACCCAAAGAAAAAGCACGCTTTGGCAACACTAATTATTTCCTGAGGTTTACATTGCTGGCCGTGCTTATCCCAATAACCATCAACTCCATATATGTGTACCACTATGCTTTTGTACAGGGCGACCCTGACAAAGTTGCGCTTTATTGGCTTTCTGACTTTATAACCATTTTGCCGCTTTCCATTGCCCTGCTGTATTTTTTTTCCTTTGATAAAGCCTCTCAATCCTTTAAGCGCAAAAGGCTTAATTTTTCAAACCGGCTTTGGGTTGAACTGGGGTTGGTTACCCTTGTATTTATTATTCTTTCTTTACTGTTCCCATTCGATAAATATTGGTTCATCTATGGCATTGGTGCTACCCTGTTTGCCCTACGTTGGGGCTTTGCTGCAGTAGTTGTTCTCAACACCATCATTTTCATGCTAAGCTACCTGCTGCCTTTGTTTGAATTTGCGTCTTCCTTGCTTATAAGTTTAGGTTCAACACAATACATAAGTGTACACCTGGGCATGAGCACCATGATGTTTGTATCGCTTTTGGTTGGACGTGTGGTGACTGATCTGCACACTACCGAAAAGAACCTGAAAAATGAAAAGTTAAGAGTTGAGGTCATTAATGAGGAGTTGGAACAAGCCAACCAGGAACTTGATCACTTCGTTTACAGTGTTTCGCATGATTTGAGCGCACCGCTCAAATCAATAAAAGGCCTGGTCACCATCAGTCGCCTGCAACCTGATCAGGCGAATTTATACCTGGACAAAATTGAGCTAAGTGCCAATAAACTGGAAGAGTTCATAAATGAGGTACTGGATTACTCCAGGGCAACACGAAAAAATATTGAACTTGAACAAATTCACATTAAAGAATTAATTGAAGAGATCAATTCGAAGCTTGAGTTCATGGAAAATTTCTCAAAAATCGAATTTACCTATAACCTGAAAATACCCGTGTTTACCAGCGACCGCTTATTGGTTAAAGTGGCGCTCGGTAACATGATTTCCAATGCAATCAAATATCAAAAGAAATTCAAAGACCATCACGCTAAAGTAACTTTCAATTCATTCAAAAATGATAAGGAAATTATTCTTGAAGTGAGCGATAATGGAGAAGGTATCCAAGATCAGTATAAAGGAAAGCTTTTCAGTATGTTTTATCGGGGCACCGCAAGCGCGTCCGGATCGGGCCTTGGCCTTTACATAGCAAGGGAGGCTATAAAAAAAATTGGCGGACAAGTTACATTTGAATCGGTGTGGGGACAGGGATCTACATTCCGTATCCATTTGCCTGACCTTTAAATGCCAATTGCCAACACCTTGGATTATTTCGCTAAACCTGATCTACTTCTTTTGCATGGTGCATGAAATTTCCGAATGTTAGCTGTCACTAATTGGAATTATTCGCCATCTTCGAAGTCGCTAAAAAAACATCCTATGCAAAAATTAAAATTTTTATCCTTAGTAATTATTGCAGCCCTCGCTTGGATTGCTGCGTGTACCCCAGTCGAAAAACAAGTAAGCTTGCCCGATGTGGCACCGCCTGTTGCCACCATTATACCCCATGAATTAACCAGCAAACACGGTGCTGTTCGTACCGATAATTACTACTGGCTAAAGAACCGCGAAGACTCAACCGTGATAAATTACCTCACAGCCGAAAACCATTACCTGGATACCATGATGGCGCACACCAATGCCTTTCAGGAAGCCTTGTTCAATGAAATGCGCGGGCGGATCAAGGAAGATGACGCTTCAGTACCCTACAAGCTTGATGACTATTATTACTACACCCGGTTTGTTACCGGTGGCGAATACCCGATCTATTGCCGCAAAAAAGGATCAATGGATGCACCTGAAGAAATTATTGCCGATGGTAACGAATTGGGCAAGGGGCAGTCATTCTTTAATTTCTTTACTTCAGTGAGTGTTGACCACAAAATGGTGGCTATTGTAATGGATACGGTGGGCAGGAATTTTTACACCGTTAAGTTTAAAGACCTTACTACTGGAAAATACCTGGCCGACAAAATACCCGATACCCGCGGGGGCTACAGTTGGACCAACGACAACAAATCTATTTTCTATGCCGTTCCCGATAAGAAAACGCTGCGCAACTATCAGATTAAACGACATGTATTGGGTACCGCTACTACAACTGATCCTGTTATCTACGAAGAAAAAGATCAAACCCTGGATGTAGGTATCGGTAAAACCAAATCGAAAAAATATTTTATTATCTCTTCCGGACGAACCGATGCAAATTTTTCACAATACATCAGTGCTGACAACCCAGGTAAACCTATCGTTATTGAACCGATCCAGGATAATGTTGAGTATAGTGTTGATCATGCCGGAGGTGATAAGTTTTATATCTATACTAACCTGAATGCTGTAAATTATCGGTTAGCCGAAACCCCGATCAATGCTCCGGGAAAAGCTAACTGGAAAGATGTAATCGCACACCGCGATAATGTTTACCTGCAAGATGTAGACTACTTTAAAGATTACCTGGCGCTGGAAGAAATGAAAACCGGGCTGGCTTCCATCCGCTTAATCAAATGGGCAGATAAATCAGAACACACCATCGACTTTGGCGAGCAGGCTTACTATGCCGGCATTGGTTACAATCCGGATTTTAACACCAACCTTATCCGCTACAACTACCAATCGATGACTACCCCCAACTCAACATTCGATTATAACATGGACACGCGCGAAAAAGAATTAAAAAAAGAACAAGAGGTATTGGGCGGTTTTAATAAAAACGATTACGTTACTGAACGTGTAATGGTAAAAGCCCGAGATGGTAAGGAAGTTCCGCTATCCATTGTTTACAGAAAAGATGCTTTTAAGAAAGACGGCACTTCACCCGGCTGGATATACGGTTATGGCTCTTATGGCGCCTCCATGTTCCCGACATTTAGTATTGCACGCATCAGCCTACTTGATCGTGGATTTGTTTATGCCATCGCACACATTCGCGGTGGAAAAGAAATGGGTGGTGCCTGGCACGATGATGGTAAAATGCTGAACAAGAAAAACACGTTTACGGATTTCATCGATTGTTCAGATTGGTTGATCCAAAACAAGTACGTTGCCAAAGATAAACTCTTTGCCTCGGGCGGTAGTGCCGGTGGCCTACTCATGGGCGCTGTGGTAAACATGCGTCCTGAATTATACCGCGGGGTAATTGCGGCCGTTCCGTTTGTCGATGTGATTACCACCATGGAAGATGAAAGTATTCCATTAACAACCTTTGAATGGAAAGAGTGGGGAAACCCGAACATTAAAGAAGAATATGATTACATGCTCTCCTACTCCCCTTACGATAACGTAGAGAAAAAAGCTTACCCTAATTTAATGGTCACCACCGGGCTGCACGACTCACAGGTGCAGTACTGGGAACCCGCTAAATGGGTTGCCAAACTGCGCGCAATGAAAACCGATAACAACAGACTCTATTTATACACCAACATGGATGCAGGCCATGGTGGGGCCAGCGGCAGGTTCAGAAGGCTACGCGAAACTGCCCGGGAGTATACGTTTGTTTTTGATATACTGGGAATGAAGGAGGTGATTGAAACCAAACCAAAGATTGAGAAGTTGTAAATAATCCCCTTGGCTTGAGTCGACACAGACCAAGTAAAGGAAAATTCAAACTAAAACCTCCAACACCTAAACCTCCGGGGTTTAAGGCTTTGGAGGTTTTTATTTTTTTATACGCCATCCATCAATTTTATCAAAAATTACTTTCTACATTCGGTATCCTAAAATATAAAACCATGAAAAAGACCCTTTTAATCCTTAGCGTGATTACACTCGTAGTAACCAGCTGTAATTTTTCGGCTGGCACCAAAGCCGATCTTGTTTCCGGCCTTTCTTCAACCTGGAATGGCTTAAGCGCTGAAACCATTTACTTTGTTGATCAGGAAGATCAATCCATCACCAACAAACAGGTTTCGTGGAACACCGAATGCTCCTTCGTATTTGAAGGCATAAGCAACTACACCTTAAAAGATGGAAATGCTTTTCCGGGTATCACCTTAACCGTTACCGATCCTTCAGGAGCAGAGGTGGTTGCCTTTGATGATATGCTGGCCAGCTATACAGAAGGTGTATCACCAACCGATGCAGGCGTACTGCGTGCCACCCTAACCGTTGGCGACCCGATGAAAGTTGGCGAAACCTATACCGTAACGGCACGGGTATTCGACAAGCAAAATGCAGAAGCAGAAATTGTAAGTAAAGTTTCTGTTAAAGTGGTTGAGTAGATTTTTCCTTATTCCCTGGTCTGTGTCTTCACAGACCAGGGATAAATTGTTACTCTTTGACCAAACTATACCGGCTTCCACTATACTGCATATCCTGCAGGTTAAGAATTCGCCCGCCCCGTACCGCTTCAAACCACGCGTTGAACTTACTGGTTTTTCCTTCCCACCGGTTGGGCAAAACAATTTCCCAGTTGGACACAGTAGCCTTCCCTTTATACTCCTGCGAATAGGTTGACATGGAACCCACCATGCCTGAGGCGCCCTGATGTTTGCTTACGTAATCACTGTTGGCAAAAAATTCAAACTTATCGCTCATGGCAACGGCACCCATGCCGGCATAAGCACCCGTGTAAGCATTATAATAATTTGCAGTGGCACTTCCACCTCCGCTCCATTTGCCAATGATATCATTTAACGCAACGGCAAACCTGTTGTACCGGCTCATGCCCGGCAATTCAGAATCAAATTCTTTCTCGGCATTCGGAAAGGTTTTTCGCAGGGTGGCTTCATCGGGCATCACCGCCACCACCGGAAACATATTACCGTTAGAAGAGGTGACATACATAGCCAAAAAACAGTTCTTACCCGTTTTGGTATCAATGGCAGTACCTTCAATATAAGGGGCCTGAAATGATGAAATGACTTCACCATGATCGCGGTATTGTTTGGTAAGAATACGAAACTCTTTGGCCAGATAATTATCCCAGTAAAAATCTCTTCCGGCATGGCGCGAAGCATCATTATGTGAAACAGGATAATACACGTGAACCTTGATCGCGCCTTTTGTTACTACCACTTTATCGTTTTCAATAGTCGAAACCCAACCATCATCCCAGTTGGTAACCGAAAAGGTAAAGTTGCCGGTTCGAACAGGTTGAACTGTTGGTGCGCTGTTAGGTGATACAGTGGTTTGAGTTTGTTGGCTCACCGCAGCCGTTGGCAAGGAAGGATTTTGCTGGACAGGAGGTAAAGTTGTTTTGGTTACAGGTTGATTCGAAACAACGGGTAAGGAATTTTCTAAAGCAGGCACGCCCTCTAGCTTGCCAAAATACAGTTCCGGGTTTTTCACATTAAACGACCAATACATGAAATAGTACTGCCCCTGCTTAATCAACCACGCATACTCGGGCCGGTCATCCAGTTGCCTGATTTCCCACCCCCTGGTGTTCAAAGATGTTTTTAGGCTTTCGGTATGATTGACACCGGGGGGAAGCCTGAACACTTCTGCATCGCTTACGGTAACGTTATATTTTTTCGTCTCCCCTTCCAGGAAAGTCATTACCAATGCCACATTGAACACCCGCTTATCCTGCCGCGTGCCGGCCGGAAGGTCAATGCCCGTATAAGCAGAACTGGAAACGGGCACGAGATTTTTCTGCGCAAAAACCGAAACTGATAGCAACAAGCATAATATCAGGTTGAATTTTCGACTTGCCATAACCATTCTCTTTTGTTTAAACGACACTCAAATTTCAAAATCTGTATGGAATTCAACCTAACGGATTGGTGGCATTGGTTAACGGTAATGTTGCATTGCAAAAAAGGTTGATTTCTGAGTACATTGGTGGCGCTAACTAAGTTTTGCATGAAGTGGGGGCGTGTTTTACATTGGTGTTTACTGGTGCTGCCCAGCCAGGTATTTTGGTTTTCAGCACAAGCGCAACCATCACTCGCCCAACACCTTACCTTTCCTGCTGGCACTGTCTATGAAATCCTGCGCGACAGCAAAGGTTTCATGTGGTTTGCTGCTTCCTCAGGGTTGTACCGCTATGATGGCTACACCACCATTGTGTACAAGCATGATCCTGGAAATCCAAATTCATTAAGCGAATCGTTTATCACCGCTTTGCAGGAAGATCGTGACGGTAATCTTTGGGTAGGTACCCTGAATGGCGGGCTCAATAAATTTTTAACAGCCACCAATACCGCTATCCGTCTCAACAAGTCTTCAGCTGATAAAATTGGTATACCAGGCAAATCAATGACGGATATTGATATAGATGATTCTGGTAATGTTTGGGTGATCTCCGGCAAACCTTACAAAATCAACCCGGTCACGCTGGCCATTGATAGTCTTCCACTTGCCTTGCCACCGGATTTTGGCATCACCAAGATTTTATTTGGTCGAAATAACACCGCATGGATAGGCTCCAATGGCGATGGTTTTGGCGTGCTTAATAAAACCACCGGGCAATTTGAAATCTACCGGGTTACCCATCCCGATGCCGCTATTGCTGCCCGGGCCAATGTTATCCGCAACTTTCAGGAAGATGATCAGGGCACCCTCTGGCTCGCAACCTATGGAGGCTTAGTGCAGTTCAATCCTGCCACAAAAAGTATCCGGCATTGGATTAATAAACCTGATGACCCTTTCAGCTTACGGCATAATTCGTTATGGAATATTTATCCTGACAAACACGGAAAAATCTGGATCGCGTCATGGGGTGGTGGATTAAGTTACTACGATGCAACGCATGATCGATTTGAAAACAACATGTTTAAACCCGGGAGCATATTTGGAATAAACAGTAACGAGGCACGCTCGTTTTTTGCCGACAGGGATGGAACGTTTTGGCTGGGCACAAATGGTGATGGCATTTACAAGCTTAAGCCAATTGAAGCCTTGAAAGAGTTTGCCGGATCGGGCCAACTGAAACAACCGATACGGGCAGCTATTGCAGGCAAGCGTTATCACTACTTTCTTTCCGATCAGCATGGATTAATGGCATATTCTGAAAATGAAGGTTTGGTATTTACCCTGCCACCGTTTCGCGACCGTAAACCAAACGGGCTTGGCGGAAACTTTGTTTCAGGTGTTGTTGAACGTGGCGATGGAAAAATTTTTATCGGAACCGACTTTGGTATTACCGAGTTTGACCCGGAAACCAAAAAAGCTAACTACTATTTTAACATACCGGGAGATAATACGAGCCTTAGCCACAATTCGGTAAACTCTATTTTTATCGATTCAAAAAACAGGCTTTGGGCAGGCACTCCGTTCGACCTGAATTTATTCCTGCCCGATAAAAAACAGTTTTTTAAGTTCCGTAAGCCTGAGTTTTTTCAGAAAAGCATCATGCAATTTTTGGAAACGGACGAAGGGCTATGGCTTGGAACGGCCACCGGTGGCCTTTTGTTATTCAACGCGGAAAAAGACAGCATCATCCATAACTTTCAATATGAAGCAGGCAGTAAAGGCTTAAGTAATAATTACATCACTGCGTTATTTCAAGACCATCAAAACTACATCTGGATTGGCACGCGACAGGGCCTAAACCGCTACAACCCTAATACCAAAAAAGTTGAACGGATGCATACGGCTACACAGCTGGATGGCAGCAGCATTGGCATCATTGCTGCTGGAAAAGGCTATGAAATTTTCATTCAATCAGACCATGGCCTTTATAGCTGTTTCAGAAAACAGGCCGCTAACGAATTCGAATTTGTAAAGTTACCTTCACCTGTCTCCTCATCGGTTATTCAATTACTTAGTGTAAAAGACCGGAACTATAATCTTGTTATTGCCGACAAAGTCTACCAGCTACCCTATTCCGCTTACATCGTATCAACAACAGCAGTACCCATTGTGATTACTCAGTTTTCCATCGATCCAAACAACAGCCATCCGCTTGATTCTTCGGAATTAGTCATTAATCCATCTTTTCGAAACGGTATTACACTGGCCTATGATCAAAACCTTTTTTCCATTGAATTCTCCTTGCTTGATTTTACAGACCCCAACACCAATGAATACGCCTACATGCTGGAGAACTTCGATAACACATGGACGTACAGCGGCACGCGAAGGTTCGTAACATACACCAACATTAGCCCGGGTACCTACATCTTTCATGCAAAAGGAAAAGGACACAATGAGGCCTGGAATGAAGAAGGTGTCTCCATGGTCATTACGGTTCTCCCTCCTCCATGGAAAACGTGGTGGGCATACACAACTTATGGAATAATTTTGATCGGGTTATTATGGGCCGCCAGAAAAAACATCATTAACCGCGAACGCCTGAAAGCACAAGTGGCATTAGAGCAGAAAGAAAAACAAACACTGCGCGAACTGGACCACCTGAAAACAAAATTCTTCTCCAACATCACGCATGAGTTCCGCACACCGTTAACCTTAATACAAGGGCCTGCCGATAATTTACTTGAAAAAACTACCGATAAAGAAACCGTTCAACAACTTAACCTGATCAAATCCAACGCACAGCGTTTGCTCAAACTTATCAATCAACTACTTGACCTCGCAAAGTTAGACGCCAACGAAACCAAACTGGATAAAAAACCATTAAACCTCGCTTCGTTGTGCCGCGCCACCATTGCCCAATTCACCAGCATGGCCGAATCACGCAACATTAGCTTTCAATGGCAGCTAACCGAACCCATACCTACCGTAGTGGGTGATGAAGAAAAAATTGAAACCATACTCATCAACCTCATGTCAAACGCTTTGAAGTTTACCCCATCAGGCGGGAATGTTAAAGTGTTTGCCCAATTTCAGGATGATAAATTTTTGTTTAAGGTAGAAGACACCGGCCGTGGTATTCCGGCCAATAAACTGGAACATATTTTCGACAGGTTTTACCAGGTTGAAGCATCCGACAGCAGCCATGCAGAAGGTACCGGTATTGGCCTGGCACTGGTTAAAGAATATGTAGAACTGATGAGGGGAATTATCCATGTGCAAAGTATTCCGGGAAAAGGAACGGTATTTACCGTTACGTTACCCCTTCAACCGTCAACAACACAGACAGAACCTGATACCGAGCAATACAACACTCCGCTTATCCAGCAGGAAGCAACCGAAACCAATGGCGAAGCGCACCTGCCAATGCTCTTGCTGGTGGAAGACAACGAAGACATACGCACGTTAATAAAAAGCTGTTTAGGTGCAGCTTATCGTTACCGTGAAGCACGGCATGGAAAAGAGGGGTTGGAGAAAGCCCGGACAGAAATTCCGGATATGATCATCAGCGACCTGATGATGCCCGAAATGGATGGCCTTGAGTTTTGTGAACGCGTAAAAAAAGACCCAAACACCAACCACATCCCGTTTATCATGCTCACGGCCAAAGCTGCCGATGAGCACAAACTTACCGGTTTACAAACCGGAGCGGATGATTACCTGATTAAGCCTTTCAACAAGCAAGAGCTTATTTTTAAAGTACAAAACCTGGTGCAGCTTCGTGAAAAACTGCAGGAACACATTAAGCTTAACCTGTTAACCAAAGCCACTCCGGTAAAGGCTGTTTCGGCTTCGGAACAGTTTATTATGAAAGCCAAAACCTTTGTGGAGTCCAACCTTGGCGATGCGTCACTTTCGGTTGAGCGATTGGCGGAAGAACTGAACCTGGGCCGCGAACAATGTTACCGTAAAATCATGGCCCTTACCGGATTGTCACCCTCTGCCTTTATCCGTAAACTGAAATTACAACGGGCTGCCCAACTTCTTGCCGCAAAAGCCGCCCCGGTTTCGCAGGTGGCCTACCAGGTTGGGTATGAAAACCTTTCCCACTTTAGTAAAGCCTTTAAAGAAGAGTTTGGCAAACTACCCAGCGAGTACTCCTGAGGCTTCAGATATTCTTCAGCCTTAAACTGAACTTGTCATCCTGAGCCTGTCGAAGGCTGCCAGCAGTATATGGAAATCGGTTTTCACGGGTAAGACATCCATAAAACAACCACAACGTTAAGCAATTCCACATAGGCGTTAACAGGTTTTTAGATAATACACGCAGTTTTGAAGCGCAATTAACCACATTGAACTATGCGCAAGAAACTACCCCACATCATCACAACCCTGGGTCTACTGGGGTTCCTTACGGGATCTGTGATGTTAATAGATTCGGAAAAACTTTTAAGCTTTACAACTGAACTGCCCAAACCTGATCAAACCCAAACATCCCTTAAGCAATTCGGCCTCACGCCCACTCAGGCAATGAGTTTTGGTATACTCTTATTCGGGCTGGGCCTGAGTGTTTTTGGCTATCGACAAGTACAAAAACAAAAACGCGAAAAGAAAACCAACTCGATCACCTTTGACTTTACAAAGGGCGATACCAAAAATCAAACACTGCGCGAAGTGGCAGTAGTAAGCTTTGTACTGGGGAGTCTTTTCTTTTCAGCCTGTGGAGGAGCAGGTTCAAAGGATGGAATAAAAATAATAGACGGTGACAACAGCTTTACGGTTAAAGAAAATGAAATCGTATCCGAAGATGGTACGAAAGGCTATAGGGGCGATAGTGACAACACCAACCTGCAAACGATTTATGAGGTTTTAACTTTTGATAATATACACCTGATTGACGGTGCAGATAAAAAAATTACAGGCGAAACGGTTGCCCTGAACTCGAAATTCTCCATCGTGTATGAAGGAATTAAAAATTACACCCTTAAGAACGGCAAGGCCTATCCCAAACTAACGATGATGATGACGGGTGAGAGCGGAGTGATTGTAAATGAAGACGATTTGCTGGCCTCCTACACCGAGGGCTTATCGCCTGAAGATGCATCCGTATTACGTGCCACGTTTACCGTAGGTGAGCCCATGCAACCCGGCAAAGATTACATCTGCTACGTTACGGTAACCGATAAAAATAACAGCTCGGCCACCATTCAAACTACGTGGCTTTTTAAAGTAAAATAAAAAACAACAATACTATGAAAACGGCCCTCAGTTTTGCGCTTACACTTTTGATTTCAGTTTCCTCATTTGCAATTGTTCGTACGGTAAGTAACGATGCTACGCGTCCGGCACAGTTTAATGGAACAGGGAACACAGGATTTGTTGCTGCCCATACGGCATCCTCGGCAGGCGATACGATTTACGTGTATGGTTCACCTTTCGATTATGGCACCCTCACCATTAGCAAAAGGCTTGTAGTAATTGGAGCAGGTTATGCACCTAATAATCAGTTCGGGCAACCCACCAGGGCTACTGGCATTAGTCTGTTCCGTGATGGCTCCACCGATCCTTCTGGTTCGGTAATCATAGGGTTCTTTATCAGTGGGAGCATTAACTGCACTGGTACACTAATTACCAATAATGTAACCGTATTCCGTAACCGTATAAACAATTACATTTATCTATACATCAATTCAACTCTTCAAGCTACCGGTTGGACGATCTACAACAACATCGTTTACCAGGTGCTTGCCAATGCCACTTCCAGAACCGGAGCCTCAGCCACTAATATTCTTATCGCTAACAATATTATTACCGGTAGCGTCACAAACTTTAATAGCAATACAGTATTAATCGATCACAATGTTTTTCTGGGTTCAACTAATCTATACCAGCTTTGGAATGCCATTGTAACCAATAATATTTTTGTCCGGGCAAGCGGTGATATTTTTTCGAGCGAAGTGGTGTTCTGCACGTTTAATAAAAATATTTCACTTCAAAATACCATCGCCCCAGCTTCTTTATATAATCCAACAAACATTTTCGAAACAACATTTACGAGTACAGGGGGTGGCTCCAACTCCGGTAGCGGTAACCTGGTAGGCACTAATCCCTTGTTTGTGAATGTGCCCAACAACAATACCTATGATGTTACCTACAATTATCGCCTGCAAGCGGGCTCTCCAGGTAAAGCACCTTTCAGCACAGATGGAACAGACGCAGGTATTTATGGTGGAACCTATCCTTTCCCTTCTGGCGGAACTGCAGGCAGTGGTTTTGATACTGCTCCTATGCCGCCCATTCCACAGGTAACGGCAGTAAACATTCAAAATGCCACTATCGCACCTAACGGTACGCTGAATGTGCAGGTTCAAGGAAGAGTGAATAATTGATCGCTGTGATTAACAGACTTCAAGCAATGAAACCAAATTGGTATTGGTTGTTAGTAAGTAGTCGAGGATCCATGGTCCATAGCATACAATCGACTATGGACTATGGACTAAAGAACTATGGACTTTTTATTCTGTGCTGCTTACTCAGTGTAACAGCTTTCACCCAAACCATTAACCGTGCTGAATATTTTATTGACACCGATCCAGGAAACGGAAACGGAACATCTGTAACAGTTTCAGCACCATCGGCCAATGTGAATTTCAATTTTACAATCAATACAAATGCGCTAAGTATTGGCTTTCACACCCTGGGTTTCAGGCTGCGACAAAATAACGGACTGTGGAGCCATCCCAACCATACATTGTTTTTTATCACACCGGTAATACCCGCCTCGAACAACTTAGTAACCGCGGAATACTTTTTTGATGCCGACCCGGGCTTTGGAAACGGTACAGCCTTTTCATTCACCCCGGGCAACGCTGTAAACATTCCTGCACTGAATGTAAACATTGGTTCTTTGTCGCCAGGTTTTCACTTTATAAGTTTTCGCTTTCGCGATGACCGCGGCCGATGGACACATGCCAGTGCGCATAGTTTTTATGTGATACCGCCTGTAACTACTGACCCTGCAACCAATATTACACGTATGGAATATTTTTTCAATACCGATCTGGGGCCGGGCAACAATACCTCCATACCCATTACGGCAGGAAACCCTCAGAGCAATTCAGTGCCGATTACACTACCCGGAACACTTACTCCCGGCTTCCATCAAATCGGCTTTCGTTACCGCGATAATAAAAACCGGTGGAGCCATGCCGAAACAAAAACGTTCTATGTGCTCAATACGGCTTCACTTTCCAACCGTCAGATCGTAGCAGCCGAATATTTTATAGATAACATACACGGTACAGGAACTGGTACACGCATACCGGGTATTGTACCTGCGACTGATCTGAATCAACTTGTAGCGTTGGACATGACCGGTGTACCAACCGGCAACCATACGTTAAGCATCCGCATTAAAGATTCACAGGGCGTGTGGAGCCTTCTGGAAACAGCAAACTTTACGGTATCGGCCTGCACGCCACCCGCCCCTCCTGCGGCTACTGGTGTAAGCCGGTGCAACGAAGGTACCGTTACTCTTAACGCTACCGGTGCCACAGGCGCTCAAGTGTACCGTTGGTACGATGACCCGATATTGAATAACCTTTTATTTACCGGATCTTCATTCATTACTCCTTCACTCACCACCTCCAAAAATTATTATGTCAGCATTTTTGATCCGGGAACGAATTGTGAAAGCTCGCGTGTAACGGTCGCTGCCACCGTAACCACTATTGCTAAACCCACCATCAACCCTTTGGGAAATCTCTCTATTTGTCAGGGCAGTTCGGTATTTCTTTCTGCACCATCAGGGTTTGCTCAATATATATGGTCAAAAGACGGAGCTACGCTAACCGATGCCACGCAACAAATACTGGCCACACAATCGGGAAGCTATACCGTACAGGTAGGCGATGGAACATGCCAGAGCGAAGCATCCGAAGCCGTTATATTAACGGTTATCCCTGCACCTGCCAAACCGGTGATTACAGTTACCGGCAATACCACCATTTGCGGAACAGGTTCAGTTGATTTAACCGGGCCAAATGGTTTTGAATATCTATGGTCGAATGGGGCTACCACACAAACTATTTCTGTAACACAAACCGGTGTGTTCTTTCTTACGATAAGAACAACCGGTGCAAACTGCCCAAGCTTGCCATCAGACCCAGTGGTGGTTACTGTCCTCACGCCTCCTTGCGGTGGCGGCAATCCAACCAATGCCCCTCCGGCAGTAAATCCAACACCGCTGGCTTCACAAATTGAAGGTAAAGTGGACGTTGACCTTACCGCATTGGTGAGTGATCCGGATAACAACATTGACTTCTCAACCCTGCGTGTAATCAATAACATTACCGCGCGCGGAGTAGCGGCAATTATTGATGCATCATACTTTTTAAAAATTGACTATACCGGCAATCCATTTACCGGCACTGACCGCATAACGCTGGAAGTGTGCGACCTTGCCGGACTTTGTGTTCAACAGGTTATCGACATAGAGGTAGTCGGTGCCGTAGTAGTGTATAACGGCCTTACACCCGATGGCGATGGCCACAACGATTTCCTGTTTATCAAATACATTGATGTGGTGGAGGGCGCTTCGCAAAACCGCGTGATGATATTTAACCGCTGGGGCGATGTGGTGTTTGACATTGAAAATTACAACAACATCGACCGCGTGTTTACCGGGTTGAGTAAAAACGGCTCGGAACTTCCCTCCGGTACCTATTTCTATAAAATTGAATTGTCGGGTAATAAACCATTAACCGGTTTCATCACCTTAATGCGATAGCCATGAAAAGATTTCAACACATTTTCGGTGCGTTTTGGTTAGGTCCCTCTCACAAGGCTGATGATCGCGGTTGTCAGCCTTGCCGCACCAACATCAGGCCATTCCAGATGATTGTCCTATTGATGTTCATCACTCTGAAAACCATACAAGCCCAGCAAGATCCATTGTATTCGCAATACATCTTTAATCCATTTATCATCAACCCGGCTTATGCCGGCTTTAGTAAAGACCTGACCGGATTGGCAGCCTATCGTGTGCAGTGGGCCGGTATGGATGGCAGCCCTGTAACCATGAATGCCTCCGGACATATGGCCCTGGCCGATAACCGCATGGGACTTGGGCTAACCATACTTCAGGATAAGATCGGTACGAATAAAACTAATGAGTTCCTGGTTTCGTACGGCTACCACATCAGCTTCCGAAACAACAGTCGTGTATCGTTTGGCCTGCAGGCTGGTGTGGTTAACTACCGTAACGATTTCAACGATCTGACCATCGATAAAAACGATCCGAAATTTCAAAGCAGCATCAGTGAGTTCAGCCCGAGTTTTGGGGCCGGCATTATTTATTCCTCCGATAAATTTTACCTGAGTGTTTCCGTTCCGAAAATGCTGGACGGAAAAACCACTACATCCGATAACATTGATGTGGTGTTGTACAGCCAGCAGTTTTATGGGATGGGTTCGTACCTGTTCACACTTTCACACCGCCTTAAACTCAAACCTTTTATAATGGCCCGATACACTGCAGGTGCACCGGTGAATACCGATTTTGGTGTCGCACTGAATGCTGACGACAGTTATACGTTAGGCTTGTTTACCCGAAGCTTGCATACCTATGGCGCCATGATGAAAATTAATTTAGGCGATATGCTGCGGGTGGGATACATTTTTGAATTGCCTACAGATAAGTCGGTGGGGTTAAACTATACGGCACATGAAATAACCGTTGGCATCCGAACACGTTTGCTACGGTTTCACGATCTGAGCACGATTTCGGATTTCTAAATAAACTTAAAAAACATCCTAACCCTTAAGCTAAATTTTTACCCAATGAAGCGACTAATTTTTGCTTATTGTTTATTAATTATCGCTATCGCTGGATTTGCTCAATCAAAAGTTAATCCAGTTACACGATCTGAGATGGCCGGCATTGAACTGCCCGTTGGGTCTAAACAAGACAAACGCATCCTGGCAACCGCCTCAGCCAAAACATTACTGGACATGACAGCGGAAGAAAATAAAATTAACCTGGAGGAAGATGTGGAAGTTTTTACTTTAGTCGGAACTGTTGGGTCAGGCACAGTAGAGCAGGTAAAGCTTGCCGCTCAGCAAGCAGGTTGGCAACTTACATCCCTTTCAGGCCAAACCAGGTACTGGGTGCTGAGTAAAAATTACTCCTCGCTGCTTATGTATCTGGAATCCAACAAAAGAGACACGCAACTTTATTTATCGCGAATAAAGACAGGCCAAAACAATACCACACCAGTCATTTCACAAAGTACTCCTCCGCAAAATAAATCAAACGATCAACCCGCTAATTCAGTACCCGTAACTACTCCACAAAAAGAAAGTACTGAACAAAGAATTACAGCATCCCCAGCTTCATCACCTCCTTCAGGATATAAATTTACCACCATCAACTTTGATGATGGCTGGGTTAGCACTGTGCGCGAAGATTGGGTGGAGGTAACAAAAAACAACGTGCGGGTTCTTATTCATTATCCTAACCCCACTACCAACGAATACATATCCGATCCAAATGAAATGAAGCGCATTGCCTGGAATATCTTAGTAGCACCACGCTATAGCAACCTGCAAAATTATTTCGTGGCAAAGTGTGCACTTTCCTATATCCAGGGATCATTTATATCCGGAACACTTACGGACAACAAAACCGGGCAAACGGTATATGTGGCACTTTTTAAACGCGATAGAAGTCCATGGATGGAATTTATTGCACCGAACATTACTGCCTTTGGGCAAGCTACCGGCTTTGATATAACTACCCTTAATGGGTATGTTGAAAATGAAGCATGGAATCCATTGCACAAGTTTGAGGGTTATAACAAATTTGCCGTAGCAGCTTCAGACCTAACCGGCACATGGACAAACAACTTCAGTGGTTTTACTCAATACGTCAATGCCTATACCGGTGCAGATGCCGGAATGAATACGCATTCTTCCTCGCAAACTTTTGAGTTTCTTGCCAATGGTACCTATAATTGGTCGATAGGCGTTGCCAGTGGATTTGTGGGGAGTATAAAATTTTCAAACGCTAAATCATCCGGAAAATTCACCAACCCCAACAACTGGCAAATTCATTTCTCAGACCTGGAAGGCAAACCAAAATTGTATAATGCTTATTTCTCCTGCATAAAAGGAGCGCGTATTTTATGGCTGCAGGATACCGGCTATGGTGATTACTCCGGTTATGGAAGAAAAGAGTAATTGTAGACTTCCAAGAATTTCAAAACTTTAATGATGTGAAGATTTTTTTACAAGTGCCTTTACTATTCTCTTCACAAACCCAGGCCCCTCATACACAAAGCCTGTATAAAGCTGAATTAAATCAGCACCTGCGTTTAATTTATCGATCGCATCTTGCACCGACATTATTCCGCCTACACCAATAATGGGGAAATCAGGTCCAAGCTGTTTACGCAGATACCGGATGACTTCGGTTGAATGATGTGTTAAAGGTTTTCCACTCAAACCACCAGCCCCGATCTTTTGAACTATGTCAGTCGGTGTTGTTAAATGCTCACGTGATATGGTAGTGTTGGTGGCAATGATGCCATCGGTATTGGTCTCCTTCAAAATCTCAATCACATCATCCAGTTGTTCAACCGTAAGGTCAGGTGCAATTTTTAATAAAACGGGTTTGGGGTTAAGCTTGGCAGCCACTTGTGCTTTAACAAAGGTCAGTAACTTTCGTAAGGGTTCCTTTTCCTGTAAGTCGCGTAAGCCCGGTGTATTCGGTGAGCTAACATTCACGACAAAATAATCCACTACCGGATAAAGTGCTTCAATGCAATAGGCGTAATCATCCAGCGCTTTTTCATTGGGTGTGTTTTTGTTTTTACCGATGTTACCCCCAACAATTACATCCGACTTTCTTTTCTGTAGTCGCTCCACGGCTGCCAGCACGCCTCCATTATTAAACCCCATCCGGTTAATCAGGGCCTGATCTTGAGGCAGCCTGAACAATCGAGGCTTATCATTACCGGGTTGGGGCTTGGGCGTTAATGTTCCGATTTCAATAAACCCAAAACCAAAGCTGGCGAGTTCGTCAATGAGTTTGGCATCTTTATCAAAGCCGGCTGCCAGGCCAATGGGATTTTTGAATGTGATACCGAACAAGGTACGCTGAAGAGAGGTGTGCCGGTAACTGAAAAGCGCTGACAACAGGGGTATAAATCCAGGTACAGATCCCTTCCATCGCAAAAGCGAAAAAACCAAATGATGTACCCGCTCAGGATCCATCAAAAAAAGCAAAGGGCGTATGAGAGCTTTATACATAAACGCAATGGCAAGTGCTGCAACATTATGCAATAGGCCAGAAAATAAAAAACGCCAGGTGCATTACCTGGCGTTCATTATATGCAATACTAAAGATGCTCTATAACATCAGAGTTTCACGGTAATACCAAAACTTCCTCCTCCTGTCCCGCTGCCACCTCCAAACTCGAGATTAACACCAAATTTATTGGAGAAGAAATAGCGGCCACCAATCTGGCCATCCAAGCCAAGGCCTGAAGCACGTGCACCGGAGTACTCATTATCCGACCAGATCAAGTACCCGATAGTAAGGCCGGCATATAAATTCCATTCGCTGGGCATGTCCAGAAGCTTGTTGAAGTGATAATTGCCATTGAAGCCAATTACGAATAAGCTCTGGTTCCAGTCGGCACCTAAGGCGCGGTATTTATAATTTCTGTAAGATACACGGGGACCGATGGTAATATCTTCGTGCACACCAAAGTCCACACCGGCATAAACCGGTACTCCCCAGCCTGAAAAACCAAGGCCGGCATTAAATTGCTTTCCGCCTTTACCCGGAGGGGCCTGGGCGATTGACACTGCACAAGCAAGTAGACTGAAAACAAAAAGCAAACTGATCTTTTTCATAGTTGTATTTAGTTGATCTTATTTAAGTTCTAAAAAATAAATTGTCAGCAAGTATACAGGCATCCGTTGGTTTTTGCAACCCTTGCCCGGTTAACGGCAACCATAGCTATGGATAACTTATCCGACCGTTAAGCTTACTTTTTTCGTTGTTTACCCGTTTTCACCTTTTTGTTTCTGTCGGGAAACTTTCGGAAGGCATTGCGTACAGCTGCATCTAACAAGTTGCTTCCCCGGGTACGGGTAATGTCCATCATACCTTCGGCCGACCAGACCGCTGTTTTGCGGGCGGTGTCTTCAATCTCTAAAATAAGCATACCCTGTGTAAATTCTCTCGACCAGCCCTGATCCTGGTTTGCACCCGATGGATTGGTGACCACAAACTGGCCGATTTGCCCCTGGCGTTGCACATCCATTCGGATGGTGGTTTCCACAACATAAGAAACCGTGAGTTGGGCTGTAGAGTCTTCCAAAAATTTATAACCACGCATTTCCAACTCCCTGATTATAGATGGTTTTATGGCCTCATATAGTGCCTCTTTATTGATCGGCTGATCGGCATTGGCAATTACGCTCCCGCGTACAACGGTGAACGTTTCGTATTTTAACAGATCGACCCCGCTGGCCGTAGAGGTGGTGAAATCCTGACAAAGAAGATTTGCCGAAAGAAAAACAAAAAGACTTACCATTAATGCTTTCTGCGGGTTCATAATCCGAAATTAAGGATAAATCAAAATGTATCCTATGTTATACTTCACATTAAAAACACCAGTAGCCTGCTTTTAACTTCTTGGATGAAACTCCGTGATAACCTGCCGCAGGTAATCCCTGTCGAGGTGGGTATAGATTTCTGTTGTGGTAATGGATTCATGCCCAAGCATTTCCTGTACAGCCCGCAAATCGGCACCGCCTTCAATTAAATGGGTGGCAAAAGAATGACGGAACGTATGCGGACTGATGGTTTTCTTTAACCCGATTTGCCCGGCTAATGCTTTGATCATGGTGAATACTGAAACCCGGGATATTTTTTTGCCAAACCGGTTAAGAAAGACAAAAGGTTCAAATCCCTTTTTTACAGGCATATGCACCCGCACTTCTTCCAGGTAAATTTTTAAATGCTTCATGGCACTGCGGCCAAGGGGCACTAGCCGTTCTTTGTTACCCTTGCCGATTACACGCAAAAAACCAACATCAAAATATATGTTGTTGATTTTCAACTCAACCAATTCCGACACACGCAAACCCGAACTGTACAATACCTCAAGCATTGCCCGGCTTCGGGCTCCCTCTGGCCTCGACAGGTCAATGGCCTCCAGCAACTGTTCAATTTCTGCAACGTTGAGCGTATCAGGAAGTTTGCGCCCGATCTTTGGCCCCTCAATTAACTCGGTTGGATCTTTTTCGATCAACTCCTCAAACATCAGGTATTTATAAAAACCCTTAATCCCCGACAATATCCTGGCCTGACTGTAAGCACTCATGCCCAACTCATTAATATATTGAAGAAACAACTGCAAGTGCTTTGGGGCAATGGTTAACGGGGTAACCTTAAGCTTGTTCAGCTCAATGTATTGTTTAAGCAATTCCACATCGTGCACATAGGCGGCAATAGAATTTTCCGATAGCGAACGCTCAAGCTTCAAATAATGGCCAAAGTGTTTAATGTGCAGGTCCCACATAATTCAAAATTGAAGATTCAGGGTTCAATATCAAAGCAAGGTAATGGACTATTGCATAAAGACTGTCTATCTTTCGGTTATGAAAATCCAGATCATTAACGGCCCCAATTTAAACCTGCTTGGCGTACGCGAAGAAGATATTTACGGAAGCAGGGATTTTGAAAATTATTTCGAGGAATTGAAACGCAAATTTCCACAGGCCGAATTGCACTACTTTCAATCCAATATTGAAGGTGAGTTGATAAACAAGCTTCACGAAGTTGGCTTTAATTTCAACGCTATTGTTTTAAATGCCGGGGCCTACACACACACATCTGTTGCCCTTCATGATGCCATTGCCGCCATAAAAACCCCGGTAACGGAAGTGCACATATCCAATATTTATGCCCGGGAGGAGTTCCGGCATAAAAACCTGATTACTTCCAAATGCGTTGGGCTCATTTCAGGGTTTGGCCTGAAGAGCTACGACCTTGCGATCCAGCACATCGTGAACCAGAAAAATTAAACCCAACATTTTGTATGGTGTCCTTTTATCCAGGCCCTTCACGTGTTTACACTAAAGTACCGCAGTACGTAAAAGATGCCTACGCGCAAGGGATTATGAGCATCAATCACCGAAGCGATGAGTTTGTGGGTATTTCGAAAAGAACAGTTGCTTTGCTAAAGGAAAAACTGAACATCCCGGTTGAATACACCATTTACTTTGTATCGTCTGCAACCGAATGTTGGGAGATTATAGCACAGTCGCTAACCCAAAAAGAATCCATCCATATTTACAATGGCGCTTTTGGCGAAAAATGGTTTCAGTATACGAAAAAATTAAAGCCCGATGCCAAATCACTTGTGTTCCATCGTGAAGAAGCCCTGGTACCCGGTAAATTAATTTTTAACACAACAGGTGTTATATGTTTAACACAGAATGAAACTTCAAACGGGACACAGGTAAAAAATGAAACTATCCAATCCATCCGAAAAAATAATCCAGACAGCTTGTTGGCCGTAGATGCCACTTCATCGATGGGTGGTGTCAGGTTAAATTTTTTCTCGGCCGACATTTGGTTTGCGTCTGTTCAGAAATGCTTTGGATTGCCTGCAGGGTTAGGAATACTCATCTGTTCACCACAGGCCATCGAACGCGCCCAATCCATAAACAACCGGCAACATTACAACAGCGTTTTGCTTTTGGATGACATGATGAAGCGTTGGCAGACATCCTATACCCCGAATGTGTTAGCCATATATTTACTGATGCGGGTTATGGAATCGGTTAAGCCCATCGATAGCATTAACAAAACGATTATTAGCCGTTATAAAAAATGGGAAGCTTTTTTTGACAAAAAGAGTGAACAATTGAACCTGCTGATAAATAACAAAACAGTGCGCTCGCAAACTGTACTAACCATAGAAGCAAAACCTGTAGTTATTGAAAACGTAAAAGCCCAGGCAAAAAAAGCAGGCATGCTGCTGGGCAATGGTTATGGCAATTTAAAAAGTACAACCTTTCGCATTGCCAATTTCCCCGCTATACAACGCAAGGAGATTGCCCACCTCATGGATTTTCTGCACGATTTTATTTAAGCGCATAGCATGCGCCTGAAGAAAACGAACACCATCCGGTTAAGGTTACAAAAAAATTTTATTTAACATTTTACTAAACCGCTTTGTATCCGGTTCGTTCAACGGCTCATATTCAAACCGTTTTAATCCACATGAAAAAGTTAACGCTAACAGCAGGCTTGTTGCTGGCCATTACCACTGCTTTTGCCCAAACCTAACACCTCGTGCCGGGGTTACCCTCTCCGGATCATCATACAGGCCCAACGCTGATTTTGCCCAAACGAGTACCCAGCAACCTATGGTTGGTTTTACAGCCGGTGTTGGTTACGATATATTCATTAACGATCGCTTTAGTGTGGTGCCCGAAATCAATTTTGTGCAGAAAGGAATGAACGTTAGTGAAGTTGACTATCCGGATGGTTACGAGTACAAACTAAACTCAGAATATAAACTTAACTACCTGGAAGTACCTGTACTGGTAAAATTGAAGTTTGGTGGTGTTACAAAATTTTATGTTAATGCCGGCCCTTCCGTAGCCTTAGGGCTTGGAGGAACCTACAAATTCCGAAGTACATTTGGTGGCTTACCCCTTAACGAAGATGTAAACAGTAAAATAAAATTTGCCGATAAACCAACTGATTACGATGGCAATAATGTTTATATCGATAACCGTATAGATGCAGGGATACAGGTTGGCGCGGGCGCACTGCTTTTCGGGAAAGTAAATATTGATGTACGCTACACAACGGGCGTTACCAACCTGATCAATGATACAGACTTCAAGAATCGCGTTATTGCAATTAGCCTTGGTGTCCCGTTAAATCTGTTTTGATTTAGAAAACATTTTGTCTGACAATTGATTTAGTCGAAATAAAGATGTATGTTAAGGTTGACTAAACCCTTATCATAATGAAAAAGAACGTCCTATTAATTGCTTTTTTGTGCTCGGGCATATTTACTTATGCCCAGTTCATTCCTAAAGCAGGAATTACCTTATCGACTATCAACTTTGATGACAGTGAATACAGCGCAACCAGTATAATCGGTTTTTCAGCAGGTCTTGCCTATTCATTAAACCTCGGTATTTTCAGTGTTCAACCTGAACTATTGTTCATTCAAAAAGGAACAAAATTTGGTTACACCTATGAGGAACAAGATTATTCAGAATCCGAGAATTATGATGTTACAACCAACTATATTGAACTACCTGTTTTACTAAAGGTTTCATTAGGGCCAGATGCATTAAAATTCCACATTAATGCAGGTCCATCAATAGGTTATGGTTTTGGTGGAAAATATAAATATGATTATCGCGAGAATTATTTCGGTGATATTTATACTGAATCAGAAAAAGGCAAGATTAAATTTGGTAATGAACCTGAATTTAATGAAAGCGATGACCTTTATATAGATAATGCCATCGACTTTGGTGTACAGGTAGGTGGCGGAGTAACCATTGCCAATAAAGTTATGATTGATATTAGATACGGAATCGGATTATCCGATTTATTTGAAGAACAAACTTCTAAGAATCGTGTTCTTCAATTTACTATTGGTATACCCTTAGGAAGATAATTTGCAACAACAAAGTTTGAGCAGCCGGATCACAAGTCCGGCTTTTTTATTTTAGTTTTGTGGTTTCGTTTAAACCTATGGCCAACCTGAAAGAAATTTTTTCTGTAACACTCATCCTCTTTTCCGTTATTGATATCATCGGATCGATACCCTTCATCATCATCATTAAAAAACGCGAAGGAAGGATACATGCCGAAAAAGCCACCATTATTTCAGCGGTACTTATGGTGGGTTTTCTTTTTCTTGGGCAATCTATCCTTAAATTATTCGGCCTTGATGTTGCGTCTTTTGCTGTGGCCGGCTCCATCGTGATTTTTATTGTTGCCATGGAGATGATACTGGGCATAACCCTGATCCGCGATGACCCTGAAGCAAAAGGTTCGGGATCGGTGGTGCCCCTGGCTTTTCCCCTTATTGCAGGTGCCGGTACTTTAACAACCATACTTTCCCTTCGTGCTGTTTATGAACAAACCAACGTGCTTATCGGTATCCTGGTAAACCTGGTTTTCGTTTACCTTGTGTTGCGCTCATCATCATGGCTGGAACGAAAACTTGGCAAGTCGGTGTTCTCAGTTTTACGCAGGGTGTTTGGTGTAATACTGCTGGCCATTGCCGTTAAGATTTTCAAGGACAATGTTTCCTTCGGATGATCCGCATCTACACCGATGGCGCAGCACAAGGAAACCCCGGCCCCGGGGGTTATGGCGTGGTGATGAAATTCAACCACCACGTTAAAGAACTTTCGGCTGGGTTCAGGCTAACCACCAATAACCGCATGGAATTGCTGGCCGTGATTGCCGGATTGGAAGCCATAAAGAAAGAAGGTATACCCGTTTCAATATATTCCGATTCAAAATATGTGGTAGAGGCCGTTGAAAAAGGCTGGATATGGAATTGGCAGAAGAAAAACTTTGCCAAAAAAGCAAATGCTGATTTATGGAAACGCTTTATCCCGCTGTATCATAAACATAAACCAAAATTCATTTGGGTAAAGGGCCATGCAGGCCACCCGGAAAATGAACGTTGCGATGGGCTTGCCGTAACCGCTGCACAAGGCCCTTTACTTTATACCGATACCTGGTACGAAAATAACCGCGACAAAGCCCCAGAGTAAGGCCATCTTGGCATTTCATTTTTGCTTCTTATCTTGAACGGTTAAACCGATGCATTGGAGCCCAAAATAAACTTTTCACCAGGTTCGCTACAGGCATTAAATGTTTGCCTGGCCATTATCATGTTTGGCGTTGCGCTCTCCATCAAGCCGCAGCATTTCTACCAGCTTCGCCATCAGAAAAAAGCTTTGTTCACCGGACTTGCATCACAATACCTTTTACTACCGCTATTAACTTATTTGCTCATCATTATCCTTACCCCATCTCCCTGGATTGCGTTGGGCATGATACTGGTGGCCGCGTGCCCGGGCGGCAATGTTTCCAACTTCTACACCATGATTTCGCGCGGCAATGTTGCACTTTCGGTAACGCTTACTGCTTTTACCTCACTGCTGGCCTTTGTTATAACACCTGCCAGTTTCCTATTGTGGGCATCGTTTGTACCCGGGCTTTCTTCGCAGTTGCGCCAACTTGAAATTCAATTTCTGGATTTGTTCCTGAACATGATTGGCATTTTGCTGTTGCCACTCCTATTGGGTATGCTTTTCAACAATCGCTTTCCTAATGCAGCCGAAAAAATTTCCAAGCCTGTAAGGGTTACCTCTATTCTAATCCTTATCAGCTTTATTGTGGTAACACTTTACACCAATGCCATGGTGTTCAAAGAATACATCATGCTCATTTTTTGGTTGGTCATGCTCCATAACGGATTGGCGCTTGCCGGTGGTTATACCCTTAGTTACCTCCTCAAAAACAGAAACGATATGCACCGAACGGTGGCCATTGAAACAGGCATTCAAAACTCGGGCTTGGCACTTGTTTTAATTTTTACATTTTTTAATGGAAACGGATACATGGCGCTAATTGCTGCCTGGTGGGGGGTGTGGCACCTCATCAGTGGGTTTACCGTTGCCTATATTTTTCAACGTAAAAGTATTCATCAACTGACATGACTCCTTCCTGGCGCTACTTCCTGCTAAAAAAATATGTAACTGTTGGCCTTAGGATTTACTTCAAAAAATGGCAATCCGTTAACACGCACAATATGCCGGCAGATGGCCCTTGTATTCTGGTGCCTAACCATCAAAACGCATTTTTAGATGCTTTGCTTGTAGTGTGTGGCACAAAACGAAACCCTTGGTTTATTGCACGGGGCGATGTATTTAAAAATCCACTGGCCATTAAACTGCTTACCTTCCTCCGCATAAAGCCCTTGTTTCGCTTTCGCGATGGGCATGAAGCCATGCGCAAGAACGACCGGATGATGAATGAATGCATTAACCTGCTTAAAGACGGTGAGTGTATTTTAATTTTTGCCGAAGGAAACCACAACCAACCCTGGACAACCCGCGAACTGCAACGCGGGTTTGCACACATGGCGCTTCAATACACCGAGCAAACCGGCAAGGATATTTCTATCATACCCGTGGGTTATCATTACGAAAACCACCAGGATTTTCGGTCGCGTGTGTTGGTTTCGTATGGCAATCCTATCTCTGTTAAGGAAATTACCGGATCTTTTCAGGATAGCCGTGAAAAATTAACAGCACTTTCAAAACACACTGGTGAGAAACTTCGCTCACTGATCCTTACCATTCCTTTTGATGAAGATTATCCGGAGCGAAAAAGTTTTCTCATCCACAACCGGCAATATAAAACCGACCTGGTTGAACAACTGGAAGCCGACCGGCACCTCATGGCTAACTGGAAAAAGGAAAACGCAGGAAATGCCGCTCGCAAACCTTCGCTTTTCCATTGGCTCAATCCGTTGGTTCCTTACGGAAAGCTTGTTCATCTTCTCCCTGCACTTATCATCAACTGGATGGTGACCAAAAAAATAAAGGATGATCAGTTTGTTGGTTCTGTAAAAGTGGCCTTGGGTATTTTCCTTGTTCCAATGAATTATGCCATACTGGTAACCGTATTTTATGCCCTTACAAACCAACCGTTATGGGCAGCAGCTTTTTTTATTTCCTTACCGCTTAGCGGGCTGGTTGCCTACAACCGCTAATGTTCAATCATTTCAATGCCCAGGGTTTTAAGCTCGTTCAATATCGGGTTATAGAGTTCTGCCTCGGTTGGAATAACAACCCCTCGAAGGGTTATTTTATCCTGCAATAAAAGTTTGGCTGCAATGCCCAGGGGCAAACCTACCGTTTTAGCCATGGCCGTGTTTACTGCATCTTCACCTTTTACTACCAAAGAAGCCTGCAGGGTTTTTGACTTGCCCGAAAAATCTATGACAAACCGATGGATCATCACGATCATGTCCTTATCGCCAGTTGCTAATGCCCACCGTTTGTTTAAAATATGCTCAAGTACTTGTGCCGGTGTTCCATTTTTAAGGCCTACCTTTTCAGTGGTAAAAAACCCGGACCAGGTTAAGCGCCTCATTTCAGGGCCATCAGGCAAGAGGTCAAATTGTTTGATAACCCTGTCTTCAATAGCCTCAGTCCTGCTACCGTCCAGAAATACATCCATGAAATCGCGGTGCGTCATATGCTCTATACCATCTATAGTATAGGTGTCATCGCAGCAACCCAACTGCACCAGCACATTCCATGTAGGACAAAAGCCGTGGTCGCGAAGCGTACCCCGAAGCAACGTTTGTATACCTTTCAACCGGTAGGTTTCTATGTATTTTAAAGAGTCGCGGTTGGCATAACCCTCAAATGCACCGTGCCCGTGAACAGTAATGTGATTTATCCTTTTAAAGAGTTGCTGATACGGTATGTACTTAACTTTTCCTTCGTGTAAAAATTTTGCTGTGCCTTGCCCGGCCATAACCACGTTGCGCGGGTTCCAGGTGAACTTATACCGCCAGGGATTTTCAGGATCCGTTTCAGGCGCAATCAAACCACCGGTAAACGACTCAAACGAAACAATTTTCCCACCTTGTGCCTGAAGGGTATCGATAATTTGCATCGCACTCATATGGTCAATGCCCGGATCTAATCCACACTCATTTAAAAAAATCAGGTTCCTGGATCGCGCCTCACCATCCAAACTTTTCATTTCATCCGAAACATAGCTGGCGGTAATCAAGTGTTTGCCTTTACTCAGGCACAGGCGTGCCACAGTAACATGATAATGGGGAGGCAACAAGGATATAACAACATCTGAAGCAGCAATTGCGTCATCACTCGTTTCTTGCTGCTCAACAGTAAATGCTACGGCTGTGGCACAGGACGAATCCCTGATGCGTGAGCGGGCAGCATCAAGAGAAGCATCACCCACGATAATTTTCCATGAGAATTTATTTGCTGTAGCAATCAGGTAATCGATAAGCGATGATGACGACCGTCCCGCGCCTAAAACAAGAATGGTTTTCATACCCGGCAAAGTAGCCGAAATACGGGGTTTGTAGAATTACCGACCGAAAATTTTTAACTTACTAACCTAACCTCTCAGCCATGAGCGAATTTAGTTTCTTTAAAAATTTCGATGACCTGGACCAGGAATCGAAATACCTGGCCCATAAAGCGAAAGATGCAGCCAACCATGCACATGCACCCTATTCGAAGTTTACGGTAGGTGCCGCCCTTATCCTGGAAGACGGCACGGTAATAACAGGAGCCAATTATGAAAATGCCGCATACCCATCGGGCATGTGTGCCGAACGTGTTGCCCTTTTTGCTGCAGCAGCGCAACACCCCGATAAGCGGATTTTGAAGATGGCCGTAGTAGCCAAAAAGAAAGGCGGCAAAGAACTTTTACCGGCTACCTCGTGCGGGCCTTGCCGGCAGGTTATGCTTGAATTTGAAACGAATCAAAAAAAGCCATTGGCCATTGTTATGCAGGTCAGCGACAATTCATGGGTTATTGCCCCTTCGGCAGCATCGCTTTTACCCTTCAGTTTCACAAAAGATAACCTTGAAGCTCATCCCAAAAAATAATCAGGCTAATCAAGAGGCTGGTTTTTAAACCCTAAAATCAGGCTTATTAGGTCAAAAAATGGCCTTTTTGGGGTTTTAAGCCTTCTCAAAACAATAAACTGGTTTTTACTTCATGAATTAAAATCGATTTGGTGCCACTGTATTTAACTCATGTAATATTTTGCATAGAATTAGGCCTGAATGGCGTTTGCCATGATCTATTTTTGAGGCCAGTATTTAGAAAAAAGAACCAACTCTCATGCAGGACATTGACATAGTCGACCTGAAAAGGATTTCGGAGCTTATTTACCAGAAGTACAATTATGACTTCCGGAATTATGCCATGTCATCGTTCAAGCGCAGGGTACAGCGCATACTAGAGCTTAAAAAGCTAACCGTTGACGGCCTGGTCAAAAAGCTTAACGACTCCCCTTTATTTATTAATGAGTTTTTGGACGAATTGACGGTAAACGTTACCGAGATGTTCCGCGACCCAAGCTTTTGGAGGGTAATGCGGGAAGAAATAATACCCGCCATATTGCTTAACCACAAGCAATTCAAAATATGGCACGCAGGCTGCTCCTCCGGAGAGGAGGTACTTTCCATGGCCATCTTGTTGAAAGAGATGGGCATATTGAACAATGTGCAGTTATACGCCACCGACCTGGATGTGAACATTATGGAGCGGGCCAAAATGGCTACTTACCCCATAAAAAACATGGAGCTCAACGAGAAGAACTACATCCGTTTTCAGGGTGCCGGTGCATTAACCGACTATTACAAGGAAGAAAACGGTATGGCCGTTTTCAACAAAGAACTTCTCGCCAATGTAAACTTCCGCAAACAGGACCTGGTGTTGGGCGAACCCTTCAACAAATTTGATTTGATACTGTGCCGAAACGTGATGATTTATTTCAATCAAACACTGCAGAATGAAGTGTTGAAAAAATTTCACGAAAGCTTGTTCAAATACGGGTACCTGGCCATCGGGTCAAAAGAATCGCTGATCTGGTGCGACTACGCCAACCGGTTTATAGTGGTTAACAACGAAGAAAAAATTTATAAAAAGATAAAAGACTAGGTTGATCCGGATGAGCATGTTTACACTAAATAACAGCTACAAAGCCGTTGTTATCGGAGGATCAGCCGGCAGTTTTCAAGGGGTTGTTAAAATCCTTGCCCAACTGCCCAAAGGCTTTCCGCTTCCGATTATCATGGCCTTGCACCGGCTTAAGCATGTGCGGCATGGGTTTATTGAAGCGTTATCGTTAAAAAGTGTGGTGCCTGTGGTTGAACCTGATGACAAAGAACCTATAAAAAAGGGGGGCGTGTACCTGGCCCCGGCCAACTACCATTTGTCGGTAGAGTTGGGCAACCACTTTGCCTTGTCGACAGAAGAAATGATGAACAATTCGCGGCCTGCTATTGACATTACCCTTGGCTCGTGCGCTTATGTTTTTAAAGACAAACTGATTGGTATTTTACTTTCGGGCGCCAATCGCGATGGTGCCCTGGGAATGAAATATATTAAAGACCGTGGCGGGTTAACCATCGTGCAGGATCCTGCCGAGTGTATGATCGAAACCATGCCCAAATCAGCTATGGCCGTAACAACCATCGACCACGTGTTGAAGGTTGACCAGATAGTAGAATTTTTCAAAGAACTTGATAAGCAATACCGATGATGCAGATCGTTAAAGATAAACTTCGCAGCAGCCACGTGTTAACAGCTCTGTTTTTCCTGGGCATTTTGTTTTCCGTTTACTTTTTATACCGGATACCTTCAACCCTTTACCTCACCGATGGTTTTTACCGTTTGATTCCGCTGTACATCGTTATTGCAGCAACTTTTATGCTTGGTGCCGCTGCATTGATTTTTGCATTGGAGTATAAAAAAGAACTGGTGGTAATACGCGATCGTGTAGTCAGCAATAAAGATGAAGAAAATGCCCAGACAGCCCAAGCCACATCGTATAACATAGGGCTTGTTCATTCCGCATTAAAAGAAGCAAAAAAAACAACTGATATTTTACATAAAGGCCTTCAAACCATTGGCAAAGTTCTGCAGGTTGGCCAGGGCGCTATTTACCAGGTTGTGAAAAACGATGACCTCATCACGGTAAACTTTACGGATGGATATGCCTTTATATTGGAAGAGGGAAAAACCATTCAATTCGATTTGGGCGATGGCCTTATCGGCCAGGTAGCGGCAGATGGCAAAATCATTAACCTGGATGAAATACCCGAAGGGTACATCAATATCATCTCCGGCCTGGGGAGCTCCTCGCCACGTTATTTACTGGTGGTGCCCATTAAAAAAGAAAATGAAGTATTGGGCGTTTTCGAACTGGCATCATTCTCTTCTTTCGACAATACCAAACAAAAATTTGCCGAACAAGCAGCCCAGGTTTTGGCCGATAAACTAAGTTCTAAAAATTAAGCGGGAAGCAGACTATGTATAAATTGTATAACGATCTCGACATCACTTCTAAAATTACAATACTCGTACTCCTGCTTTCGGTTGTAGCGGTAGGCAGTATTAGTTTGTTTACGTTCGACTTCAACAAAAAAGCCACCAGCGAAAAATACATCTACGGCCTAAACGCCATTGCCGAAACAAAAGCCGAGCATATAAATCTTTTTTTTACCACTACGGCCAAAGCCATAGCCACCGTACAAGCAGGTCTTACCAATGAAGCAATAGCCGATTACCTGGGCACACAAAAAAGCGTTTACGGATTTTCCGAACTATACTTGTTATCCTCCAATGGCTCCATTTTGGAAACAACCGATGAAAACCTGGAGAGCCGGGTATTCCAAGATCCGGATGGAACCAGCTTTTCAAATGGCTCCCGGGGTGTTCATTTCAGCACGGTATTCAAAAGAGATTCTCAATATTTTCTTTATGTTTTTGCGCCCGCACCAGGCAATGGTTTTTTGGTTGCCAAGGTGGTCCTAAACGATACATTTAAACCGCTCATTAATTATGCTGGCCTGGGAAATACGGGCGAAGTAATCGTGGCACGCAAAGATGAGGCAAACAACAAAATCCTGCTCGTAAGCCCGTTGCGGGCCGAACCTGATGCAGCTATTAAATTATTCGATTATTCAGATAAGCTGGTTTCTGCCTTCCGTAACGCGCTTGAGAATAAAGAGGGAAATGCCGAGGGCATCGATTACCGCAATGCCGAAGTATTACAGGTGTGGTATAAACTCAATCAACCGGGATGGGCCTTGGTTGGTAAAATGGATTTGAGCGAAGCATCGGGCGATGCTGCCGGGCTGACAAAGATTTTCCTCACCGTTGGGTTATGCATAGCCTTACTGGCCATTGCGGCCGGTATACTATACTCCCGTACGCTGTTGCGCCCTATCAATACCATGACCACCGCGCTGGGTATGATTGCCGAAGGTGTACTGCCCGAAAAAATAGATGACAGTAACCGCGATGAATTCGGTAAAATGTCTGGCAAAATCAATGAACTTACCCAATCACTAAAAAGAAATGCCGATTTCGCCCAGCGTATTGGCGAAGGCAAGTTCGATACGGAGTTTACCCCGGCCGGAGAAAACGACTTGCTGGGCATGTCGTTACTGAACATGCGCAAAAACCTGGTGGATAATGAACGCAGGGATACCGAGCGCAACTGGATTGTACGTGGGGTTGCCGAAATAAGCGAAATGCTAAGGCTTCACGATTCCATCGATTCGCTAAGCGATGATGTGGTAAAATTTATACTTGATAAAATCGGGGCGGTACAAGGCGCATTTTATGTGGTTGACGATGAAGGCCGCGAACCCATCATCGAAATGCGTGCAAGTTTTGCCTATGGGCGAAAAAAATACCTGCAATCTAAATTCAGGTTTGCCGAAGGTTTGGTGGGCCAGGCCGCTGTTGAAAAAGACACGATTCTCCGAACCGAAATCCCCGATGATTATGTAACGCTTACCTCGGGTATTCTGGGCGATCAGCGTCCAACCTGCATACTCATTGTGCCTTTGATCACCAATGAAGAAGTGTATGGCGTTTTGGAATACGCAGCCCTGAAAAAGTTTGATCCCTCGCAGGTAAAATTTGTGCAGGAACTGAGCTTGATACTCGCCCGCACCATCTTCAACATTAAAGTAAACGAGCGCACACGCAAACTGCTTGAAGAGTCGCAGGCCATGAGCAACGAACTTAAAGAAAAGCAGGAAGTTTTGCGCCAGAATGCCGAAGAGATGCAGGCTACGCAAGAAGAACTGGAGCGCACCAACACGCAACTTGAGCACCAGGTGGAAGAAGTTAACCGCACGCAAAAGCGTATGCAACTGCTGCTGGAAAATGCCTCTGAGGTTATTACCATTTATGAGGAAGATGAAACCATACGGTACATCTCACCCTCAGTTGAAACCATTCTTGGGTATGGCCAAAAAGAAATGATAGGCCGTAGCGACTTTGAGAAAGTACATGCCGATTACAAAGACGTGTACCAAAGCTTGTTCGCCCGGATGAAGGAAAACCCGGATGAAAAAGTAACGGTTCAATACGAGTACAAAACCAAAGACGGTAGCTACATCTGGATTGAGGCCACGGGAACCAACTGTATGTCGAACCCGGCCATTCACGGTTATATCCTTAATGCCCGCGACATTACCGAACGCAGAAGGGCCGAGCAGGAACAACGCATGCGCAGTAAAATGCAAGCCCTTTCTGAAAACTCGCCCGACTTGATTACTCGTTTGGAAGGTGAGGCTATTTCCTACATCAACCCGGTAATTGAATCGTACACGGGCAAACGGCCGGCTGATTACCTGAACAAAAAATTCCGCGAGGCAGAACTCGACAACTCCATCCTGGAAGGGTGGCTAAGGATTGTGGAGCAGGTGAATGCCTCCAACGAAACGGTGGCCACCGAAATGGATTTCCCGTCAGAACTGGGCAACCGTGTAATGCAGGTTAATGCAATTCCGGAATTTGATGAGTCCAACAAACTTGAGTCGGTACTGGTGGTATCGCACGATATTACCGAACGCAAGATGATCGAGTTGGAAATACAAAATAAAAACAAAAAGATAACCGAGAGTATCAACTACGCCAAGCGTATCCAAACGGCTATCCTGCCCAACTCACGCGTTATCAACAAATCGCTGCCCGACTCCTTTATATTATATAAGCCGCGCGATGTGGTAAGCGGTGACTTCCCTTGGTACATGCAGGTTAAAAATGATATTTACATTGCCGCGGTAGACTGCACAGGCCATGGCGTGCCTGGCGCATTATTGTCGTTAATCGGTTACTTCCTGCTCAACGATATTGTTCGCAGCCGTAAGGTTACCGACCCCGGTGTTATTCTCGACTTGCTGGATGAAGGGGTGACTAAAACCCTGCGCCAGGATGAAGACGCCTCAACCAAAGATGGTATGGACATAGCCCTTTGCAAAGTGAACATGGACAGCCGGGAAGTTGAGTATGCCGGGGCACACCGTCCATTGTACATTATGCGCAACGGGGCAATGGAAGAAATTAAAGGGAATAAATTCCCGATTGGCGGAGGTATCTTCAAGAATCAAACTAACTTCACCAACACGAAACTAACCCTGAAAAAAGGCGATTCGATTTACTTCAGTTCCGATGGATACCCCGATCAGTTTGGTGGCCCGGAAGGGCGGAAGTTCGGGCCTAAGCGGGTGCGCGAAATTATTGAACAAGTACATAAATTACCTATGCAGGAAGCCGCCAAAACGTTTGACCATGAGTGGGAAAGCTGGCGGGGTGAAACCAAGCAAACGGATGATGTGCTGCTGATCGGAATCAAGTTTTAACCCATGTATGAAAAACACTCATTTAGAGCTATTTAAATCATGATATTGACCCAAATCTTAATAAATTCGAAACCCAAATCATAACAAACGACATGAACTTCATTTACGAACTGCACCGTACCATGATGTCAGAAAAACTGATTCTGGTGTACCAGGGCGACTTCACCCAGGAAACAACAAAATCCATACTGGCCATGGCGGAGCGGAATCTTGACTCTTCCGGTGAAGGATCAAGTACCAAACGGAAGGTATTTAACGTAATGGTTGAGGCCTTACAAAATATTGTAAAGCACAGCGATGAACTGGTGGATGGTGAAACCCGCAGTCATGCAGCCATATTCCTTATCGGCAGGGAGGCCAACCGCTACTCCATCATGTCGGGTAACCCCATCCGAAAGGTGAACATCCCCAACCTGCAAAAAAAGCTGGAGCATATTAACGGATTGGATAAGGACGGATTAAAAGATCTGTACAAGGAAATCATTAAAAACACAACCATCTCCGAAAAAGGAGGTGCAAGCCTTGGGTTTGTTGATATGGCCCGTAAATCAGGCGAAAAGCTTGAGTTCTCATTCCCTGAAATGAATGCCGAATATTGCTTTTTCTGCCTGAAGGTTAACGTGCCAAGAGGAGAAGAATAATAATTGACTAAAAAACTTAACCGATAACTGACTATCACCATGGAAATCTTAAATCTAGAAGGAACTGAAGATACACCTAAAATCATTCTTGATAAGAAAAACGGAATTTTTGAAATCTCGGGTCGCTCACTGCCTGAAGATTCGGCTGAATTTTACCGCCCTGTACTGGAGTGGATTGGCAATTATGGCGGTGATGCCAACCCATCAACCGAATTTGTTTTTAAGTTGGAATACTTCAACACGGCATCGTCAAAGTTGATTTTGGATGTACTTTCTGCCTTGGAAGACATAAAGGGCATGAAAATTTTGTGGTATTATCACGAAGACGATGAAGACATGGAAGAAGCCGGACAGGAGTTTTCCGAACTGGTGGAAATCCCGTTCGAATTCAAAACCTACTGATCCAAAAAACAGAAAGTGTTTCAATCGGTTATCTGGACTAAAAAATAAAACAGGTAACCGATATTTTTTAAACCTGACCCATGAGTGAAGAAATACTCAAAGCGCTAACGCAACTTTTTGCAATCATCACCAAGCAAGATGGTGGTGTATCTGCCAATGAGCGCCAGTATGTGATCAACTTTTTCCAGACCGAACTTGATCAGGACACTATAAAAGAATACCTGGCCCAGTATGACGAACAATCCGGGTACGGCAAAACCGATGAAGAGGGCGGTAAAAAGCTAACCTCAGTTAAAGAGTCGGTACGGGTACTGGGTATTTGTAAAAAGATCAACAAAACCCTTACACAAAAACAAAAAATAGTTGTACTCATCAAGTTGCTGGAGTTGGTTGCCATCGACAAGAACTTCTCCGCTCAACGAATGGAAATCATCAACACCGTATCTACGGTGTTTAACATCGAAAAGGAAGAGTACGATTTAATTGAGAACTTCATCACTGCCGAAGATCCCGAAAAACTGAGCTTCGCGGATATCCTGTTAGCGAACAAAAAAGAAAAATCAGGCGATGATAAGGGCCACAAGCATATCCATGCCCACCTGGAAGGAACCTTGGTGTTCATGCGCATTCGCAGCGTTGATATGTATTACACCAAATACGTAGGCGAAGAATCAAACATGCTTAACGGGTTTATTATGCAACCCAACCGGGCCTACCTGTTTTCGCATGGAAGTACCATTAAAACACAGGCCGGAGATGCCTTGTATTACAGCGATTTGGTGGCCGATTTCAACGATGAAATAAAAACCACCAAACTATCCTTTAACGCTACCGTGGAAGAATTGCGCTTCCCTAACGGGGCCATTGGCTTACGCGATGTAGTCGTTTCGGAAGGTCCCGGCAAACTTATCGGGATTATGGGCGCCAGCGGTGCTGGAAAAACAACCCTGCTTAACGTGCTGGCGGGGTTAGTGCCGCCTACAAAAGGAAAAATCCTCATCAACGGATTTGATATCTACGAAGAAAAAGAAAAGATACACGGGGTTATCGGGTATGTTTCGCAAGATGACCTGCTGATTGAAGAACTTACCGTTTACCAAAACCTGTACTACAATGCCAAGCTTTGCTTTGCCCACTTTACCGAAGAGCAAATACAGCAAAGAGTAATGGAAGTATTGGAAAACCTTGGCTTGGATCAGCGTAAAGACTTGAAAGTAGGAAACCCACTTGAAAAAACCATTAGCGGTGGCCAGCGTAAACGGCTTAATATAGCCCTTGAACTAATTCGTGAGCCCGCTATACTTTTTCTGGATGAGCCTACCTCAGGATTGTCTTCCCGTGACTCAGAAAACGTGATTGACCTGTTGAAGGAACTTTCATTAAAAGGCAAGTTGATCTTTGTCGTAATCCACCAGCCTTCATCCGACATCTATAAGATGTTTGACAAGATGATCATTATGGATACAGGAGGATACCCTGCCTATTATGGGCCACCGGTAGAAGCTGTAACCTATTTTAAACGATCCACACTTCAGGTAGACAGCAATCGCGGGCAATGTGAAACCTGTGGTAACGTAAACCCCGAACAAATCTTCAATATTATTGAAGCCAAAGTGGTTGACGAATACGGCCAGCCAACAAACAAACGGAAAATCACCCCTGTACAATGGCACGACTGGTACAAGGAACGTTTCCGGTTGGCGAAGGTGGAAGATGTAAGAGAAGAACCACCCGGCTCTTTAACCCTCCCTTCCAAAATCAAACAGTCGTTCATCTTTGCAACACGCGATACCCTGGCCAAGCTAAGCAATAAGCAATACCTGCTCATCAATTTGCTGGAAGCACCGCTACTGGCGTTTATACTGGCGGTTATCATCAAATACAAAAGTGCACCCGGTGGAAAGGAATACATGTTCCGGTTTAACGACAATTTCCCTGCCTTTATACTGATGAGCATTATTGTAGCCCTGTTTATGGGACTAACGGTAAGTGCCGAGGAAATTATCCGCGACCGTAAAATCCTTAAACGCGAATCATTCCTGAACCTGAGTTGGAACAGCTACCTCGTCTCTAAAATTTCCATTTTGTTTACATTGTCAGCCATCCAAACCCTAATGTTTGTACTGGTTGGGCATTTAATACTGGAAATCGAGTGGCGTATGATCCTGCCCTTCTGGTTTGCACTTTTCACAGTATCATGCATGACTAATATTTTGGGGCTCAACATCTCATCCGCTTTCAATTCAGCAGTTACTGTATACGTAATGATTCCCCTGCTGCTCATTCCGCAAATGATTTTGAGCGGTCTGCTTTTCAGGTTCGATAAACTAAATGATTTGATCAGCACAAAGGGAAAAGTTCCGCTGGTGGCCGACTTTATGGCCTCGCGTTGGGCGTTTGAAGCGCTGGCCGTTTACAACTTCAAAAGCAACTCCTACGAAAAGCCTTTTTATGATTATGAGAAATTTGAATCGCAGGCCGATTTCAGGTCCTCATTTCTGATTGATGAATTAGAGAAAAAAAGAAAATCAATAGCCGAAAACATTCAAACAAAAAATGATTCCACCCGGCAAGCCGCACAAAAAGACCTTGAAATTATCCGCAAGAGCTTGAAGGATGATTATTTTAAACGCGGGCTTGAAAACATAGATTGGGAAAAACCTTGGACGATTGAAAGTTATACCAAGGAATTTGACACACAATTGGAGGAATTCCTGTTGGCGTACAAACGCTTTTATCAGGATGTATACAATAAGGCCGTGGCTGCACGCGAGCAGTTGATTTACAAGATGGAGAACGATAAAAATAAGCCCTATAGCCTTAACGATTATAAAAACCGTTATTACAACGAAAGCCTGGCCGACCTTGTAAAAAATGTATCGACCAAAAACCGGATATTGGAGTATAATGGTGCTTTGATCCAGCAAATCAACCCCGTGTTTTTAGAGCCCCGAAATACAGGAGCATTGAATTACCGGGCGCACTTTTTTGCGCCTACCAAAAATTTATTCAACACCTCGTGGGACACCTACTGGTTTAACATAGTTGTAATTTGGCTGATGGCTGTAGGGTTCTATGTTACGTTATATTTTGAATGGCTCAGGAAATTTATTGACCTGTTTGGCAAGGTTAACTTGCCAAAGAAAAAATAGCATCCTTGTACCTTTTTGGTCAGGAATGGTGAATTGTTAACTTTGTAAACTCATAATTTTGAATCTATGAAAATTGTGAAATTTGGGCTGATAGCCGTGCTTTTGGCAGCGTGTGGTTCAGATAAAAAATCTGATGAACAGGCTTTCCTTGAAACACTGGACACAGGCAAACCTGAAGGGCCCACAATCTCCGAAGCCGTTATTGGCGACATCTTGCAACAAATACCCAGCCCGTTGGAAATTTCCGTATTGCTGAAAGAATCCGGAAAGAAGTACAATGCTTCCATGTTAAACTCGGCAGATAATCTTCCGAAGTATAACAGCAATTACAAGAAGGCTCTAAATCTTGGAATTTATGGTACCGATTTGGGATATACCAATATCTACGAACAAAACCAGGATGGTGTAAAATACATATCCGCCATTAAAAGCCTGGCTGATGGGCTTAATATCGGCCAGTTTTTCGATATCGAAACCATTGGTCGTTTGGCTACCAACAGCAAAAACCTTGACTCTTTATTATTGATCACTACCCAGAATTTCAACAGCATTAACCATTATTTGCAAACGCAGGGGCGTGCTAATTTGAGCGTTCTACTTTTAACCGGTGGATGGATTGAAGCAGTGCACATCACGTGTAATGTTGCCGCCAGTGATCCGAACAATAAAGAGTTGCAGGAGAAAATCGGTGAACAAAAGGTAATCCTTGAAAACATTATGCTGTTGCTCTCCTTTTATAAGGAAAGCGACCAAAATATGGCATCCTTATTGAGTGACATGACAGAACTCAAGGCAGCTTTTGACAAGGTGAACATTACGTATACGTATAAGGAGTCTACCTTTGAAGTAGTTAATGGTGTTATGGTTATTAAGGATAATAGCACTACCACCATTGATATTACACCGGATGATATTAATAGCATCCGTACAATAATTGGTTCCATAAGAAATAAGATCATTAGCTAAGATAATTGAGCCCTATGAAAAGGTTATTCTTTTATATTTTGTCGGTGTTTTTAATCAGTACCTCCCAAGCCTCCGGGCAGTGTAATGCTGAGAATCTTTCGAATGATTGTATTCCCAAGCTTGCATCCGGCTTTAATTTTTTGAAAAGTTATAAGATTGATGGTGTCAACGGATCGAAAGACAAGGTTGAATACTCCTATGTATTTACCAAAGGCACCCAGTACATGATTAACATTTGTGCCCCCGCGCAGCCTACGGATGGTATTGTGGTTACTTTATATGATTCAAACCGTAACAAAGTTGCCTCCAGCAAAATCAATGGCCAGTTTATTTCTGCCATTGCCTTTCCATGTAACGCAACGGGTATATACTATATACAGTACACTTTTGACGGTTCATCGAAATACTGTGGAGGAAGTGCCCTGGGTTTTAAAAGATAATCGGAATTTAAATAATGAATTAAGAACCCTGGCAACAACGTCAGGGTTTTCTTTTTTTCAATCTAGGTAAATAAAATTAGAATCCATCTAAAAAATAAGTTTAACCACTAAGGGTACGAAGAAAACACAAAGTTCCACGGAGAAGCAGCTGCTAAATTGAATCGCTTTGTTCCCTTTGTGCAGACCTTTGTGAACGCTGTGGTTTCAAAAATTGTATTTTTGAGATGACTTCTATAAGAATTCGACATGCAAGAACATGAACTATCGTTTAGCTTTAAAGCCAGGTATTATCAACTAGGCGAAATCTCATCAACAACTAAGCAGGTTTGGTTTGTGCTGCACGGGTATGGGCAGTTGGCTAAATTTTTCTTACCAAAATTTGAAACACTCCAAAAACAGAATATTTGTGTAGTTGCCCCTGAAGGACTTTCGAGGTTTTACCTGGAAGATGTAACGAAAAGGGCCGTAACGGGAAACAACCGGGTGGGCGCCACCTGGATGACTGCAGAAAACAGGTTAATGGACATTGACAATTACCTCAATTACCTTCAGCACGTCTATCAAACGATTTTAAGTAACGGCACATCTGCGCCCGTAACCATCCTAGGCTTTTCACAAGGTTCGGCAACCGCTTCACGATGGGCTATCCATTACCCGGAAAATTATCAACGTTTAATCCTGTGGTCAGGGATTTTTCCTCCGGACATGGATTTTGAAAAGGGTAATGAAATTCTTTCACATAAAGATGTAACGGTTGTTTACGGAAAGCACGATCCATTTATCAACGAAGGCCGGTTAAAAGAAATGACGGATTTAACTATGCGTTTAGGCATTAAACCAACTCAGATCACGTTTGACGGTGGGCATGAAATTCATGAACCCACCCTTCATTTGCTGGTTTAGATCTCTTTGTTAACAATTGTGCTGCTGGCTTGTGCGGTCGGGAAAACTGTAATGTCAGCCAGCACAACATGATCCGGTTGTTGCAAAACAAAAAGAATTATACCAGCAATGTCTTCGGCTGTTAGGGGTTTAAACCCTTTGTAAACAGAACCTGCACGATTTTCATCGCCCTTAAAACGCACAAGTGAAAACTCGGTTTCAACCAACCCGGGATTGATCGAAGTAACTTTTATTCCATACGGGTTCAGGTCCATGCGCATACCTTTAGTCAACGCATCAACGGCAAATTTACTGGCCGAATAAACATTACCATTCGGATAGACTTCCTTGCCGGCAATGGAACCCATGTTAATGATGTGTCCGGACTTTTGGCTTACCATGCCCGGGATTACTTCTTTTGAAACGTAAAGCAGTCCTTTAACATTTATATCCATCATGGCGTCCCAATCACGCACATCTCCATTTTGTATTGGGTCTAAGCCATGGGCATTTCCTGCATTATTAATCAATACATCGATAGCTTTCCATTCGGGCGGCAATGTTTCAAAAGTTTTCTTAACAGCCTCATGATCACGTACATCAAAAGTTAATGTTAGTACTTCTGTAAAATCGTTAAGCAAAGTTTTTTCTTTTGCCAACCGGTCTTTTCTTCGGCCGCAGAGTATTACCCTGAAATTGTTTTTAGCCAATAGGTGTGCTGTAGCCAGGCCAATGCCCGAGGTTGCACCGGTTATTAAGGCAATTCGTTTATGCATTATTGAAAGAGTAGGTATACGGTAACAGTGTTTGTATTTATTCGGCTTAAAGGCGCACCGAATTTGTTTGTTGTATTGTCCAAGTGGTTGGTGATACCGCGCGAAAAACGAATTTCGGGGGAGAACTTGAATAATGGAAAGTATAAATCAAATCCAAGGCCCGCTTCAACACTTAAGTTGAACGGAGTGACTTCCAGTTGATTCGTGACATTTTCTACTTCCTTTTTTCCGGAAGCCTCAATGCCCGGCTTCATGCCACCAATCATGTACATACGCACGTTTCCCCTGCGCATCGACTTATATTTCACCAGCATTGGAAACTCCACCATAGTAGTTTCAACCAGTTCTTTTTCACTTGTTCCATCGGTAAACCGGTAAACCAGGGAGTGTTCATAGAAAGCGACTTTTGGCGTTATCCTGAAATCCAGAAATTCATGCGCCCGGTAGTTGACAATAAACCCAAGCGAAAAGCCAGGCTTCCATTCCGGAGTCACAGCAAACAAGGTATCAAAAGCCGGGGTAACAAACCGATCGTTGTAGTTTATCTGATAGGTTGTGGTGTGCAAACCAATCAGAAACCCATATGTTATTTTCCGCTTCTCATCATAAAACGGGTTATTCTTTCGGGCATACAAAAAGCCCTGTGCATGGCACACACCCGCATAAAGCAACAACAGTGTAACAACTACTTTTGCGCTGTGTAAATGGAGCTTATTCCGAACGTGAGCGGTTTGCATGAAACATTTTTATATCCAATTGCTTTAAGTATTCTCAAAAAGTCTTCCCCATCCGGAAAAGCCTCTACCGATTCAGGCAGGTAAGAGTAAGCGGCTTTGTCCCGCGATATCCAATTTCCGATTTTAGGTAAAATGGTCTTAAAATAAAAATTATAGCCCTGTTTAAAAGGAAAACGCCTAGGTCGTGAAAATTCCAAAACAGCCAACAAAGCTCCCGGTTTCATAACCCGGAATATCTCTTGCAGTCCCTTCTCCAGATTTTCAAAATTGCGTACACCAAATGCAACGGTTACAGCATCAAATTTATTTTGTTCAAAGGGAAGATTCTCTGAGTCGGCCTGAACCATTTCAATTACTCCTGTCAAGCCACGTTTTTCCAGTTTCTTCCGTCCAACATCCAACATGCCGGCCGAAATATCCACTCCGATGATTTTTTCAGGCTTTAATGTTAAGGCCTGTAAGGCAAAATCACCGGTTCCGGTGGCAACATCCAATAATATTTTAGGGTTTGCAGGCTTCAGTAACTTGATGGCCTTTTTGCGCCAGCCCTTATCAATCCCCAGGCTCAGGAAGTGATTCAAAAAGTCATAGCGGTGGCTTATGTTATCGAACATGCGGGCCACTTGTTCTTTCTTTGTTGCGGTTTCGTTTTTATATGGAACAACTTCCATGGTACTTTTTTAGGAAAACAATTTCGGGCAGCAAGTTGCTAATAAAAACCAATAAAAAAGCCTCTAAACCGGAGGCTCAAGGCTCTTCTGTATACTTTTTTAATTGGATATAACCTTAAATTCAACCCTGCGGTTCAACTCTCTTCCCTCCTCTTCATCGTCATTGCTGGCCAGGGGCTTGGTTTTTCCAAAGCCAATGGCGGTTATCCTTCTGGCATCAATACCCTTTTTGGTGAGAAAATCCTTTACTGCTTCGGCCCTTCGCTGCGACAAGGCCATGTTATAGGCAGCCGTACCAATGTTATCGGTATGCCCGGCAATCTCTACTTTCATGCCTGGGTTTTGCTGCATCATGCGTTCAAGTTTATTCAATTCATTGTATGACTCTTGCTTGAACGTTGCTTTGTTAAAATCAAAGTAAATGTTCCGTAAGATTGACACCATGCCGGTTTGGAGTTTTCGCAATTCAATCGTACGTGTTACTTCCTTGTCCTGATCGGAAGCACCTTCTATGCGAACATTTTGGTTAACAAACATGTACCCTTCGCTTTCAACTGATAGCCGGTAGTCTTTCGCCTCGGCTTCGCTTATCCTGAATTCCACCTTACCGGGTTGTTTGGTTGATGATGGCACAATGATGTTATCGCGCAAGCCTTCCAATCGAATGCGTGCGTCAACAGGCTCTTTTGATTGGGCATCAACAGCACTTACAATGTAGCGTAAAGGAATTTTTGTTTTCTCTTCAACCTGATCTGAAACGGGTTCAGGATCTTTTTTAGCCAATGGTTGGTCAGGGATGGTGATCATGTAAATATCATCATACCCTAATCCATCTTCGCGTACCGATGAATAATAGGCCCGCTTGCCATCTTTGGTGCTCACAAAGAAAATATCGTTGTCTGGGGTGTTAATGGGGTATCCTAAATTCTCCGGCTCAGTCCATTCATTGGTAGCTTCATCAAAAACCGATTTGTAGATATCAAAACCACCCATGCCTTTTCTTCCTTTTGAGCTGAAGTAAAGTGTTTTACCATCGTAGTCAATAAAGGGGCCATCATCATCCGCTGATGTATTGATTTTGGGACCCAGGTTTTTCACACTGGACCATTCACCTTTTGAATCAAGCGTAGCCTTGTATAAATCCAACCCACCAAAACCACCCGGGCGATTGCTGGAGAAATACAGTGTTTTTTCATCGGGAGAAATTGTTATTGATTTTTCTTCAAAACTTGAGTTGATGATGCCTGGCAGTGGAACAGGCACACCCCATGAGCCATCGGGCTTGCGTTCGGAATAATAGATGTCTCCGCCATTATCGGTTTTATAAATAAACAACGTTTGACCATCGGCAGAGAAAGCCAGGTTAGAATCGTGGTAGATTGAATTTACAACCGGACCAATATTTTCAGCAGGCTGCCAAACACCATTTACTTTTTTGGAGATAAAAATGTCTTCAAACGGTTTGTTGTCTGTATCCACGTTTTGATTCATGTTGCCGTCCTTTCTTCGGGAGGTGAAGATTATTTCATCCTCTGCAGCATTCAATACGGGGGCATAGTCATCCCATTCGGAATTTATTTCACGGCTTATGTTTACGATAGAATAGTTTTTAGGGCTGCTTACGAACTCTTTTCCGTTTTCACATTCCTGAATGTTCCTGTCAACCGTGGCAAGGTCAACCTTATCGCGACCCTGGTAATTAGGTCGTTTGTTGACCCGATCTTTATAACGGTTATAGAATTCAATGGCCTTGTCGAATTGTAATCCATATTGGTAGCTCTGCCCAATCAGGTATTCGATATGAAAGCGATAGTTCGGATCCTGTTCGTAAACGCGCATGAAATATTGCACGGCCAGGTCCTTTTGGATAGTCATGAGGTGGTAACGCCCTGCTTCAAAGTTAATGGTGAGGTTCTCCGGATCGAGATTGGCACCAATAACCAAAACTTCGCGTATATCGTTGTCGGCCTGCGAGCCTTCGCGCATCAATTCCGCAACTTTCAGGTATTCCTGAGCTTGTTGTTTGGTATCTTGACTGAAACTAATGACGAACGTCCCTGCAACAGCTAAAAAAACCAGTACATACCGGGTGCTGAACATGCTAAAAATGGGTTTACGATTAACGGTAACTATAGTTTTAAAAAAATAAGTATGCCAATATAGGAAAAACCGCTTGTAGAATAACACAAATACCAGCCATAAAGCACTCAAATCTTACATTATTAGTATTTTGGGGTGAAAGCTTTACTTCAACCAAAAACCATGATTATCCGCGAGGCCGAATTTGTTTCCAGCATAACCAACCTTGCCCAATTGCCTGGGAAAAAACTGCCCGAATTTGCCTTTATCGGCCGCTCCAATGTGGGTAAGTCATCATTGGTCAACATGTTAACAGGCCGAAAGCAATTAGCCAAAACCTCGGCAAAACCCGGTAAAACACAGACCATCAACCACTATTTGATCAACAGTGAATGGTACCTGGTGGACTTGCCCGGTTACGGGTGGGCAGGCGTAAGCCAGGAGAAAAGGGCCGGATTTGGGAAGATCATAGAAAACTACGTTACGAAAAGCCCGAACTTGTTTTGCCTGTTTGTGCTCATCGATATCCGGCTCAAACCTCAACCCATCGACCTGAGCTTCATACAATGGGCAGGTTCACAACAAATACCCCTGGCTTTTATTTATACTAAAGCAGACAAGCTTTCAAAAAGTAAAGTTGAGCAAAACCGGAAAGTTTTTGAAAATGAACTGTTAAAAACCTGGGAAGAATTGCCCCAAAGCATCTTAACATCCTCAGAAAAAAAAACCGGTAAAGATGATGTGCTCGACTTTATCGATACGGTGCTAAAGGCTAATCAGTAATTTCTTTTAGTTTTGCGCCCGAACAAACTGCTACTATGAAACTAGAGGACATTGCAACACTATCGGGTAAAGGAGGCTTATTTAAAATCTTAAAACCCGGCAAATCGGGTGTTATACTGGAATCGCTTGACGATGCAAAAACCAAGTTGGTGGCAACCGCTCACCACAAGCTTTCTGTGCTCAGTGAAATCTCGATTTATACCACAACCAAAGAGGGTACGGTTTCTTTATTGGAAGTTTTAAAAAAAATAAATGCCAACTTTGGTGCCGACCTTGGGCTAGATGCTGATGCGGATAATACCGAATTAAAATCTTTTATGAAATCGGTGCTGCCCGAATACGATCAGGATCGTGTTTATGTATCGGATATTAAAAAACTGGTGCGCTGGTACAGTATTTTAATCGCTCAGGCGCCCGAAATTTTTGCAGCGGCTGAAAACAAAGTGGAAGAGAAAAAGCCAGATTAATATTGCTCGGCCAGCTCCACCATATTTTTTGAGCCTACATAAAATGGGGTTCGTTGGTGAAGCGATGTAGGTTGTATATCCAATATCCGTTCCTTTCCATTGGATGCCTTACCTCCGGCCTGTTCGGCTACAAAAGCAAGTGCATTGCACTCATACATTAAGCGCAATTTCCCATTGGGATCTTTGGCCGTTGCGGGGTAAATGTAAATACCGCCTTTAAGTAAGTTTCGGTGAAAGTCGGCAACCAATGAGCCAATGTACCGACCGGTGTAACCTTCATCCTTGCAATAATGCAGGTAATTGCGCACCGACTGTGAGAATGATTTATAAGAGCCTTCGTTAACCGAAAATATTTTTCCGTTAATGGGTTGCCGCATGTTCGGGTGCGATAGAAAATACTCGCCCAATGTGGGTTCGTAAGTAAAACCATTAACGCCATGCCCGGTTGTATACACAAGCATGGTGGATGAACCATACAAGATGTAACCTGCCGCTACCTGTTCTGATCCCTTCTGCAAAATATCCTCCTCTTGTATGGGCGTGCCGGGTTTGGTTTTTCTTCGGTAAATCGAAAAAATAGTACCAATCGAAACATTCACATCAATGTTAGATGAACCGTCAAGCGGATCAATGGCAATGACATATTTTCCGTCATTGTTCAAATCAAGGTAACTTTCACTCTCTTCCGAAATCAAGGCGCAAGCCTCCCCACCTTTCATCAGCGCACGCGTAAACCGTATGTTGGCCAGTACATCAAGTTTTTGCTGCTGCTCACCACCTGTATTGGTTGATCCCAGCGACCCCATAATATCAATAAGTCCGGCTTTGTTTACCTCGCGGTTAACAACCTTTGAGGCTAGTGCGATGTCGCGAAGAAGCTGGGAGAGCTCACCGCTAGCGTAGGCAAACTGGTTTTGCTTGCTTTTAATAAACCTGTCGAGTGCGCTGCCGATGGGTGCGGCAATCCGGGATTCTTCCATGATTGGCATTACGTTATTTTAAATTGATCTTTACAGCCTGTAAAATTAACCTGCAAACGATTTAGAACAACGAAATATGAAGGTTTTTAAATTTGGGGGTGCCTCCCTTAAACATGCCCAGGCCGTGCGCAACATGGTCGCTATTGTGCGTAAATATTCCAGCGGCCCTTTGGTGATCATTGTTTCCGCCATGGACAAAACCACCAATGCTTTGGAAAAGGTAGTTAAAACTTTCCTTTCCGGTGGGGATTTTCAATCGGAAATCAACAGCATAGTATCCTTTCATGAAAGCCTTGTGAATGATCTCTTCAAAAACCCACAAACAGCCCTTACTGCCTTGAAACCACTAACCGCTCAGTTACTGGACAAGCTTAAAGCAGCAGGGGATGAGGACGCACTGTACGACCAGGTAGTTTGCTTTGGTGAAATCTTCTCTTCCATCATTGTCCATCATTACCTAAAGGAAACCGGCATTGAAAACGAATGGCTTGATGCACGGGAATTAATCCGAACCGACAGTACATTCCGTGAAGGAAAAATCGATTGGGCCTCTACTGAGAAAAATATAAGCAAGCTGAAAAGTGAACGAAATACTTCCATACTGCTTACGCAAGGATTTATCGGAAGCGATGCAACTGGAAACCCCACCACACTTGGTCGCGAAGGTTCTGATTTTTCGGCAGCCATTTTTGCTTCTTGCCTTCATGCCGAATCGGTAACCATATGGAAAGATGTACCCGGGGTAATGAATGCCGACCCTAAACGCTTACCGGCAGCCGTTGTATTTAACGAGTTACCCTACAAAGAAGCCGCTGAAATGACCTACTATGGTGCCTCCGTCATCCATCCGAAAACAATAAAACCATTAGCGCTTAAAGGCATACCCTTATGGGTGAAGAGTTTTGCCAATCCGCAACTGCCCGGCACAAAAATACACGACTGCAAGGTGGAGAACCTGCCGCCTATGATTGTGTTTAAGGATAACCAATGCCTGATCTCTTGCAAGGTTACTGATTTTACTTTTGTTAATGAGGAGCAACTCGGTACCATATTCCATGCATTAACCGAATTGAACATGAAATTAAATGTGATGCAAAACTCCGCGATTTCCTTTTCGTTTTGTATCGACTTCCGCGAGAACAAGGTTATGGCGCTTATTGAAAAACTACAACAAAACTTTGAGGTGTACTACAACACAAACCTCACGCTCATCACCATTAAAAATTATGATGAGCCCAGTTTTGAAACGTACCGGAAAATACCCGGGCTGTTATTGGAGCAATCGTCACGATCAACATTGCAAGTGCTTGTAAAGGGATAAATAAAAGGGCTCGGCACGCCACATCTATTCCCTGTTAAATACGCTCTGTTCAAGGTGCACAAGAAATGCTTCTGTTGACCGGTCGAGGATTTCAAAAACTTCCTGGAATCCACGCATGCCGCCATAGTACGGATCAGGAACTTCATCGTGGTCATCGGTTGAATCAAAAGAACGCATTAAATATACTTTGTGCCGATGAAGGGAAGCATTCGGTAAATTCAATATGTTTTGATGGTTACTCCTGTCCATCGCCAAAATAAAATCAAAATACTCCAGGTCGCTTGGTTGTAATTGCCTGCCCCGGTGGTTAATGGAAATACCGTTTTGATGCGCATTGGCCCTTGTCCGCTCATCAGGCAAGTCACCAATATGATAGTTTGATGTACCGCACGAGTCCGCTTCAACCTGGTGCTGATAACCCCGTTGCGAAATTTTGTGTTTAAAAATAGCCTCTGCCAGGGGCGATCGGCAAATATTGCCCAGGCAAACAAAAAGTACTTTTACATTTGACATCGTGATGCTGGTCAGTTTTTGCTAACGTTAAACTGCAGAATTTAGCGGTTAAAATAATAAATGGCCGGGTTACAAAAAGCCAGCCCAAACGTATATAAACACGCATAGCACACTTTTACCGCCTTTTGGTTTGAAAAGCCCTCCTTCACTTGCTCGAAGGGGGCTTTTCTTATTTATACCCACCCCGTATTCACTAACCGGCCTGTTAATATTTTTTTAGATTTGTGAAAATCTGATTGTTATGGAGTTTATCAAGGTTACCGAACAATATCAACCTGCCATTGCCCTTATCCAACTTAACCGTCCCAAAGAACTCAACGCGTTGAATAAACAGTTGATGGAAGAGGTGCGTGACACGCTGCAGCAACTTGACAAAAACGAGGCAGTCCGCGTCATCATCATTACCGGTGATGAGCGTGCATTTGCTGCCGGGGCCGACATCAAACAAATGGCTGACAAATCAGCAGTTGACATGTTGTTGATCGACCAGTTCAGCACCTGGGATCAAATCCGGAAAACCAAAAAACCCATTATTGCCGCGGTATCGGGTTTTGCCTTAGGAGGCGGCTGTGAATTTGCCATGACCTGCGATATGATTATTGCTTCCGAAACTGCAAAGTTTGGCCAGCCCGAAATAAAAATAGGAACAATACCCGGTGCCGGGGGAACGCAACGACTGACCAAAGCCGTTGGCAAAGCCAAGGCCATGGAACTGATCCTGACAGGCAGGTTCATTTCGGCTGAAGAGGCCCATTTTTATGGCTTGGTGAACAAGGTTGTGCCGGTGGAAATGTACCTGCACGAAGCGGTTGAACTGGCTAAAGAAATAGCACAAATGTCACCGGTGGCTGTTCAGCTGGCTAAAGAAGCTATTAATCGTTCATTTGAAACCCAGTTGGACGAAGGGCTCGCCTTCGAACGTAAAAATTTTTACTTAACCTTTGCCTCTGAAGACCAGAAAGAAGGCATGAAGGCCTTCGTTGAAAAAAGAAAAGCCGAGTTTAAGGGCCGCTGATCGTTTGCGCATGGATCAATCAGGCTCACGAACTTTTAATGTTGAACGCACAGCCGCGTGGTTTATCATTCTGGCTATAATTATTTTCTGCCTTAATTACTTCAGCAATTTCCTGCAACCCATTGTTGTAGCCATAATGATTTGGTATGGCGTATATGAATTGAAACGGCTATTGGATAAAATCAAAATAAAAGGAAAACCATTACCTAACTGGTTGCTTACCACATTCGCTTTCCTGATTATCCTGCTCATCAGTTTTGGTGTTTTTGAAATCCTTACTTCAAACCTGGAGTTGGTCATCCGAAAATCGCCCGAATATGCCGAGAACTTTAAGAATATGATTTCCGGATTGCAGACCCTTGAGGGTTTTCAAGACATACAGGAAAGAATTGTAAGCCGTGCGAAAGAATTTGATATCCAGCCTATCCTTACGGCCTTGTTGAATAGCTTAACCAGTATTGCCGGCAATACAGTAATCATTATTATTTATGTTGCCTTTTTGCTGGTGGAAGAAAAATTCTTCACCAAAAAATTACATGCCGTTACCGCAAGTTCCACTAAGCAAGAAAAAGTTGATCTGGTAATTAGCCAAATTACAGATGCCATCAGAAAATATATATCCGTAAAAACTCAAATGAGTCTGTTAACCGGTGTGTTGAGCTACATTTTGCTGTGGCTTTTTGGGGTGGACTTTCCGGTGCTTTGGGCCTTTTTGATTTTCCTGCTCAACTACATCCCCTATATAGGCTCATTTATTGCCACATCACTGCCTGCTGTTTTTGCATTGTTCCAGTTCCAATCGTTTGCCATGTTGTTTTGGGTATTCCTGGCCATTCAATCGGTGCAGTTATTAGTAGGCAACGTGCTTGAACCTAAGGTGATGGGGCGCACACTTAATCTCAGTCCGCTAGGCGTAATGCTGGCCTTAACCTTTTGGGGCGTTATCTGGGGCGTGCTGGGTATGTTCCTTTCTGTGCCCATCACCTCCGTTATGCTAATCACCTTTTCGCGTTTTGAAAGTACCCGCTTTATTGCCGTATGGCTTTCAGAAACAGGGGAACTGGGCAACACCTAAATTCTTGATTCCCGCCCATCCTTAAGCAACATTTACCACGCGTATGAACGGGGTAGGTTTTTGTTGGAAAATCCCGAAATAAAATCAATCTTAATACTGTCCTTTGTCATTCCATGGCTTTCAATACACACCATACACCCAGGCAGCAGTCCGATGGCAGGTTGGAAAAATTCCACCTCAAGTTGGCCTTAGAAGCAGCCAATATGGGCATTTGGGAGTGGAACCTGCAAACAGGTGAAGTGCGCTGGTCCGAAAATGTTGAACGCATTATTGGCCTTAAGAACAAGTTTGATGGAAAAGCCCAAACCTACCTGGATAACATTGTTGAGGAGGATCGTGATTTTGTAGCCCAAACCATTAATAATGCCCTAAAAAATAAAATCGATTTCAGCGTAGAGCATCGGGTGGTGCTCAAGGGAGATGTAATCCGTTGGATTGAAGGTAACGGTAAAATAATTTTTAATGATGAGGGAAAAGCCTTGTCGCTTACCGGAACCGTGCGTGACATAACCGACCGGAAGAACAACGAAGGACAGCTTCAGCATCGTGACTTGCTATTCGCAACACTAGCCCATGTAACCAGCGAATTCATTCAACACGCCAACTGGGAGGATGCCATCCTATCCGTTCTGCAATCACTGGGCGAAATGATGCGCGTTGACAGGGTATACATTTTTCAGAATGATATTACGGAAACCGGGGCAATTGAAACATCAAGTCAACGCTTTGAATGGAATTCATCCCATGCCGACCCGCAAATCAACAACCCCGAATTGCAAAACCTGCCCATAGTCGTGTTTCCCGGCATTGACCTCATGCTAAAGAACAAACCCTTTCACTCAGTAGTAAAAAATATCGCTGATAAGGGGCTGAGGGAATTGTTGCAAGGACAGTCTATTGTATCTATCCTCATCTTTCCAATTTATGTAAAGCAAAAATTCTGGGGCTTCATCGGGTTTGATGATTGTACCACCGAACGAAATTGGAGCGAATTGGAATTTTCCGTGCTTCATTCATTTTCATCGAGCCTGGCAGCGGCCATCGAACGCAAACTTTCAGTGGAAGCATTGGCGCATAGCGAGGTAAGTTACCGAAACCTTTTTGATACCGTTGGTGAAGCCATCTATGTTCACGATTTCAATGGAACCATTCTGGATGTGAACCAACGCGTGCTTGAACTTTACGGCTACACAAAAAATGAACTGGTTGGTCAAACCCCTGCCATTTTTATGGCAGAAGGAATGAATGACCTGGAAACAATTGCCCGAAAATTTCAGGAAGTTATTGCAGGGACACCGCAAACCTTTGAGTGGTGGGGCAAGAAGAAGAACGGTGAGATCTTCTTAAAAGAAGTGCATACCAATCGTGGGTTTTATTTTGGCAAGGCCGTAATAATCGCCACCGCGTGGGACATAACCGAGCGCAGGAAAATTGAAAATGAAATCCGCGAAAGCGAGCTCCGTTTCAGAACACTGCAGCAAGCCTCCTTTGGCGGCATTGGTTTGCACGACAAAGGCAAAATTATTGATTGCAATAAAGGGCTTTGCGATATAACCGGGTACAGTTATGAAGAATTGATAGGCATGAACGGCTTTAACCTGATAGCACCCGAATGGCAGGAAACGGTGAAGAAAAATATCCTATCCGGTTACGACAAACCCTATGATGTTGAAGGTGTTCGCAAAGACGGCAGCAGGTATTTCCTGGAAATCCAGGGAAAAGAAATCCCTTACCGTGGTGCTACCATACGTGTAACGGAGTTCCGTGATATTACTATGCGAAAAATAGCCGAAGAAAAAATAAAAGAACAGAATATACGGTTAACACACCTCGCGGAAGACCTCACCAAAAAGAACGATCAGCTTGAAGAGTTTACACAAATTGTTTCGCACAACCTTCGATCACCGGCCGGCAACATTGCCTCCTTGCTCAATCTTTTTGAGCAAACAGACAGTCACGAAGAAAAGACAGAATACTTTCGCTTACTGAAACAAACCGGTGACAGCATACTGCTTTCGCTAAACGAGCTTAACGAAGTTTTGAAGATTAAGCAAAACCGGGATATTGAACGGCAGCATGTACGGTTAGCCGAAGCGCTGGAAAATGCCAAGAAGATGTTGACCGGGAAAATTATGGAACTATCTGCCCGGATAAATGCTGATTTTGATGATGCACCGGTAGTATATTTTCCATCCATTTACCTGGAGAGTATCTTCCTGAACCTGCTCAGCAATTCACTTAAATACAACAATCCTAACCGTGCGTTGTTAATAACCATAAAGTCGGCCGAAACTGACCAGGAGGTAATACTTACCGTAACCGATAATGGGCTGGGCATAAACCTGGAAAAATACGGTCACCAGATTTTTAAGATGCGAAAAACGTTTCATTACCATCCGGAAGCACGGGGCATTGGTCTTTTCCTGGTAAAAAATCAGGTAGAAGCGATGGGTGGGAGTATTACTGTTCAGAGTACCGAAAATAAGGGCACAACCTTTACCATACTGTTTAAAAAACAGAATGACAAACAATGAGTGCCCAGTCAACCATAGCCCTTATCGATGATGATGAAATTTTCCAGTTCACAACTTTGCGGATTGTTAAATTGACAAACCTGCCCTATACCGTAACACAATTCTTTAACGGTGACCAGGCCCTTAGCTATTTAAACAAAAATTCAGAAGACGCTGAAAAATTACCCGATGTAATTTTGTTGGATATTAATATGCCGATAGTGGATGGATGGATGTTTTTGGATGAATTTAAAACACTAAAACAAAAGCTGAAAAAAAAGATCACGATCTATATGGTCAGCTCATCCATTGCACCAGAGGACGTTAACCGGGCGAAAGCCAATCCATTGGTATCCGATTACCTGGTTAAACCGCTGTCAGTCGAAACAGTGAAGCAAGTTTTGTCGATGAATTAGTTTAGCAAGCAATTCTGCCAGCATCGGTATCAAACCGGTTTCTTTTTTTTATCGAACAGCCCTTTCTGTAATTCAACACCTGCGCTTGCTTTTGCCGAAAGTATCAACTGGATGTTGTGCCGGGTTACCAGGTGTGAATGAAAATTAAGTTCCCAGGTTTCAAAGTGAACGTTCAATTTCTTTCCCAATTTCCCTTTTTCCAGGCCTTTATCGATCAACTCCGGAACTTGGGCAAAAAAAGTCTCGGCCGACAATGACAGGTAAGGCCTAATCCGCTCAACAACCTGATCGTGCGCAAACCAACTGGCTGCTGTTAACAACCGCTGTTCGGAAGCCAGGTCAAAACCGAAATTTTCAATGACAACCTTTTTCTCTACCGAATCAAATCCCAACGTACCTTTAAGATAAACCGTTGCCCTTAGGTCACCGCGCAACGTTATACCCATGGCCAATCCTTCGGGTGTTCCGTACAACTCGCTTGATTGAATACGCACCGCGTGACCACCAAACGAGAAACGCATCGTATCCACCACCTGGTTTATGATGGCATTAATTTCAGTAAACGGTAAGGTTACCAAAATATAGGCTTCCACGTTAGGTTCGCTTATTACCTGATGTTTCAGTTTTGGCAGCTTACCGGATTTTGTGAGCGCATTTGCCGAATCCAACACCGTGTACAATTGCGCCTTTAACCGGGCATTAACCAGTAGCGTGTCTTCTGAAACCGGAAAGAGCCTCGCATCAATTTCCGAAGCTTCAGCCTTAAGCCATACCGGCACAACATTTCGGTTAAGTCGGATGGGCTTTTGAATATCAGACCAAAGTTTTTCGATGGATGGCCTGATTTTGATAATGTCTTTGGCCGATTCGTCCAGCCGGGTAACTACTTCAGTTCTATGGTTCTCCAGTATTTTTTCAATAGAGCCCTTCAGGTTGAATTTTATCCCGGCAATAGTAAGCCGTGGCTCCTCCACCCACACGATTGATTTTAATTCGGTTTTTGGGGCCAGGTTCCACGCATCATCAAGGTACAGGTTTGAAAAAAGGGTGATAATAATTTTTGCCTGTACAGGTTCTTTGTTCCGGATACGGATGCCGATCACCTTACTGTTAAGGTACCCTTCCACCTGAACAGGCACCGTATAGGTAATTCCGCGTTCACCATCGTACTTCAACCGGATCGGTTGAAACCGTGAGATGAACAGGTGCACGCTATCATCCTTATCATTGATTGCCATGTGGGCCTCCACTATGCGTGCCTTAAGTTTTTCATTAACCATATTTTCCAGTTCCTTCACCGGAAAATAAACCGGCACACTTAACTCCGAAACCGGCACAACAAGGGTTGAGTCTAGTTGAATACGTGCTGGTGCTTCCGGGTTAATGCGCTTGCATGCCGCAAAAGCAATTATAAAAATCAAGAAGACGATAGTCGTGCACAGCTTATACATCGTGTTAGAAAGATACTACAAGTCATCTTCAAAAATGCTATTGAGGTTCTTGAACCCTCCTATCGCTGACAGCCTTGGGCTAACTGGAGGAAAGCATTTTTAGATGAGGCTTTCTTCGGTAGAATTATTCAGCAGCCTTACAATAACCCATTACAATAAAAAACGCTCCTTACGGAGCGTTTTTTTAAATATTAAATCGTGTTTTTGTGCTTATCTGAACGTAAACCCTAAACCTGTGGTGAAGGCATTAAACTCCTGCACGGAATAATTTCCATAAATATAAAATGCAAGCAAGTTAATGCGCATACCAACATCCAGGCGCATGCTGCTGCTCTTGAATTTTGCCGAATACGGATTGGTCAAAGCAAATTCACCGGGTGTTCCATCAAAAAATGTGTAGCTTCCTTTTACATCAGCGGTGGTGTTTATGCCATTAAAACCAACCCCTCCAAAAAATGTAACAAAGGCCAGCTTCTTTGAAATCAATGCTTCAGCCATAAAAGCATTAAACTTGTAAATACTTTCTTGGGTTGTTCCTGCTGTAGCGGGTGGAAACTCTGTGGCCAAACCGGCCAGGTTAGTAACACCTTTAAATGATGTATACCCTGCCATTACCGATAGATCGAACGGTAACATTTTTATACCGGGAATATGCTGCTTAACATCATGGCGCACACCAAAACCAATGAGGTTTAAATCGGTACTGCCAACATTTGTTTTAGGGATAAAACGAACCATCAGGTCAGTACCCTTCACCAGACCAATTCCTACCTGCAACATGGGTAAGCCAACAGGGGCTACCTTTAAGGTTTTACGAACGCCTAAGCCTTGTGGCCCGGCAAAGCTTGCGTCAGCTTGCTGATCTCCATCAAAATCTACCTGGTAAGTTGTTCTGTCTTTAGGGCCAATAATGGTTGGTGCCTTGCCACCGGGGTTGGTTGTGTTAGCGTACCCCACAACGGTAGTCATATTCAAGGCCTCGGGATCAAAAAAATCTTTTGATTTGGGAATAAACACAGGTGTTACCGCCAGGTTTATATCAAACCCACCGAGCTTATGCGGCTTAGCGGTGTGAAACCACGCACCGTTAAGGGCATACGAAAACCCTTCAATCATGGGGCTGATATAGGCCGTAATAAGTTTACCTCCATCCTCCTGCCCGGCCTGTAAAAAGCGAATGATGTCATCTTCGTTCTGTGCCTTGGCAGAAATTGAAAAAAGAAAAAACACAATAAGTGATGATACACAAGTCAATCTGGATATCGTATTCATAAACATAGGTTTCTTGTTTGTTTCGTTTGCCCCATACATTCCAGTACAGGTTTTTTGGTAAGCTCATTATCGTAAAACTTTCAAATTTATTTACAAACTGCAAGAGAAACAGCACATTAATGTTTCTATTTTTGGGGCAGTATGACTATACTATACTCCTTTACCATTGCTGCTATCCGTTTCTTTTATTTCATCGCCAGTTTTTTCGATGGCAAAGCCCATGCATTTGTAACAGGCCGGGCCGACTTTTTTAAACGGTTTCAAAAAGCTTTTGCCCAGGAGATCAATCCGGTTATATGGGTGCATTGTGCATCGCTTGGTGAATTTGAACAAGGGCGACCGGTTATTGAAAAATTAAAAACAGAGTTCCCGCATTATAAAATACTGCTAACTTTTTTCTCGCCTTCCGGCTATGAGGTTAGAAAAAATTACCGCTATGCCGATTATGTTTTTTACCTCCCGTGGGATTCGCACAACCATGCAACACGCTTTATCGAAATATGCAACCCGGTATTGGCTATTTTTGTAAAGTATGAATTCTGGCTTCACTACTCGAGTGAACTAAAAAAAAGAAACATACCCCTGCTTTCCATCTCTGCTATTTTTCGTCCATCTCAAATATTTTTTAAACCTTATGGCGGCTTTTATCGCACCGTCCTTAAAAACTTCTCCTGGTTTTTTGTACAGAACGATGAATCAGTACGCTTGCTGAAAGAAATAAATATAAAATCAGTATCGCGTGCGGGAGATACACGGTTCGACCGGGTTAACCAACTGGTCAGGCAAGACAATGAAATACCCATTGCCAAAAATTTTAAGGGAACCGATAAGGTAATGGTGGTAGGCAGTTGTTGGCGCGAAGATCTGGATGTACTTATACCGTTCATCAACGATCATTATTTTAGTTTAAAGTTCATTATTGCACCACATGAAATTACAGAAGCATTTTTATCAGAGATAGAAGGTGCGTTAAATACAAAATGCATCCGCTATTCGCAGGCCATGGGTAACCTTGAAGAGTACCATGTTTTAATAATTGATAATGTAGGTATGCTTGGCCGGCTTTACCGGTATGGTGAGTTTGCTTATGTGGGCGGGGCCTTTGGAAAAGGTTTGCACAACATTCTTGAAGCTGCCTGCTATGGCATACCTGTTTTTTTTGGCAACAAAAATTATGAAAAATTCCAGGAGGCAGTTGATTTGATAAACCGTGGCGGTGCGTTTGAAGTAGAGGATTACCGGGAAATGAAAGCCAAATACGAATCGGTTAACCTTCCGGAAAATTTTTTATTAGCCTGTGACGTTACCCGCTTATACGTTGAAGAAAACCTTGGTGCTACCGACAAAATAATGGATTACTGCACGCCATTATTATCAAAATCATGATAGGACTGGTGAAACGTTCTACCGGCTCATGGTACGATGTGTACTTGGAAGATGGTCGGATACTTGCATGCCGTACGCGAGGTAAACTTCGGTTGGAGGGTTTTAAAGAATCCAACCCTGTTGCCGTTGGTGATTATGTTGAACTGGACATCGAAAATGACGGAGGTGTTATCTATAAAATACTGGATCGGAAAAACCATATCCTCAGGCAATCGGTAAAAAAAACCGGTCATGCCCATGTGCTGGCCGCCAACATCGATCAGGCCGTTCTGGTTGTTACCATGATCCTTCCACGAACATCTTCAGGTTTTATCGACAGGTTTTTGGTCACGGCAGAAGCTTACGACATTCCACAGGCAATAATTTTTAACAAACAGGATGTATTGGACCACGAAAGCCTTGACCTGCAAAATCAACTCATCGAAACATACACCAGGATTGGCGTACGCTGCCTTAAAATTTCAGCCCTTACGGATGACCTTAATGAAGTACAGGAATTATTAAAAAATAAAACTTCCCTCATTGCCGGTCATTCCGGTGTCGGCAAATCAACACTGCTCAATAAACTTTCACCAGAAATAAACCAAACAACTTCAGGCATTTCGGGTTTCTCTGAAAAAGGAACACACACCACTACGTTCGCTGAGATGTTCCGCATCAACAACCAAACATTTGTTATCGATACGCCCGGGATAAAAGAATGGGGGCTTGTGAATATTTCGGGCGAAGAACTTTCTGATAATTTTCCGGAAATGCGTGCCTTGCGTTCTGAATGCAAATACGGGTATCGGTGCCTGCACGTAAATGAACCCCGGTGTGCAATAAAGCACGCTGTTGAGGAAGGTGAAATTGCCACTAGCCGGTATGCCAACTACCTGAGTATGCTTTCAGGTGAGGATAACCGGAAATAAAAAAAGTCTATACGTAGGTTGTTGATGTATTCTTCTTCAGCAACTTCAGGTATTTTAAAGCAACCCCAAAATTCAACAACCTGAGATTCAATTTAATCTCATAACGAATTCTTTCATTTAAGGCTTGCCGCTCCTTTACTGATCTGTTTAATGAAAGTATTTTTTCACAAACTTTGTATGTACTCATGGAGTACCTGCTCAGGACCTTAAACTGGCTGACTGACAGGGCATTTTTAACAATACGCTTTTTTACAAGCACCTCCTTTGAATACCGATACTTAAAAAACCTGGATGACCGAACCCAGAAGTCAAAATCCTCGTAGATCAACGATTCATCGTATCCACCCAATTTATCCATTACCGTTTTTCTAAACATTACGGTTGGTGGGCAGATGAAATACCGTTTAATAATTTCTGTATAAATATCTCCTTGCGGGATGAAGTGATGCGGAAACCTGTCGGAATGGTTTTGCAAAAACTTTCCGTCTTCATCCATAACAATTGCATCGGAAAAATGCACGCCAAATTCTTTACCGGCTTCCTCCAAAGCTTCAACCCCAATCTTCACCCGGTCTGCCAGCAAAACATCATCAGCGGCAAGATCAATCAGGTATTGCCCTTTTGCCATCGCTAAACCCATATTAAACGCTCTGCAATTGCCAACATTCTCCTTCAACAACAGCATTTCGAGTTGTGGATATTGAACCTTTAACTGTTTAATCATATCCTGACTACCATCTGAACTGCAATCATCTACCACAATAAGTTGAACCGATGGGTACGATTGGTTAAGCACCGACTCAATCGCTTCACGTATAAACCTTTTTTGATTATAGCACAAACAAATTACCGATACCAATGGCGGGCCCATGCTTACGCAAGATCTTTGGTAAAGGTGAGCTTCGCAGTAGGATGCGCCCCAAGGCGTAACTTAAAATCAAGCAAGGAAAAATTAGGTTGGTTGTCCAAGGCAGATGTTCCCAAATCCAATAACCTGATTCGCTGGTGTTGACACCAGCCGTACATGCCGTCAATCAGCATCACTACGGGGCTCCAGGCATCATACCGGGAATGGTGCGCGGAATAAAAATTATACAGAATATCATCCATAACCCGAATGGCGATACTTGCCGCTGCGCGTTCGTATCCTTTCATCACTTCAAAAAAAACAAACTGACTTGGAAATGCTTCTACGGTACGTTCCAGCATAACCTGTGTCATGGAAAGTGTATATCCCTTTTCCTTTCGGGCATTTAAAATAAACTGAAAAATTTCATCAACGGGATTTACGGTAGCAGATGTAAATACAAACTCAGCTTCACGGGCCTGTTTCAATTTTCGAACTTCCCAATCATCCATTTTTGTATCAAGTAATTCATCAGAAACGGATATCACCGCACCCGCCTCTGCAGTTTGAACCTGATACCCTGCATTACTCAATAACACGTAAAGTAGCTGCAGCTGATTGGATTGATATGCTATGGGCGGATTAGTATAGACAACTTGTTTAATCCCCAAGGCCCTTAATGCATTTTCAACAAATCCAATAAAACGAAATATGATTTCGGCCGGGAGCGATCCAGTAAAGGCAAATGATCCAAACGATGCTTTTAATGGACTAACGGCAACATGATCTTTCACATGCACATGAACAGCACCTTGAATAGTTTTATGTTTTTGATTGAGAACATAGAATGATCGCCAGCCGCTTTCAGCCTGCAACTTCAAATGCCTGTTATCATGAAAAATTGAGGCTTTGAAATCTTCGCGATAGTCAGCCGGTGGTGCCTGATCCGTAAAGTGGTAATCGTTCAATAGGGAATACCGATTTTCTTAAATATAAAATGCATTAACCAGGCAGGACCAATAAGGAGGAATTGAAGATCTTTAAAGAAGGAGGGTTTTTTTCCTTCCACTTTATGACCATAGAACTGCCCAATCCAGGCTACTACAAAAATACCAAGGCAAATGGCCCACAGGGGTGCAATGTTTAACCCGGCAACAACCTTAACTAAAAACAGGCACAGCGCGGCAAACAACATCATGCCCAGGCTTAGCGGTATAGAAAGCGTTACGTAATATACAATGGCCAGTACCAATACTACGGTTGCCCAATGGGCATACGGGCTGTCGCCTAAAAACCCCCTGACAAAACCTGAGGGAATAGAAGCAACCAAACCCACTACACTAAAGAAAATTAGTGGAACACAGATCCAATGAATGGCTTTATTGGTTTCGTTTTGATGACTTTCACCATATTCCGAAAGCAGGGCATCGATTCGTCTCATTGCAGTTCTATTTATGTGGTTGAAGTTAATGATCTATTTACAATCCTCAAATCAACTCAATTTTGTTTTTACCCTGGCCCAATCCTTTATTTGCCAAAATACTTTGCCTGTGGTTAAATGGTTGCCTTTGGCATCATGAATTTTAACTTCACAAGGAACAACTACAGCCTCCTGAGTTTGTAAAGGTTGGATTACTTTTTCCTGCAGCCAGTCAGACGAAATGGTAAACTCAGCAGTTGCATCCATCTTTCCCTGGTAGTGATAGTCCATTTCCATGCGTTGCATAATAATGCGGTACTTCTTCATGTCCAGGCTGCTGAGTAAAAGAAAACCGGTTGTAAATTCTGATATGGTAGCCAGGCCGCAGGCGTGCAATCCTTTAATGTGATTGAAATTGCTCCGCTTATACGGCATCAATGTTTTCAGTCGGAATTCATTCACTTCCAATACTTTGAATCCGTGCGGTTTATTGAATGGGATCATCCGGCTAAGCGACCAGTTAAGTAGCATTAGGTGGAACTTTGAAGTTCTGGCTTTCAATAGTATTTCATCGGGGCTAAACATAGGCTGAATCAGGTTTATGGTGTCTAAAGATAAAATTTTTGCAACCCAATCCACCAGTCCTCGTTAAGTGGAACTAACCAATTTCTGTTTCCCTCCTAATCCCAGCCTTTTCAGTTAACATTAACCGTGCTGCCATGAAAAAGAAAATTTCATTAGTGGATATTGTATTAATGATGCCTGCCCTGGCTGCGTTACTCTATGGGATTTTAAGATAAGGGCAGTATTTTGCGGCATGAAGAAAATAATTGTTCTTGGTGCCGGGCTGGTGGGTAAAGCCATGGCTATTGACCTTGCAAAATCCTTTGATGTTACCTCCACCGATATAAATGAGGATGCGCTGGACAGCGTTGCTGCGCATGGTATAAAAACTAAAAAGTCCGATCTCTCAAATCTTCAGCAACTCGCTGGCCTTTTAAAACCATTCGATCTGGTTGTGGGGGCTGTGCCCGGTTTCATGGGCTTTCAAACCGCCAAGACCGTAATTGAAGCCGGTAAAAATATGGTGGATATTTCGTTTTTTCCGGAAGATCCGTTTCTCCTCGATGAGCTTGCCAAAAAGAATAACGTTACCATCGTTACCGATTGTGGTGTTGCCCCTGGTATGGGCAATGTTATTCTGGGTTACCACAATAAGCGAATGAAAATCAATTCTTATGAATGCCTGGTAGGCGGGCTGCCTGTGGTGCGTGAATGGCCTTATGAATACAAAGCTGTGTTCTCCCCTATTGATGTTATTGAAGAATATGTTCGACCGGCTCGTTACGTTCAAAACGGAGCGGTAGTTATAAAAGAAGCTTTAAGTGATCCGGAACTAATCCCTTTTGATCAGGTGGGTACATTAGAGTCGTGGAATTCGGATGGTTTGCGTTCACTCATCAAAACCATGCCGAACATTCCCAACATGATTGAAAAAACGTTGCGCTACCCAGGTTGTATCGAATACCTGCGCGTGTTGCGCGACACCGGGTATTTTTCTTATGATGAGATTGACATCAAAGGTGTTAAAGTGAGGCCCATTGATGTAACCGCTAAACTCCTTTTTCCTAAGTGGAAACTAAAACCCGGTGAAGAAGAGTTTACTGTGATGCGTATTCGGATTGAAGGTGAGGAAGATGGTGCTCCAAAAATATATCAATACAATTTACTTGACCGAACCGAGAAAACTACCGCAACACTTTCCATGGCGCGTACAACCGGGTATACGTGCACTGCCGTTGTTCATTTGGTGGCTGATAACAAATTCAACCGCAAGGGCATTTGCCCGCCAGAGTATTTAGGAGAAGACGAGAATGATTTCAAGTTTATTTTGAGTTACCTGAAAGAGCGGGGGGTGAATTATAAAACAGACATAAGTAGCAAGTAGTAAGTAGCAAGCAAAAATGAACTAACGCTCTGAAACTCAATACCACGTAAAATATAATTTATATCTTGCCTGAATTAACCATGGACTGATGCAGAAAAAACAGGCTACTTTATTCCAGGCGCTGCTCCCCATACTTGTTCTGATTGCGTTGCTTACTTTAAATGTGACCGTATTCGGATCGGATGCGATTGGCGGTGCCAATCAAATTGTATTGCTCCTCGCTGCCGGTGTGGCCGGCTTAGTGGCCTGGTATTTAGGTTACACCTATACCGAAATTAACAGCAGCATTGTTAAAAGCATTAGCTCGGCCATGTCGGCCATCATTATTTTGCTCACCATCGGTTCACTTTCTGGTACCTGGCTGCTAAGCGGTATTGTTCCAGCCATGATTTATTACGGTATTAAAATCCTTAATCCTACCATTTTTCTATTTGCAGCTTGTATAGTAAGCGCCATTGTTTCCCTGGCCACTGGCAGTTCATGGTCTACCATTGCCACCGTGGGTATTGCCTTGCTGGGCATTGGCCAGGCACTTGATTTACCCGTTGGGGTGGTTGCCGGAGCCATTATATCAGGTGCTTATTTCGGTGATAAAATGTCGCCCTTATCCGATACCACCAACCTGGCGCCCGCTATGGCGGGCACCGATTTGTTTACGCACATCCGGTACATGGTATACACTACCATTCCATCATTGGGCATTACACTTGTTATTTTCCTGGTGTGGGGCTTTACATTTAATACAAGCGCTGCACAAACCGATTCAGATGCGGTGCTTTCGGCATTGGAAGCATCCTTCAATTTAAGTCCGCTGTTATTCATTGTTCCTGCCCTGGTCATTTTCATGATCGTTAAACGCGTACCGGCCGCACCGGCATTACTGGTTGGGGCATTGTTGGGTGGTTTATTTGCTGTTATTTTTCAACCGCAGGTTGTCAACCAGGTTTCAGGCATTGATGGCGACTATTTAAAATCATCGTTTGTTGCCGTAATGAATGCCTTATCCACCACCATTCATGTTCAAACGGATGACGCACAAATCAATGAACTGCTTACCGGCAAAGGCATGTACGGTATGTTAAATACTGTATGGTTGATTATCTGCGCCATGATTTTTGGTGGCGTAATGGAATCGTGTGGGTTGTTAAAACGCATTGCTGATGAAATCATCAAGTTTGCCCATTCTACGGGATCATTGGTAACATCAACAGCCGCCACCTGTCTATTCTTTAATGTTACCGCCTCCGATCAATACATGGCCATAGCCGTGCCCGGCCGTATGTATGCCGATACCTATCGCAAACGTGGCTTAAAGCCAGAAGTGTTAAGCCGAACACTGGAAGATTCCGGAACGGTTACCTCTGTACTGGTTCCGTGGAATACCTGTGGTGCTACGCAAGCTGGTGTGCTGGGAATAGCCACAGCCGTATACGCTCCTTATACATTTTTTTGTATTATCAGTCCGTTCATGACGGTACTTTTTGCTTATTTGAATATTAAGATTCGCAGGTTGGATGACAAGCAGGAAAACCCCGCACCTTAACGGGAACATAACCATTTCACATGAAGAGATAAACGACCTTCCGTTACGGTCGTTTACGGGAAAAATTGTTTTGGTTCAGGAAGCGTCAAAGCTGGGCCGGGCTTTTGAGGAAATCCATGAACATGCCTATATCGGCTTTGATACGGAAACCAGGCCAAGTTTTAAAAAGGGCGTCCTGCATAAGGTATCACTTTTGCAAGTAGCCATACCGAACAAAGTTTTTTTAGTTCGCCTTAACCAAACCGGTTTCACCAAACACATTATTGATTTTGTTGAAAATGATTCTTTAGTAAAGGCCGGTGTGGGCATCCGGGACGACATCAAAGCCATGCAAAAACTTTCGCGCTTTGAACCTGGTGGTTTTACTGAACTGTCGACCCTGGCTAAAGAAGCCGGTTTACAGGTGGAGAGTGTAAAAAAACTTTCTGCATTATTGCTTGGCTTTCGTATATCAAAAGGTGCCCAAACCTCCAATTGGGAAGCGCCAACCCTTACCCAAAAACAATTGGAGTATGCTGCTACTGATGCCTGGGTTTGCCTGGAGATTTATAAAAAACTAAAAGGGTAACAGACCTCCAAGGTCTTTGAGACCTTGGAGGTCTTGATAAAAAATGGAAACGGGTAAACTATATCACCTCTACACCCATGCCAACGGAGCAGAAGATCTTTTTAAAGAGACTACCAATTAGGAATATTTTCTTAATCAGTATAAAAAATACATTAGCCCGGTAGCCGATACATTGGTTTTCTGTTTAATGCCCAATCATATCCATTTTTTAGCTCGTTTAAAAAATCATCAGGTTCTTGAGCCGGAAACAAAATCGAACAAACAAATTACACAACCATTTAGCAACCAGTTTAATTCCTATACGAAGGCCTACAATAAAAAATACAACAGAATGGGAAGCTTATTCATCCCGAATTTCAAACGTAAACCTATTGAAGACAACGACTACCTAACTCGGGTTATCCTTTATATTCACCTAAATCCAGTGCATCATGGGTTTGTCAAGTTCCCATCTCTTTGGGAGTGGAGTTCATTCAATATAATCGCAGATGAAGGTGAATCGTGGATAAAGAAAAATGAAGTGATTAATTGGTTTGGGACTAAAGAAAAGTTTTTAAATCAACATCTAACAGACCTCCAAGGCCTGTAAGGCCTTGGAGGTCTTACAACATCTTCCGCTTCAAACTCCTTCGCGCCAGCAACGAACTGATGATAGTGAGAACAGCGCCTAGCAGCATAGCCGCTCCTGGTAAATACACCGGTGCATTTGCTCTGGAAAAATAAGCAAACAAGTTGTTCATTAAAGGCGGACCAACAATTGCCGTAATGCTCATCAAACTGGTAAAGCCCCCTTGCAATTCTCCCTGCTCATTGGGCGGCACTATGCCCGACATAATTCCCTGAAGGGCCGGGCCGGCAATCCCACCTAAGCAATACACCACGGTAATGGCATACATCATCCAGCCTTCTGTTGCCAAACCGAACAATAAAAATCCCAGTGCATATAAACTTAAGCCAACATAAACGCTTCGCTCCTGCCCCAGCTTGGGTATGATCAAACGGATAAGCCAGCCCTGAATAACGGCCGATACTAACCCAACCACGCCCAATGAAATACCAATGGCACGTTCATCCCACGCAAATTTCTCGATGGTGTAATACGACCAGTTACTTTGTACCGCATGACTGGATATGTAAAGAAACGCCAGCGACACAAATAACCCGGCAATTACCGGGTAGCGAAAAAGACTTTTTAGCGTACCCACCGGGTTGGCCCTTTTCCATTCAAACTTTCTGCGATTCTCAGGTTTTAACGATTCGGGCAGTATAAACAATCCATACAACCAATTCAGCAATGTAAGGGCAGCCGCAACCATAAACGGAATGCGCGAACCATAACTTCCCAACAACCCGCCAATCACCGGGCCGATAATAAATCCTAATCCGAAAGCCGCACCGATGATCCCAAAATTCTGTGCACGTTTTTCAGGTGTACTGATGTCGGCAATGTAAGCGCCTGCGGTAGTAAAACTCGCGCCCATAATTCCGGCTATTACACGCCCCACAAAAAGCCAACCCAACGTGGGGGCAAAAGCGAGGAATAAATAATCCAAACCAAAGCCAAACAACGAAGCCAGCAATACAGGCCTTCGCCCGAAACGATCGCTTAATCCGCCAACAATTGGCGAACAGATAAATTGCATGATGGCATATACCGAAACCAGCCAACCTCCGTAAGCTGCCGCTTCACTCAGCGAACCATGGCTAAGCTCCTGTATCAGCTTTGGTAATACCGGAATAATTATTCCAAGACCGGTAACATCAATAAGCAACGTTATAAAAATGAAGCCAAGGGCGGGCTGGCGGTGAGAGGGCATAAAATGGGAAGTTTCAATTATGCCAAAATAAGGCATTTATAAGGCAAATTCTGCATAAACACAAAAAGTGACATGGGCTGTCAGTACAAGTTTCCTAAATTAGGGTATCATTGAATCAATATTGGCTTAAAAAAGACGACCCCGGTTTTGCCAGGGCCGTCTTAAATGTTTTCACAACGGAATAAATAACAAAAAAGCCCCACCGAGGCAGGGCTGAGAAATTCTTCGGCTTATAGCCTTATTGTGATTTGCAAGAGTAAAGTTAAAGACATAATTAAAATAGACAAGCATATGAGCAAAATTTTAGGACTTGACTTAGGAACAAACTCGATCGGTTGGGCTTTACGAAACCCGAACGCGACAGAAAATCAAATTGAAAAATTCGGAGTGCTGACTTTTAACAAGGGGGTAGGATTAGGAAAAACGGGCGAATATTCCTATGCAGCCGAACGCACAAAAAAACGTTCGACAAGAAGACTATACCAAGCCCGAAAATACCGGCTATGGGCTACGCTTGAAGCCCTGATAACCGAAGGTTATTGTCCGTTAACTATTGCAGACTTAAACAAATGGCGACATTACAGCAAGGAAGAAGCGCGCAAGAATAACAACGCAGGGCGTGTTTATCCGATTTGGAATACAGCATTTGATGCCTGGATAAAATTAGATTTTGATAATGACGGCAAGCCAGACTACACAAGCCCGTATCAATTGCGTAAAGAATTAGCGGAAACACAGCTGGATTTTAATGAAGAAATAAACCGTTTTAAATTAGGCAGGGCCTTGTACCACATTGCGCAACGAAGAGGGTTTAAAAGTAGTCGCAAAGGTGCCGATGACGTAAAAGAGGAAGAAGTTGATGTTGTTGATGGGAATGAGACTACACTTCAGAAATCAGAGCAAAAGAAAACAAACAAACTGAAAGAATTATTTCCTGATTATGATTCTTCAGTACCTATTGGAGTTTTCCTGGCAAACAAAGAAAATGAGGGACAAAGAATTCGACTTGATATTACACAATACCTTGTTCGTGAAAATTATAAAGATGAAATAAAGTACATTTTTAAAACGCAAGAATTAGGTCTTGAACATCCACTTTTCACTTCGTTGTGTGTTGCCTTTAAAACAATTAGAAATGGCAAAGAAAAGAGCTACATAGGTGGTGCAATTTTTTACAAACGTCCATTGCGCTCGCAAAAAGGTCTAATTGGCCTGTGTACATTAGAACAAGAAACACGAATAGATAAAAAAACAAGAAAACAAATTCAAACGGGCAAATACCGCGCGCCCATCAGCCACCCAGCTTTTGAAACCTTCCGGGCTTGGGCATTTTTAAACAACCTTAAATTCAAACCATCTGCCGGGGAGAAACTTTCCTATACAAACAATCCTAATGAGGCTAACAAAATTGAACTTCCTCTTTTGCAAGAGCTATACGAAAAATTCTTCTTGCGAACCAAAGGCTATTTTCCATTCTCGGAAATTGTCGAATTTTTAAAGAAAAAAGGGAAAGATTGGCAATTCAATTACTCGCTTAAAACAACTGTAACCGGATGCCCTGTCTCGGCTCGGTTAAAAGACATTTTTGGTGATGATTTTTTGAATGTAAAGATTAAGAAAGACACAAAATCAAAATCCGGAAAGGATTACTACGATATTGAGGATATTTGGCACGTTTTATTTAGCTATGAAGACCAGGAGTATGTGGCTGAATTGGCTGAGCACAAATTGAAACTTGAACCTGAGAAAGTAAAAAAATTTGTAATTGCATGGAACGCTTTACCCGTTGGTTACGGCATGTTGAGCTTGAATGCAATAAATAAAATAAATGTCTTTTTACAGAAAGGCTTAATTTATACCGAGGCTGTTTTGTTGGCCAATATTCCTGAAATCTTGGGTAAAGATTTATGGCAACAAAATGAAAAAATGCTGTTAGACAGCATTGGTGAGGTTATTGAAGAAAATCGTCAGCAAAAAACGATTCTTACCATTGTAAACAATCTTATTTCAAAACACAAAAATCTTGAAGCAAATGAAAAGTTTGGCAGTAAAAATTATATAATAGATGAGAGTGATTTAAAGCAGATTCAAATCACCATTGAAGAAACTATCGGAAAAGGTAAGTGGAATAGCTTTTCTGAACAGAGTAAGAAACGCATATTTGATACCGTTAAAGACTGTTATCAAGCCTATTTTACTAAACATGGAATTGTCAGGGATTCCGGAAGTAAAGAACGAATTGTCACCATTCAATCAAACGGCAGAAAATATTACAGGACTGAGTCGGGTTATTACCAGTTGCCCAAACTAATTGATACATTAAAAGCGTTTCTACTTGATAACTTTGAAAGTCTTGACGAGAAGAGACTCTCAAAAATTTATCATCCTTCTGAAACCAATATTTACCCGCCTGCTAAGACTGATAAGGATGGAGTACTAAAGCTCGGCAGCCCCAAAACAGGTTCGTTTAAAAACCCAATGGCTATGCGCACCTTACATGAACTGCGTAAGTTGATGAACTACATGATTGAAACCAATCAGATCGACAGCGAAACAAGAGTTGTGGTAGAGGTTGCGCGAGAGCTAAACGATGCCAACAAACGTTGGGCCATTGAAACCTGGCAACGCCAGCGCGAAGCAGAAAATCAGGAGTTTGCAGAGGCCATCAAGCAGCTTCTAAGCGAAGATGGAAGCATTAAAGCAAGCGCGTCAAGTAATGACGACATTGATAAGGTGCGCTTGTTTTATGAACAAAATGCTGAACAAATACTGCCGGAAGTTGCGGAAGCAGAAGGGGACGAGAAAGGGAAAAAGAAAAGAAAAAAATCTACTCAAAAAGATGAAGCCATCCGTTGGAGTGGACACGGTAAAAAACTGATTGATAAATATAGGTTATGGAAAGAACAGGGCTACCAGTGCATATATACAGGCCGGTTTATCAAGTTAACGGATTTGTTCAATGAAAACGTCATTGATTTTGAACACACACTTCCACGAAGCAAATCCTTTGATAATTCTTTGGCTAACCTTACTGTTTGTTTTGCAGACTATAATCGCAGTGTCAAGAAAAATCAAATTCCTACCCAGCTTCTCAATTATGATAAAGAACATGACTTTGGCGGGAATATTGGAAAGTGCTCGGCCATAAAACCAAGATTAGAAACGTGGGAAGAGAGAGTAAAACGCATCAAACAACAAATTGATTTTTGGAAGACAAAATCCAAAAGAGCGGCTGATAAAACCTGGAAAGACGATGCCATTCGCCAACGGCACCTGTGGCAAATGGAATTGGATTACTGGCAAATCAAATTGGATAGGTTTACGATTACCGAGATTACAAGTGGATTCAAAAACAGCCAAAAGGTGGACACACAGCTTATTTCAAAATATGCATTCCATTATTTGAAAACCTATTTTGACAAAGTGGATGTACAGAAGGGAAGCATAACATCGGAATTCAGAAAAATTTACCAACTGCAGCCTCCCGATGAGAAGAAAGATCGAAGCAGACATTCCCACCATGCCAAAGATGCGGCAGTATTAACGCTTATTCCTGTGGCCGCCAAACGCGATGCTATTTTAGAAAGGTATTATGAAGCGAAAGAAAAAAATCCAAAAGCCACATTTAAAGAAGAGCCTTATAAAGGTTTTAAGCGAGAGTTTATTTGGAGTATTAACGACAATGTTTTGATAAACAACATTACCAACAATCAGGAATTAACACCTGCCAAGCGAAAAGTACGCAAACGCGGTAAAGAAGTATTTATTGAAAAACCGGATGGAACGAAGGTCAACAAATGGGCAACAGGAGATAGTATCCGGGGGCAACTGCACCAGGAAACTTTTTATGGTGCAATAAAGCCTGCTAGAAAAGGAGAAAAAGGAAATTTATTGAAAGATGAAGAAGGAAAATTCATTCAGGAAGAGAGTTTAAAGTACGTATTAAGAATTCCATTTACCGCTGATTTCACCGGTGTTGATAAAATAGTTGATGAGGGATTGAAAAAGCAAATAAATGAACACGTTCAAAGAGCTGGGAGTTTTAAGAAAGCTTTTGAAGAAGGTATTTACTTGTTAGACAAAAATGGAAAGCCTAACGGAAATAAAATAAGGCATATACGTGTATGGGCAAGTGTTTCGGAGCCCCTGGCAATTAAAAAACAAACCAACCTCTCTGATAAAGAATATAAGCAAAGTTATTGGGCGGCTAATGGAGAAAATTTTGCATATGGACTTTATGAAAACAAGCAAAACCAAAGGGGTTTTAGAATATTGAATCTTTATGATGCTGCGAAATTAAAAAAGACTTCAGCAATTTTAGAAGAAATGTTTGAACCGGAAATCGAAATACAGAAGCCTAAGGCCAGAGTTCAACTAAAGTATGTGCTCACCTCAGGATTGAAAGTGATTTTCTTAAACGAAAACTTATCCGAGCTTAGAGAGTCGGATGTTGATGAAAAAGAAATTTCTAATCGTCTTTATGTAATTGAAGGTTTTGAGAAAGACGGTCGTATCAGGTTCAAGCATCATATAGACAGCAGGACTGATAATCATTTGAAAGAACTGGAGGAAAGCTTTGGTAAGGCAATTTGGCAAGGGTTTTCAAAGATGAATTTCGAATCACCGTATCCTAAATTAAAACTTTCAAAAGACAATCTGAATATTGCAGTCGAAGGTTATGATTTTGAAATAAAAATGGACGGAAAAATAAAATGGAGATAGGCCTCTACATTAATGACGTTTAAAAGAGTACGAAAAATTTAAACTAATTATATTACTATACACACATAGACCAGACAGGTTTTTTAAAACCTGTCTGGCCTCAGGTCTTAAATATTTAAAATTTTAAAACTGGTGGAACCTGGAAAATACTACCACATTTACACCCATGCCAATGGCAGCGAAAACCTGTTTCGGGAAGGAGAGAACTACCGTTACTTCCTTCAACGTTTTGGGAGTTTTATTCCACCTGTAGCGCATACGCTGGCCTACTGCCTTATGCCCAACCACCTGCACCTGTTGGTGCAAATCAAAAATGAAAGCAGCCTGGCCGAGGCATTGAAAGAATTGAAAAGGATTAGAACTACAGATCTGACAGGTTTTAAAAACCTGTCAGATCTTGATTTCGCAAACCTGTCAGGTCTTACGGTACTCCAGTTTAGCCACCTTTTCAATGCCTACTCCAAGGCCTATAATAAAATGTACAATCGCATGGGCTCATTGTTCACCCGTTCGTTTCACCGCAAAGAAATCCAAAGCGATCAGCAACTTACATCCGTTATACGCTACATCCACTATAATCCGGTTGGCCATGGTTTTACCAAACACCCGGGAGAGTGGCCTTGGAGTTCATACACTACCTTGCTTTCACGCAACAAGCCCGATTGGTTAGCAGGCGAGTGGCTGATCCAATGGTTTGGCAGCCTTACCGAATTTCAAAAAATGCATGAACCGCCCGTGAAAAATCCTGAAAGCACCTGAATTCAGTAAACCTCATCGTCATGGTCAAACGCACGCTTTATTTTGGGAACCCAGCCTATCTAAGTACACACCTGGAACAGTTAGTGGTACGCCTGCCCGAAGTAGAGAAAAATGAAACCTTGCCAGATGGTTTTAAACAAGAAGCACAGGCTAAAATTCCTATCGAAGACATAGGTGTAGTTATTCTGGACCATCAGCAAATCATTATCACGCAGGCATTAATGGCCAAGCTATTGGCCAACAACACCGCATTCATCACCTGCGACAACACACACCACCCCTCAGGTTTAATGCTTAACCTGTCAGGGCATACCTTGCAGGCCACACGTTTTAAAGATCAGCTTGGTGCATCGCAACCCTTGCTCAAGCAGCTTTGGCAACAGACCATAAAAGCCAAAATTAAAAACCAGGCACTGCTGCTTGGCCGGCAAAGCATTGAATCGGGCAATATGCATAAGTGGGCAAAGGATGTGCTGTCGGGCGATCCTGACAACCTGGAGGCACGGGCAGCAGCCTATTATTGGAAAAATATTTTTCCCGAAGTGCCCGGCTTCAGGCGTGAACGCGGTGGCATACCCCCTAACAATTTATTAAACTACGCCTACGCGATAATACGTGCTATTGTTGCACGCAGCCTGGTGGGTTCAGGGTTGTTGCCTACATTGGGCATACACCATCATAACAAGTACAACCACTATTGCCTGGCCGATGACATCATGGAACCGTACAGGCCCTTTGCCGATGCCCAGGTGCTGGAATTGATCCGTAATGGTGAAGATTATTCAACACTTACACCCTCGGTAAAGAAACAATTGCTCATGCTGCCATCGGTTGATGCAATCATTAAAGGAGAACGTAGCCCTTTGCAAATAGCCGTTCAGCGCACTACTGCTTCGCTGGCCAAGTGCTTTGAAGGAACCGATAAAAAAATACTGTACCCCGAACTGCCCTCGTAAACATGCGACTGAACGAATACCGTGTTATGTGGATCATGGTACTTTTCGATTTGCCCACCGAAACCAAGCAAGACCGGAAGAACTATACGGAATTCAGAAAGAAGATGATGAAGGATGGCTTTACCATGTTTCAGTTTAGCGCCTACCTGCGCCATTGCCCCAGCCAGGAAAATGCCGAAGTGCATATAAAGCGAATAAAGAAAAACCTGCCGCCCCGCGGGCACGTGGGCATATTGCGCATTACCGACAAGCAGTTTGGCATGATGCAGATTTATTATGGTAAGGAAGAAAAAGAGAAGCCCCCGATACCCCAACAGCTTGAGCTTTTTTGAGGTTCCGGAGGCTTCTTTTGACATGAATGAGCGGTTTTTTTCTGTAAAAACCGCTGCAACTGGTTGGTATTCATAGCCCCAGGCCTAAATGGCATGTCAAAGATCGTTTACTGAAAGCAAATCACAACGTTGTGATTATGATTTCCATATTTTTTGAACATGTCAAAGATCGTTTACTGAAAGCAAATCACAACTCGATTGAACCAGTAGAACCAAGGGCAGCACATGTCAAAGATCGTTTACTGAAAGCAAATCACAACATAATAGAGGCTGCTAGCGTGTCACCTTTGCATGTCAAAGATCGTTTACTGAAAGCAAATCACAACAATTACCTTTCCTTCATGAAGGACTGCTTTCATGTCAAAGATCGTTTACTGAAAGCAAATCACAACGTGCGTGTTTCTTTTCATAAAAAAGAAAGGCATGTCAAAGATCGTTTACTGAAAGCAAATCACAACCATGTGGTAAGGATGTAAACCTGCAGGATTCATGTCAAAGATCGTTTACTGAAAGCAAATCACAACGTAGTGGCGTGAACCTTGCGAATTCATTAGCATGTCAAAGATCGTTTACTGAAAGCAAATCACAACAGCCGATTAGCAACGGTATATTTATTTCGACATGTCAAAGATCGTTTACTGAAAGCAAATCACAACAATGAAGGCGATCAGCCTCAGCAAAATAAGCATGTCAAAGATCGTTTACTGAAAGCAAATCACAACTGTATGTTACTTCATTTGTAACTACATACGCATGTCAAAGATCGTTTACTGAAAGCAAATCACAACGGATCACCGTTTGCATCTGTTCCAACAAAGCATGTCAAAGATCGTTTACTGAAAGCAAATCACAACACCGGTGGAACAATTGAAATCAGAACTGGCATGTCAAAGATCGTTTACTGAAAGCAAATCACAACGTTGATGGCAATTCAATAACACCGGTTAACATGTCAAAGATCGTTTACTGAAAGCAAATCACAACAAGGACTATGAGATGATAAACCATATCAGCATGTCAAAGATCGTTTACTGAAAGCAAATCACAACCTGTAAGGTTATGGCGCTGCGTGTTACGGTCATGTCAAAGATCGTTTACTGAAAGCAAATCACAACAATAAGCCGGTACGGCCTTCGGTAAATTTCCATGTCAAAGATCGTTTACTGAAAGCAAATCACAACTAATTACCTTCAGCTACCCATAACCATTACCATGTCAAAGATCGTTTACTGAAAGCAAATCACAACAGTTTACTTTTTTCTTTGTAAAATACCAACATGTCAAAGATCGTTTACTGAAAGCAAATCACAACTATTTCGGTTTTGTGCCACCCATGGACCGTCATGTCAAAGATCGTTTACTGAAAGCAAATCACAACCAAAGACTTGCTGCCTGAAGTATGCCGCACATGTCAAAGATCGTTTACTGAAAGCAAATCACAACCATACGGTCTTGTAGTTGCTCACCAGTACTCATGTCAAAGATCGTTTACTGAAAGCAAATCACAACTGAAACACGATAGTTAATTCCTGCCGATGACATGTCAAAGATCGTTTACTGAAAGCAAATCACAACCAACCAATGCTTCATATTTATCTTTCGCTCATGTCAAAGATCGTTTACTGAAAGCAAATCACAACAATAAGCCGGTACGGCCTTCGGTAAATTTCTCATGTCAAAGATCGTTTACTGAAAGCAAATCACAACATCGCTGTTAAGGCGGTGAAATTCTTTTTTCATGTCAAAGATCGTTTACTGAAAGCAAATCACAACAAGTGTGAACAGGTAACCGTTGGTTACTTGCATGTCAAAGATCGTTTACTGAAAGCAAATCACAACTGTCTGTGCGCCTCCCAGCACGTTTACCCGCATGTCAAAGATCGTTTACTGAAAGCAAATCACAACCATTTCGTGTTGCGGGTTACGGGTTGCAGCATGTCAAAGATCGTTTACTGAAAGCAAATCACAACTTCTTTTGCTGTGTTCGTTTCGTCTAACACATGTCAAAGATCGTTTACTGAAAGCAAATCACAACTGACGGAGTTTGTGCCGCACTGTTGATGAACATGTCAAAGATCGTTTACTGAAAGCAAATCACAACGCTGGAGTTGTTTCAACGTTCAATACCACGCATGTCAAAGATCGTTTACTGAAAGCAAATCACAACAATAGCATCGTTTACCGTTTCGTGGAGCAGCATGTCAAAGATCGTTTACTGAAAGCAAATCACAACATTGCCCTACCCTTATTTTTCTGAATCCCGCATGTCAAAGATCGTTTACTGAAAGCAAATCACAACGTGCGCGAGTTTACTCAAATGGGTTTTCCGCATGTCAAAGATCGTTTACTGAAAGCAAATCACAACCAAGTGCGCAAATACTTAATAGTGTGGCAACATGTCAAAGATCGTTTACTGAAAGCAAATCACAACTTAAACTTAGCAAGTAATCAAATCCAAAATCATGTCAAAGATCGTTTACTGAAAGCAAATCACAACCCAAATTTTTGCACCTTGTGCAACGAAATGCATGTCAAAGATCGTTTACTGAAAGCAAATCACAACCTTTGGACGGTTGTAAACGGTGGCGATTTCCATGTCAAAGATCGTTTACTGAAAGCAAATCACAACGCTGCAATCATCGTCCGTGTATTTCGCGGACATGTCAAAGATCGTTTACTGAAAGCAAATCACAACCACTGTTGATGAATTCCCAAATAACGTTTTCATGTCAAAGATCGTTTACTGAAAGCAAATCACAACTTAAATAATGTATTTGCCGTTATTCTTAAACATGTCAAAGATCGTTTACTGAAAGCAAATCACAACAAAGCCCCTACGCGCAAATAAATTCAAGAACATGTCAAAGATCGTTTACTGAAAGCAAATCACAACTATCTATCTCTACTTTCTCTTTCCTCTCTACATGTCAAAGATCGTTTACTGAAAGCAAATCACAACTATATTTTTTTGCAATTACATCTTTACATTCATGTCAAAGATCGTTTACTGAAAGCAAATCACAACCTTACATTTAAAGCTGTTGTGGTTTGTCCGCATGTCAAAGATCGTTTACTGAAAGCAAATCACAACTTCTCTTGTTTCTTCAATGCCATGTAGTGGCATGTCAAAGATCGTTTACTGAAAGCAAATCACAACCACGCAATGTCAGTTCCATCACTTGTTAATCATGTCAAAGATCGTTTACTGAAAGCAAATCACAACTGTAGATGCCGCTAACCGTGTTTATGGAACCATGTCAAAGATCGTTTACTGAAAGCAAATCACAACGTGTGTCAAAGCCTCCAAAGTTAGCTGTTACATGTCAAAGATCGTTTACTGAAAGCAAATCACAACTAAAAAGAATCCTACATGGCCGGTTGTTGCCATGTCAAAGATCGTTTACTGAAAGCAAATCACAACCTCAAACGATCGGGCAAGGGCTGAAGCTGCATGTCAAAGATCGTTTACTGAAAGCAAATCACAACCGCCAAGCCTTTGCCGCCCACATTGCGCGGCATGTCAAAGATCGTTTACTGAAAGCAAATCACAACCAGACAGAGTCAGGATATACTCCAGAACTTCATGTCAAAGATCGTTTACTGAAAGCAAATCACAACTGCTGAAATTGTCAACAAATCGCCTTATCTCATGTCAAAGATCGTTTACTGAAAGCAAATCACAACATTGTCGTTCTTGTGGTTATGCTGATAATCCATGTCAAAGATCGTTTACTGAAAGCAAATCACAACAAACCTAAGCGTATGGAGTAGTAATTATCACATGTCAAAGATCGTTTACTGAAAGCAAATCACAACCTTGCCCCTGATGGCATTATTACCGTTGTGCATGTCAAAGATCGTTTACTGAAAGCAAATCACAACTAAAAAGAATCCTACATGGCCGGTTGTTGCCATGTCAAAGATCGTTTACTGAAAGCAAATCACAACTGAAACACGATAGTTAATTCCTGCCGATGACATGTCAAAGATCGTTTACTGAAAGCAAATCACAACCGTCAGCGTTTACAGGGTCAATAACAGTACCATGTCAAAGATCGTTTACTGAAAGCAAATCACAACATCAATCTCCCATGAATAATTTTCCTGCTCCATGTCAAAGATCGTTTACTGAAAGCAAATCACAACTACGTCAATCATAGACCATGTTTCTGTTTACATGTCAAAGATCGTTTACTGAAAGCAAATCACAACTATATGGTCTCTCATTTCACGGTCTGAAATCATGTCAAAGATCGTTTACTGAAAGCAAATCACAACCTGGCGTTCTTATTGAATGCCGGTTTTATACATGTCAAAGATCGTTTACTGAAAGCAAATCACAACTTAGAAATGTTTAAGTAATTTAGATTATGGCATGTCAAAGATCGTTTACTGAAAGCAAATCACAACGTTGAAGGTTATTTGGACGTAATTAAAATCATGTCAAAGATCGTTTACTGAAAGCAAATCACAACGCAAAGGTGATGAACTTTGCAAACCAGCCACATGTCAAAGATCGTTTACTGAAAGCAAATCACAACGTGGTAGCCTTTAGGTAGTTTCGCTATTTCCATGTCAAAGATCGTTTACTGAAAGCAAATCACAACACCAAATTCCGCTGTAAGTTCTCTTTCTTTCATGTCAAAGATCGTTTACTGAAAGCAAATCACAACCGGCTTTTGAGCAGTATGGTCACGGCCTAACATGTCAAAGATCGTTTACTGAAAGCAAATCACAACGCTTATGCTTGGCAGCGATTACATATATTCATGTCAAAGATCGTTTACTGAAAGCAAATCACAACGCCAGGGTGCGCACCGTTAAGCCAGTGCCCCATGTCAAAGATCGTTTACTGAAAGCAAATCACAACGAAGTATATACAACTGCATTAACTACAACGCATGTCAAAGATCGTTTACTGAAAGCAAATCACAACTCCGAGTTCTGTGTTGCATTCGGATATTGACATGTCAAAGATCGTTTACTGAAAGCAAATCACAACGACCAATCAATATCATCAATATTGATAAAGCATGTCAAAGATCGTTTACTGAAAGCAAATCACAACATGGCGGTTTACCAGCACCTTTCCATCGTTCATGTCAAAGATCGTTTACTGAAAGCAAATCACAACATTAATCCTTGGAATGGAACAACAAATGAACATGTCAAAGATCGTTTACTGAAAGCAAATCACAACCGAAACCCGCAACCCGCGACAAGGCCACCGCATGTCAAAGATCGTTTACTGAAAGCAAATCACAACAATGTGTTGTTTAGTTTCCATTCCTTCGGACATGTCAAAGATCGTTTACTGAAAGCAAATCACAACTATGGCACCATCACTAATACGCAAAAATCCCATGTCAAAGATCGTTTACTGAAAGCAAATCACAACCAATTGCTTGAAATACTCAGGTTCTTTATCATGTCAAAGATCGTTTACTGAAAGCAAATCACAACCACAATGCCCTTGTAATGAAATACGCGAAGCATGTCAAAGATCGTTTACTGAAAGCAAATCACAACTTATTTTTTTCTGATGTGCCCTGGAAAAACATGTCAAAGATCGTTTACTGAAAGCAAATCACAACTTAATGCTTTTCACGGATTGTAAGGAATGGCATGTCAAAGATCGTTTACTGAAAGCAAATCACAACACAAAGTTGATTCAGATGACCCGAACTTTACATGTCAAAGATCGTTTACTGAAAGCAAATCACAACAATTCAACTTCTGTACTTTCGTTCTTGTTTCATGTCAAAGATCGTTTACTGAAAGCAAATCACAACATAAAGAATACGAAGGGCAAAGCCAGGGAACATGTCAAAGATCGTTTACTGAAAGCAAATCACAACTCGCTCATATCGCATTTGTCAGCTATGCTCCATGTCAAAGATCGTTTACTGAAAGCAAATCACAACACCATAACCTCAGCATATACCAACCTATACATGTCAAAGATCGTTTACTGAAAGCAAATCACAACAAATGGTGCTGGGTAATCCCTCAATGCCCGCATGTCAAAGATCGTTTACTGAAAGCAAATCACAACTACCGAATGTATCTTGATTCTGCTTCAATACATGTCAAAGATCGTTTACTGAAAGCAAATCACAACTCTCTCGGGGTATTGGCGTTCGTTGCCCCTCATGTCAAAGATCGTTTACTGAAAGCAAATCACAACGGAGGCGCACAGACCGCCTACATTCAACGCATGTCAAAGATCGTTTACTGAAAGCAAATCACAACAGCTTCTTAGCTCTCTGATTAAGTCAATCTCATGTCAAAGATCGTTTACTGAAAGCAAATCACAACTATATCCAAAAGCTCGTCTAAATTCATTTCCATGTCAAAGATCGTTTACTGAAAGCAAATCACAACCTTGCGCCCGATGGCATGATTACTGTAGTGCATGTCAAAGATCGTTTACTGAAAGCAAATCACAACCCTATCGCGAAACAACAGACCTTACTCAGACATGTCAAAGATCGTTTACTGAAAGCAAATCACAACAAGGTTATCGCCTGTTGCCATGGCAACAGCCATGTCAAAGATCGTTTACTGAAAGCAAATCACAACTCGCCTTAATTTTGCCTTTTATTGTAACACCATGTCAAAGATCGTTTACTGAAAGCAAATCACAACTATCAACCCGCACTTCCAACCACTTGTGTTCATGTCAAAGATCGTTTACTGAAAGCAAATCACAACTATGCTTGTGTATTGACAGTACAATGCTACCATGTCAAAGATCGTTTACTGAAAGCAAATCACAACGAAAAACACAAACTTGCCAGCGACATCATGCATGTCAAAGATCGTTTACTGAAAGCAAATCACAACATAGTTTTTAATGTTTAAATTTTCTCAAATCATGTCAAAGATCGTTTACTGAAAGCAAATCACAACCAGCATAGGGTTGCTAATATGGCCGACTCGCATGTCAAAGATCGTTTACTGAAAGCAAATCACAACTTTATTGGTTAGACCACTCTTGGAAAAAACCATGTCAAAGATCGTTTACTGAAAGCAAATCACAACATGAAGATAAAAGAAACACGGGGGCGCAAGCATGTCAAAGATCGTTTACTGAAAGCAAATCACAACTTAAACGTGCAGCGGGAAATCAATGACGAACATGTCAAAGATCGTTTACTGAAAGCAAATCACAACAGGATCACTGTAGGTCCACGAAGCCGGCAACATGTCAAAGATCGTTTACTGAAAGCAAATCACAACCCTAACCGGCAACACAGCCAATAGGGGTGTCATGTCAAAGATCGTTTACTGAAAGCAAATCACAACAAGAAGGTTATTTATAAGTGCATCGGATAGCATGTCAAAGATCGTTTACTGAAAGCAAATCACAACTCTTACCATTAGCATCCTCATGAAGATCATCATGTCAAAGATCGTTTACTGAAAGCAAATCACAACATTCACAACCGGTTCAGGAATAAACATTAACATGTCAAAGATCGTTTACTGAAAGCAAATCACAACTACGAATTGCTGTGGCTCGCCTAATTGGGCCATGTCAAAGATCGTTTACTGAAAGCAAATCACAACTTATAGCTGATCGTAAAATCTGAAAGTGATCATGTCAAAGATCGTTTACTGAAAGCAAATCACAACAGGCGGTCCAGTGCGTTACTGAATGCCCTCATGTCAAAGATCGTTTACTGAAAGCAAATCACAACAAGACAGCAACAACACTGACTACTAACGTACATGTCAAAGATCGTTTACTGAAAGCAAATCACAACAGGATTACAGAGATAAACAAGGTCAACAGCCATGTCAAAGATCGTTTACTGAAAGCAAATCACAACGGTTGTTGAAGGATCACCTACGGCAGATTTCATGTCAAAGATCGTTTACTGAAAGCAAATCACAACCTTCATCGTTGTACCGTCACCCGTGCGGCTCATGTCAAAGATCGTTTACTGAAAGCAAATCACAACTATAAGCACACGGGTGCTATAGCATCTTTACATGTCAAAGATCGTTTACTGAAAGCAAATCACAACGCTGAGGGGTTAATTATAGCCCTTTTGCTGCATGTCAAAGATCGTTTACTGAAAGCAAATCACAACGCTTCAGCGTCAAAGTGCCCGGCCAGCAGCCATGTCAAAGATCGTTTACTGAAAGCAAATCACAACTTGCTTGGTCAAGTATTGATAACGTGGCGACATGTCAAAGATCGTTTACTGAAAGCAAATCACAACACTATGATGATGGTTCTATATATTCAAGTCATGTCAAAGATCGTTTACTGAAAGCAAATCACAACAGAAACGGAAAGTATGTTTCACGTTACTCTCATGTCAAAGATCGTTTACTGAAAGCAAATCACAACGGTTGAATATTTTTCAATTATTTTTGCCGTCATGTCAAAGATCGTTTACTGAAAGCAAATCACAACCCCTTCCGGTTTATACACAAAAGCATTAGCCATGTCAAAGATCGTTTACTGAAAGCAAATCACAACTATGAATTGGAGGTACCTATCTATATTCGACATGTCAAAGATCGTTTACTGAAAGCAAATCACAACTGTTTGCAAACATGGGTAAAATTTTGACCGCATGTCAAAGATCGTTTACTGAAAGCAAATCACAACACAATGGTGTCTCGTAAATTCACGTTACGCATGTCAAAGATCGTTTACTGAAAGCAAATCACAACAACGAAATGCCGGAATAGGGATTATTTCACCATGTCAAAGATCGTTTACTGAAAGCAAATCACAACAGTATCAATACAACATCGTGAAAGTAAGTGCATGTCAAAGATCGTTTACTGAAAGCAAATCACAACTACAATCCTCTTGACACCACCGTTAGCATACATGTCAAAGATCGTTTACTGAAAGCAAATCACAACATTATCGTTAGGGTTTTGCGCGGTGGCGTTCATGTCAAAGATCGTTTACTGAAAGCAAATCACAACTATTACGATGATAGTTACCTACCAAGTCAAACATGTCAAAGATCGTTTACTGAAAGCAAATCACAACAGTCGCCCGATAGTTATTACAAAAAGGTTTCATGTCAAAGATCGTTTACTGAAAGCAAATCGGTTTGGGAGAATACCGCAAGTTACTTAACCAAAGTTACACTTAACCCAAATTGTAGTCATCAGTAAATGCCCTAAAGTTCCTTAAAATCAATTTCAATCTTCATGGCCTGCAATAATTTCAATTGTTCAATGAACTTGTCCTTAACGGCCATCCGAACTGCAACCTTCATAAATCCTTTTCCAGAAAAGTTCTGATCCAAAATATTCAATTCATAATCTTTAACCAGGCGCATGACCTCACGTGAAAAAGTATAATCGTATAGTAAATCCATTTCTTGTCTGACCTCCTCAACCACAATGGAAGCTTTGCTTATAGCATCCGCAGCAGCAGCACGATAGGCGCTGATCAATCCACCCACGCACAGTTTAACACCGCCAAAATAACGCACCACCACAATCAGTACATTGGTAAGGTTGACTGAACGGAGTTGACCGAGAATAGGATCACCGGCCGAGTGGTTTGGTTCACCATCATCAAAGGCCCGAAACCGGCCTTTATCCGCACCCAGCATCCAGGCATAGCAATGGTGACTGGCATCAAAATATTTTTTTCGCAGTGCGCTAAGATTGGCTTTGATGTCCTCCTCGGTTTTTACCGGATACGCAAAAGCGAGGAATTTGCTACCTTTTTCCTTAAACAGGCCTTCCGAGGGTTTCTCCAGCGTACGAAAACTATAGTCCTGAGCGTGCAACGTTTGGGGGTGGTTTAGCGTCAAAGTAAGGTATCCTTGACAATTCGTGCAACCTATTATAAACCATACTGTCTCTATACCTGAAAACTGAAACATAAAACCATGCAAAAACTGAGTATCCTATTATTCCTGCTGATCGGTTCGCTGGCATCGGCACAAAACCGGCAAACCATTAACATTGATCCCTTTACCAAAATTTCGTTTGGCGTATCCGGAAATGCCTATGTTAAACAAGGATCAACCCAGCGTGTAGAGGTAGAAGCATCAAAAGAAACCCTGGAGAAAATTGACATAAAAGTAGAAAACGGAAAACTGGTTATCCGCTCCAAAGAACGTTGGGTAAGCTGGAGTTGGGGCAAAGAAGACCGTGTAACGGTATACATTACCGCCAAAGATATCCGTGGGTTAAGCGTAAGCGGTTCAGGCGACCTGGAAACCCAAACCAAAATTGTGACCGGTGACCTGGATCTTAAAGTAAGCGGAAGCGGATCGTTGAAAGCCGAAGTAGAAGCCAATAACCTTGATGCCAGTGTATCGGGTTCCGGAAGAATAAAATTACGTGGCAAGTGTAACAACATGGAAAGCGGTATCAGCGGCTCCGGTGATATAGAGGCCGATATTGCCGTTGCCAATCTGCTGGATGTAAGCATTTCCGGCTCCGGTAAATTGATTGCTACCGGAAAAGCCACTAACGTAAAGACCAGCATCAGCGGTTCGGGAAGCATCCGTGCAGCAGAGTTTGAAGTTGAATCAGCGGATATTAAAATTGCCGGATCGGGAAGTGTTGAGATTAATGTTAAAAGCGAACTCAATGCCAACATCAGCGGAAGCGGTAGTGTTCGTTACAAAGGCAGCCCCAATCATGTTAATGCCAACTCCAGCGGAAGTGGGAAGGTGAGAAAAATTTCTTAGCTACAAGACAGAAAGACTTTAGTAGCAAGACTTAATAAAAGAACAGTATAATTAAGCGGGGCATATTGTCCCGCTTTTTAGTTGTTAGTCGAAGGCTTGCTGTCTTTTAACAACCCGGTTACAATAAAAAACTGGGCAGCACTATAGGTGAGCATAATCCAAAAACCGGATAGGGGCACGGGTTCTAAAAATTTATCTACAGCCAGTAAAGAATCCGACATCATAAACAGAATTGCACCACCAAACACATAAGCAAAACTGGCCGCTGACGTTCGCCCAAAACGAAATAATGCATTCAGCACCATTAGGGTAAGTACAGCGGCATAGATCAGCACCGGCACGGTCATGTCGCCTAACGATGAATAGAGTATAACCACAAGGCCTGATCCGTAAAGAATGATTGGAAAGGCAAAACGAACGCGTTGCAGCCCCTGCAACGAACTCGTTTCATCATCGTTTCTGAATTGCCTGAAAACAAAAATGTAGAACACATGGGCAACCAAAAATGAAATGAGACCAAGCATGAAAAACAACTCACCTTGCTTCATCAGCAACACATCGCCACCCCACGAAAAAATAAGTGCCCCTACCACCATAAAAGAAGGTGCCCCTCCTTGTTCGCGCAGGGTGAAGTAATAGTATGCCAATAATAGCAACAGAAGAGCAGGCTTGGTTACCTGGTGCAATTCAGGCAAGGTTATAAGTTGCGTTATCAACTCGCCTATGGTCGCTAAAGCAAAAAGAACCAGGGATATTTTTTTCATAGCCTACTCTAAATAAATGGGTGCTCTATGATTCTGGCATCTTTTTCATCCGCGTATGCCGAATCCAATGGGTGATAAGGTAAACAAAAGCGATAAAACAAAGTACTGAGCAGGTAAAGAACGTAACAAAGAAATTTGACGAATTATTGGCATAGATAAACCCGGAGGCAAAAGCCCCCACTCCAATGCCCATCTCCATAAAAATATATAAACTGGATATACCCCTGCCTTTATGGTTCTCATCGCTTAAGTCTGTAGCCCAGGCCAGTAACGTTGGCGAGGTTGTGCCTTGTGCTACACCGTACACCATAATAGCAATCATCAAATCTTGCGGAGTTGAGCCAAACGCCAGCAACATCATCGATACGGTGGCTATGGCCGATGACACCATCAATACCCTTCGCCTGCCGTAGCGATCGGAAGCTTTACCGGCAATTAATCGCACCGAGAGTGAAGCAACCGTTAAAATGGTAAAAAGTAAACCCTTGTTCTTGATCCCTACAAATTCACCAAAATCAGGTATTATCGTGTACACTGCTCCGTAGGAGTACGCAGTAAGCAACATAACGATACACGTTACTAATACCCTTGGTTCAAGTAAGTCGCGTTTGTGAATTTTAAATACTTCGGTAGTGAAGCCTTGTCGTTGCGACAGGGTTTCCTTTACACCCATTACGATAAGAATGGATGAGATGGCAAAACCGGATGATGTATAGAACATGGCATCGAGCCCGAAGTTGTTGGCCATGGCTCCACCAATAGCGGGGCCAGCCGCCATACCCACCGTACCTGCTGTTCCCAACAACCCCATAGCCTCACCGCGCTTGTTGGCCGGAATGATATCCGATAAATACGCTGTTAACCCGGTAGGCGTAAACCCTGTTGAAAACCCATGAACCAATCGAAGTAACAGAAAACCAAATACCGTTGAAATGGCGGGGTAGAACATGCTACTAAAAAAGCAAACCAGTGAACCAATTACCATTACAGGCTTGCGACCCACTTTATCCGCCATCTTTCCACTGAATGGGCGTGATACCATGGCGGTAACGGTGAATAGTGAAATGATGAGGCCTTTATATTGTGCACCACCCAGACTTGTAAGGTATGCCGGAAGCTCCGGAATAAGCATATTAAAGCTGGCAAAGAACAGCAGCGAACTCGCACAGAGCAGCCAGAACTGACGGTTGTAAACGGATGGGTTACTTTTCAATTTCTTCTGCGAGTAAACGGTCTAATTCTTTACTGATGGAGGATTCGCTCGGGCGCATGGCATTCAGGTTTACAAAGTTGCCCTTTTTGTCGATAAGGATGTAGCGGGGAATTGCCTTTATATCAAATAATGCAACGGCATCAGCATTTGATCCAATGCGAAAATGATTGGTGAGGAAGGGGCGATCAATGTTGTATCGCTTAAGCGCTTTTCGCCACGCTTCGCTATCATCATCAATCGAAAGATAAACGAAAGCTACACGCGCCTTATATTTTTCCACCAATTCCATGGAGGCCGGCATCTCGCGAATACACGGTCCACACCAACTTGCCCACACATCAATGTATACCGGGCGGTAGCCTCGTGCAGCCTGTAAAAATTTGTTGAACCGCTCTTCATCTTCTTTGCCGCTGAGGTAACGTTCCTTTTCAGATGTTATGTAATCCGTAAACTGATCTTTCAAGGGTTGTGCCTTTTCAAGATCGGCCACAATGGATTCTTCAAGCGGTGTGGCCTTAAGCACATTGTAGTTATTCCAAAATGTTGAATCATAATCGATGGAAAGCAACTTGTCCCGGTCCGGCTCTTTTCCTTTGAACGGCTTTATGTCGGTGGTTACGATGTCGGTGGTAATAAGCTCAATATGGAAATTATGGGTAGACTTCAACCGTGGCTGATAGGTTCTTCCATCCTTCAAAGAATGGTAGAGGAAGTACTTTCCGTCTATCTTTTTAAAAATCGAAAAGGTATAAACCGTATCGATGGAAGACTGCCCGGTAAATTCAGATTTAACAATAGCATAGTTTGACGTAGTGATGTGTAAGGTTCCTTTCTGCTTATTCTTCCAGGGAATGCCCGTGCTAAGCAAGGTAGAATCTCGCTTTAGCTTATACTGGATTACATAAACCTGTTCATTATCATATTCGGTTATGCCCTCCAGTGTAAATTCGTAAGCATTTAAGTTTTTACGGAGATGGCTCACTTCATTTGCGTAGTGCAATCCATACACGATTGAAGAGGAGCTTTTTGCCTGGTAACCCACCGGATCAGTACCCATAATGGAATACAAAGCTATGGGCACATGGCCACTCGCTACTTTGGTATTGTCATAACTCCTGCGCAACTGGTTTACACGCACCTCGTCTTTCCATCCCGGAAAGGGTTGCTGAACTTTATATCCTTTTCGCTTGTACACATCGGCTGCGGCTTCAATCAACCTTCCATAAACCGAATCATCTTTGCAATAATGCCGGTAAAAAGTCTGGTACATGAAGGGCTTTGTATAGTAATTGTGTTTGATGTTGGCGAAGGCTCTTTTCACAATGCCTTGTGGCGATAAATCTTTTCCAAAAACCACAACATCTTTTAACATGGTTTTTGATTGTTTCAGGCTGATGTCCAGTTTTTCAGAGGGATTCTTAACGATTTCATTATCGTACCCCACGCATGAAATTTTCAAGGAATAATTTTTGGAACGATAGGAAGCGGGTACCCGAAGGGAAAAATATCCATCGGCATTTGAGCTTGTGCCCACCGATGCACCTTCAATACCAATGGAAGCGTATTGAACAGGCTCCCCTGTGGTAACATCGGTTAGGCGGCCTTCAATAATAAAAACACCCGATGGTTGTGCACCAACCATCCAAACCGGAAGCAACAGGAAGAGGATGATGATACTCTGCCTCATCATTTCGTTACAGAGTCTTCCTGCATGCTGAGTAAAAAGCCTTTGATGAAATCTTCTAAATCTCCGTCAAGCACGTTTTGCGCATCGGTACGCTCCACACCTGTACGGGCATCCTTCACTAATTTATAGGGATGCAATACATAGTTTCTGATCTGCGAGCCGAAATCAATTTTCATCTTACCGGCTTCAATCTTGTCACGCTCGGCATGGCGCTTTTCCATCTCTAACTGATAGAGTTTTGATTTGAGCATTTGCATGGCACGTTCGCGGTTGGCATGTTGCGAGCGTTCTACCTGGCACACAATAACAATTCCGGTGGGTTTGTGGGTTAGCTGAACTTTGGTCTCCACCTTGTTCACATTCTGGCCACCGGCACCCCCTGAACGCGAGGTTTGGATTTCAACATCAGCCGGATTTATCTCTATATTAATAGTATCGTCCACTTTAGGATAAACAAATACAGAGGCAAATGATGTGTGCCTGCGCTGGTTGGAATCAAATGGAGAAATGCGCACCAAACGGTGCACGCCTATTTCCGATTTCAGCTTGCCGTAAGCAAAAGGGCCATCTATTTCCAACGAAGCTGATTTTATGCCCGCCACTTCACCCGGTTGGTAATCAATTTGTGATACGGTGTAGCCTTGCTTTTCGCCCCACATAATGTACATGCGGTTGAGCATATCGGCCCAGTCGTTGCTTTCCGTGCCCCCCGCCCCGGGGTTTATTTCTATGATCGCACTTAACTGGTCTTCTTCGCGGCTCAGCATCTTCTTAAACTCCAGTTCTTCCAATGCTTTTAGCGCTTTGGCATACTCGCGGTCCAGCTCTTCTTCGCCTACATCCCCGGCTTCATGAAATTCATTGAGCACTTCCAGGTCCTCCAGGAGTTTGTGAATACGCTCGTACGAGTCCGTCCAGATTTTTTTTGCCCGAAGGGCTTTCAATAAAGCTTCAGCCGTTTTGGGATTGTTCCAAAAATCGGCTTGTTGGGTAATTTGTTCTTCGTCCTTTACTTCAATGATCTTACGATCGTAGTCAAAGATACCTCCTCAAAGCCGCTGTTCTGGCCTTCAAGTCTTTCAACTGTTCAATGGTCATGTGTAGTGATTTTAATTTATGAGGTTACAAGATAGGGGCAAATATACCCATAAAAACGACTGAATCAGCGTTGCCGGTGTTTGCTCCGTTAAACGATGAAAGATCCATGTAAGAATTGCCCGAAAAATGCACTTTTCCTTTTTTCAATTTCGAATAGCTTCGGGATCATTACTAAACTTTATCAAGTCCCCCAAAATCTACCTTAACGCATGGAAACCCTCCGTCAGTTCTTCAAGCATTGTATGCTTTTTCAAAGCCGGGAAACAACAAACATTATTTACGGCATTATTATGTGGTTTAGTTTCGGGTTGTTTGTTTACGCGATATACAGTACCATAACCCTTCAGCCCTAACTTGCCCCGTGCGCATAACCAAAGCCTCAACAAATGCCCATGTTCAAAACTTAAAGAAAAATTCCAGGGCCATACCTTTGCCGTTGGAGGAAACCTTTAGCAACCTGGTGGGTTTATTGGAACCGGTGCAAGCGAGTTTTGAAATCAGGGTCAACAATCCTCAGCACTATGAACTATGGACTACCCACATCTACCGTACCTTTAGCCAAAAAGCGCGCTACAAAAAAGGGTTAATGTTCGCTTCGGTTATCGTTTTCTCAAAATTTGTGAGTTTCTACTTCTATCCTTTGTACCTGAACAAAGAACTGAAAAATCAATTGAGTGATGAGCTCAAACCCTTTGTCGGTGGTGAAAGTTGTTTCCGCTTTAAAAAACCTGACGATATCCCGCACTCCGAACTCAACCGTTTAATCTCGGATGGGTTTGCTTATTATTCCGGGCAGGGCTGGATAGAAGAAAAAAGCTGAGCGAATTATTAATCAAAGGCCAGTGATGCCCTGAAACTTTTAGTACTGATCCTTTATCAGTCGTGCCAGGGTTTTAATACCATCTTCAATCCGGTTGCTCCAGGGTTCGCCAAAGCTTAGGCGGAAACAATTCTCAAACCGTGCCTGGCCTGAAAAAATCTGTCCGGGTGCAATACCAATGTTATGCTTCAAGGCACGCTTGTGCAGTTTATAGGTATTCACTTTCGGGTTGAGTTCGATCCATAATGTAAAGCCACCTTGCGGGCGGGTAACCCGGGTATCTTCCGGAAAATATTCCGATATCGCCTGTATGTAACGAAGCGACTGGGTGTGCAATGCTTTTCGCAAATGGCGCAGGTGTAACTCATAACGGCCATTGGCTAAAAAATGTGCAATGGCGGCTTGGGCCAACGTATTGGTTGATACCGTGTGCATCCGCTTTAAGCGAATCACTTGTTCTTTAAACCTTCCGGGGATGGTCCACCCCACGCGGTAACCCGGTGCCAGTGATTTTGAAAAGGATGAACAGTGCAGCACCAATCCTTTTTTATCAAACGACTTGCACGTTTTGGGCCGTGTTTTCCCAAAATACATTTCACCATAAATATCGTCTTCAATCAAGGGAATTTCCTTTTTGGCCAACAACTCCACCAATTGCTTTTTTTTGTCATCCGGCATACAACTGCCTAACGGGTTGTTGAAGTTGTTTACAAACAAGCAAGCCTTAATATCGAAGCGGGCAATGGCATCGTCCAACTCCTGAAGGTTTACTCCGTTAACCGGGTCAGTCGGTATCTCCACCACCTTCAGGCCATGGCTTTCCATCGCCTGAAAGATGCCATAATAGGTGGGGCTTTCAATGGCCACCGAATCGCCAGGTTTGGTAACGGCCTTCATGCAAAGCGATAATGCTTCAACACATCCAGCCGTCACCACAATATCCTCCTCTGCCGGTGTGCCACCCCAATTAAAGGCTTGTCTGGCAATCAACCTGCGCAATGCGGTGTTTCCCTGAATGTGTTCATAGTTTATACAGCTTGTCTTTGAGTCACGCAATGCCTGTGCTACCGATTTATTCAACTTTGCAGTGGGGAGCAATTCATAAGAAGGGACACCCATCGAAAAATGAATCAGGTTGTCAGAAGCCAGGTCGTGATACACGCTGTTAATCATTTCGTCTACACTCACGGGCACAGCATCTTCAGGAGGTTCACAACAATTTGGCAGTTCAGGAAAATTCAGGGGCGTGAATTTTACATAGTAACCCGACTGAGGTCGTGCTTCAATCAATCCCTTACTCTCTAAATGATAATACGCCTGAAAGGCCGTACTTAAACTTATACCCTGCTCTTTGCTCAATGCACGTACCGATAAAAGTTTGTCACCCACTTTTAACGACTTTTGTTCAATCAACCGTTCTATACGTTCTGCAACTTCCAGGTATAAATGATCGGGACGGGTTAAAATTTTCATAACAAACTGATATGGTCAAAATTAATAAAACTGAAACTGTTCTTTTACCGTAATTAGAAGAAAATTTGCTGCAAAAAAGATCAACACCTGCATTAAACATGAGTAACCGCACCACTTACCTTCCCTACTTAGCCCTGGCAGCCGTGTGTATTATATGGGGCACCACCTACCTGGCTTTGCGAATTGCTGTTCAGCATTTTCCACCTTTTTTGTTTACGGCTATCCGGCAAACAATTGCCGGAGGACTGCTGATTGGGGTGGTAATGGTACTGGCCAAACCATTATGGCCTTCGCGCGATCACATTATCCGGCAAGCCATTGGTGGGTTTTTTATGATCTCGCTGGGTAACGGACTGGTAGCCTGGGCAGAGATGCACATACCGAGCGGCATTGCCGCCATCATCTGCTCCATTATGCCGGTAATGGTGATTCTTATTAACCTCTCCATCAATCGGGATGAACGGCCAACCGTGCCCATCTTTTTGGGTGTAATGATTGGCCTGGTGGGTATTGTCATGATTTTTGGTGAACATGTTACCGAGTTTTCAAAAGCGGAATATTTATTGGGCATTTTGATGACCGTATTGGCTGTTTTGAGTTGGGCAGGCGGCAGCATCTGGATCAAAAAATACCCAAGCGATATAAATCCATTCATAAATGCCGGGCTTCAATTATTTTATGGCGGTTTGTTTCTTTTTCCGGTAAGCCTGGTGTTTGATGACCTTTCGCAAGTAAAATGGTCAGGCGAAGCATTCTATGCGTTGCTTTACCTCATCGCATTTGGTTCCATCATTGCGTATGCTTCGTACATGTACGCGTTGAAAAAATTACCGATGACCATCGTATCCCTCTATGCGTATGTAAACCCATTGGTGGCCGTGGTATTGGGCTGGTTAATACTGGATGAAAAACTCAATCTAAAAATATGGGTGGCTATACTCATTACCGTTGCCGGTATTTACATTGTTAACCGTGGTTACCAGTTACGGAATCTTTGGAAGGCACAATTTTCACGTTAGACAAAAACCATTTTTCTACTTGATTGCGTAAGTTGTTTTCAATGATATCGTCATATGGAGAGCATTATACTTGACATTACCGAATACAAACCTGAGCACCAGCCTTGGTTTGAACAATTCAACCGCTCATGGATTGAACACTATTTCTGGATGGAACCCATCGATGAACAGGTGTTGCGTTTTCCCGATGAACAAATCATAAAAAAGGGCGGAAGCATTCTAATGGCAACCTGTAATGGAGAACCAGCGGGTACGGTGGCCCTGAAATTTGTTGAGCAGGGTGTGTATGAATTCACTAAAATGGCAGTGGATGAAAAATTTCGCGGACTCAAAATAGGGAAGGCACTGGCACATGCCGCTATTGCTAAAGCCCAGGAGCTTGGTGCCCGTAAAATAATTTTATATTCCAATACAGTATTGACCACGGCCATTGCACTGTATCGTGCATTAGGCTTTAAAGAAATTCCAGTGGATGGTGTGTACAAGCGCAGCAATATAAAAATGGAACTACAGCTTTCATGACCCGTTGGGTAAATGTGGTTTAGTAGTCACGCGCTTGGCCAGTTAATTCTCGTGTAGTGAAGATCAGTGAAATTATTTTTAACTTGAAAAAAAGAAAGAAACCATGAGTTCACTTACCGCATCCATTTCGGTGCAGCGCATTGCACAATCCAGCTTACCAAAAATTGATTTCAATAATCTTGAATTCGGTAAATACATAGCCGATCATATGTTGGTTGCGGATTACAAGAAAGGACAGTGGCATGCCCCGGAAATAGTGCCCTACGGGGAACTGAAAATGAGCCCTGCTATACTCTCCCTACATTATGGCCAGGCGGTTTTTGAAGGCATGAAAGCATACAAAATGAAAGATGGTAACATTTCAATATTCCGGGTTGATAAGCATCACGAGCGCCTAAACAAATCATTGGCACGGATGTGCATGCCCGAAATACCAAACGATCTATTTGTGCACGGATTACATGCGCTTGTTAAAACCGATAACGATTGGGTTCCCTCAACCGAAGGCTCCTCCTTATATATACGACCACTGGTATTTGCCAGTGAGGCCAGGCTCGGTGTAAAGGTTTCGGATGAATATAAATTTGTTATTATGACCAGCCCCGTAGGCCCTTACTACAGCAAACCGCTGCGCGTAAAGGTTGAGGAACATTATGTTCGGGCGGCTGAAGGCGGAACTGGCTTTGCCAAATGTGCCGGCAATTATGGCGGTGCATTTTTACCTACCCAACAGGCACGCACCCAGGGTTTTGACCAGGTGTTGTGGACTGATGCCAAAGAACACAACTACATTGACGAAGCCGGAACCATGAACGTAATGTTTGTAATGAACGGAAAACTGGTTACCCCAAAATTAACATCGGCCATTTTGGATGGGGTTACACGCGATTCGATAATTACCCTTGCGCATGATTTAGGCTTGCCCATGGAAGAGCGGAAGGTAAGTATTTCCGATTTGGCCGAAGGGTTTAACAACGGCACATTAACCGAAGCTTTCGGTGCTGGCACTGCAGCCGTTGTTGCACCCATCGCCACCATAAATATTCACGGCAAAGATTACCAACTTCCTGAAGTTACCGCAACCAGTTTTCAACAGCGGGTAAAGCAAAAACTATACAGCATACGCATCGGTGCTGAGGCCGATGACCATCAATGGAATTATATTGTTCAAATACCATGAGCGAATTTTCAAAAACTGAAAAAACAACCCTGACGCGTTTACCCAAACGCGGTACATACGAAAAACAAACCATTTACACCATTTTAGACGAAGCACTTTTCTGTACGCTTGCCTTCGTTAAAGACAATGAACCTTTTCAAATCCCAACAGGCTTTTGCCGGATGGGCGACAAACTTTACATCCATGGCTCGGTAGGGAGCCATTACATGCGTGAACTCGCTGACAAAAAATTACCGGTATGCATAAGTGTAACGCTGATGGACGGAATCGTTTTAGCCCGCTCGGCATTTCATCATTCCGTGAATTATCGTTCGGTGATTATTTTCAGCAAGGCTGAACGAGTAAACCATGATGATGAAATCTATAAGGCTTTGGAAATATTCACCGACAAAATGCAACCCGGCCGCTGGGCCGACATTCGGCAACCCAACGAAAGTGAATGGAAAAAAACAATGGTGCTTGCCTTTGCCATTGAAGAAGCCTCAGCAAAAATCCGTGCAGGCGGGCCTAAAGACGATGAGGAAGATTACGATTTGGATATCTGGGCTGGTGTGGTACCCCTGGAAACCAAACGTACTGCGCCCGTTGCCGATCCGGTGCTGAAACCAGGAATTGCCTTGCCCGATTACCTGAGGTAAAACAATCGCGATACCTTCGTGGCAAATTCTGAGTAATCTTAAAAATCGTCTTTTATCCTACTTCACCGTAAACCCAAACCCCAGCGTGAGCACGCGTCTGTCGCCAACAAAGGAATAATCTCCGTTGAAGGTTATTGGCCCAAGTTTTAACCGTGTACCGGCCGTAAAGCGCATGCCTGACTTATTATAATTGAATGAGTATGGATTACTTAGAATAAACGACTGTGGCAACGTTGCAAAATCACCAGTTGAATTAAAATATGAATCAACAGTATATGTACCGTTTATATCTACTGAAGTTTTGCCTGTTTCATACCCGGCAGCGCCATAAAATGAAATTATTTTAAAATCCTTGCCGATTAAAATTTGGCCTGTAAATCCACTGGTTGAAATTGCCCCCACCTGATCCGTACCGTCAAAGCCTCCACTCAAATCAACATCAATTGAATACTTGGTATAGCCAACAAATACGGACAGAAAAAACAGGTTTTCGTCAACTACTTTCAGGTGTTGCCTGATATCATGCATTATTCCAATGCCCCAACTTCCTACTTCAACCGAACTGATGGGAGTGCGCGGAGTAAACCGAACGCGCAAATCCGTATTTTTCAAAAATCCCAAACCCAATCCCATTTGAATATTGGGCAGGAAAAAAGCATCAATAAAATAAGCCGCTCCCGGCTCCGAACCTTCAGCCCCCTGAAAGACAACACCATTGTTGGCTCCTCCTTCAATCCGATATAATGGCCACTCACCTTCATCTGCATAAAAGGTTGGGATTTGAGTTGTGTTGCCTGTTGTAGATCCCTGATAAGTAAGGCCGTTAGACAGTTGGGGTAAATCGAAGTACTTCTTTTCATTCGAAACAAAAACTGAATTAACTGTGATATTTAAATCAAATCCCCACTTCTTGTGTGTTTTAGCTGTGGTGTACCACCCATTGTTGGGAAGTATGCAAATGTCTTCACCAAGGGGTCGCAGGTAATTGTCAATCAAAACCTGGCCATCTGTTAAGCCCGCAGGAAAATATCGGGTAAGTTTATCCTGCGCACAAAGGGCTGACGTTATAAAAAGCATCACAGGCAAGAGAATGAGGGTTTTCATGGCGGTGGTATTTTTTTATTGAAAGTACTTTCTGTACCCCCGTCACAAAACCCCATAAAGATGTAGTGTACCTTAAAGAGGATTACTATTTTTACTTTCAATCGATTCCTGAAAAATAAACAGCTTCAAAAAAATCAATATGAGAATCCTGTATCTTCTCTTGTGTTGCACGGTGGCACTGGCACAGCCTAAACCTGAAACCGCGCTTGCCGAAATACAAACCTTTCAGGAAGAACTAAACCGCGAATACAAAGACAAAAAGAAATCGCCCTTGCTGCCCGAGGACCTGAAGAAATTCAAGAAACACCAATTCTTCCCGATTGACCTGAAGTACCGTGTAACCGCCCAACTTACCCTTACACCAGAAACCAATTTTATGCCGATGAAAGCCACGCAAGCCTACATGCAGGATTACCGTGTGTATGGTATTGCTAAGTTTTCGATTGACGGAGAGTCGTTTACATTGCCCGTGTACCAATCCAAAAACCTGCTGCATAATCCGAAGTATGTCGGTTATTTGTTCTTGCCCTTTACCGACCTGACTAATGGTAAAGAAACCTACGGAGGAGGGCGATACCTGAATTTGCGTGCGCCAACCGAAGGCAACGAACTGGTTATTGATTTCAACAAGGCATACTCACCCTATTGCGCCTACAACCCACGCTACTCCTGCCCTATTGTGCCCGAACAAAATCATCTACCCATAGCCATACCGGCTGGTGTAAAATACGTAGCCAAAAAGAAATGATTTCGCCCCTACACGATTTTTCCATCGCTCATTTCCACTACGCGGTCAGACTTGCGGGCAAATTCTTCATCGTGCGTAACGGCAATAATGGTTTGTTTATAGGTGTGCGTTAGTTCTGTAAGAATATCAAAAACCAATTGGGTATTGTAGCTGTCCAAGTTGCCGGTTGGTTCATCGCCCATAATAATATCCGGATCGTTAATAAGCGCCCGTGCAATGGCTACGCGTTGTTGTTGTCCGCCCGATAGTTTACTGGTTGCTTTTAAAGCCTGATCCTTTACCCCCAATATGGCAAGCTTCTCGTACGCACGTTCCTCCACCTCTTTTCTTGAATAGCGGTGGCGTTTTAAGGCCGGTATCATCACATTCTGTAAGGCCGTGAACTCCGGCAACAAATAATGAAACTGAAAAACAAAACCGATGTGCTTATTTCGAAAATCGGCCAGAAAATTCTGATCCTTACCCGTCAAGCGCTCACCGGCAATTTCAAGTTCACCTTCATAATTTGTATCCATGGTGGAGAGTACATACATCAGGGTTGACTTTCCGCAGCCTGATTTACCCACCAACGATAAAAACTCACCGTGCTTAATTTCCAGGTTTATGTTGTTCAGCACCTTGAATTTCTCAGGCTCATAGAAATACTTGGTTATGCCTTTGGTTTTTAATACGTACTCCATCACTATTGCCCCCGTATAATTTCTATTGGATCAATTTTAGCCGCCTTACGCGAAGGCATGTAGCCGGCAAAAGCTGTGGTGAGCACACCAAACACAATGCCTGTGATATAATACTTAGCATCAAAATTTACCGGAAAATGATCGAGGCTTATCATATCGCCTCCATCAAACGGTGCTTTGGAAATCAGGTAAGAGAGTATATAACCGATGCACAGTCCCAAAATACTTCCTATAAATCCAATAACCAGCGACTGGATCATAAAAATCAATCGCACATCAATTCCTGAAAAACCCATTGCTTTTAATATGGCAATGTCTTTCATTTTATTGATGATCGTCATGTTAAGGATATTATAAATTCCAAAACCGGCAACAATGAGCAGCGTTATGGAAACCGAGTACGTAATGATGTTGCGGATTACCACACCCGTTAAAAAAGTTGCGTTGGCCGTTTCCCAATCTTCAGCTTTGTAACCAACCATAGCCTGGAATTCCGGGGCTATGGCTTTGGCCTGATGCAAATCAACTAGTTTGATGTTGATATCCGTAATGTAGGTATGATCTTGCTGAAGGATGGTTTGCACGGTGGAGATGTTGGCATAGCTTCGAACATTATCTATTGTTCCTATGCCGATCTGAAATAGTCCGACAATCTTTAACGGCATGGTATGGCCTTGCGGTGTGGTGATTACAATACGATCTCCCACTTTTATGTTCATCTTGCGCGCTATCCCTGTTCCGATAATAATACCATCGTTATTGGTGAGAAGATCTTCTATACGACCGGCTTTCATTTTTGATCGCAAATCAAAAAGCTTATCCTCCTCAAGTATATCTACACCGGCAATGGAACCTGGCAATTCAACCGGCCCATAGTTATAAAAAACCTGCGAAGAAAGTGTTGGTGCAACTCCCAGTACGCGAGGATCGCGCCTGATCATGTCTGTAATTTGGAGAGCATTCCGCAACTTGGCCGTTTCCTTTTTGGGCTTTTGATGATACACTACATTTAAACCCTGTTGATTTATCTGATCGAGGATAGATGGGCGGCTTTCCGTAATATCGTTGTAAATATGAATATCGGGCGAGGAAGTCATAGTAAGTTCCTCGGTGAAATCATTAAGCCCCGTCATTAAACTTACCAGCGCGATAAACATGCCAATACCAAACGTAACACCCAACATAGCCACAATGGTTTGCTTAGGTTTGGCCAGCAAATGTGTTTTGGCTATATCAATTACCAGCCTCATTTGCTCAGGGTTTAATCTTAATCAGGCTCGAAGCGGTTAACCCTTCCAACACTTCAATTTCATCGAGTGTTTCAATACCTTTTATGATTTTAACCCTTTGCTGCCCCGAAGAAGTTTTTACAATAACTGAGTCACCCGGAAGTAAAGCAGCTTTTGGTATAACAAGGGCCTGGTCGGTTTTACGGATAACAATATTTGCTTCCAGGGCCAGGCCGGAAAACCCGCCTGGTAATTTTTCCCTGAGTTTTGCATCCGCCCGGAAAGATTGCTGCCGACCATCTACCAGGGGATAGATGCGGGTAATTTCTGCATTAAAAATTTGCTGTGGGTAGGCATCAATCTTTACCAGCACAGGTTGCCCCTCACGCACTCGCTGAATGTCCAACTCATCAATATTCAATTGAAGATAATACGCATCTGCACTCCCCACTACAGCAATTACTTCCGTTCGCCTGATGAGTTCACCCTGCTCTTTAAAGGTACGGTACACCGTTCCATCTACCTGGCTGCGTATGGTATACCGGGCAGATTCATCGCGCGCTATACGATATTGGTTTTCAGCGTTACGCAGCTCAGTATTCAATTGATTGATGGTTTTTTTTAGCCGGCTATCGGCCAATAAAAAATCATTTCTTGAATTTTCATACGCTAATCGGCTGCGGTCATACTCGGCACGCGAGGTTGCATTTTGCGCCATCATGTTACTGAAGCGTACAAAATTTACCGAATCGAATTGCATTTTGCTTTTGGCGCTGGAAACCGCTGCCCTTAGTTCGGTAAACACCGGTGAATCATGCTGTGCATTTTCACGGGCAAGCTCATAGTTTTCCCTGGCAATGCGGTAACGGGCATTTTGCTGATCGGCTTCGATAATAAAAAGAACATCGCCCTTCTTTACGGCATCCCCGTCTTTAACCTGTCGCGCTGTAATATACCCATCAACCTGTGCAAAAACCTGGTACTCATTTTCCGAAACAACATAACCTGAGGCGTACACAGCTTCCATCAGAGGCTTTTCAACCGGGCTTGAAAATTCACCGTTTGTAGAACAGGATACAATAACGGTTAAAAGTATGAAACTGAATGAGATTACCTGGTGCATAGCAGTGTGGTTCACAGGTGAATACGTTAGGAGCAGGCTTTTTGTTCAACAAACACACGCAATCATTTTCGGGCGGCAACCAATTTAAGCTCGCGTTTCACCAATTTATCCAAGGTATCTTTTTTCAACATCTCTACGGTAGCGTTACGCACCTCCAAAAATGCAAAACGAATGGCACAGGTTTCCTCATCTGCACATTCATCGCAAGGCTCGTAATATTTGTAGGTGGCACAGGGTACTGCAGCAATGGCTCCATCAAATAGGCGCACTACTTCGGCCAGGTTAACCTCGCGGGTCTTTCGCCTTAAAATGTACCCGCCCCCCTTACCTTGCTTGCTGCCTAAAATCCCTGCCCGTTTTAAATCAAGGAGAATGCCTTCCAAAAATTTTTTTGGGATATGGCACGCATCGGCAATATCCTTGATGAGAAATTTCTCATCAGGTTTTTTGGCCATGTGTACCAGTGCATGTATGGCGTACTTACATTTTTTCGATAGCATGAAAGCACAAGTTATATTTTTTCTTTTCAAATTAGCATACCGGCCGAAGTAGCTCAGGGGTAGAGCAGCTGTTTCGTAAACAGCAGGTCGTGAGTTCAAATCTCATCTTCGGCTCACTTAAACTCCTGGTTATACTGGAGCAACCCGCTGAAGGGAGCCGCTAATCATTTTTTTATACCTGAATCCCATATTCATTCTATCTTTACCGCATGGTTAAACTCCTGTTTATAGCCTTGGGAGGTGCATTAGGTTCATTAGCACGATACGGTGCCTCAGGGCTTGCACATCAAAAATACAATGGGGTATTTCCGGTAGGCACGCTTACTGTTAATCTTGTTGGATCGTTCCTGATTGGTTTGCTGTGGGGCCTTGCTGAAAACTCAACCCTTAACCCTAACGTCCGAACGTTTTTGTTTGTGGGTATATTAGGTGGCTTTACAACATTTTCAACATTTTCATTGGAAACAATTAACCTTTTACGCGATGGTGAATTTAAGCTTGCATTGGTTAATGTTTTGCTCAATAACCTTGTTGGAATTGTACTGGCCTTTGTTGGCTTAATGCTGGCTAAAAATATAAACACATGAACCTTTCAGAAAATGGCGTGATCCTGCGCATTTACATTGGCGAGTCAGACAAACTTGGTGGCAAACCACTTTACGAGGCGATTGTACTGAAAGCACGCGAACTAAATCTTGCAGGGGCAACCGTTGTGCGCGGCATCATGGGCTTTGGTGCGGCAAGCCGAATCCATACAGTAAAAGTCCTGCGCCTTTCGGAAGACCTGCCCCTGATAATCGAAATCATTGACACGGAAGAAAACATCCGAAAAATAATGCCCTTTTTGGATGAAGTTGTTAAAGAAGGTTTGATTACCCTGGAAGAACTTACCGTGATTAAATACCGGCACAATAAATCCTGAAAAGAGAAGCTTAGTGAGTAGTGGTGCTTTATGAAGTGATTGCTCTTGCCACTAAAAGACTAAGTCAAAAATAACTTAAGACATTTGATTCATCCGAAACTATTATCAGGCTGGGCTTGTCGAAGTCAATTCAGGTTTCGTAAGGCTCAACCTGACAAACAAGTTCCTTTTTGAGATTCTGGTAGTTGTACCGAAGGCGGGACCTGCCTCGGACTGGCAGGCTCGAACCTACCTAAACTTTTGATAACGTAAACATAAAACATGAAGTACCGAAGGCGGGACTCGAACCCGCATGTCTTGCGACACACGCCCCTGAAACGTGCGTGTCTACCAATTCCACCACTTCGGCATTCCTATTTTAGTTTACCAACCTACCTTCGGCAGGCAGGTTCCACCACTTCGGTGTCTCAAGTCAAAATTCATGATTCGATAGTCTAATCTTAAATCTTGACTTTTAAATTTAACCAGTGCCCAGGACTGGATTCGAACCAGCACACCCTTTCGGGCGCTACCACCTCAAAGTAGTGCGTCTACCAATTTCGCCACCTGGGCTTTTCAACTTTTAAAGAACATCCCTCGATGTATTTCTCAATCCTGAGGAAGGGGTGGCAAAGGTAAAAAGCTTTGCCAATTTTACCAATTGCGCCTTTTTCAAAGTAACACATCAGCCAACCTTTCCGTTTTATGCAAATTCGCTAACTTACTAATTCAAAGTATATTGAATTAACCTTCAAATTTACCTAAACGCTTTAATCATGAAGACTCTTCACTCCTCTGTCCGGACTTCTTTTTGGGTATTGCTGATTTTGCTAATGTGGTTTTCACACATTAAAACCTTGGCGCAAAACGAAGTAGCTATCGGATCGGCCACCACCAAAACAAATGCCATACTATGGTTGAATGGCAATGGAAGCCAGGGCTTAATACTTCCTACCGTAACTAATAAATCTGCCGTGGCTTCGCCCGATGAAGGTATGATTGTGTACGATAATTCCGACAAAAAGGTGTGGTATCGTAACAACAGTACATGGGTTGAAGTGGGCGGTGGTTCAGGTGGCAGTGGTACCTTTCACCTGGAAGTTTCCGGGAACCTGTTGAGGTTATTAACAGCACCAGGCGGAACATTATTAGCTTCCACCAACATTGCAGCAGGCACGCAATCCAATGGAGCTTTTCTGGTATTTGAAAGTGGTGCCTGGCGCTATGCCACGTTAAGTGGCGATGTAGTGGGTGCTAATGGAAACCTGCAGGTAACAGGCTTGCGGGGAAAAACGATGGCCAATTTGCCGGCCTCCGCTCAGGTACTGGTGTACGATCCGGCCGCCAACAGTGGCAATGGCGGTTGGGTATTTCAGGCTGCTGCCGGAGGCGGATCAGTAACAAACGTTTCGGGAACAGCACCTATTGCTGTAACCACGCCAACCACAACTCCGGTGATCAGCATTAGTCCTGGCGGCATTAACAATACCTTGTTGGCCAATGATGCCGTAACAACCACAAAAATTCAAGATGGTACTATTACCGGTGCGGATATCGCTAACGTTACAATAACAGCTAATAAACTCGCGCAATCAGGTGCAACAACTAATCAAATACTGCAATGGAACGGAACCAACTGGGTACCGGTAACACTTGCAGGAGGAGGCTCAGTAACCAACGTGTCAACCGGTACAGGACTAACCGGTGGACCGATAACTACAACAGGTACAATAAGCATAGCAGCCGGTGGTGTTGGTAATACAGAGCTTGCCAATAATGCTGTAACCGATGTAAAAATTGCCACCGGTGTTTCCCCGTCTAAACTAACAGCCGGGGCAAACGGTCAGGTACTTACCACAGTGGCCGGTGTGCCTACGTGGCAAGTCCCGGTTACCGGTTTTGTTAATCCCATGATTGGTTCAGGTGATCTGATTGTTGGCGGTGTTCTGGGCGCGGCACAGCGTTTGGCAGCAGGAACAAATGGCCAGGTGCTCACCATAGCTGGTGGAACACCCACCTGGCAAACACCAATAGCCTCGGGTGCAGCGGGCGGTGACCTTACCGGAACTTACCCCAATCCTGCAGTGGCCGCGGGTGCCATTACCAATACCAAACTGGCGGTAAATGCCGTACAAACAACCAACATTTCTGATGCCGCAGTAACGGATGCTAAGATTGTTAATGTAGCCCCTTCAAAAATCCTTCAGTCAGGCGCTACAACAGGCCAGGTATTAAAATGGAGTGGAAGCCAATGGGAGCCGGCAGTCGATAATGTAGGCGGTGGTGGAGTACCTACCTTAAACCCAGGCCAGGTTTTGGTAGGTGATGGTTCAAACAATTCAAGCGTAACCGTTGGGCAAGATGCCACACTGAACAGCGCCAACGGAAACATTACAGTTCAAGGTTTTCGCGGCAGGCCGGTTTCTGCAGCGGTACCGGCAACCAACAGTGTGTATCAATTTAATGGAACGCAATGGACACCGGTTGTACTTGCGGGTGGTGGCACAGTATCCCAAGTGAACACCGGCACAGGTTTAACGGGAGGGCCGATTACTGCCACCGGAACCATCGCCATTGCCGATGGTGGTGTTGGTGCCACGCAATTGGCCAATAATGCCGTTACATCAACCAAACTTCAAAGTGATGCCTCGGTGGATGCCAACCGTGCCGTAACCACAAACCATATTCAAAACCTGGCCGTAACGGATGCGAAAATCGCATCGGGCGTTGCACCGGCTAAACTTACTCCCGGAACCAATGGACAAGTATTAACCACCGTTGCCGGAGTGCCTACGTGGCAAAATCCTTCAGGCGGTTCTGGGTTCTCAACACTAAACATAGTCCCTAAAGGTGATGGAACCGGATTAACCGCTTCCCAAATTTTTGACAATGGAACATTCCTTGGCATTAACCGAACAACGGCCATTACCGGGGCCGACCGGTTTTCCATCGGTACGGGTGCTGCCTCGGGTGCTTATGGCGGTATGTATGTCGACACCCAAACAGGCGGGCGTCCATTTTATGGCTTTTCACAAAATGGCGCGGGAGGGGCATGGATTGAATGGGATGGAATCGATGCCAACAAAATGAAATTTAACATTAATGGCCCCCGCCTCACCATTCAAAACGATGGCAACGTAGGTATCGGAACAACAAGCCCGGGCAACTTCCTGCACGTTGCAGGAGACGTGAGTAGTAGTTCTGTTGTTACGCTGGAAGGACATTCCGGAACAACTTCGCGTGGCCCGGGTATCAACTTCATCCGATCAAAAGGTTCCCTGGCCGCACCGGCTGCCGTGGCCAATGGTGATTACCTGGCCGGGTTTTCAGCAGCAGGACGTACCGCTTCATCGTATAACCTAAGCAGCAGCATCGATTTTTCTGTTGATGGAACCGTATCGGGCACGAGCGTGCCCGGAAGGATTACGTTTTCAACAACCCTTGCTGGCTCGGGGGCTCCGTCAGAAAGAATGCGGATTACGAATGATGGCAATGTGGGTATTGGTACCACAACGCCAGCCGGAAAATTACATGTTCAAAATACCGATTGGGACGTAAGTCAGGTAGTCTTCAATTCAACCGCAGCCAGCGCGGGCTCAACGTTGAGGTTTACAAATCCAGCATCGGGTAACCGAACTTATGACATCATTGGCTCAACAGGTGCCGGGGCAACCATGGGCGCTGGTTCGTTTGGTATTTGGGATAATACTGGGTTGGCATACCGATTGGTAATCAATCCATCTGGTAATGTTGGTCTTGGGACAACCGCTCCTGCTAACAAGCTTTCAGTTTCAGGCAATGCTGCCATTGGTGCTTCTTACGCAACGGTAGCTGCCCCGGCAAATAGCCTGGTGGTGCAGGGTAGTCTTGGGGTTGGTACCAACTCACCAGGCAGGATAATCCATGCCCTGGGTTCCGGCACACAATACCTGAGGATTACCGCCACGGGTACCTTAGCATCTTCAGGAATTGAATTTGACGGTACCGGAACAGTAGATTGGCGCGTTGTGCCACAACTTGGAATATTGACTTTTCATCGTGGCGACATTGATGGCACCATGGGCCTCATGTATTTAATGAATGCGGGAAATTTTACACCCGGTAATACGGATAACCCAACCCCTACATTAGGACAATCAACAGCACGTTGGGGCCAGTTATTTACTACTGTTGCCCCTAATGTTTCTTCTGATTTCCGATTAAAGAAGAACATCAATAACCTCCAGTATGGTCTTAAAGAAGTTATGGCTCTAAGACCTGTTTCCTACATACTCAAATCCGATAGCTTAGAAAACACATCGCTGGGGTTGATTGCACAAGAGGTGCAAGACATAATACCTGATGTTGTAACCGTTGGTGATGATGAGGAAAAATTGCTGGGTATGCGCTATACCGAACTGGTGCCTGTGCTTATCAAAGCCATCCAGGAACAACAGCAAATTATTGATAACCTAAAGGCGCAAAATGCTGCTTACGCTGATGAAACAGAAAAGCTGGCCAAGGAGATTGATACCATTAAACGGGTGTTGGGAATGACCGCTAAAAAGCAAGACTAATGAAAAGGCTCATTTGCTTTCTGCTAACGGGCAGTTTCATTTTTAACGTTAAGCAAATAGGCTTTGCTCAAATTACTCTGGGAGCATCGACCGAATTCTCATCGTCAGCCACTACCGTAATGGCTACCAACGGGGCTATTCGAAATGCCAGCACACGCTTTAACTTTCAGGGTACCATTGAACTCACCGGTGGCAACCAGGTGCTCACTACCTCTCAACCGGTAACGATAGGCGGCCTGGCACTTGCCGGCAGTGGAAATAAAAGCATGGAGGGTGCCTGGACTATAACACGGGAGTTAGCTTTCCGACAAGGATTATTGGTGCCGAGTTTAGCCCCGGTAAATGGTGGCCGAATAGTGTATACAGGTTCAGCAATACTAGCCGGAAATCCTAATAGCTATGTAAACGGAACCCTTTACCAACGCGGTGTGGGCACTCGCTTCTTTCCGTTAGGTGAAGGGACAACTTACCTGCCCATGTCGCTCAATAATGTTCAGGATGGGGATGTTGAAATTGGGGTGCGTGCCTTCAACAGTGGCGTGTCCCTAACCTTGCCGCTGGATGTAAGTGAAGTGGCCAACAACCGGCACTGGCGCATCAATACATCAGGTGGTACTTTCCGGGGCTCGCCCGCATCGTTGTATGTACCCGGTTCGTCAGTAGATGGGGCTGCACAGTTGGTGGTAGTGCATGCGGAAGATGAAAATGATGCCTTAGCCATAAACCTGGGGGGAGGCGTAAGCGGTGATTTTGTTTCCAGTTTTTTAGCAGCCACCAAACCCATTCTTACGCTTGGCATTGGTGAACGGGTAGACATCCGCATTCTTGACCTGATCACTCCTTTTAATGCCGACAATATTAATGATCAGTTAAAGATCGTAAACGTTGAGTACACCTTCGATAATAAAGTTACCCTGCTCGATCGCTGGGGAGTACCCGTTAAAACCTGGAAGAATTTCAGGAATTACGATGACCCCATAAACCCCAACACCGATGGTTTTGATTTCAGCCGGTTAAGCCCGGGTAATTATGTGTGCGTATTGGAGTTTCAGCTCACGCCCGAATCGCCCGTGCAGAAAGTAACGCAGATGATCACTGTCCTAAAATAACGCAACATGAAAAAACCGCTACTCACTGTATTTCTGTTGCTGATCACGATCGGCTTTGCCAGCGCCCAGGATATTCCGCTGTTTACGCAAAAGTTAACCAACTCGTTTATCTACAATCCGGCCCTGGCGGGCCATACCTTTGGTTCGCTTACCTATTCGTACCGCCAAAACTATTCGAATGTTCCGGGTGCCCCGCAAAATCATTTTATCAGCTTGCACACGCCCATCGCCAAACATAAATTCGGAAGCGGTGTAAATTTGTTTCAGGAGGATGTAAACTTTATCCGAAATACCTACGCTTCAGCTGCGTTTGCTTACCACCTCCACTTTAACAAATTCAATATACTTTCGGCTGGTGTTTCTGCCGAGTATAACATTTCACGGTTAAACGGAACATCCAATACCACAACGTTTGAAGTGGATCCGGTGCTCATGCAATTACAAAATGGCGACCCGACCTATGATTTTTCATTTGGCCTGAATTATCAAACACGTTTTGCGAAAGCAGGCTTTGCCATTAACCGGTTGTCTACTGCATGGATAAACAAGGAGAATACGAACCTCTCAAATTATTATTCGGGCTATGTGCAGGGCATGATTCCCGTGCGGGGTGGCGATGATTTGTTTGAGCCCTATGTTGCTTTCCGGAAATTTTCTGAAACAAACGATACTTACGATATAGGCCTGTACTACACCTACAACAATAAAATATTGGGTGGTGCGGCCGTGCGCAAAGGCAATGTGTTTAATGCCACCATTGGTTTCAAACCATCCAAGCACCTGCTTATAGGGTATTCGCGCGAAATGATTACCAGCAACCTGGGTGGCTTTGTCGGTGCAGCCAATGAAATAACCCTACGCTTCGATTTTAACGATAATAGCTATAAGGAGCGCTTCCAGTCGGATTACAAAAGCTCAATGGCCTATCGTAGAAAAACCCTTAGCCCTGCAGCAAAATTCTCAGCCCGTAACCCGAAGCAACTGCAAAGCAAGCAGAAAAAACTAACGCCCTACTCCCCTAATAACCGGTACCAGAATGTGAAGAAGCTTTCCATGAACCAGAAAAGCTCGGCACCACGCAAAAAAGCGTACAATAAAAAACCGGCAAGCAAGGCACCGGCAAAATACAAATCGAAGGCACCGGCTAAACGGAGAAGGTAAGATATTGTCCTGCATATTTGAAAATGCAGGACACTTCACTATTTATTGATTATCGAAATCGGGAAATCGTTGCCGGTGATGTAACCCGTTGGGTATTGCGCTTTGCCTCCGTGCTTTTTTGTTAATTCAGGCACGCGCTCCTCCATGTAAATTTTTATTTCGTTTACGGTAACTTTTCCGTCACCGTTATCGGCTTTTCCATCCAGGGCTTCCAGTAACGCGTACGTGAATACACCGTGCTTCAATACTTCAAACTCGGTTGCAAACTGTTGTGTGCCGCTAGAGGCCATCATCACCACCCCCGAGCTACGTGCCAGTTGAACAATGGCTTTCTCATCCGCTGCAGCGGCACGCACATTCAAGCTTTTAACAGCACCGCCCGAATGGCAGGCATCCATTAAAATAATCTGTTTTTGTGCCTTAAGCTGGGTAAGTTGATTTTTCAATTCCGTAGCCGAAATACCTTTTGCCTCCAGCTGTGCCGGATCGCCATACAATTTGGTAACATCGGTTGGTACCAGGTAGTACTCATTGTTGTTTTCTTCATCTAAAGTACCGTGACCGGCATAATAAAACACAAACACATCTTCCGGCCGTGCCCGTGCGGTTATGGATTTAAATGCTTTTAAAATGTTTTCGCGGGTGGCATCTTTATCATAAATCTCCATGCGGTTTAATGTTTTAAAGATACCCTTGCCATGCTCCAGGATTTTTTCGGTAAAACTTTGTGCATCAGGCTTGGCATAATTGAGGTTGTATGAGGTATTCTGATAACTGTTGATACCCACCGCCAACACGTACAGTGAAGATGTTGCAATAACATCGCCAGTGTATTCGATCGGCAAAACATCGGTGCGCGATTCAATTTTTTGGTAGTTGACTACTTTTACTTTAAACTCATTTAATTCATTAACCATTTCAACCGCATAGGTCTTTACCACCTTTTCGCCCTCACCGTTGGTCTTCACTTCTTTGTCGCTGATGATGAGTTTATCATTTTGATAAATGTTGACTTCTTTCACACCACCACCACCATCATAAACCTCAACAGTAAGCGGCATGGTGCGTGCCTGGGTCAGAAACTTGCCCTTGTCGTAACGAAGTAAGTCGGTTGATTTCATCGTTACCGAAACATCAAAAAACCCAACCGAGGGGCGGTGGAGTTTACCCAGATCAAAAATGCGTTGACCGGATTCACGCAAAATGTCTTCCACCCGTTTACCTTGTAAAATACTTTTGCTCATTTCTTCCTTCGGCCTGAACAACACTTCAAAGTATTGTTCGGCAGTGAAGAAATCTGCCAATTGATCAATGCCCCGGTTTACATGCCAGCCAAAGTACTGTCCGCCTGATGATGAGCAGGTAAAATAACCACGCGGTGTATAGCATACCCACTCGTTATCCTCTGTTAAAAACAGGGTTGCAAACGGTATGAGTACCTCGCCCAACGACTTAAACTGCGTTTCTACTTCCTTCACGGCTTTTTGCCCGTTGGCTTTCATAAAAGCTATTACATCCTGCCAGGCCTTTTTGGTTGGCTCCTTCGTTAACGAGTCGATGGGTAAGGAGTTAAAATAGGTTACCCACTCGGGTGTATCAAAAATACTCCGAAGGCTGGGGGCAAATCCTGTTTCCGAAAGTTTCCATAAAATAATCGATTGATCTTCACCACCAGAGGCAATGTATTGCCCATCGGAACTAACGGCAATGGTGCGCACTGCACCGGAATGCCCGATAAACTCTTTGTTCAGGAAACCATTCTTATCAAATAACTTCAGGGAAAAATCGCTGGCCACTACCACACTTCCATCGGTAAGTACCTGGTAATCCAAAATCCGGCCATCTTCTGCCTCACGGGTTTGCACCATTTTTCCTTTCGGCAACGAAATTGTATTTACCCCGGTTTGTACAACATCTTTTGGTTGGCTTCGCTGAAGCGGATTCTTTGAAGGGTTTCGGTTTATGGAAAAAGATGCAAAATCAAAACTGCTTGAATATTTAGGTTTACCGCTCTTGTTGAACTCACGACTAATGAAAAGTTCATGCCCCTCACCAAAAGCCAGGTGATAAATGGCGCTTCCCTTTCCTTTTATTTTTCGGACAATCAATCCGTTTATCGGATTCCACAGATAAATTTCGTTGTTGCTGCCCCCGGCCGAAGCCACTACGTAGTTACCGGTTAAGGATGGAGAGAAAGCTGCACTGAACACTGTATTATCGTGCGCCAGAAAATCAGTAAAGCGGGTACCCCCCGGAATGGCGTAGCTGGTTCCTTTACCTGAAACATCCAGTGCGGCCAATATTTTTGCATCGTACGAAAAAGCCAGGGCGTTTATTGGTTCCTTTATATTGGCAAACTCTTTAACAATTGCCCCCTCAGCACTCCATAAAATAAGTTCACTGTCAAAACTGCAACTGGCCAGGTAAGAACCCTCGGGGGAGTACACTACCTTATTGAGCATGCCCTTATGCTTTTTCAGCAGCTTGGGTACAAATTTGGTGGTTCCCTTTTCAAGACCTTGCAAGCCATATACCAGCACATCCCTGCTTTCGGCAGCCACTGCCAAATCCTGCGTGCGGGCATTAAAACTCAAACTGGTAACAGCCGAACCCACCGGAATAGTGGCAATGGATTTTACCATGGGCGAACCATCCATCTTCCAGATGCGCACCGTGCGATCGTCACTGCCGCTGGCCAGGTACATCCCCGATCCGCTAAATGATAGGCTGTTTATAACATTGGTGTGGCCAATAGCCGTGCCTATCTGCACACCCTTTTCAATATCAATGAGTACGATGTAATTATCTTTTTCAGTGCTTACCGGGTAACCACCCACCGCCAACAGCCTGCCATCGGGCGAAAGGGCTGATGCATACAGCATGCCCTCCCAGCCATCGCCAATTTGCGATTCGAACTTACGGAGCATTTCCCCATTGTTGGCATTCCAAATACGAATGGTCTTATCCTCGGAAATGGAGATAATTCGGTTGCCATCGGGTGTAAAAATGAGGTTGTGTATTTTGGCCGAATGCCCCATGGGGTTAATAACAATACGGGGAGCTTGTGCCAACATGCTTGTTACCACAAACAAGCTTATTATGGTTAAAATGTATCGGGTAGCCATAACTGCAGGAAATTGGTAGAATGTAAAATTACCAATTTTTTACAGCGAACGGTAAAAGGCAGAAACAGGCCTGAAAAAGGCTAAACAGAGGCTTTTCTAAAGATAAGCATAATCGAGGGCCGTTTACCGCGCAATTCCGGTACGGGCGACCCTTCGGATGATTTGGTTAGCTGAACAGAAGCGTAGAAAAGGATGCCATAAAAAAGTGAAACAGTAGATGCGGCAAGGTATATCATAATTTCTCCCCCTCAGTTTTGTTTGGTGATACAAAAATGCGTGCAATCTCTTTTAATGGCATTTTAATGTGCCCCGTTCAATAACAGAAGTAAGTTTTGGCATGGTTTTGCAAGCATCAGCCACCGGGATAATTTTTAAGGAAATTACTAGAAGAACTTTTACCTTGCGCGCCTTAACTATTGTAAATCAAACTACTATGCATAATAAACTTTGGATGATGCTCATTGTTTTGTTGAGCATTTCGGCAAAAAAATCCTACGCTTTTCAAGGTGCTGAAACAAACCAGGATAGCACAAAAGTGCCTAAAAACTGGTTTTTACTCGATCCGGAAACAGATCGGGTGCAAGGCGTAAGTGCCGAACGTGTTTATAACACCCTATTGAAAGGAAGGCCAAGCCGCACGGTAATCGTGGCGGTTATCGATTCGGGGGTAGATATTTTTCACGAAGACCTGAAAGATGTTATTTGGGTGAACAAAGGTGAAATACCCGACAACGGCATTGACGATGATAAAAACGGATACGTAGATGATGTGCACGGATGGAATTTCATTGGCGGTAAAGGGGGTAACGTAAATGAGGATACCTACGAACTTACCCGCGAGTACGTGAGGCTAAAACCCAAATACGACAACGTGGATGAGAAGAAAGTACCCAAGAAAAGCCAGGCTGAATACGCTTACTACAAAGACCTGAAAAGTAAATTCGAAAAGCGCAGCCAGGAGGCCACACAAATGTACAATCAGTACAACACCATTTTTACCAACATCAACTTTGGTAACGATACCCTCAAAAGTATTTACAATGTAAAAAAGGTGACCCCTGCTTTGCTGGATACCCTGAAACCTTCTAACCCGGTAATCGCTTTTTCGAAAAATGCCGTCTCCATTATTTTTCAAAACTTCGGGCCCGATGTGGATGTGGATGAAGTGCTGGAAGACTTAAAAGGGGCAGTTGATTATTACCGTGTGCAAGCCCTTTATGGATACAACACCGAGTTTGATCCACGCAATATTGTTGGCGATAACTATAACAACCTTTACGAAAAGGGTTATGGAAACAACGATGTTAAGGGCCCCGATGCTGAACATGGAACACATGTAGCTGGTATTATTGCCGCCAACCGCAAAAATGATTTAGGCATTAAAGGCATTGCCGACAATGTGAAAATAATGGCGGTGCGGGCTGTACCTAATGGCGATGAACGCGACAAAGACGTGGCCAACGCCATACTTTATGCAGTTGATAACGGGGCACACATCATCAATATGAGTTTTGGGAAATCGTACTCACCCCAAAAAGAAGCGGTGGATAAAGCTGTGAAATATGCAGAGTCGAAGGGCGTGCTGTTGGTACACGCGGCCGGTAACGATGGTGATGACATTGATGTAAAGAAAAATTTCCCTACCCGTTTCTACAATGATGGTAAAGAAGCCAAAAACTGGATTGAGGTTGGTGCATCTTCCTGGGGTGCCGATGAAAACTTTGTAGCCTCATTCTCCAACTACGGAAAAAAGTCAGTTGATTTATTTTCACCTGGCGTTGAAATCTATTCGACCATTCCGGAAAACGGGTATAAAAACAACCAGGGTACCAGTATGGCAAGCCCTGCCGCTGCCGGTGTTGCTGCCATCATCATGTCATACTTCCCCGACCTTACGGCCAATCAGGTAAAAGAAATCTTAAATCAATCTACGCGCAAGTTTGATGGATTGAAAGTGATAACACCCGGTGGAAAAGAAGCGGTTGATTTCAGTAAGCTGAGCCGTTCAGGCGGGTTGGTAAATGCCTATGAGGCTGTAAAACTGGCAATGACTATTAGCAAGACTGTGGATAAATAATTCGGCACAGTTAACTTCATAAACAAAAAAGCCCCGAATGTTTATCGGGGCCTTTTTGTTTCACTCAACTCTTAAAAATTATTCCGTTACTACCGGATTTCCCTTATTGATCCACTCGCTCATTCCTCCACTGTAGTTCTTAACGTTCTTATATCCATTACGCGCGAGTATAGAGTAGCCAATGGATGAACGATCACCTGCCTGGCAGAAAATCACAACTTGTTGATCTTTCTTAACTTTATCCAGGTTTTTTTCCAACGTACCAACAAACACATGGTCAGCACCCTTAATGTGGCCCGATTTATATTCGGCTTCGCCTCGCAAATCAACATACTGTGTATGGTTGGATTGCATGATCTGTTTCAGTTCAGGCTCGGAAATAATATTTGCTTTTTCAAGTTTGTTACCCAGTTCTCCCCAAACCTTTACGCTCTCCACATAGCCGTAAATATTATCCAGGCCTATGCGCATCAATTTGCGGGTAAGATCTTCCAGTTTGCTCTCCTCAGCGATTAAAATAAACGGCTCATCGTAGTTCAAAATCCATCCACACCAAGTAGCAAAAGAATTATTTCCCTGGATGTTGTACGTGCCGGGAATAAAGCCTTCGGCAAATTCAGTCTTTAAGCGTGTGTCAATAACTTTAACACCGCTATCGAAAGACGTTTTAAATTCAGCAGCACTTAGTTTTTTGAGTTTAGGAACTTCCGTAAGCAATGGGCGATCAACTTTGTTAAGCTTTTTCATCATCGCAAAATACTTTGGCGGCTCAGGCTGATCTTCCAGCAAATATTTTACGAAACCATTTTCATCTTTTTGATATTGGAACGCCCAGTTGCGTATTTTTTCATAACCCACTGTTGAACTGGGAACTGCCCCTAACGCCTTACCGCATGCTGATCCGGCCCCATGGCCTGGCCATACCTGAATGTAATCGGGTAAAGCGTTAAACCGTTGAACCGATTTATACATTTCCTTTGCACCGGCTTCTTTCGTTCCGGTTACACCGGCTGCTTTTTCCAGCAAATCGGGTCTTCCAACGTCCCCTACAAACACAAAATCGCCCGTAAACAACATTACCGGTTCAGGGCTGGCGGGTGTATCTGTCAGTAAAAAGCTTATACTTTCAGGCGTATGTCCGGGGGTGTGCAATACATCGAACTTTAAATTGCCCACCATAAACGAGTCGCCATCTTTCAAACCATTATGCGGAAATTCATATAACCAGCCTTCACCTCCTTCATCGGATAGATAAAGTTGTGCACCGGTCAACGCAGCAAGCTCACGCGATCCGGAAAGGAAATCGGCATGGATATGCGTTTCTGCAATGTGGGTGATCTTCATTTTATTTTGTGCGGCAATTTCCAGGTAGGTGTCCACATCGCGCTTGGGGTCAATCACCATGGCGACACCGGCTTTTTGGCAACCAATAAAATAACTGGCTTGTGCCAGGCTTTTGTCGTAAACGTGTTGAAAATACATATCGCTTTAAAGTTGTAGTTACAAAATCGGCAAAACTCATCTAATACAAAGGTAATCAATCCCGCGTAACGGGATTTTTGAATGACTTATTTCACTACGCTTTCGGCAGTGAAGTGGTTGATAATTTGTTCCAATTGATTGGCATTAAGCACGCCCGATTGCCTCCACAATACTTCGCCATTCCTGAACAGCATAAGGGTTGGCACGCCTTGTATCCGGTACGTGCCTGCAATCAGAGGGTTTTTATCCACATCAATCTTAATGATGGTTGCTTTATCCGAAACACGGGAAGACAACTCCTGTAAAATAGGCTGCATCATTTGGCAAGGCCCGCACCAGGTGGCGAAAAAATCGACCAAAACCGGTTTTTCACTTCGGATAAGCTCGCTGAAGGTTTTCTTCTGCTCCATAAAATAGTTTCAATCTGCTACAAAACTACACCAGAAATAAAATAGTTTCTGTGATTTTGGTTACACTGCTGAAAGGATTAAACCTTCACGCCTGCAAAATATATTATAGCGGCTTTTCCCTGATGAAAAGGGCCATCATTTAACACCCTCATTTCCAACGTGTTTTTAGTTACCTGTAAGCCTTGAAAATCGTCCACCAATAATTCGTTGGAATATAGCATTGCCTCGTTTTTAGGACCACCGGAGGAAAAGTGTAACTGTTCTTTCGAAAAACCTTCCAGTATTAAAGTGCCGCCCTGTTTCAACGCAGACACGCATTGCGCATGAAAAGCCGCTCGGATTCCCGGCATGAGGTGCACATAAATTAAACCAATAACATCGTAAGTATTTTTTGGCAAACTACAGAACTCAATTTCCTGAACGGTATAGTTAATTGCTACTCCATTTTTGGATGCTCGTTCAAGCGCGCGAAGTGCAGCGACTGAACTATAGTCAAAGGCATCCACTTGCCAACCTGCTTGTGCAGCAAAGATTGCATTTCGTCCTTCACCTTCTGCTGGAAGCAGTAATCGCCCGGGCGTTAATTGTTGTATACGTCCCTTAAAAAATTGACTGGGCTGATCACCATAAACGGTGTCGTGCTCAGTGTAGCGATTATTCCAAAATTCTTTTGTCACTCTAACCTTGCCTTTAAGGTTTTATCAAACTCACGTTTATACGAGTAGAAAAAATTTATGTAAATGGCACGCGACAGCCGCAAGGTTACCGGTAAAAGTAAGACAGCCAATGCCATTGTGGTAATAATATAGACTTCGGTTGATGGGTTAAACAACACCCTTAACGCTACGTATACCGTAGTGAATAAGGCTACCTGCAAGGCATAGCTAACATACATAGCTCCGGTATAAAACGATGGCTCCGGGGTTGTAGTGTAATCTGCAAGAAGGGCATTGCTCCGGCATTTTCGAAAAATGTTTGCTGTAAGCCGGTTCCGAAAATAATTTTCCGTTGTGACAACGCGGACATCGGTGATGGAGTATGCTGTAAAGCTTCGTTCCTTTAGCGACAATCATAAATTAAAAGAAAAAATAACGCACAAACCCAATAATACCTAACCCGAGCAGTACCAGGCCGGGAATCATACGAAGTAACCGGTTGTCCCGGAAAGATGAAGCAATGCGGTGCGCCAAAAAGATGAGTAAAGAAAGCAGAGCAAATGCCCCTACCGATGTACCCAACACATAACTGTGCAACCGCCAACCTGTACTAATATCAATCCAACCCTGGTACTTTAGATAAGCCGTAAGCGCAATCCAAAAGGGAATGGCTTGCGGGTTAAGAATACTTAAAATTATTCCTCGTCTAAATCCACTCTCTTGTAGTTTAACTGAAATGGCTGTTGGCTTTCGTACACTCCATAGGCTGGCAATACCAATGACGGTCATGATAATGGCTCCCCATAACTGAAAATTTTGCATAACCACCGGTGAAGAAGTGATGAGTTGTTCAAACTCAACGGCAATCCACGCATAAGGATATTCAACAATGGCCACTGCCAAGGCAAATCGCAGGGCAGCTTTTATCCGGTGCTCAAGGCCCATTTGAAGCACAAGCAAATTAAGTGTGCCGGGCGGTATGGATCCCAGGAAACTAAACACTGCACCAACTATGAAAACCTGTACGATCAAAATGAAAAAGCTCTACTAATTAACGGAATTCATAACCAAAACCCATAAGCTGGGTAAGCAACGTATTTGGCGCATCAGTTGCCGTAGCGCGGCCTTCAAGTTTAGGTGAAATGGGCGAATGCTTTGCTAAATATTCTTCTATAACGGTATGCATGGTAATGCCCAGTTTTTTCGGTTCAGCCACGTCATCTACGCGGCAAATGGTTGTATCCGGATCACCCTCCCGTTCACAGGCAACAAACGTATAGCTTGTGTTCATATCCAAAGCTTTTCCTTTAACCTTGATCCAGTTTATGCGCTTGCCTTGTTCATTGCCAATGGTAAAATTCACTTCCATTCCTTTAAAACGGACCACCCATCCGCCAAAACGTTTGGCCGGGTCTTTCGCAAAAGCGTTGTGCAATTCTTTCTCCATCCAGTCCCACAATTGTTTGCCGGTAATGGTACCAAGTTTTGCTTCACTGTCTACCGGCAACATGCTCCATAAATAGTCTTCTGTGATTTCCGCTACCCCGGTTTTGGGGTCGGGTACTAATGGCGGACAAAACCGAAAACCATTACTCAATGCAATATCCGGTTTAAACTTCCACATTATAGCATCGGTAATAAAATTGTCCATAGGTGTTTCGATAACGTAGTAGCGCACCAATGGTGTTTTAGTTTTACCGATTACACGATCCAGGCGGGCACGATAAGGCTCACGCGCTTTTTCAACCAACGCCTTCATTTCTTCATCTTCCTTGTACCGGTCCGGATCAACATCTAATAATTGATAAGCCTGATCTTTAACTAGGCCATCTTCAATGGCAATATCCAAACGAGCTACAAACGATCCGAATGCACCCGGTTCGGTAACCCGCGCATACTTTCCGGTTATGGGATCACGCACACGTTCATGTGTATCGGCACCCAGGATATAATCAACACCTTTAATAGCAGGCATATCCGCCAACCCGATTTGTTGTGCCAGGCCCATATGGGTTAGCAACATCACCAAGTGACACCCCTCGTACTCTTTTAATATCGTAACATACTTCGCTATATTCTCATGAGGATGGGTGAATTGAATGCCTTCACTATAGGCAGGTGACTGGCGCTTGGGTGTGAGCGGATCATTGTACCCGATAAAACCAATCTTTATACCACCAATATGTTTCACATAGTAAGGTGGAAATATCAAATCACCGTTAAAATTATCTTTCGTATCATGAAACATGTTGGCGCACACCTTTGGGCAAGTATAAGCAAACATGTCTTTCATCATCATTTCTTTACCGTACACCACTTCCCAGTTTCCGGGAAGCATCAGGTCATATCCGATGGCATTCATTAACGGTACAATAGCCTGCCCCTCGGTTAGGGCTGCAACACCGCCCCCCTGAAAACAATCGCCACCATCAATTAAAAAAGTATTGGCCGGGTTTTCTTTGCGCAGCGAATTGATCATGGATTTCAGCGTGGCGAATCCCCCACGCTTTTTGTAAACCGGTTTACCATTCTCGATGAAAAATTCATCATGGGTAAGCAACTGCGCATGGATGTCGGCTGTATGTAAAAGTGTTACGACTGAAGTTTTACCTGCCGTAACCGATTTATTGCCAAAAATTTCGTTTTGCTTTGCATCACCATCACCGTTATTCAGTGCAGATGCCGCCAAAGGAGAAATTAGTCCACCGCCAACACCAAGGGCTAAACCCAAACCGCTTGCTTTCTTAAGAAACTCACGCCTGCTGGCATCAGAAATTTGTACGTGTAGCTTTTTCTCCTTTTCAGATACAGCCTCCGCTTGACAAGAATAGCACGTACAATCGCTCCAATGATCCATGGCGAATTTTTAATGAGTTAATGATGGAAATAAAATCAGCGTTCAACAGGTTTACGAGCGGCTGCCCATGCGTTGAAACCACCTTGCAAATCGTAAACTTCTTTAAAACCAAGTTGCGAAAGTATGCTTGCAGCTTTACCGCTGCGTACCCCTGCCGCACAATAAACGAAAACGGGCTTGGACTTATCCAACTGGTTAACCTGGTTTTTAAAATCGGTGCTGTAGTAATCGATAGTGGTGGCGTTGACAAGGTGCCCTCCGTTGAACTCTTCAGCCGTACGTACATCCAGGATGATTTTATCGCCCGTAGCCTGAAGTTTCTTCTCAAAACTTTCTACCGCAAGTTTTTGCACCCCGGTTTGACCCTGGCAGCTTACGGTTAGGGCGATGATCGGGAATAAAATGAGTATCCTTAAAATTTTCATGATATTGTTTTTAAAATCCAAGTTTTACATAAATCCAGTTATCCTGTTGTTTCTTAACAATATCCACCAGGGCATAAGGTACTGTTTTGGCATAGGGCACCAAATCACTTTTAGTCAAGTTTCTTTGTTTCATGGTAAACTCACATCCAATAAAGGATACATTACTTAACTTCATTTTCTCAAGCTTGTTTATATACGTTGACTTTGTGTTCAACATGAAGTCCATTCCCGGGCCGTGGCAAACCACGGCAATCTCAACGTCAGGTATTTCTTTTTTCATGTTGCTAACCTGGTTAACGATTGATCGGTATACCAGCGTATCGTTGGTTTGCAGGTGCATGACCACGCGCGGTGGCTGCTGGGCAAAAACAGCGATGGGAATTACAATGAATAAAAATACCACGAATGGCTTCATAACATTCAGGAAATAGAAGGTGTAAAATTCGTCAAATTATTGTTTCGATAATGTAACGAAAGTTACAGTTGAATTTGCATTTATCCTTGCTTATCCTGCTGTAGGATATTACGCTTAAAAATAGTAATCCAGCACAAAGCTCACGTGGTGCGTATCCACCTTATTGTGATAATAAGAAGGTATTTGTTCAAGGCCGCTAACCATGTTGCCTTTGTACAGGTAAAGTACATCGGCCTGGAGGCCCTGTAAAAAGCCACTGAATTTGTACCGCATGCGCATGTTCATTTGGTAAAAAGATGGCAGGGTATATTTATTCAAGCGTGCATCGGCCACCGAGGGCAGTACAAACAAACCGGCCGAGGTTTGCAGCGACAGGTGCTTTTGTTTGTCGAGCAGGCGGTTGTTCTGCACCATCATGGCATGTACATCGCCCATCCCTTCCATACGCTCGCGTTGCATAAACGTGTAAAAGGATTCAACGCCCCACTCGCGCGGAAACAAGAACCGCCCATGGGCGGTAATTCGTGTATAGTTAATATTCCATTCTTCACTTGTTCTGTTATTAATTGCACTGGCGCGAAGGCTAAAGCTATGCGATTGCTCATCCGCACCGATGTATTGTTTTTCAATGGAAAGCGTATCGGCATACAATGATTTTTGCCAGGCATACTGAAGGCCGGCCATCCACGTTACGGATGGTTTCTTTTTTCTGAATTCAACTTTTTGCAAAGCCATGTTGAACAGGTTATTGGCATGATAATTCCACAATTGGTAGTTCAATCCTTTTACCGGAAGTAGCTCTGCCTGACCGATAAAAACATGTTTAGTGCTGATATTGCCTGCATAAGCAGCCTTGTTGCCATTTACAGCTCTTCCCATAGGATACACCCCCACCGAATTTCCCATACCATACCAGTGTATGGTACCGCGTGGTGATGTTTGCCACAGCAACCCTGTTTTAAACCTTACTTTTTTCCATTCATTCAACTCAGCCCAGGCCCCCTCCTGCAGGTTGGGCCGCATGCGGCCATCTTGCAAATTGATCATGGGGGTTTTTAAATGAAACTTACCTACCTGCAGGTATGATTTATTTTCCTGCGAGATATAATACCGTATGTAAAGATCTTCAAGCCTGTCCAGGTCTTCGTGATTATCGGGATTAGTAACATCAAAAAGTCCGATTTCATAGCGATTAAGGTAGGGAGGCTGCGGGCCCAAGTGTGAGGATGCAAGGTTATAGATAATAAACCCCGACATACCCACCTGAAAATTTTTGATAATTGGTGAATAATATCCCAGGCCACCGCCAATGCCCTGTGCGTAATAGTCAGGATAATCGCGATGATTAACGGTGCCCATAAAAAAACTTCGCACATGCCCTTCAAACGTGCCTAGTTTATGCAACACATTGCACAAACTGTCATTTTCAATGCATTGTTGATTGATGATTGCCCTTCGGGCAGACCAACTGGGATCTTGGTGTTGTGCTTTTCCGGCAATGAAATTCACGATGAATAATAGAGGTAAAATCCAGCGCATTAGTTCACTTATTTGGAAGCAACAGCTTTGTTCAACATTTTTCGCTTCTCAACAATGGGCTTGAATGGCCCGTACTTATGTTGTTCTTCAGGAAAGTCATCATGAAAAGGCCCGAACGGGTGATCGATTGGTTTTTTAGAAATATCGGGCCAGTCGTTGCTAAGGTCCTTAACCGGATGATGCAGGGAGTTCACATACGCGGCAACATCCCAGGCCTCCTCATCGGTAAGTTGCGGTTCATTGTAGGTAGCACCTAACGGCATGTTTGCTTTTACATACCCGGCAAAGCGTGAAATGCGGTATAAGCCAGCACCCAGGTTATAACTCTTTGCGCCCCACAATGGCGGATAGGTCCAGGCTGTTCCTTCCCGGTTGAGAATTCCTTCACCGGTTGCCCCATGACACACCACACATTTCTGTTCATATACTACTTTGCCATTTTCAGGGCTGGCGGCACGGTCCAGGTAAATAAGTTCAACAAGTCCTGAACCTTTAGGGCTCTCCCCTTTCGGAACATTTTTACCCAGCCAGTTGATGTAAGCAACAATAGCTTTCATCTCCTTACTGTCATTGTCCAGTGCAGAACCGTTCAGGCTACGTTCAAAGCAATCGTTCACACGCTTCTCGATGGTCTCCTCCGTACCGGAACGCGGACGGTACTTGGGATAGGTTGAAGCCACGGCACTATAATTATTCCCGAAGGGCTTAGTGCCCGCATCAAGGTGGCAGTTCTGGCAATTCATGCCGTTGCTCATGGCCGCTACTTTTCCATTGGGTCCCAAATATTCGGCCGTGTGTGCAATTAGCTCCTTACCGTAACGGATAAGGTCACCCGCTTCATCGCCCGGAATCGTTGACTCGTCAGGGGCACGCCACAAATCCGGAATGGTTGAACCGTTGGTTGTTGTCAACTTCGGCTTAATGGCTTCACGATCGGTTGAAAACCATGCTGTAACCTCCGGGGCAAAAAATAATGAACCCACCATGGCCACAACCAGCATCACCATCACCAAGATCAACGTAACCAGTGTTGCGGTTAGCTTGACAAGGGTAGCGTCTGATGAACTGTTAGGCTTGCTCATGGCCGTTACTTTGCTTCAACTTGTTGGGCTAAAATCTTAATGCGGAAGTTTATCGCGCAGTAATCCGTAAAACCATGTTCCGGCAATAGCGCTTAACAACGTTACCAACACCACTAAAAAACCACTGCCTATTTGTGCGAACAATGGTCCCGGACAAGCACCGGTTATCGCCCAGCCTAACCCAAACATGGAGGCGCCAATAACATTGCCCCAATGAAAATCCTTTTTATGGAACACCACTTCTTCACCTTGCATCGTTCTGATTTTGAATTTCTTTATCAACCATACGGAGATCATCCCCACCACCACGGCTGTTCCGATAACACCATACATATGAAAGGAATGAAGCCGGAACATTTCCTGGATGCGATACCAGGAAATTATTTCTGCTTTCACAAAAACAATCCCGAAAAGAACGCCTACTACCATGTACTTAAGATTGGACGCAATGGGTGTTTCACGCGTAAGCTGATCGTTAGGTGCTTCGCACTCTATCGGGTGCTCAAGCACCAGCGGATTGGTTACAAATTCTTCTGTTGTATTCTGCATAATTTTTTCTTTCAACGTTTAAAATAATTTCATCAGCCAGGGAAAAATAAGGTGAACCATGGCAAAGCCACCGGCCATAAAGCAACACGTAGCCACCAACGAAGGCCATTGTAAAGTTGACAATCCCATGATGGAATGACCGGATGTACAGCCACCGGCATAACGTGTTCCGAAGCCCACTAAAAATCCGCCCAGCACAAAAAACACCATCCCCTTTAGGCTAAACAGGTTCTCAAAACTGAAAATGAAAGCCGGCATCAGCTCATTATCCACCGCTACATTCAATGCTTCAAGATCATTAACCGTTTTTACCGAAACCTGAATTGGGTCGGGATTACTGAGCAATTGTGTAGCCACCAATCCACCCAACAGCACACCACCCACAAAAAATAAATTCCATATTTCCCTGCGCCAGTTGTACTTAAAGAAAGAGATATTGGCGGGCAAACAAGCCGCACAAATGTGCCGCAACGAAGAGGATATACCGAAATGTTTATTACCCAATAACAACAATGCCGGTACAGTAAGACCAATAAGGGCTCCGGCAACATACCAGGGCCACGGTTGACGAATAAATTCTAGCATAGGAACAGTATAGTTTTTACCAAGTTAAATACAAAAATAGGTGAGCCATTACGGGGCTTCCGTAACTTTTGTAACAGTACTTTAAATAGTTTAGAAAAAGAGCTCTTTGCCCAGGATGTAAACCCCCATAACCAACACAAACCAACCAAAAGCGGGCTTCAATTTTTCGTTGGAAATAAACCGTGTCAGGTAACTCCCCAGAAGAATGCCCGCCACGGCAAAGGCTGAAAATACGAGCATAAATGTATAGTCTATCTCCAACGCACCGCCCAAATCCCCGGTAAAGCCGATCAATGATTTTAGAGCAATAATCATTAGTGAAGTTCCCACGGCTTGTTTCATGGGCAAACCGGCCAATAAAACAAGCGCAGGAATAATCAAAAAGCCTCCTCCTGCACCAACCAACCCGGTTATTCCGCCAACAATCAATCCTTCAGCAAAAATTAACGGGAAATTAAATTTCTTCTCCTTTGCACCCTCCGTTCCATTATTTTTTTGCTTTCTGATCATGGAAACTGATGCCAGCAACATGAGGATAGCAAACAGCACCATTACAAAAACCCCTTTACCTAAGGCAAAGTCGCCCAGGGTAAAAACAGGATCAGGAATAGCGGGCACGGCAAGCTTTCTTACCGCATAAACTCCCACAATGGACGGGATACCAAAAAACAATGCGGTTTTAAGATCAACGTTACCCTTTTTAAAATGACTGACTGATCCGACCGCACTGGTTAAACCAACCACAAAAAGTGAATACGCAGTTGACAGTACGGGGTCAACATCAAACAAATACACAAGGATTGGCACCGTTAGAATGGAGCCACCGCCACCAATTAAACCTAACGTAAGACCCATAATAATTGAAGCTGCGTAACCCAGAATTTCCATTCGTTGGTAAATTTTAATTTTCGGCAAAGGTAGATTTATACCCAGCCCAGGTCGGTAACAAAAGTCACGTTAATTATCCTTTCCAGAACCTTGGTATTTGTTGATCGAAAATGAAAATACCGAACCTCTGCCCTCCTCACTTTCCACCCACAGCTTGCCACTATTTTTCTCTACAAAATCTTTACACAAGATTAATCCCAGACCTGTTCCCTTTTCATTGGCTGTACCGGGTGTTGAATGTTTGGCATCCAACCGGAATAATTTTTCCAACACATTTTTGTTCATGCCCACACCTGTATCCGCAACCGATACGATAACTTCATTTCCCCTTTGTTCGGCCGCGAGTTTTATGGCCCCATGCGAAGGTGTAAACTTGATGGCATTTGAAACGAGGTTACGGACTACAGTATTGATAGACTGCTGATTGGCCAGAACCTGGATTGGGACGCCTCGCTCATAGAGAATAGCAATTTCCTTCACAGCCGCCTGTGCCTGCAAAAGTTCTTTGTTTTGTTGAAGCACTTCAGTTATATCAAATACTGCCGGTTTAAAGTCAATGTTCCCGGTTTGCGATCGGGCCCACTCCAGTAAATTATTCAGGAGTGTAAAAAGATTCTTTAATGACTTGTCCAGATCCTTCGCCACCGTTTGGATATCCTCCTTGCTCAGTGCCTCAAAATGATTGATCAACAAATTCGAAAAAGAAGTAAGCGAGTTTAAGGGTCCCTTAATATCATGGCCGATAATGGAAAAGAATTTATCCTTTGTGGCGTTTAGTTGCTGAAGCTGCACATTCTGCCGTTCAATCGTTTCGTTGATTTGCTTCAACTGCTGATTTGACCTGCGCTTGAGCAAGTACAGGTACAGCGTTAGCATAATTATTACAACACCCAATCCAATAAGCAAGAAAAGGTATTGCTGCACACGCTTTTGTTCGGCCAACTCCCGCTCACGATCGCGTTTTGCCAACTCCAGTTTCTCAATCTCTTGTTCTTTTTTTACCAGGGCGTAAAGGCTTTGCGCCTCCAACAGTTTCTGGTCGCTTTCTTCTTTTGCCATAAATTCATTCATGGCCAAAAAAAGTTCACGATAGGTTAAGGCCCGTTTGAAATCACCCAATGCTTTACACGTCAGGCTTAGGTAATCATAGCTGGTTCGCAGCGCTGCTTTTGTTTGGGCAGACTGTGCCGCCTGCAAGGCCAGCTCAAAATTGGGTAAAGCCTGCTTGTAATTTTTCTGGCGGTAGTAGTACAAACCTATGTTGTTGTAAGCTTCGGCTATCCCTTTTTTAACATCAATGGATTGAAAAACTTCCAGAGCGGCTTTGTAGTTGGCGTAGGCTCGTTCCGCATTGTTCATGCGTTCATAAACACTGCCTATTTCATTCAACAACATCCCCTCGGCCATCCGCATGCGGTGCTTACGCCTCACCGAGAGGGCCTGTTTATAATAATCAATGGCATTTGAATAATCTTTTTGCAAAGCATAGAGTTGCGCTGTGTTGGACAATGCCTCGGCTTCCAGGTCGGGTTGTTGCAACCGATCTTTTAGTTGCAAAGCTTCTTCAAAACTTTCAAATGCCTCATCATGCTGGCCTGCAGCAGCATAAGCCTTACCCAAGGCATTTAATACCAGTGCAAGATTGTCAGGATCTTTTATAGTGAGGCTTACATCGCGTGCGCGTTCTAAAAATTGCAGGCTCTTTTCAATGTTAGAGGTTTCATTAAAAACATGGGCAAGGGCGAGATAAGCATAAACCTGGCCGTTAGCAATGGCAGCGGAGTCGGCCAATGTCAGTGCCTTTAAAAAGAGATCCATCGCTTCCTCATATTTATAGGCCTGCATGGCTTGCAACATGCCCATTTCCAGTTGGATAAAAATGCGGGCTGAATCATCCTGGATTTCTTTAGCCTCCAGCAGTTCATCTTGTTTCGCTTTCAGGTGCTTTTCAAGAGGCACATCATCGGCAGGCAACAAAAGGTTACGGTACCAGGCCGTTAAAGGAATTGTTTCTTGTGCCTGCACAGCGCTCACCGGTATTAGCCCAATGCCCAGCATTACCAAAAACAACCGTGGAAAAAAAATCATAACCCTGGGATATCCATTAAAGAGGGAAAGTTACAAAAGTGAAACGATTGCGGTTTCACGCACTTTTAACAGGGCAGCAAACTTTACGTTTAATGCAGGTAAGAAGCGATAAATAAAAAAGCCCGATGAAAATTCACCGGGCTTTTGTGATCCCGCTGGGATTCGAACCCAGGACCCTTACATTAAAAGTGTAATGCTCTACCAACTGAGCTACGAGATCAATTTATTACACCAATTTTCTAACTATCTTCTGTCGTTTCTTAGCCGTTTTAAGTCCTGACCGAAAGCGTCAGGGCACTACCAACTGAGCTACGAGATCCTAAAAATTAACTTCTTGCCTTATTTGGAGGCATTTCCGTTATTGAGGGCACAAAGGTAACACAAGGTAGCAACTATGCAAAACAGGCTTTTAAAATTTGTCTTTTGTATGGGTGCGCTTTTTATTTCCAGCGCGCTTCTTACAGCACACGGGCAATCGTTATCCTATCACCTCGGCAAAGCCGATTCATTATTTGCCCAAAAACGTTATACGCAATCGATCGACCTCTATCGATCCATCCACAATCAAAAACAATACACACCAGCCATGTTCCTGAAAATGGCCTACATTGAAGAGGGCCTCGACAGGCTGGCACCGGCCCTGTATTATCTCAACTTGTATTACGTGTCATCGCACGATGACCGCGTTGTTCCAAAAATCAAAGAACTGGCCGATAAAAACCTGCTGGAAGGCTTTGAGTTTTCAGATCGCGAACGGGCTTTGCTGCTTTATGGTAAGTACCACCTAAACCTGTCGGTAGCGCTGGCAGCTCTTGCCCTTTTTCTGATGAGCCTTGTGGTTGCCCTTCGTTACCGAAAAAAAAAGTTGCTTGGGGCATGGATCTTTTTGTTGATCGTGCTCACGCTGCTTTTACTGCATACCAACCTCCCTGTTCAGTCCAATTACGCAATTGTTTCTACGCCAAATACCTACCTGATGAGTGGTCCTTCGGCTGGGGCATCGGTTGTTCAAATTATCAATGAAGGGCACCGCGTTAGCATAACCGGCCATAAGGATGTGTGGGTAAAAATCAGGTGGCGCGATAAAGATGCTTATATAAAAGCCGACAACCTGCTTGTGGTATCACTTTAATACTTAACAGAAACAGAACCTCTGTACTGGCGATGGGTGTACGTTAAATGATAGTAATATACTCCCGAGGCAGCATCTTTCGGAAACCACCTGAAATCACGGTTTGAGCTTTCATAAACCTGTGTTCCCCAACGGTCGTAAATGCGGACGTTTACAAAACTACCCATGCAGTTATCCTTTGGAAGGATGCTGACATACTCGCCATTTTCAAACTTCACCATCGCGAAAAATTCATTCTTACCGTTGCCATCAGGGGTTACCAGGTTTGGCGGAAGGAATTCTTCATAACTTGCCTCCTCATCTTTGATGATGATATTTACTTCAACACTTTGTTGCCCACCGTTGAAACAACGACCGTCATTCACAGAAAAGGTAAACGTGTAGTCATTTTCAAACACTCCGTTTTGGAAGATGGTACAATCGGGGATCCACGAAAAAACAGACTCGACCAATCCTGTTCCTTCAACGCTTGAAAATGAGTAGCCCGAAGGTGTTACGCTACCGGTAGCATCTGAAAGTTCTAAACGGATAACATCTTGCGGGTTCACATCGGCATCAACACCGGTTACTTTTAGTTGTATCTCCTGCCCCCTAAATACGGATACCGCTCCGCTTACTAAAGGCACATCGGCATTTATGCTGGCAATGGCAATGGCAGGGGGCAGGTTATCGGGTGGTTCAACCGTTACGACTACCGTTAATGTATCGGCTTTGTAAAACCGGCATTTGTTGGCATTATCAACCACCATAAACATCAGCTCATAAACCGACTTTACCGCCAGGTCAATCTTATCGCAATTCAGGTACCAAGAAAATGGAGATGACACCGTTCCGTTTCCCTGGTCGCCAGGGAAGACCATTCCATATTCCGCAACATTAAAATCAAACCCAAGGGCTTCCAATGTAATAAAGTCATTATCGGCATCGGCACCCGAGACCGTAAACTCAAGTGTTTCGTAAATCTTTTTAGTTACCTCAATATGCTTCTCTTGCAATTGCTGAAGGTTGGAACTGATAACCGGATCGGCATTGCCCGGCAATTTGATGGTAAGGTTAAAGGTGAGCGTATCCGGGCTGGCGATCAAACACTTGTCACGGTCGTCAACAATAACCTGTATTTTAAACTGTGTTTTTTGGGTGAAGTCATACACATCGCAACGCGAGTCCCACGTGAACAAACCGGTTAACTGACCGGGTTGGGTTGGGTTAAGATTCAATGTCATGCCAACATTGGCAAATAGAAACCCATCCACCAGCACAAACACATCTAGTTGATCTAGGTCAGCATCCTCTGCCTGAATGGGAATACTGAGCAATGGATCGCCTTCATTAATCAAAATGGTTTGATTAACTGTGATAAACTGAGGCGGGCTGTTGGGTGGGGGCTGAACAAAAACATTAACGACCAGTGTGTCTGACAAGGGTAAACTACAGGCATCATCGAAAGCGATTATGCCAATTTGAAAATTACCACCGGGCACTAACGGGCATTCCGGGAAACAAATCGTGAAATCAGCCACACTGCCATTAATTAAAGTAGCTGTACTCACCGAAGGCAACAACTCATTCAGGTAGCGGGTGGAGTTTTTAAAATTGAGCGGTAATACCCGTATATAAACTTTTTCCTGGAAACTATCTTCGGCCTTTTCCGAATCTTTATCGGAAACCCTAACCTCCACGCAACGATCGGCATCCGAAACAGTGTTGGCAAACGTAACCGACAACGGCTGTTTATGCTGGCTGAAAGAAGCCGAGCCCTTTTTACGGCCAACAATTTGCGGAGGTTCCGCCACCGGGCAGGCATCCACTACAAGCATCTGGAAGTCGCGCCTTACTTCACCGATTTTTACACCATCCCTGAACTCCTCACACTTTACAGCAAAAACATAAAGCGCAATACCAGTTTGAGGGGGTGTTACGGTAAGAAACCCATCATCACTTATTTTCAAATCGGGTGATCCACCGGTTATCCGATTAAGGCTGTAGCCGGGTCGCCAGAGCACATCCGGGTAAGGGCCTGGCCGGGGTAATCCACCCGGTGGAAGGGCATCGGGGGTTAACGTGTTTAACGGAGTAACTAAAGAGTACACCAATGAATCGCCATCATCATCAGTACCGGCAAAATCAACATAGTATTTTTTCTGCGGACAGGCGTAATCATTTAATGGAGGAAAAAGCCTTGGTGAAGAATTGATGAAAGGCTCACCGTTTTTAACCACGGGAGGAAACTCAAGGTAAAAAGTTTGCCCCGCGTTACGGTTGCTGAATGCCGGGTTCTCGCTGTAAATGTTGGCAATCTGGTAATTCCTGCAGCAACGCTCCCACGATATGTAGTAGCCTTGCGGATCATTGAACACACTGGGCAATAAAGTAACCGTGCTGCTGTAAACAATTTTTGAGGTAACTATCTCGCCTTTTGAGCATTCGGGTTGAGTATAGTTAACATTACTGATGGCCGATTGAAATAACCTTATGCCGTTGAACATAATGGCATTGTCGCGCTTTCTGAAAATCCGGACATCGGCAAAAGCATCTTTGGCTCCCTGAAGTCCATTCAACTCATCAAAATATAATATCAGGTTTAACCGATAGGTGTTTCCGGAAATGTGGATCAACTCAAACTCTCCACCCACAATGTGAGAAGCCCTTGCCGGGAGGATGGCCAGAAGAAGCAAAAAGGAAAGAATGACAACTCTCATAACAACAACACGAATCGAAAGATAAGAAAACACATCCAACCGGAAAATACCTTCAATTGGCTAATTTGCCACCATGAAAAAGGGAACTGTATTGGAAGGGATTTACCTGGAAAGCATGGCTGCTGAGGGAAAATGTGTGGCGCGCATTGACGGAAAGGTGTTGTTTGTGGAGGGAGGTGCCCCGGGCGATACAGTGAATGTTGAATTGAACAAAATCAAAAGCAGTTTCCTGGAAGGAAAAGCCACGCAAATAGTCAAAGCATCTACGCTACGCGTTGAACCAGCCTGTTCGCATTTTGGGTTTTGTGGAGGATGTAAGTGGCAGCATTTAAGTTATGAAAGCCAGCTCCGCTTTAAACAGCAGCAGGTAACGGATAATTTCAAACACATTGGCGGGTTAGGTTTTCCTGAGGTGAGGCCAATAATAGGTTCTTCAAAAATCTACCACTACCGCAACCGGCTGGACTTCAGCGCATCGGCACAGCGCTGGTTGACACGCGATGAACTGAATGCGGGCATTCCCTTTGGGGAGCCTGCACTCGGTTTCCATGTTCCTAAAAGTTTCGACAAGGTTTTTGATGTGGCCGAGTGTCACCTTCAACCCGAACCCAGCAACAGCATTCGTTTGGCTATACGAGAAATTGCCCTACGGGAAAACATACCCTTTTTTGATTTACGAAAACAAACCGGGTACCTGCGCACGGTAACCATTCGCACAGCCACTACCGGTGAAGTGATGGTGATTGTACAGGTTGCTTACAATGAACCTGAATGGCTGGGTGTTATAATGAACGAAGTTGGCAACCGCTTTCCCCAAATCACTTCATTATTGTATGTAATCAATAACAAACGCAACGACACTTTTCACGATCTCAGCATCCACACCTGGAAAGGCAATTCTTACATTACCGAATCCATGATGAAGCCAAATAGCAGCGGTGCACTTCAATTTCATGTCGGCCCAAAATCATTCTATCAAACCAATTCCGAACAGGCCTATGCATTATATAAAGTGGCCTGGGAAATGGCAGAATTAACAGGTGATGAGTTGGTATACGACTTATACACCGGCACCGGCACCATCGCCAATTTTGTGGCGGGGCAAGCTAAGAAAGTAATTGGGCTAGAGTATGTGGAGGCAGCCATTGAAGACGCTAACGTTAATTCTTCCATCAATGGCATTTCAAATACCGAATTCTACGCTGGTGACATGAAGGACTTATTGGATGACGGGTTTCTTCAACAACACGGCAAGCCTGATGTTGTCATTACCGATCCACCCCGGGCGGGCATGCACGAAGATGTCTGCAAGATGTTGCTAAAGGCAGAGGCGAAACGCATAGTGTATGTAAGTTGTAACCCAGCCACACAAGCCCGTGATTTAAAAATCCTTTCCGAAAAATATTCCATCCTTGCCGTTCAGCCCGTAGATATGTTTCCGCATACCATGCACGTGGAGAATGTGGTGAGCCTTGCATTAGTCAAAGGTCACTAGTCAAGTCGTAATCGATTGCAGATCAACTCACCCGCTTAAACCGCTACCTAACATTCGTTTTTTTAAATTTTTTATGGTCGTTCTCTTGAACAATAAAATATTATTGCTCACTATTGTATCAAGTCAATAGTAAATGAAGTTAAACGCACACATTATATCAGGCATAAGCAACCGCATCGGTGGGCTATCGGGTATACTTGTGCTAGTCATTATTGTCATTATTAACCGGGCATCGGGGCGATGGTGATTTGACTATACAGATAGAACCAAACATGAACCGCCTCGATGAAAATCGGGGCGGTTTTGTTTTAATAAGATGGATACAAACTAACAGTTGTTTAAACATTATGTACTACACCAAGAACACCGTACTCTACCTGAATGGTAAGTTCATTAAAGCGGCTGACGCCAACACCGACTTGTACAGCCAGACATTACACTATGGTTATGGAGCGTTTGAAGGCATTCGCGCTTACAACACCACACAAGGAACAAAAATTTTTAAAGCCTACGAGCATTACGAACGACTTCGCCACAGCTGCGTGTCCGTTGGCATTCCGTTCGATTATGATACCGAATCACTGATACAGGTAACGTACCAACTGCTGGAAAAAAATAAGTTAAAAGATGCGTACATCCGCCCGCTGGTGTATTGCAGCCCCAACATGTCGCTTACCGCGCCTAAGGAAGTGTTCATTATGATTGCTGTTTGGGAATGGGGGAAATACCTGGGCAGCAACCTGCTCAAGCTCTGCCTGTCATCTTACCAGCGCCCCAATCCAAACTCTGTTAAAGTAGATGCAAAAATCACCGGGCATTACGTTAACTCCATCCTGGCCACCAGCGAAGCGAAAGTGCGCGGCTATGATGAAGCACTGATGCTCGATATGCACGGGTACATTGCTGAAGCACCCGGAGCAAACTTCTTCCTCGAAAAAGATGGTGTACTGTACACCCCGCTAAAAGGGCATATCCTTCCGGGCATCACCCGGCAAACCGTCATCAACATTTGTAAAGAATTAGACATACCCGTACAGGAACGCAACATCAAACCCGAAGAACTTCAGGATGCCGACAGCGCTTTTCTGTGCGGAACCGCAGCCGAAGTGATCGGTATTGAATCGGTTGACGCAAAACCGTTTGCAAAACCATGGAAGGAAACCCTGGGAGCGGTAATCCAGGAAGCTTACCAGGCACAGGTGCTGGATAAGTCGTTTAGTCATGTGATTATTTAGTTGGTAGTCGATAGTTAGTAGTTGGCTGTAACTCATAAGCCAACGAAAGAACTCAGAACTATCATCTAACAACTAACAACTAAAGAAACGAATGCAATTAAATAAATACAGCAGCACCATTACACAAGACTCCACCCTGCCTGCATCGCAGGCCATGCTCTATGGCATTGGCTTAACTGAACATGATTTAACGAAGGCACAGGTGGGTATTGTCAGCACCGGTTTTGATGGCAACACCTGCAACATGCACCTGAACAAACTGGCCGAAGAAGTAAAAACTGCCGTATGGGATAATGAACTCGTGGGCTTGATCTTCCATACCATTGGTGTTAGCGATGGCATCAGCAACGGAACGGAAGGCATGCGCTATTCGCTGGTAAGCCGCGAAGTCATTGCCGACTCAATTGAAACCGTTTGTGGTGCACAATATTATGATGGGTTGATTGCGGTAGTCGGTTGCGATAAAAATATGCCGGGCTCGCTCATCGCGATGGGCAGGTTAAATCGCCCCGCGATTATGGTCTATGGCGGAACTATTGCAGGCGGCAACTGGAAAGGAAAAGAACTCAACATCGTATCGGCCTTTGAAGCGCTTGGCGAAAAGCTCGCCAACAAATTATCGGATGAAGATTATAAAGGCATCATACAAAATTCCTGTCCCGGTGCAGGCGCGTGTGGAGGGATGTATACCGCTAATACCATGGCATCGGCCATTGAAGCGCTCGGCATGTCGTTACCTTACTCATCTTCCAATCCCGCGTTGAGCAAAGAAAAATCAAAAGAATGTAACGATACCGGCAAAGCCATTCACAACCTGCTCAGGCTCGATTTAAAACCACGCGACATCATGACACGCAAGGCATTTGAAAATGCTTTGACTATTGTAATGGCATTGGGCGGAAGCACGAATGCCGTGCTGCACCTGATTGCCATGGCCAAAGCAGTGGGGATAAAAATCACCCAGGAAGATTTTCAAACCATCTCCGACAAAACTCCCGTGTTGGCCAACTTAAAACCCAGTGGTCAGTATTTAATGGGTGATGTGCATCGCGTGGGCGGTGTACCCGCAGTAATGAAATATTTATTGAGCAAAGGCTACCTGCATGGCGATTGTATAACCGTTACCGGAAAAACCATTGCCGAAAATGTTGAGCATGCAGCCGATCTGAATTTTGATGCACAGGATGTTATTGCTTCTGTTGAAAAACCGATCAAAGCAACGGGACATATTCAGATTCTCTATGGCAACCTGGCAGAAAAAGGATCAGTAGCCAAGATCAGCGGAAAAGAAGGTGATGCCTTTAAAGGTAAAGCGCGCGTCTTCAACGGAGAGTTCGAACTCATTGAAGGTATCCAACAAAAGAAAGTAAAAGAAGGTGATGTAGTGGTGATCCGTTACGTTGGCCCGAAAGGCGCACCCGGCATGCCCGAAATGTTAAAGCCTACCTCAGCGATTATTGGCGCAGGACTTGGTAAGAGCGTTGCGTTGATTACTGATGGGAGATTCTCTGGCGGTACGCATGGTTTCGTTGTAGGCCACATTACACCGGAAGCCTTTGATGGCGGGACACTCGCACTGATAGAAAATGATGATTGGATTGAAATCGATGCGAAACAACACCGAATCAATCTGCTGGTAGATGATGCCACCATCGCAAAACGAAAAGCTTCCTGGAAACAACCTGCCCTTCGTGTAAAGAGCGGAGTACTTTTTAAATATGCCAAACAAGTAAAAACTGCAGCCGATGGATGCGTTACTGACGAAGAATAAAAAATCAATCACATCAGCCGCTGAGCCGAAGAAACAAATTTCCGGTTCAGAAGCTTTATTGCGTTGCCTTGTGGCGGAAGGCGTAGATACTCTGTTTGGTTATCCGGGTGGTGCCATCATGCCGGTATATGATGCACTGTATTCTTACAGTGATCAGTTAAAACACATTCTCGTTCGGCATGAACAAGGCGCTATACATGCTGCTCAAGGGTATGCACGTGTATCAGGCAAGGTAGGCGTAGCGATGGCAACTTCCGGTCCGGGTGCCGCAAATCTTGTAACCGGTCTTGCGGATGCCCTGATTGATTCAACACCGGTAGTATGTATTACGGGTCAGGTAGCCGAACATTTACTGGGCACCGATGCCTTTCAGGAAATGGATGTTATAAACACTACCCTTCCTGTAACCAAATGGAATGTGCAGATCAGCAAAGCAGGTGATATTGCCGAACAGGTAGCGAAAGCATTTTACATTGCGCGCAGTGGAAGACCCGGACCCGTGGTTATCGACATCACCAAAAACGCGCAGTTTGAAATGCTCGATGACTTTAACTATGAAGTTTGTAAAAGCGTTCGCACGTATTTTCCTAAACCCGTTCTTGATCATTCTATAGTTGAAGAAGCTGCCGATCTTATCAACGCAGCCAAACGACCTTACATTTTGTGCGGTCAGGGTGTGTTGTTGAGCAATGCACAAGATGAATTACTTGCAGTAGCAGAAAAAGCAAACATCCCCATCGCTTCTACTCTGCTCGGTTTATCGGCAGTGCCGGTTAATCATCCTTTATATGTAGGCTATCTGGGGATGCATGGCAACTACGGTCCGAATATTCTCACCAACGAATGCGATGTGTTGATTGCCGTGGGGATGCGCTTTGACGATCGTGTAACCGGAAATGTGAGCAAGTACGCCAAACAAGCTAAGGTTATTCACATTGAGTTGGATAAGGCTGAAATTAACAAGATCATTCCTGTAGATGTAGCGGTTCATGCCGATGCCAAAGAAGCGCTGACTGCACTGTTGCCATTGATTACTGAGAATAACCACCACGACTGGTTTCAAAAATTCAGAGAAGCAGAACGTAAGGAGCATGAGAAAGTAATTCAGTTTGATATCTATCCGGTGACGGAATCACTCAAGATGAGTGAAGTGGTGTTTGAACTGGCGGAACAAACCAAAGGCGAAGCCATTCTGGTAACCGATGTAGGACAGCACCAGATGGTAGTATCGCGATATTATCCGTTTAAACATCCGCGCACCAACGTTACATCCGGTGGTGCCGGAACAATGGGCTTTGCCTTGCCCGCTGCCATAGGCGCTGCATTGGCTCAACCTGAAAAACAAGTGGTGGCCATTATTGGCGATGGCGGTTTTCAGATGACCGTACAAGAATTAGGCACCATTATGCAGTACAACATTCCGGTGAAGATTGTTATCCTGAACAATAACTTCCTTGGCATGGTACGACAGTGGCAGCAATTGTTTTTTGAAAGCCGTTACTCTTTTACTGAATTAGAGAACCCAGATTTTGTAAAACTCAGCGAAGCGTACAGGATTCCGGCCTTGAAAGTGGAGCAACGCCCGCGGTTAAATGCCGCAATACACAACCTGCTGAACATACCCGGTCCGTTTCTATTGGAGGTTGTGGTGGAGAAAGAACAAAATGTTTTTCCGATGGTACCCACGGGTGCTGGCGTAGCTGAAATTTTATTGGAAGCGCACGGAGCAAGACATAAGTAGTAAGACGTAAGTAGCAAGACAAAAGATTATTTGACTATGAAAAAAGATTACACCATCGAAGTATCAGCGGATAATAATTTTTCCGTACTCAACCGGATCATCAATGTATTGAACCGCAGGCGTGTGCGTATCAAGCAACTGGTGGCGCATGAAGATGAGCACGATTTTCGGAAAGGTGGTGCCACCATGCTGCTGCACACCACCCCGGAGCTGATCGAAAAAGTAAAACACCAGTTGGAAAAACTTATCGAAGTAGAAAGCGCCAACTACTATGAAGGCAGCGAAGTGTATTTGGCGCTAAGCATTAAGAACAATCAGAAAGTCGCTTAATAAACAACGAATAACGAACAACTAAAAACTAACAACCAAAACCATGGCACAAATCAATTTTGGAGGAACCCTGGAAGAAGTAGTAACCCGCGAAGAATTTCCGATGGACAAAGCATTGGAGGTATTGCGAAATGAAACCATTGCCATCCTGGGGTATGGTGTGCAAGGACCTGCACAGGCATTGAACCTGCGCGACAACGGCTTCAACGTAATTGTTGGCCAACGTAAAGGCGGCAAGTCGTGGAACAAAGCCATTGAACATGGCTGGGTTCCTGGCGAAACATTATTTGACGTTGAAGAAGCCGCCAAACAAGGAACCATTTTACAATTCTTACTTTCCGATGCCGGACAGATTGAATCATGGCCGACCATTAAGCCTTACTTAACCAAAGGCAAAACACTTTACTTCTCTCATGGGTTTGGCGTCACCTTCAACGACCAGACAGGCATAGTGCCACCGAAAGAAGTTGATGTAATCTTAGTGGCACCGAAAGGCTCGGGAACATCCGTGCGCAGGTTATTCCTTCAGGGCAAAGGCATTAACTCCAGTTACGCCATTTTTCAAAATGCCAGCGGTCATGCAAAAGAAAAAGCGATTGCGTTAGGCATTGGCGTAGGCTCGGGTTACTTGTTTGAAACTGATTTCAAAAAAGAAGTCTATTCCGATTTAACCGGTGAGCGCGGAACACTGATGGGCGCCATTGCCGGCATCTTTGAAGCACAGTATGAAGTGTTGCGCTCCAAAGGGCACTCTCCTTCCGAAGCTTTCAATGAAACCGTAGAAGAGTTAACCCAAAGCTTAATGCCGTTGGTAGCCGAAAACGGTATGGACTGGATGTATGCCAACTGCTCTACCACAGCACAACGCGGTGCCCTCGACTGGAAAAAGCGCTTCAAAGAAGCAACGCTTCCCGTGTTTAAAGAACTGTACGAAAGTGTTGCCAGTGGTGCTGAAGCAAAGCGCACCATCGACACCTGCAGCAAACCCGACTACCGCGAAAAGCTTGGCGAAGAACTAAAAGAACTCCGCGAAAGCGAATTGTGGCAGGCTGGCGCTGCCGTAAGGCAGCTAAGGCCGGAAAAGGCTGGCGTGGAGGAGAGTATGATTAATTAAATAGTTCATAGTTGGTAGTTATTGGTTGATAGTAAAGAATATAGCTTATCAATATCCAACAACTAATAACTATTAACTAACAACTTAACAAATGAAAACTTCACTTAGACAGACACTGGACATTAAAACCGCACACGAAACACTCAAACACGTTGTGCTCAAAACTCCTTTGCAGTTTCATCGCAAACTTTCAGAGCGGTTTAAGGCTGAGATTTATTTGAAGCGTGAAGATCTCCAGGTGGTGCGCTCCTATAAAATACGCGGTGCGTATAACCTGATCCAGGGTTTAACGGAAGAAGAAAGAAGCCGGGGTATTGTGTGTGCCAGTGCCGGAAACCATGCGCAGGGTGTTGCCTTTTCATGCAAGCTGCTGAACATACACGGCACTATCTATATGCCCAGCATCACCCCCAAACAGAAGATAAACCAGGTAAAAATGTTTGGTGGCGACCAGATTGATATTGTATTGGTTGGCGATACGTTTGACGAATGCCAGGAGCACGCGCTTCAGCATACACGCGAATCAAACAAAGTATTTGTGCCACCGTTCGATCATCAAAAAATAATTGAAGGCCAGGGCAGTGTGGGTATTGAAATCGGGGAGGAACTGTCGGGCATTGATTACATTTTTATTCCCGTTGGTGGCGGTGGATTGTGTGCGGGTGTAGGCAGTTATTTCAAAACATTTTCTCCTAAAACAAAAATCATTGGTGTGGAGCCGCAGGGTGCCCCATCCATGACGGAAGCCTTGAGAGAAGGTAAACCCGTTACCCTTGAATCGATTCAACGCTTTGTCGATGGTGCATCGGTTAAAAAAGTAGGCAACATTACCTTTTCTTATATCAAGGATTTTATCCACGACATGTTACTGGTACCCGAGGGCAAAGTAAGTTCTGTAATTTTACAACTCTATAATGAAGATGCGATTGTCGCTGAGCCGGCAGGAGCGCTGAGTATTGCTGCGCTGGAGCAGTACGCGGATAAAATTGAAGGAAAGAAAATAGTGTGCATTGTAAGCGGAGGCAACAACGATATCGACCGCATGCAGGAGATTAAAGAGCGATCACTTTTGTACGAAGGCTTAAAGCATTATTTCATCGTCCGGTTTGCGCAACGACCGGGTGCGTTGAAAGAATTTGTAAACCATATTCTCGGCCCTACCGATGATATCGTGCGTTTTGAATTTATACAGAAGCATAATAAAGAAACCGGACCTGCACTGGTGGGCATTGAAGTGAAATCGCGGGAAGACTTTGAACTGCTGCGCGCCCGCATGCACGAACATCAACTGAACTTTACGGCTATCAACCAGCATGAAAATCTTTTTGAATACATAATCTAATTAAGTACATAACATTTCGGAATGTAATAACCACAGAGTACACAAAGGTTTCACGGGGTGCACAAAGTAAAATCCAATTCATGGTCTGTGTCCCCACAGACCATGGGCAAAGTATTTTCTCAGTGACCCCTGTGGTTAAGGATTTCTAAAAAATGAATTAAAAAATATTTTTGGATATCAACATAAAATTAAAGTACTTCACCACCATGTTAACGCAAGCAACCATCATCACCAATCCGGCAGCCATCACGGCTACAGCTTGCACACGTACTACCACTACGGGGTAACCCGTCATCACCACCATATTCCCTATTCGTCAGGGCTTCTCCAGGAGTCGCGCTGATTCATGATTATTTCTCAAGCATCTAAAAAAATAAAGCGTTATGAACATCTTAAAATTCGGTGGTTCGTCCGTAGGAACCCCAGAACGGATCAAACAAGTAATCGCCATACTAAAAAATAAACTACCCGCTGAAGTGGCCGTTGTCTTCTCGGCCTTTGGTGGTGTTACTGACCAACTTATCCATTGCAGTCAACTGGCATTGAACGGCAACCTTGAGTACAGAGCAGAACTTGCCAGACTGGTCGATCAGCACCTGAATACCGTACGCGAACTGATTTCCATTTCAAAACAAAGCGGAATCCTGGCACAGGTTACCATTCAATTCAATGCACTGGAAGATGTGCTGCACGGTGTTTACCTGGTAAAAGAACGCACACCGCGAACACTAGATTATATCATGAGCTTTGGCGAACGCATCAGTGCCTACATCATCAGCGAAGCTATGCGCGAACAAAATATTGATGCTGAATTTCTGGATGCAAGACAAGTCATTCGTACAGACGATCAATTCGGCTCCGCCCAAGTCGATTTTGAAATCACGAACAAACGTATTGTCGATCATTTCAATCAACATAAAAAATTACAAGTCGTTACCGGCTTCATTGCTTCATCAGAATCAGGTGAAACCACAACACTTGGTCGCAGCGGTTCTGATTATACAGCAGCTATTCTGGCTGGTGCGCTAAAAGCAGCTTCCCTTGAAATATGGACCGATGTGGATGGCATACTCACAGCCAATCCAAAGCAAGTAAAAAAAGCGTTCACTGTACCGGAGTTGAGTTACGAAGAAGCCATGGAGCTCTCCCACTTTGGCGCAAAGGTAATTTTTCCTTCTACGATGCGGCCCGCTATGGCGCACCACATCCCCATCTGGATAAAAAATACCTTTAACCCGCAAGCTCGCGGAACACGCATCAGCGCACAGAGCAGCAATGGAAAATTAATAAAAGGCATTTCATCCATTGATACCATTTGCCTGTTGAATATACAGGGCAGTGGCATGGTTGGAGTGGTGGGCGTATCCATGCGGCTGTTCGGTGCCCTGGCACAGGAGAAAATAAATGTTATCCTGATCAGCCAGGCATCATCGGAACATTCTATTTGTCTCGCGGTGGAGAAGTATCAATCATTAAAAGCTAAAAAAGCACTTGAGAAAGAATTTGAATTTGAGATCATCAGCAAACGCATAGATAGTATTGAGTTAAATGACAACCTGAGCATCATAGCCCTGGTAGGCGATGGTATGAAACACCATTCCGGCACCAGCGGAAGAATGTTTTCTGCCTTGGGAAAAAATGGAATTAACGTAGTAGCTATTGCGCAGGGATCATCCGAGCGAAATATTTCTGCCGTTATCTCCAAAACCGATACAGCCAAAGCTCTTTCTGCACTGCACGATGCATTCTTCCTGTCCAATACAAAAACCATTAATTTGTTTTTAATCGGCACCGGGTTGATCGGGAAAACATTGCTACACCAAATCCATCAGCAACTCAACAAATTACTTACTGCCAATAATCTTGAAATCAAACTCGTAGGACTTACCAACAGTCGTAAAATGTTGTTGAATGAAGATGGTATTGAAGTGGATCAGGCTTTACAACAACTTAACGATCACGGAAAAGAAGCTAACCTGGAAATGTTCAAAGAAACTATTATTCGGTATAACCTTCCTAACAGCATATGCATTGATTGCACTGCCAGCGAAGATGTTACCACAGTTTATGATTCGCTATTGCGGGCCAATGTGTCTGTCGTAACCCCCAATAAAAAAGCAAACTCGGCTTCGTATGAATCCTATGCTGCTTTACGCAACACCGTTCGCAACCATGGCATTCAGTTTCTGTACGAAACCAATGTGTGCGCAGGTCTACCCGTAATCAACACCTTAAACGATTTGCTGTTGAGTGGCGACTCCATACAACGTATTGAGGCCGTACTGAGCGGCACGTTGAATTATATCTTTTCATCGTTCACAGCAGGCAAGCGATTCAGTGATGTAGTGGCCGAAGCAAAAGCGTTGGGCTATACCGAACCCGATCCGCGCGATGACTTGAGTGGAATGGATGTGGCGCGTAAAATGCTGATACTGGCACGTGAAACCGGGTTGAAACTGGAACTATCAGACGTTACGGTAGAAAGTCTTGTTCCGGAAAATTGCAAGGGTGATCTTTCATCGGATGAATTTCTTGAGCGGTTAAAGGCATCAGATGATTATTTTGAACAACTTCGTTCGGATGCAGAGCATCAGCAGCGAAAACTTCGCTACCAGGCATCGTTAAAGGATGGTAAGATCACCGTTGGACTTACTGCGGTAGAAAGCAGTCATCCGTTTTATTCCTTGTCGGGAAGTGATAACATCATTCAGTTTATCACCGCCCGCTACAGTGAACGGCCTATGGTAATCCGCGGCCCCGGTGCCGGTGCAGAAGTTACTGCGGCCGGTGTGTTTGCCGATATCATTCGAATTGGAAATAACATCCGGTAATGATGAATACGAATTGGATAAAAGCCTTTGCACCTGCTACCGTGGCCAACGTGTCGTGTGGGTTTGATGTGTTCGGCTTTGCCTTGCACCAACCCGGTGATGAGGTGGAAGTTCGTTTGAATGATTCAGGAAAAATACTGATCGCTGAAATTACAGGCGATAACAATTTACTTCCGCGCGAAGCACACCTGAACACGTGTGGGGTCGCTGTGCAGCAATTCCTTCAGACGACAAACCATTCGTATGGCGCGGAAATTAAGTTGAATAAAAAATTACCGCTTGGCAGCGGATTGGGTTCCAGTGCGGCCAGCGCAGTAGCAGCATTGGTGGCCATCAATTATGCTACCGGAAATAAACTCACAAGAAAAGAATTACTCCCCTTTGCCATAGAAGCTGAACGAATCGCCTGTGGGTCAGCTCATGCCGATAATGTTGCGCCATGCTTGTTTGGAGGTTTTGTGTTGATCCGTGATAAAGAAACATTAGACATCATCAACATTCCAACTCCTTCAGAATTAGTTGCTGTTGTTGTTCATCCACACATTGAAATTAAAACCAGCGATGCACGGCAGGCCATGCGTAAAACATTAAGTCTAAACGATGCTGTTAAGCAATGGGGAAACACCGCAGCTCTTGTGGCCGGTTTAATGAAAGAAGATTATGATTTGATTGGCCGATCACTTGAAGATGTAGTTGCCGAACCGGTGCGCTCTATTTTCATTCCGGGCTATTATAAAGTTAAGCAAGCAGCATTACAGTCCGGTGCACTGGGCTGTGGCATTTCTGGTTCAGGGCCATCTGTTTTTGCATGGTGCAAGGGTGAAGTAAATACGCATGTAGTAGCGAGCGCTATGCAGGAAACTTTTCAGCACATCAATCTTAAATCCGACAAGTACATCTCAGGAATAAACTCAGTTGGTGCACAGGTACTGTCATCAATGTAAAAATCAGTAACCGTGAAGTATTTCAGCTTAACTACTCCATCCCATAAGGTTTCCTTTCAGCAAGCCATCGTCTCCGGACTTGCCCCTGATGGCGGTTTATACATGCCCGAACAATTACCCGTATTGCCAACGGAATTTATCGCTCAGTTGTCGACACTATCAAAAACAGAAATAGGTTTTAGCATTGCACGGCCGTTTGTTGATGAAAATATTTCGGATGAGACCCTTCGTGAAATAGTCAGCGAAACAATCGACTTTGATTTTCCAGTAGTTGCGCTGGAAGAAAATGTCTTTGCACTGGAATTGTTTCACGGACCAACACTGGCCTTTAAGGATGTGGGTGCACGGTTTCTTGCACGGATACTCCGGCAAATCGCAAAAACTATTCACCAGGAAATAACCGTACTGGTAGCCACATCGGGCGATACGGGCAGCGCGGTTGCGCATGGTTTTTACAATGTGGAAGGAATCCGCGTGGTGATACTCTATCCTTCTGGAATGGTGAGCGCCTTGCAGGAAAAACAATTCGCGACACTGGGAAAGAATATACAAGCCATTAAAGTAGCCGGCACTTTTGATGATTGTCAGCGGTTGGTCAAACAAGCCTTTCAGGATGAACAACTCCGCAAGACAAGATTTTTGACTTCCGCTAACTCCATTAACATCGCCCGATTAATTCCGCAATCATTTTATTATTTCCTGGCATGGTCGCAGCTCAACACACCCAAGCAAGTCGTATTCTCTGTTCCCAGCGGAAATTTTGGTAACCTCACCGCTGGTGTACTGGCCAAGAAAATGGGATTGCCCATTCGCGCATTTGTGGCAGCAACCAATGTAAACGATGTTGTTCCTGAATATCTTCACACCAACATCTTCAAACCGCGCGCATCAACACAGACCATAAGCAATGCCATGGATGTAGGTAACCCCAGTAATTTTCCGCGATTGCTGGCCTTGTATGGTAATGATTGGGGTTACATACACAAAGAAATTCACGGCTACGCTTTTACAGATGCCAAAACACGATTGGCAATGCTTGATGTGTTTAACCGTAAAAAATATATTCTCGATCCCCACGGTGCCGTAGGCTACTTAGGATTAAAAAAATATCTGGAGAGCCATCCTGATGTACAAGGTATGTTTCTTGAAACGGCACATCCTTCAAAATTTCCGGATGTAGTGGAGTCGGCAATTCAACAACCCATTAGCATCCACCCTTCTCTGGCAGAGCTTGCCAATAAGCAAATTCAATCACTTTCGAGTTCTTCCAATTTTTCAGATTTTAAGAACCTGTTGATGATGCATTAAGATTATTAAACTACCAAACACTCGTCAGCCAAAAACTTTTTGCGATTTCGTTTACATTAATTCTCTGTAACACTTAAGTTAGCAGATCAAATGATGAGAAATAAAATTCAATAGTAATTAGTCATTCAAATGTAAACCGCCTCGGGAAAAACCGGGGCGGTTTCGTTTTAAACAGGCATCAACTAACTAACAGTTGTTCATGAGTAAACCAAAAACGCTGTTCGATAAAATCTGGGACGCACACGTAGTGAAGCAGGAAGAAGGGTACCCGGATGTGTTGTTTATCGACCGCCACTTCATCCACGAAGTAACCAGTCCGCAAGCCTTTGATGGACTGCGTAAACGAAATATTCCTGTCTTTAATACGAAGCGCACTACCGCTACCGCTGATCACAACGTGCCCACAAAAGATCAACACCTTCCCATCAAAGAAGCCTTGTCCCGGCACCAGGTAGAAACGCTACGAAAAAATTGTACTGAGTTTGGTATTGAGCTTTATGATTTGGGGCACCCCTTTCAAGGCATTGTGCACATCATCGGTCCGGAACTGGGGTTAACCCTTCCAGGCATGACCATCGTGTGTGGCGACAGTCATACCTCTACGCATGGCGCGTTCGGAAACATTGCGTTTGGCATTGGCACTTCTGAAGTGGAACAGGTGTTGGCAACTCAATGCGTACTTCAATACAAACCGAAAACCATGCGTATTGAAGTGAATGGTAAACTGGGCAAAGGTGTGGTAGCCAAGGACATTATCCTGTATATCATTTCTAAAATTTCAGCCAGCGGTGCTACGGGCTATTTTGTAGAATATGCCGGCAGTGCCATTGAAAGTTTATCGATGGAAGCCCGCATGACCATTTGCAACATGAGCATTGAAATGGGTGCCCGTGGCGGATTGATTGCACCGGATGAAACTACTTTCAATTACATCCGCGGAAGAAAATTTGCACCACAAGGTGAAGCATTTGAGCAGCACATTGAAAAATGGAAGCAATTAAAAACCGATGCTGGCGCCACCTATGATAAAGCACTCATTTACGATGCAGCCGACATCGCCCCGATGATTACCTACGGAACCAACCCGGGCATGGGCATTCGGGTAACCGATCGGATTCCTACCGAGAATGAGTTAAAAGAAATCAGTGAAAAAACATCCTTTTCAAAATCATTGGAGTACATGGGTCTTGAGCCTGGCTCACAATTGCTCGGTAAATCAGTCGACTACGTATTCATTGGTAGTTGCACCAACGCACGCATTGAAGACTTGCGGTTGGTGGCCTCCATTGTAAAAGGAAAAAAGAAATCACCAAACGTAGAGGTGTGGGTTGTACCCGGATCAAAACAGGTAGAAGAACAAGCCCGTAAAGAAGGCCTTGATAAAATTTTTGAAGCCGCGGGATTTGAACTGCGCAGTCCCGGCTGCTCGGCATGTTTGGGCATGAACGAAGACAAAATACCCGCTGGAAAATATTGCATCAGCACATCGAACCGAAATTTTGAAGGACGGCAAGGTCCGAAATCCAGAACATTTCTGGCAAGTCCTTTGAGTGCTGCCGCTGCTGCGATTACCGGAAAGGTAACGGATGTAAGAGAGTTGTTAGATGATGGTTATTAGTTATTAGCAGATCCATTTTCCTAACAACTAACAACCAGGAACGAACAACTAAAAATGAGTAAAGAAAAATTTACAACCCTTCAATCAACCGCTGTTCCATTGCCGGTGGAGAACATCGACACAGACCAGATTATCCCTGCACGTTTCCTGAAAGCCACCACGCGCGAAGGCTTTGGCGAAAACCTGTTTCGCGACTGGCGGTATGATGGTGACGGGAAACCAAAAGCGGAATTTGTTTTAAACAACCCAACCTTCAGCGGAAAAATTTTGGTTGCCGGCAAAAATTTTGGATGTGGCAGCAGTCGTGAACATGCAGCCTGGGCGCTTTACGATTATGGTTTTCGCGCAGTCATCTCATCCTTCTTTGCAGATATTTTCAAAAACAATGCGCTGAACAATGCCCTGCTTCCGGTACAGGTAAGCGATGCATTCCTGAAAAATATTTTCACAACCATCGAAGAAAATCCATCGGTCATCATTGAAGTAAACCTGGAAAACCAGTTTGTAAAACTTCCGGACGGAACAAAAGAGTCATTTGAAATCAATCCTTACAAAAAAGCATGCATGATTAATGGGTACGATGATATTGATTACCTGTTGAGTTTAAGGAAAGAAATAAAAGAATTTGATTCCAAAAGCCGCGAGCTTCAAGCTACGAGTTACTAGCTAGAAACTCATAGCTCATGGCTAGCGGCTTATTAATACGTGATAAGAGAATGAAAAAACGCATAACCATCATCCCCGGAGACGGTATCGGAAAGGAAGTAACTACCGAAGGTAAGAATGTGCTTCAGCATATTGCTGAAAGTTCTGGGCACGAGTTCATCTTCACCGAAGCCTTAATCGGGCATGATGCCATAGAAAAAACCGGTACGGCCCTGCCGGATGAAACACTCGCAATGCTGAAAAATTCGGATGCGATTTTATTTGGTGCTGTGGGCCATCCAAAATACGATAATGATCCAACCTTAAAAGTGCGCCCCGAACAAGGCTTACTGAAAATGCGCAAAGAACTTGGCCTTTATGCCAATCTGCGTCCCATTAAATTATTCGATGAATTGCTTCACGCTTCCAGTATTAAACCGGAAATCTTAAAAGGTTCGGACATTCTATTTTTCCGTGAACTAACCGGTGATGTGTATTTCGGAGAGAAAGGAAGAAGAGATGAAAACAATACTGCGTATGACCTGATGATCTATCATCGCTATGAAATTGAACGCATCGCACACAAAGCGTTTCAGGCTGCACGCACCCGCAGGAAAAAAGTAACCTCGGTCGACAAAGCGAATGTTTTAGAAAGCTCGCGCCTGTGGCGGGAAGTGGTGCAACAGGTGGGAAAAGAATATCCTGATATTACGCTTGAACACCAGTTTATCGATGCCGCTGCTATGAAGCTCATTCAAAGCCCGCGCAGCTTCGATGTAGTGCTTACCGGAAATTTGTTTGGCGACATCCTTACCGATGAAGCATCACAGATTGCCGGTTCTATGGGCATGCTGGCCTCAGCCTCTGTAGGTGATACCGTAGGATTGTACGAACCCATCCACGGCAGTGCCCACGACATTACCGGGAAAGGAATTGCCAATCCGTTGGCTTCCATTCTTTCGGCTGCCTTGCTGTTGGATATCTCTTTCGGATTGAAAGAAGAATCTGAAGCTGTTATTCAGGCTGTAGAGCAAACCTTGAAAGCCGGCTACCGCACAGCAGATATTGCCGACAGCACCACACCAAAAGAAAAAATTTTAAACACAGGCAACATGGGTAAAAAAGTAGTCGATCAATTAACCGTTACTCTCAGCAATAAACTAAGAACTAACAACTATCAACTACCAACCAAATAGTATGAGCAACAAAGTATACATTTTCGACACTACGTTACGCGATGGCGAACAGGTGCCCGGCTGTCAGTTGGCAACAGAAGAAAAAATTACCATTGCCCGCGAACTGGAGTCATTGGGTGTTGACGTGATTGAAGCGGGCTTCCCGATTTCCAGCCCCGGGGATTTTCTTTCGGTGATTGGTATCTCCCGGGCAGTGAAAGAGCCTGTCGTCTGCGGACTAACCCGTGCGAAACAGGAAGATATTGACGTTGCCGCAGAAGCTCTTCGCTATGCCAAACGCGGCCGCATCCATACCGGTATTGGTTCCAGCGATGTGCACATCAAACACAAGTTTAAAAGCACACGTGAGCAGGTGCTGGAACAAGGTGTGTGGGCCGTAAAATACGCGAAGTCGAAAGGATATGAAGTGGAGTTTTATGCCGAAGATGCCGGACGTGCCGACCTGGCCTTTCTGGCACAAATGATTGAAGCCACCATTGCAGCCGGTGCCGATGTGGTGAACATACCCGATACAACCGGATACTGTTTGCCGCATTTATATGGTAAGCGCATCCAATATTTGTTTGATCATGTAAGCAACATTGATAAAGCCATTGTTTCGGTACATTGCCATAACGATTTGGGCATGGCCACCGCCAACACCATTTCCGGTTTAATTCATGGCGCACGCCAGGCAGAAGTAACGATTAATGGTATTGGCGAACGGGCCGGCAATACATCATTGGAAGAAGTGGCGATGACCTTGAAAACCCACCAGGATTTGGGATTGACCACCAACATCAAATCGGAAAAGATTTACGGCATCAGCAAACTGGTTAGTAAAATGATGCGCATGCCTGTTCAACCCAATAAAGCCATTGTGGGCGCCAATGCATTCTCACATTCATCGGGCATCCATCAGGATGGCTTCTTAAAGCATGCCGAAAATTATGAAATCATCAATCCATCCGATGTGGGTGTACCATGTTCATCCATTGTACTCACCGCACGCAGTGGCAGGGCTGCATTGAAACACAGGTTGGAAGTGCTGGGGTACAAAATTGAAGGCAGTGAACTCGATATCGTCTATGAAAACTTCCTCATCGTAGCCGATGAGAAAAAACATGTGAATGATGAAGACCTGGAGGTATTGGCGTCAAGTGTTCCGGTATTAGTCAAGTAACTGTTCTTTAGTGCTCTTGATCACGCTAAACTTGTTTAACACCTTTTGAAAACACACTTTTGTACTGATTAACAAAAAGTACAAACTGTGTTGAACAAGATATACACCCTTTGGGTGCTTATTGTCTTTAGTGTATTTATGATCATTTTCCTTCCGGGAATAATGATCCCGTTTTTGTTGGGTAACCGGTTCACGTGGATGGGTTACAAATTCCTGTGGTTGTGGTCATGGATATTCAGCAAACTCACGGCCATCCAATATGAGCTGCTTCATCGGGATAAAATCAAAAAAAGAAAATCCTACATCTACGTAAGTAACCACACTTCCTTCCTTGACATACCCGGTATCCGGCTGATTATCCCCGGTGAATTCAGGCCCATTGCCAAAAAAGAATTACTGAAAATACCGGTGTTCGGTTTTATTGTAAAAGCCGCCACCGTAGTGGTTGACCGCAGTAATGCCGAAAGCAGAAAAAAAAGTGTTGAGTACGCCCGGAAAATTTTACAGATGGGAATATCGATGCTCATTTTTGCCGAGGGCACACAAAACCGCACAAAAGAATTGTTACAGCCTTTTAAAGATGGGGCATTCCGACTGGCCATTGATACCCAGACCCCTATAATGCCCCTGGTGGTAGTTGGTGCCGGTAAATTAATGCCTCCCGGAAAGCTTGAAATAAAACCAGGCAAAATCAAAATTGTGGCCGGTGATGAAATTTCTGTTGAAGGATTAACGGCCGAAAACCAGGCTTCGCTTAAACAAAAAACATTTGAGGTGATGAAGGCAACGCTTCAACAATACCACTCATCGAATAGAAACTAACATTACCCACTGAAAGAGTTATATTGCTCGTCTATGAAATCATGGATTGGTATTATGGTGGTGTTGATTTGTACAGCATATGTACGGGCTCAACAATTACCCGATGGGTTTGCACAAATTCTGTTGGCTGAAAATCTTGATCCCACCGATATGGTATTGGCGCCAGATGGCCGGATATTCATTACCATAAAAAGTGGCAGTATACGTGTTGTGGAGAATGACGTTTTGCTGCCGGGCGCATTCCTCACACTTGATGTCGATAACTTTAACGAGCGCGGGCTGGGCCACATGGTGCTTGACCCCGACTTTGAAATCAATAACTACTACTACATCTTTTACACTGTTCCGGGTATCAACCGAAACCGTGTGAGCCGGTTTACTGCCAATGGAAACTTTACACTTCCGGGCAGCGAGGTAATATTGCTCGACTTGGATGTGATGGCTGGCGCCATTCATAATGCTGGCGCCATGGCCTTCGGTGCCGATGGCAAACTTTATATTTCCACCGGTGACGGTGCCAATGCCGGTAATTCACAGCAAATGACTAATCTGCTTGGGAAAATACTGCGCATCAATAAAGATGGAAGCATCCCTGCTGACAATCCGTTCTACAACACTGCCACCGGAAACAACCGCGCCATTTACGCATTAGGCCTGCGCAACCCGTTCTCCATGGACATCCAGCCCGGTACAGGGCGCATCTTTGCATGCGATGTAGGGCAGGCCAATTGGGAAGAGGTGAATGAAATATTGCCCGGAAAAAATTATGGCTGGCCATTGATTGAGGGTATGCGCACGACACAAACCCCTCCACCAAATTACCAGGACCCATTCTATACCTACAGTCACGATCAGGGTTGTGCCATTGTTGGTTCCTCTTTTTATAATCCCGAACTGGTTAGTTTTCCATCGGTCTATACGGGTAAATTTTTCTTTGCCGACTATTGTGGTGGATACATTAAAAGCCTTGATCCGTTAACCGCCACAGTTTCATCGTTCATCACCGGCATTAACCGACCGTTGGTTATCCGTGTAGCGGCTGATGGCTCCCTGTATTACATCGCACGCGCAGGCCTTGGCGGAGGATCAGAAGGCGATAATACCAGCACAAACAACGGAACACTCTGGAAAGTGGAGTATGTTGGCTCAGGGCCACCCATCATTTCCAGTCACCCACGCAATGCCCTGCACCCGGTTGGCGAACAAGCCCAGTTTTCGGTTATTGCATCTGGTGTACAACCGCTCTATTATCAATGGCAACTTAATGGAGTAAATATTACTGGCGCAACCACGCGCCACTACACCACACCCGCAGTTCAGTTAACCGACAACGGAAACGCATACCACTGCATAGTCAGCAACACGTTTGGAAGCGTCACCTCTTCAGCAGCACTATTAACTGTAACCGCCAATAACCGACCTAACCCGGTTATTACAGACCCATTGCCTGATGATACTTATATGGCTGGCCGTGTGCTAACACTCAGCGGATCGGCAACAGACCCAGAAGATGGAATTATTCCAACCGATCAACTTTTCTGGAAGATTGATTTCCATCACGATGATCATACACACCCGGCATTGGGAAATACATCCGGCTTTTCAACCCTTCAATATATAATTCCTCAAATCGGTGAAACCTCCGACAATGTGTGGTATCGCGTATACCTGACTGCGGTAGACAGTGAAGGACTTAGTCGGACTGTGTTCACAGATGTGTATCCTGAAAAATCAACCATTACCTTAAACTCCAACCCAACCGGATTAACCCTGTTACTCGATGGCCAGCCCATTACAACCCCGCATACATTAAATAGCGTAGTTGGCATTACACGAACATTGGAAGCACCTGCACTGCAAACAGCAGGTAGTCAGCTTTACGTTTTCAATAGTTGGACAAATGCAACGCTGAACCGTCAGTTTACTTTTGATACACCGGCCACAGCAACAACCTACACCGCAAATTTTTCGCAGTTACCAACCGGTAATGGCGATGGCCTGAATGGTTATTATTACGCCAACCGATCCCGGACATTTGATGGAGAACCTACGTTGATCCGCACCGATCCGGTAGTTGATTTCGACTGGGGCGGTGGATCACCCGCACCCGAAATAACTGCCGATAATTTTACCGTTCGCTGGCGGGGCGAAATATTAGCCCAGTTTACCGATACGTATACCTTTAGTGTTATTGCCGATGATGGTGTGCGATTATGGGTAAACAACCAGCTGATTATCGATAAATGGATACCACAGGCAGCAACCGAGTGGAGCGGTTCCATTAACCTTACAGCGGGGCAACGGTACGAAATAACGCTGGAGTATTTTGAAGATGGCGGGCAAGCTGTAGTGAAGTTGCTTTGGCGAACACCTCAATTGCAAAAACAAATTATTCCAACTACTCAATTATTTACCACATTGATCACCGGTACAGAGCTAATTAGCATGAAAACGGTGAGCGTTTACCCTACAATTTTTGACCACTCCTTTCTACTTGAAACAATATCCGAAAACACCAGGCTCTCATGGGTATTGTTCAATGCCCTTGGGCAACCGGTTTTAAAAAATACCTTTGCTGGCAGGCAAGTAGTTGAGGCAGGAGACTTACCACCCGGGTTGTACATCCTTAAAACTTCTGATAATTCAGTACACCGGCTGATCAAAAAATAATGTATGCCATTGTTATCCTGCGGATGACGCTGATAAATGAAAAAACTACTAAGGTTGCGGGACCAATGAAAATTCAATGTTTAGAACTTGAAAACAGACACTCCGAAACGATAAGTCACAAGGGTACGTAAACTACTTTTTTGGTTTCAAAAAATTCTTCCTTGAAATAATCTGAAAGAGAATAGAGCGCATACGGCTTCTTGAGTTCAGTCAGTTCTTCCGCCAGGTCACCGCCTTTTAAATAAAGTATACCGTTATCCAATGCATGCACCGATTTACGCTTTGCCTTCTGGTGTACCCAGCCATAAAATTCCTTTAGTCGTGTTACGGCCCGGCTCACAATAAAGTCATATTCACCTTTCAATTGTTCTGCGCGTATCTGTTCACCTTTCACATTCTTCAACCCCAGTGCCTCAGCCACGGCATTCACCACAGTGATCTTCTTACCAATTGAATCCACCAGATGAAAATTGGTTTCCGGAAAAAGTATGGCTAATGGAATTCCCGGAAAACCCCCACCCGTGCCCACATCAAGCACATCCGCACCGGGTTTGAAAGACATTACCTTTGCTATCCCTAGCGAGTGCAGTACGTGATTCACATACAGGTTATCAATATCCTTTCGGGAGATTACATTTATTTTTTCGTTCCACGATCTATATAATGAATCAAGCTCGCCAAACTGATAAGCTTGCTTGTCGGTTAAAGAAAAATATTTTTGAATAGATTTGACAGGTTCAGGCACTTAGTTCCAGGTTATGGGTGATGTGGCCGCCTCGTATTCATGGCCTTTCACATCGCGCACAAATACATGAAAGGATATCGGATTTGAATGATCGGGGGCTTCCTTCAGCCAGACTTTTGAAGAAATAAAGTTACGCTTGTCTTCCAATTGGTTTAGTGGCCCCCGCCATGCGGGTTGGTAGGCATAAACCTGTCCATTATAATGTTCGATCAAAAACAGGTCATTCAGCAGGTCACCTGCTCGGTAGTTTTGGTTAAAGTCCTGCAGAGCAGTAATCCTGATTTCTTCCACTGCGTATTTAGGTCCCCAGTAACCAAATTCACAACTCAGGGCAAAGGATTGTGCTATACCCGCTCTTCCAACGGCCACATAATCTAAAATAATCGGCAAAACAACCATAACCAGACTGTCGCCAGCTTGAAGTTGTGTCTGCTCGGTTATCAGTTCAATCCGATCAAAAATATAATAGGGTAATTTCTCGCAACAAGATTCATACAGGGTTATAACTAACCACAACGAAAAAATTGCCACAATCTTTCGAAACATGTTACTTAAATATGATCACGCTTATTCTTAACCATATCAAACATCAATTCGCGCGCACGGTGTAACTGGGCTTTAACTGTACCCAAAGGCGCGTCAATTTCTGCCGCTATCTCCTCGTACGACAACTCGTTGAAATACCGAAGCCTTACCAGCTTTTGGTATTTCGGTGGAAGCTTATCTACGAAAACCTGGATAAGTTCTTCCTTTTGCGCCTTAATGGCCTCTTCCTGCGGGTTAAGGTTCTCATCCTCCACATCAATGGATACGCCCTCACCATTGTCATCGGTAAAGGTATTGCTGATGCTTAGCGTGTTAAGTTTCTTCTTGCGAATATGGTCAATGGTATTATTGGTGGCGATGCGGAACAGCCATGTAGAAAAGGTAAAGTCTTTTTTAAAACGGTGCAGGCTTTTAAAAGCCTTGGCAAACGATTCAATGGTAAGGTCTTCGGCATCATCAACATTGCGTACCATCTTTAAAATCATATGGTACACCGGCCGCTTATACCGCTGCATTAGCTTGGCAAAGGCTTGCTCATCACCGCTGTTTACGGCTTCGTCTATCAGGCGAAAATCCTCCAGAGCTTTTGATGAAAACCGGCCTTCTAGTTCTTCCATTGTACTTTTTTGGTTACTAACGCAACCGTGCCCGTTGAAATATAGTAAATCGCAAAAAGAAAATCTAAAAGAGGCACAGCCCACACATCAAATTTGTGCCCTACCCGTTTTGAAAAGCTATACACCGTGCCCGAAACAATAAAAAGACGTAATACCACGGCAGCCGGAACCCACCAAAAATAGGGTTGCAGGTAAACCAGTACTGCTGCAAGAAACCAACTTAATATGTGTGTAAGACTGAATAAACCCAAAACCACACGGTGTTTAAATCTGTAATACTTGCCCACGCTTAAATGCCTGATTTTTTGCTGAACGAATTCACTCCAGGTTTGTTTCGGTTTTGAAACAGTTATGGAGGATGGATCAATGCAAGCCACCGTTGTTTCACCTCGGGCATGCTTGTTCACAAACAGGTCATCATCACCTCCGGTAATACCAAGATATTCGTTAAAACCTTTGTTTTGCAAAAAGAGTGATTTGCGGTAGGCCAGGTTTCGGCCTACCCCCATATAGGGGTTGCCCATTAAAGCAAACGAAAGGTATTGAATACCTGTAACGATTGTCTCATATCGGATAAACAAGTTCAACAACCCGCCCAGTTTCTGGTAAGGTGAGTAACCCAGAACAAATTGTGTTTTATCTTGAAAACATCCGGCCATAGACTGAAGCCAGTTTTCACCTGCCGGCCTGCAGTCGGCATCGGTTAACAAAATTATATCGTAGTGGGCAGCTTTGATACCCAACGTCAGCCCATATTTTTTTCCGTTCGCGTGGTTGGGCAAGTGCTCAACTTTAACAATCCGTAAGCGTTTGTCATGTTCGGCAGTTTCTCGTAAAAAATCAAAGGTTCCGTCATTTGAGCGATCATCAACTATGACCACCTCATAGTGAGGATGGTTTTGCGACAACAATTTTGGGAGAAGTTCGCGCAGGTTGCCCTCCTCATCGTGTGCACATACAATAACCGAAACCGGCTGTTGGCCCAAGGTTATACCCGATGGTTGCCTTTTGGCCAGGGCCACTTCAAACACAATAAAGAAAACAAGCTGACAAAAAACAGAGGCAAAAAAAACACCCAATAGTATAGACAATGCCGTGTGGGATTAAAATTAACCGGTGCAAATATAGAAGTAGATTTACGCGTTGAAAGGAATTTGCTTTAAACGACTTCAAAATTTTACAAGAAGGTTTTTTGTTGGGATAAGGGTATTTTTGCGCCACCTTACCCGCGGTTATCATGAAATTTGCGCTTACCGGAAAAGACCCGAAATCCAATGCCCGAGCAGGTGTGCTTACCACCGACCACGGTGATATTCACACACCTATTTTTATGCCGGTGGGCACAGCGGGGTCGGTTAAAGCGGTGCACCAACGCGAGTTGGAAAACGATATTAAAGCAGAAATTATCCTGGGCAACACATATCACCTGTACTTGCGTCCGGGAATTGAATTATTACAGGCTGCCGGAGGCTTACATGCTTTTAATGGCTGGCAAAAACCTATACTCACTGACAGTGGGGGCTACCAGGTTTACTCCTTATCGGAAACACGAAAAATTAAAGAGGAGGGCGTAACCTTCAAATCGCACATTGATGGGTCAAAACATATTTTCACACCCGAAAACGTAATGGATATTCAACGCGCCATCGGAGCCGATATTATTATGGCCTTTGACGAATGTACACCTTACCCGTGCGAATACAGATACGCCAAAAAATCAATGGAGCTAACCCACCGATGGCTCGACCGCTGCATAACCCGCATTAACGAAACTGATCCTTATTACGGATATGGACAGTCGCTTTTCCCGATCGTACAGGGTAGTGTGTACAAAGACTTACGCGAACAATCTGCTGAATATATTGCCTCAAAAAACCTAAATGGAAATGCCATTGGTGGTTTATCCGTTGGCGAACCGCATGAAGATATGTATGCCATGACTGAATTGGTGTGCGCTATCCTTCCCCCCGATAAACCACGTTACCTCATGGGTGTAGGCACACCTGAAAATATACTGGAGTGCATAGCGTTGGGCATTGATATGTTTGATTGCGTGATGCCAACCCGGAATGCGCGCAACGGCATGCTCTTTACCACCGAGGGCATCATTAACATTCGCAACGAAAAGTGGAAAAACGACCTTACCTGCATTGATGAAAAACTGGGGGGTTATGTAAGCACGTTTTATTCAAAAGCATACTTGCGCCACCTGATTATCAACAAAGAGATTTTAGGCGCACAAATTGCTTCTATACACAACCTTACGTTTTACCTTTGGCTTGTAAAGGAGGCACGACAGCGGATCATAGAAGGTTCCTTCACTACATGGAAAACAGAAATGGTTAAAAAAGTTGCCACACGCCTGTAAGGTTAACACGATAGATCAACAACATTGAAATTACTGGACCGCTATATTCTCCGCCAATTCCTAACCACGTTCATATTTGTGGTGCTGATGTTGTTGGCGGTTATTACCGTAATTGATCTTACGGAAAAAACCGACAAATATGCGAAAGCCGGGTTGAGTTGGACTCAGGTAGCAGGGTACTATGCCGATTTTCTTCCCTGGATTGCCGGCCTGGTTACTCCGGTAACTGTATTTATTGCAGCCGTTTACGTAACGGCACGGTTGGCCGGGAGAACCGAGATCATTGCCATCCTGAGCAGTGGAGTAAGCTTTCGCAGATTATTAGTGCCTTATTTTGCCGGTGCTTTACTCATTGCATCCATTAGCTTTTGGTTAAACGGATGGATTATCCCCAATTCAAATAAAACAAGGTTAGCCTTTGAAATTGCCTACCTGAACAAAAACACGAACCCGAACCTGCGCAATATTCACCTGCAGGTTTCACCCAACACCTTTATTTATATCCAAAGTTATAACAGCTCTACCGACAAAGGGTATCAATTTACCCTTGAGCGTTTTGATAACAACAAGCTGATCGAAAAACTTACGGCCAGCCGTATTGAATGGGATACCGCTAAATCAAAATGGACGCTGCGTGACTGGAAATTGAAACGCATTGAACTTGTTTTCGAAAACGTAAAATCCGATTCGATTGGCGAAAAATTTTCATCCGGTCTTGAGCTGGACACCACGCTGGTTATTCACCCAAAAGAATTTAAAAACGATTACCGGAAATTCGATGGATTAACCATTTCTGAATTAAAGGATTACATCAAAACCCTTCGCTTCCGCGGTTCGGCCGGTATTGAAACCTATGAAGTGGAATTGTATACACGGTACGCATCGCCCTTTTCCATTTTCATCCTCACCTTTATGGCCGTTATTGTTTCCTCCCGCAAAAGCCGGGGTGGCACGGGCTATCAAATCGCTATTGGTTTTGCGCTCTCATTCGTTTTTATTTTGTTCTTTATCCTGTTCCGGTCGTTTGCCGAAAGTGGCGCATTGCCACCACAGTTTTCGGTATGGATTCCATCCACAGTTTTTGGGATCATATCCTTATTCATGTACAAATACGTTCCACGTTAAATGGCCACCACCACCGATTACCTTAAACTTCACTTTATTGTATTCCTATGGGGGTTTACAGCTATACTCGGCCTGTTAATTTCCATCCCTACAGTTGAGATGGTGTTTTACAGAACCCTGCTTGCCGCATTAGGCATGGGTGTGTTTATGGCTTGGTCAAAAGGCTCTTTTAAGGTATCAAAAAGCGATGGGATCAAATTACTGCTGATTGGTTTTATTGTATGCTTGCATTGGTTGGCATTTTTTGGATCAGCCCGGGCCTCCAATGCTTCCGTAAGTTTGGTTGGGTTTGCTACCAACTCCCTTTGGGCAGCTTTATTAGAACCCTGGATGAACCGAAACCGTGTGAAGAAGTTTGAGTTATTGCTGGGCATAGTTGTTATCGTTGGTTTGTACGTTATCTTCTCATTTAATTTCGAATACAAACTTGGGTTGGCATTGGGTATCGCTGCGGGTTTTTCTGCCGCACTTTTTTCAGTGCTAAATGCTAAAATGGTAAGGCGTGTTGATTCTTATGCCATAACTTTTTATGAAATGGTTGGGGCATTTATCGCCACTGCGGTTTTCTTGCCCATTTATAAACATACGCTGGCTGCAGGCGAACTGAAACTTATCCCCTCGTTAATGGATTGGGTTTACATTGCTTTGTTGGCCTGGGTGTGTACCGTTTACGCATTCTCCATGGCCGTTAAATTGATGAAAAAACTTTCTGTTTTCTTTATCCAGCTTACCTTAAATCTCGAACCGGTTTACGGAATCATCATGGCACTGATTATACTTGGTGATTCAGAAAAAATGGGCTTTAACTTTTATGTTGGAACGCTCATCATCATCAGTGCTGTTGCCTCCTATCCGTGGCTGAAAAAGAGGTTTGATAAGCCTGCTTTTATGCGTTAAAGTTGTCCTGACCAATACACCGCATGTGGGTAATCCGCCCTTAAATCAACCGGGTGCGCAAAAATGCCATACACGCTTGAACCGGAACCACTCATGCATGCATATTGTGCCCCCGCATCGTAGAGGGTTTGTTTGATGGAAGCAATTGCAGGAAATTTTTGGAATACCGATTCCTCGAAATCATTTTTTAAATATGCCCGCCAATGTTCAATTTCCATTTTTAGTACGGCCTTAAGTTCCCTTTCAGGCTTTGCAGGCTTCACCATGGCATAAGCATGGGCTGTGGAAACATGAATACCCGGCTTAATCACCACCAGGTACTTTCCTTGTAGATTAATTTCAACTTGCTGCAAAATCTCCCCACGGCCTGTGCCTATCATGGGCTTGTTTTCTATAAAAAAAGCACAATCGCTGCCCAGTTGTGCTGCATATTCCATCAGTTTGCCTGTGGAAAGTTTTAACTGGAATACCTCATTAATCAAAACGAGAGCTGTTGCTGCATCGGAGGAGCCACCCCCCAGGCCTGCACCCATGGGAATAATTTTGTGCAAGTGCATGGCGAGTGGCCCAAGGTGGAAATCATGTTGCAGTAAGTTGAATGCTTTCACACAAAGGTTGTCGTCCGGGCTGTCCGGAATAGGAATGCCCGTACTCACAAATGAAAATTTATCCGCTGGAACAACCTCAAGAATATCCGTCCACGGAACGGGGTAAAAACATGTTTCAATAGCATGGTACCCATCCGGCCTTTTCGACAGGATATGTAGCCCCAGGTTGATTTTACACGGTGGAAATGAAACCATACGCCATTCACCCGATACCTGAACAATCAGGCAAACGGAAAAAAGATTTTATTTTGTCAGGCGATCAATCAGGTCCTCGGTTATTCCGGTTGAGGAGAACCCGCCATCGTGCATCAGGTTCTGCATGGTCACCATCCGGGAGTAATCCGAAAACATCAGCACAATGTAATTGGCACAATCTTCGGCCGTTGCATTGCCCAAAGGCGACATCATTTGGGCATAATCGTAGAACACATCAAAACCTGAAATGCCTGCACCGGCAGTTGTTTTGGTTGGCGACTGTGAAATAGTGTTAACCCTTACATTCTTCAGTTTGGCAAACCGGTAACCGTAGCTTCTGGCTATGGATTCAAGTACCGATTTAGCCTGGGCCATATCAGAGTAATCGGGGAATGTACGCTGTGCCGCGATATACGACAACGCTACTATGGAACCCCATTCGTTCATGGCATCGGTTTTTTCTGCCGTTTGCATAACCTTATGAAAAGACAGGCCGGATATATCAAGGGTTTTTAAAAACCAGTCGTAATTCAGGTCACCATAAGCTTTATCTTTCCGCACGTTGGGGCTCATGCCAATGGAGTGCAGCACAAAATCAAGCTTACCACCCAGCACCTCTATTGACTTTGTAAAAAGTGTATTGAGGTCCTGCTCCGATGTTGCATCGGCTGGGATAATCTCGGCATTACACATTTTGGCCAGTTCGTTTATCTTTCCCATGCGCATGGCAATGGGTGCATTGGTGAGGGTAAAACTACCTCCCTCTTCTTTTACTTTTAGGGCAGTTTTCCACGCTATTGAGTTTTCATCAAGGGCACCGAAAATAATGCCGCGCTTTCCTTTTAATAAATTATAGGCCATGGTTAAAAATTTTCTAAAAGTATCCTAATTCTCATTGTCAGACAATAGGCAAATCAACCCATAAAAACCGGCTAAATCTTGCGTTACCTTCAGATTTATTACTAATTTTATTCTACCCTAAACCCCACGAATTATGGATGTTCCACATCAATTCCTCGACTCCTGGAGTTATTATATGTACCTGGGAGCAATCGCTTTCATTGTTCTTGGCTTACTTATCCTTGGCTACCACGAGTTTCGTATTTTAATTATCAAGGATTTAAAAGAGAAATACGATTACGTTAACCTGAACGAGATAAAATTCTTTTGGTATGCCATTATTGCCTTTATCGTTGCTGGCTTCATGTTTTTCAACACACTGGCTACCGATATGATCCACAAAAGCGGTATGACATGGTTCTATGTCAGGTTGTTTATTACTACCAGTTTTGCCATCATTTTCTATTTTATATTCTTTAGTGCGGTACGCATTTACTACCCCAGGTTTGTAGAAAAACGGTTAAGAAAGCTGCGCAACAAACCACGTAAATCACCGGAAGGAAACCTGATGCGCAAATTAACCGAACAGGAAGAAGATGCGCACCTGGAAGAGAGCATGATTGAGGAAGAACTTTTTCACTCCATTGATTACGATGTATGGATTGATGAGAAAACCGGCTACAAGAAAATTGAAAAGTACTTTGCTTACCAGCATTCAGAAGAATGCCCCGAATGCGGATACTACACCCTGCGGATTGACCGGGAAGAGCTTGAGAAGGCGCCTACTATGGAAGAGACCGGTTTGTTCATCAAACACTTTCAGTGCAGCTATTGTAACCACCGCGAAGGTCGTGAACAAATATTGGCCAAACTTTCCACTAACGTTTAAATACGCAAACATTATCGATTGGCTGCGGTTAAAAGTTATCTTTGCCGCAGCTTTTTTATGCTCCTGAATCCCGAACAACCAGTTGGTATTTTTGATAGTGGTATTGGCGGCTTAACAGTAGCCCACGCCATCCGAAAAGAATTACCGCATGAAAATATTGTTTACTTTGGTGATACTGCTCACCTGCCTTATGGCGATAAATCAGAAGCTGCCATACAGGCTTACTCCGTTAAAATTGCCGATGCGTTATTAAAGAAAGGTTGTAAAGTAATTGTTATTGCCTGCAACTCGGCCAGTTCAGCAGCTTACGAGTTATTAAAGGAATATGCAAGGTATGTAAAGATTATTAATGTGATCGACCCTATGATTGAATTGGTGGCAAATAAATTTGCCCATCAATCAATTGGCTTGATTGGAACAAAACGCACCATACAATCGGGCGTCTATGCCAGAAAAATAACTGAATTGAACAAGGGCATAACCCTTCACTCGCTGGCTACACCACTACTTGCTCCCATGATTGAAGAGGGTTTTTTCGACAATAAAATCAGTCATGAAATTATCGCCCAGTACTTAGCTGATCCTGAATTAAAAAACATAGAAGCGCTCATCCTGGCATGCACACATTATCCGTTAATTAAAACAGCGATAAACGAATACTACAGGAATCAAATGACCATCCTGGACTCATCAGAAGTGGTGGCGATGGCCTTGGGGAAGTATCTGACACAAGAAAAATTATTAAACACAAACGGGGGCGACCATCATGAATTTTTAGTGTCAGACTATACGGACTCCTTCGAAGCCTCTACCCGTATTTTCTTTCACAAGCCTGTTCATCTGGAGCGTTATCCCTTATGGGGCTAAGCTTAACCCATGTATTGTTTTAATTGAATTTTTGAAAAAAAATCCGCTTTTAATTGGCATTTTTATGAATTGATGAAAAGACCATTAACCTTAACAATCAGTTAATACGGCATTCAAATGAGGCATTTTATCGTCTATAGTGCAGTTTTGCTTTTTCTCATAAAGGTATCATCCGTCATTGGCCAGTCGAATGCTTATTTGGATAGCCTGGAGCGCGGACTGGCTGTTAAAATGCCCGATACAGCCCGTGTAAGTTTATTACTGTCCCTGGCAAATTCATATACCTTTAAAGACTTTTCGAAAAGCCTTGCCTATGCGCGCGAAGCCTCTGCATTGGCAGAAAAAACAGGCAGTCGCGATTTGAAATTAACCGCCTACCGATCCCTCGGTTTGATCAATCATTTAGGTGGCGATTTCACAACAGCCCTAACCCTTGAAACAAAAGCACTTCAAATTGGCATTGAAAAGAAAGACTCAACCGAAATTGGCAGGAGCTACAGCAACATAGGCAATTACTATTATGAATTAGGTGTTTATGATGACGCCTATTTTTATTTAACTACCGCCTACAGCATCCTTAATGCAGGTACCATTTCCAAGAATGACTCGATACTTATGAACATTGTCATTCATAATGTAGGCAGGGTATTTAAGGAAATGGGGCAATTTGAAACCGCCTTGCAACACTTGCGCCTGGCACAGAAAGTCAGTAAAAAACTTGGCGACACCGAAGGAAACCCTTACGCCCTGGATGAAATCGGTGACGTTATGTTGCGTATTGGCAAATACGATTCAGCATTGATTTACCTGCAGCAGGCTGTGCGTGAAACCAACCAATTGCTGGCGGGTGACCCTGAAAATATTGTTAAAGAGCTCCGCACCAGAACACTGATAAAGATCGCCCGGGTATATATGTTCCTTAAAGAATTCGACAATGCCCTGGCGTATTATGATTCAACCGCCCGGTTGCACGAGCTCACTAACAATCAGTTTGGCATAGCCGAAGTTGAACTGGGCCGCGGAACCCTTTTCCTGAATCAAGGCAATTACATAGAGGCCGAAAATCATTTTGATATAGCACTGGAAGCCGCCAAAAAACTGCACGCCAAAATATTGGAGATAAATTGTTATAACGAGCTGGCAAAACTTTGGGAAAGTAAAGGTGAGTACAAACGATCGCTTGAGTTTTTTAAAAAATACAAAGCCTTAAACGATAGTTTGTTTAGCGAGGAAATGCAGCAAAAACTTTTTCGCGACCAGGTACGCTTTGCTACCGCTTCTAAAGATGAACAAATTCAATCACTCACCCGATTGGAAGAGTTTAGAAAAGCAGAAATGAAACGTCAGGAATTTATCAGCAATGTATTGGTGGTAGTGATGGCCTTGGTAGTAATACTGCTGGTAACCGTTTACCGCAGCGGACAGCGAAGAAAACGCATTAATGAGTTGTTGCTTCAACACCAGGAAGACATGGAAAAGCGTAGCGTTGAACTGGAGCAGCTAAACCAGGTAAAAGATAAGTTCTTTTCGATTATCTCACACGACCTACGCTCGCCTATCAACGCCCTGGCCGGCTTACTTGACCTGATGGATAAAGGTGCCATCCGTAATGAAGAAATGCCGATGGCCATAAAAGAACTGAGGACCCGCTTTAACCATACAAGAACTTTACTTAACAACCTGCTTGACTGGACACTGCTGCAAATGGATAAAATCAATTTGCAACCGGCCAAAATAAACCTGAAAAATTTAACAGACGAAAATATTGAACTCATTCAATCCCTTCAGTCGAAAGAAATCAAATTCATGAATGAAGTTTCCCCGCAAGCCAATGCCTATGCCGATAGCAATACCATTAACCTGGTTATCCGAAACCTCATCAGCAATGCATTGAAATTCACCAACGAAGGGGGCGAAATAAAAATTTCAGCGGAAGAAAAAGCCAACGAATGGGTGGTTTCTGTGAGCGACAATGGCGTGGGCATGAAACCTGAGGTAGTCTCGATGCTTTTTGATAAAATTAACCCCTACAGCACCCGGGGAACAGCTAATGAAAAAGGCACAGGGTTAGGCCTTATCCTGTGCAAAGAGTTTGTGGAGAAAAACAACGGACGCATTTGGGTTGAAAGTGAAGAAGGAAAAGGAAGTACCTTCTGGTTTACCCTGCCCAAGGCCTGATTTTACAAGTGCTTGACCCTACCAAACTGACGCTACAAGCGTACTTTTTGAGCTGATTTTCAATATTGATAGGATGCCCGAATAACCGTAACTTTGTGCCTTAATGGAGCACCAATGAGTGATCAAATCCTTCACGAATGCGGAATTGCCCTGATCCGCTTGCGTAAACCCCTATCCTATTATATCGAAAAATATGGCCCTACCTACGGCATGAACAAAATGTTCATACTGATGGAAAAACAACATAACCGGGGGCAGGATGGTGCAGGTATAGCCAATATCAAAATCGACCTGGAGGCAGGCCGCAGGTATATTAGTCGTTATCGATCCGTAAAGCAACAACCCGTTGCATCACTTTTTAAGAAAATAGGCAAGAAGTACCGTAAAGCACAAAAAGAAGGAAAAGAAAAATTCAGGGACGAAAAGTGGCTTAAAGAAAACGTAGCCTTTACCGGAGAGCTTTGGTTAGGCCATCTTCGGTATGGCACCCACGGCATAAACAGTATTGAAAGTGTTCACCCGTTTCTTCGCCAAAATAACTGGCGCAGCCGTAACCTGGTTATGGCCGGTAATTTCAACATGACCAACGTTGATGAACTTTTTGATATCCTTATCGGCATTGGGCAACACCCAAAAGAAAAAGTTGACACGGTAACCGTAATGGAAAAAATCGGTCACTTTCTGGATGAGGAGGTCCAAAGCTTGTTTGAACTTTATAAAGATAAATACAGCAATAAAGAGATTTCTGAAATCATTGAAAACGAGATTGACCTGCACCGTGTATTAAAAAGAGCCTGCAAAGATTTTGATGGCGGGTATGCCATGGCCGGATTAACCGGATCAGGATCATCTTTTGTAGTGCGCGACCCCAACGGCATTCGCCCCGCCTACTATTATGCCGATGATGAAGTGATCGTTGTTGCTTCGGAAAAACCTGCCATAAAAACTGCCTTCAACATCGACTATAATCAAATTGAAGAAATCAAGCCGGGACATGCACTGATTATTACCAAAGCCGGGGAGTATGCCCAGCATGAAGTGATCAGGGCGAGCGAAAAAAAATCCTGCAGTTTTGAACGCATTTATTTTTCGCGCGGAAACGATCCGGATATTTACCAGGAACGTAAAAAGCTTGGCCGCCTGCTAGTGCCCCAGGTGTTGCGCGCCATTCATTTTGATTTAAAGAATACCGTTTTCTCCTACATACCCAATACAGCCGAAACAGCTTTTTATGGACTAATGGCCGGAGTGGAAGATTACCTGATCAACAAGCAAAAAGAAATTATCCTGGAAGGAAAGCCATCAGTAGATCCTATTGAGGATATACTTTCGTTCCGGCCACGCATTGAAAAAATAGTGTTGAAAGACGCCAAGCTGCGAACTTTTATTACCGATGACCAGCACCGCGATGACCTTGTGGCCCACGTTTACGATACCACTTACGAAGTAGTAAACCGCGGAAAAGACACCTTGGTTGTTATTGACGACTCCATAGTGCGTGGCACCACCCTCGAAAAAAGTATCCTTACGCTTCTCGACAAACTAGGGCCAAAGAAAATCGTTATTGTTTCTTCCGCACCGCAAATCCGCTTTCCGGATTGCTATGGTATTGATATGAGCCGGATGAGCGATTTCGTGGCATTCCGCGCCATGATTGAACTGCTTAAAGAAACCGGAAGGGACTACATGCTCGGAGAGGTATATGACCAATGCATACAATCTAACGGTGATGAAAATTACGTGAAAAAACTCTACGAGCAATTCTCCGATGATGAGTTGTCCGCTAAAATCGCTGACATCATCCGGCCAAAAACACTTCGGGCCGAAGTAGAAGTTGTATTCCAAACGGTTGACAACCTGCATAAAGCTTGCCCCGGGCACTTGGGCGACTGGTACTTTACCGGTAATTACCCTACCCGCGGAGGCATGAAGGTGGCTAACCGTGCATTCGTCAACTACATGGAAGGCAAGTTGGTGCGGGCATACTAACCCGTTCAGCTTACCAACAAAAAAGCTACTCCAACACATCTCCTTAACACCTTAAAGTTTGTTACTTTAGTAGCCTAACCTGGTAATGTAATGAACTATTGGCTATTGAAAACTGAGCCCGAAACCTATTCGTGGGCGAACCTGGTGCATGATAAAAAAACAGTTTGGGACGGGGTAAAGAATTTTCAGGCGCGCAAAAACCTGAACACGATGAAAACCGGTGATCGTGTATTCATCTACCATACCGGAGATGAGAAAGCCATTGTAGGCATTGCCATGATTAAAAAAGAAGCCTACCCCGACCCTAAAGACAAAGAATGGGTTGTAGTAGAACTTGCACCTGAAAAAGAACTAAAACGTGCTGTTACCTTAGCAGAAGTTAAGGCCGACAAGAAATTGGGCGGTATGGCCTTGGTTAAATACGCCAGGCTTTCGGTGCAGCCCGTTATGCAGGAAGAATTCGACAGAATACTTGAGCTAAGCAACAAAAAATGATTTCTGCAAGAACAATAGTAAGCCTCATCATTCTCAGTTTAACACTATGTGTTTTTACACAGCTACACGCACAGATAACACAACCTGCCCGTTATGAAAAAGAGCGTAAATACTCTGATGAAGAATTTACAATCATATCCCTGAAAGAAGATGGCTTGGCCCTTATCCGCGAAAAAAATAAATACAGAGGCGGCAACCGAACGTGGGAACTGATTTTGCTGGATACCCTCTTGCAAGAAAAAAAAACTTTCGACCTGGAGATTGACCAACGAAAAAACCTTATTGGTTATGAACAGGCACCCGGCAGGTTATACCTGCTGTTCAAACCTGGCGAAAACCTTAAGGTAACATTAGATCTCATTTCTATTGAATTGGGCAACACAGATATTGACCGATATGAAATTAAAACCGAACTCAACCTTCAACTTAGCCACTTCATAAAAGTCGAATCGAATTTTGTAATTGGTGGCTATGTAAATAGCGAACCTGCGGTATTGTTGTACAGCCCAGCAAACGATAATACCAAAGTATTGCCGGGCTTCTTTCAAAAACAAACTGAACTTGTTGATTTAAGGCCCAACCAAAATGAAACTTTCAATACTGTACTGGTTGACCGAAGCGACCGGGACCAACGAAAAATAATCGTGAAAACTTTTGATGCCTCCGGCAAGGAATTGTTGGAAGATTCAACACCTATTGAAGACCGGTATTCCCTTCAAACCAGTATCAGCAGCACACTCATCCAGGATGACATGGTGGTGCTGGGCACGTGGGGTTCAACACACTCCAAGCAATCAAATGGATTCTATGCCCTGATTGTTGACCCCTTCAACGACCACTCTATAAAATTTATCGCCTTTGGTGAATTGAATCATTACCTTGATTTACAAACGCCAAAACGAGCAAAACGAATAAAGGAAAAAACAGAGGCTATGCTAAGCCAAAAGCGCATTCCTGATTTTATAAATTATGTTATGCCTTATCGGATAGAGGAGCGTGAAGAAGGGTTTATCCTGTTGGCGGAAACCTACATACCCTCCAGCACCCTAAACCGCTACCCGAACAATTACCCCTACGGATATACCCCCTATCCCTATTACTCACCATTTTGGGGCTACTATCCCGGGACCTACAACAGGCTTTATAACCCGTATTACGGATACGGACCAAACTCAAGGAATACAACAGAAGAAATAAAAGTAGTGCAGTCTGTTCTGCTTTCGTTCAACAAAAAGGGCGATGTGCAGTGGGACTACAGTTTAAAGCTTAACGACTTGCGCTTTAATAGCCTGGAACAAATAGCCGACTACTGTGTTGTTGGAAACAGGATTGTTCTGCTCTTTAAAGATGAATCAGAACTTAAGGGAAAAATTATTACTTTAGGTGATGGCGGAGCAGAAGAATTTTCAGAAAAAATAAAACTGAGCAATGAAACTGACAACATCCGATCGGAAAACAAAACCGTAGGAATGGTGCGGCAATGGTATGGAAATAATTTATACGTGTGGGGTCAACACAGCTTATCCAACAAAGAAAAGCGCGGTGAGGGAAGTCGTCAGGTATTTTACATCAATAAAATATCATACCCTTAAACTAGTACTTGTTTTTACTTTTGCTTCCGCAAACGCACAACTCCAGTATCATACGGGAATTCAGCTCCCCATTCAAAGAAATGAATCTACTTTTAAACTCGTTTCCACGCAGTCAGCAGGGCTTATTTTATTCCGTCCGCTAAACCTGCAGGAATCAACCGTGCAGTTCATCCATGTTGACACTTCCTTCAATCAGAAATGGGCTGGCCTTTTACCTATTGACAAAAAGTTTGTGTATTCACACCATAGTGTAACAAAGCAATATGCATACTTCCTGTTCCATCATCGCGAATTTGCAGAAATCAATTTTCAGGTATATCAATTGGAACTGGCCACCGGCAACTTTACGCGTCACTTTGTAAATAACTTCATACCCTTTCTTCCTACACATTTCGAAACCGTTTCTGGTGGGCTAATAATCGGGGGATATTTTGCCGGGAAGATACCTGTAGTGCTGTTTTATGATTTTACTACCCGCAAAAGCAAAATTTTGCCAGCGCTCTTCAACGAACCCGGTGAGCTTTTGCAAATCAACACTTCTGCCGATCCATCGTTTAGCGTATTGATCAGTGCCCGAAATGCCCAGCGACAAAAAACACTATGGATTAAAAACTACAATGGCTCGGCTGAACTGGTTGAAAACAAATTATTAAACCCATCGGAAAACCAAAGCTTATTATTCGGACAAGTTATATCGCTCGCCAATGGTACACAGTACATTGCCGGAACCTACGGAAACAGGAACTCGGAGTTTTCCAAAGGGTTGTATATAGCCCATTTGGAAAATGACCTGGATTCCATCCGGTACTATCCGTTTTCTGAGTTGGAAAATTTCTTCAGCTACTTAAAAGTTCAACGTGCTGAAAGGATTAAAGAAAGGATTAAGCGAAAAACAGTCAAGGGAAAAAAAATCCGTCTCCAATACAGGTTCCTGGTGCACGAATTTATTCCCCACAAGGATGAGTACCTGCTTTTAGGCGAGGCCTTTTACCCGGTTTACCGAACACTAGACAGGAATTATATGGGCGGAGGGCTTGCCCCGGGCTCGGCCGTATTTGACGGTTACAAATACACGCACGCTGTAATTATTGGGTTTGATAAAAATGGAAAGTTGCGTTGGGACAATAGTTTTGAAATAAATGACATTAAAACCTTTACGCTTACTCAGTTTGTTAAGCTGGACATTAAACCAAATAAGATAATACTCTTCTACCTGTTTAATGATAAAATACGCTACAAAGTAATCCGTAACAGCCAATTACTGGAGCAGGCAACTTTTAATGCCCCGGCCTTAAGCGATGAATTTGCCGATACCGATGAGGGTGTATCTTCTGTTGATCATTGGTACAATGGTTATTTTACCATTTCCGGTACAAACTATACCACGTCAAGGAGGTGGGGCAGAAACAGTCAAAGGGCATTCTTTGTAACCAAAATCAGTTACCGGTAAGTTTAAGCTGCATAAAACTGTTATATTTGTCACCGGCATATGCAGAAGAAACTTATCCTCGACTCGGACCTGCTTGATATTACCCTTAGCCGTCTTTGCCAACAACTTATTGAAAACCACCAGGCCTTTGAAGAAAGTGTAATCCTTGGCCTTCAGCCCCGCGGAATATTCCTGGCCGAAATCATTCATAAAAAGCTTGAAAAACTTATCCGGAAGGACATTCCGTTAGGCTATTTGGATGCCACTTTTCACCGCGATGACTTTCGCAGGCGCGAAATACCCGCTAAGGCAAGCGAAGTAAGGATACCATTTATTATAGAAGGAAAGAAAGTTGTTTTGGTTGATGATGTGCTGTTTACCGGGCGAACGGTAAGGGCAGCGTTGGATGCCATGATCGCCTTTGGCCGCCCCGCTAAAGTTGAGTTGCTTGTGCTCATTGACCGTAAACACAACCGCGACTTGCCCATTGCCCCCGATTACGTTGGCCGCACCGTAAATACCCTTGCCACACAAAAAGTTTTAGTTGAACTGGAAGCCCAGGGTCACGCACAAAATAAAATCTGGTTGACAAACAATAAAGAGTAGCATGTCAAAACTGAGCCAAAAGCATCTGCTGGGAATAAAAGACATCACACCTCAGGATATTCAATTGATTTTTGAAACAGCCGACACTTTTAAAGACGTTTTGAACCGACCGATCAAAAAAGTGCCCTCCCTGCGCGACATTACCATTGCCAACATTTTCTTTGAGAATTCTACACGTACACGCCTATCATTTGAGCTGGCCGAAAAAAGACTTTCTGCCGATGTGGTAAATTTTTCTGCCTCTACCAGCTCCGTAAAAAAAGGTGAAACGCTGCTCGACACAGTAAACAATATATTGGCCATGAAGGTAGACATGGTAGTAATGCGCCATGCCAGCCCTGGCGCACCACATTACCTGGCGCGGCATATTCAAGCCAACATTGTTAATGCTGGCGATGGCACGCACGAACACCCAACACAAGCCTTGCTCGATGCTTACTCCATTCGCGAAAAACTGGGTGACGTTGGTGGCAAAAAGGTGGCTATCGTTGGCGATATTTTGCATTCACGCGTTGCCTTGTCAAATATTTTTGCGCTGCAAAAGCTGGGGGCTAAGGTTATGGTGTGCGGCCCACCCACTCTGCTGCCTAAGTTTATTTCACAAACCGGAGTGTTGGTTGAAACCGATGTTCGAAACGCGTTGGAGTGGTGTGACGTTGCCAACGTACTACGCATACAATTAGAGCGACAACAAATCAAATATTTCCCGTCTCTTCGGGAATACGCACTATACTATGGCATCACAAAAAAAATACTGGACGACCTTAAAAAACCTATTGTGCTGATGCACCCAGGCCCGATAAACCGGGGGGTTGAATTGAGTAGTGACGCAGCCGACTCACAACACTCCATAATTTTGGATCAGGTAGAAAATGGGGTTGCCATACGAATGGCCGTACTTTATTTGCTGGCAGGATCAGCCAACTAACTGATAATTTCAAGAATTACCGTTTTTCATACATCCACCACCCCAACAGGGTGTTTTTCTTAACTTTGTCCAGTACAATACCACCAGTTCCATGCACTACTATAATTCCATTATTGAAACCATTGGCAACACACCGCTGATCAAATTGAATAAAATTTTTAAAGGATTGCCCGGCACCTACCTGGCAAAAGTTGAGTACTTCAACCCTGGAAATTCCATGAAAGACAGGATGGCCATTAAGATGGTGGAAGATGCAGAAAAAGATGGACGGCTAAAGCCTGGGGGTACTATTATTGAAGGTACTTCCGGTAACACCGGTATGGGGTTGGCGCTGGCCGCAGTAGCGAAAGGTTACCGTTGCATTTTCACCATGGCCGATAAACAATCGCAGGAGAAGATAAATATCCTGAAAGCCGTAGGTGCTGAAGTAGTTGTTTGTCCTACCAATGTTGAGCCTGACGATCCACGCTCGTACTACTCGGTAGCACGAAAGCTCAATAAGGAAATACCAAACTCTTTCTATCCCAATCAGTACGACAACCTTTCCAACACCAAAGCACATTACGAAACAACAGGGCCCGAAATTTGGAAACAAACCGAAGGAAAGATTACCCATTACGTTGCCACAGTAGGTACGGGCGGTTCAATGTGCGGCACTGCAAAATATCTCAAAGAGCAGAATCCCGCCATTAAGTCCATCGGTATAGATACTTATGGATCGGTTTTTAAAAAATATAAAGAGACGGGCATTTTTGATGAAAAAGAAATTTATCCTTACCTAACCGAAGGGTTTGGAGAAGACATCCTGCCAAAAAATGTAGACTTTGATGTTATCGACCTGTTTATTAAAGTTACCGATAAAGATGGCGCCCTGATGACGCGCAGGTTGGCACGCGAGGAAGGTATGTTTGTTGGATGGTCGTGCGGATCGGCCGTACACGGTGCGCTGGAATATGCACGGGAACATGTAAAGAAAGACGATGTTGTGGTGATCCTGCTGCCCGATCATGGCACACGTTACCTGGCAAAAGTCTACAACGACCAGTGGATGAAAGATCACGGCTTTCTGGACACTAAAACCTTCACCACAAAAGCCCGCGACATCATTAGCACACGCAACGGAAAAGATAGTTTAGTTACCGTACAAACCAAAGCAAAAATCACCGATGTCATACTGATGATGAACCGTGAAGGCATAGACCAGATACCCGTAACAGAAAATGACCAGTTTGTTGGAAGTGTGAGTGCATCAAGCCTGCTGGAGAAAATGATTGAAGAACCCAAACTACGCGAAAAAGTTGTTGGCGATGTAATGGATAAGCCTATGCTTTTCGTAGCACCCGACAGCACCCTGGATGTTTTGTCATCACTTTTGAATAAGGAGAACAAAGCCGTACTGATACGCGATGAAGCCCAACGGGTTCATATTATTACCCAGCACGACTTATTACGGGCAATGACCAGCTAATTTTTTAAAAAAAAATTAATGCTTCATGAGGGGGGGCTGGAAAACTGTATGTTTTATTCAATACTGGTTGGCATTTGGCTTAGCCTATGCCCAAACACCTTTGCCCGACAGTCTTCAGCGATATCTCAAGCTGCCTCGCGATTCAAACTATGTAATATCACTTAACCTACTTGCCACGGACGCGCTTCGGCATAATCCGATGGCTTCTAGAAGAATAAGCCAGCATGTTTCGGAAGTTGCACGTTCCATAAACTTTACTAAAGGATACGCGCGCTCCCTTACGGTAATTGGCAACACCTATTGGACTGAGGGTGTTTTCGAACTCGCCCAAGAGTATTACTTTCTTGCAGCAAGGGAATACCAGGCCATTGGAGATTCAGTAGGATGGGGACAAACCTATAACAATATAGGCGAAGTTTATAAACGCCTGGGCGAGCCCGAAAAAGCCCTGGAATATTTACAGCAGTCCGTAGTGTTAAAGCGAAAAGACCAGTTCACCAAAGCCATTACACTTTACAACATCGGTGAACTTTACTATAATCTTGACAACCTGAAAACTGCGGTGACCTATTATGAAAACTCATTGTCGCAAGCCATTCGCGACAATAACAGGCGTGTTATCGCCTACAATTATATGGGCTTTGGATTAGTAAACCTGAAGCAAAAGAAGTATGAAAATGCCCTGGAGTACTTTATCCGTTCAGAAAAGATACTAAAAGAGATAGGCGAAATACGAATGTTGATTCTGGTCTATCACCACCTGGCCGATACCTACCGGGAATTAAGGCTTTTTGAAGGTGCCGAAAAATACCTGAAACTGGCACATGAAATGGCTGCCTTCATAAAAGCCACTGACTTAACAGTTACTAATTACCTGAAAAAAGCACAGGTGGACTCAGCGCGCGGAGATTACAAAAGTGCATTAAGCAATTTATACCACTTCAATAGCCTAAAAGACAGTGTGTTTAATTTAAGCAAAAACGAACAAATTGCACGGCTGCAAATGGTCTATCAAACAGAAGTACAAGAAGCAGAAAACCGACAGCTCCGGTTTGAAAAAGATTTTCGTGAAGCAAGATTAAAACAACAGCAGCAAATTATTTTCGCCATCACCATAGGTCTGTTAATTGCCGGTGTACTGGCCTGGATACTGCTGGTACAACGTAGGAGAATACTAACGGTTAACAAGTTACTGCAAACCAAAAATGATGAAATACAAAGCCAGAAGATTGCCATTGAATTGCAAGCTTCTACACTGGCTAAACTCAACGGAGATCTGCAGGAACTTAACAGGAACCTTGAAACCAGGATTGAGCAAAGAACACAACAACTAACCTTGCAAAACCAAAAGCTAACCGAATATACTTTTGTAAACGCCCATAAGTTGCGGGCACCCGTGGCCAGTGTGTTAGGGTTAATAGGACTTTTAGAACAAGCCGATCAAAACGAAAAAGAAATTATCTACCACCATTTAAAAACCTGTGCCGAACAACTGGACCAAATAACACGGCAAATAAGCCGCACGTTGGAAGGCGGCATTGTTGAAAATGAATAAGCCCTCTGGCGAGGGCTTAAAAACTTCCTTTTCTATTGATTCGTATGCTTCTCCGCTTAATGCTCAAGTATTTCAATTTCTACGCGAACATTATTCTGAGCCTGGGTATGCATTTTATCAACTACCGGCTTTTTTCCACCCCAGGCCTTTACGTGCATACGCTTGGCATCAATACCATTCGCCAGCAAAAAGTCACGTATGATTTCTGCCCGCTCCTGTGATAATTTTTTGGCCGAGCCAAAACCTTCTTTGGTATCGCTCAATGAAAAGAAGTTATCGGATTTCTCGCCTTTCGAGATAATTTTCCCGGCTGCATTTCCATTGGTATGCCCATGTATCTTGATCTTGTATTTAGGGTTTTCATTGAGCATGTCCAACAAACTGCTTACCTCCCACCGCGACTCCGGCCGCATGATGGCTGCATCTTTAAAAAAGTAAACATTATACATAACAGCTATGTCGCCTTTTTGTAAACGAACCAAATCAAACGGCACAACCACCGAACTGTTGGCCAGTGCAATGCCTTCACCTTCGGGATTGTTAAAATTAATATCCCGTTGGACTTTCCGATAACCAAACACCTCACAAATAAGGGATACATTACCTGAAGTATTGCCCGGAGATGAAACCCGTACATCTTTGTTGCCCGAATAGGTTCCAAGTTTTTTAACCCGTTCTGCATCAATTACGGATACATCTCCGCTTATCGATTCATTATTATCAGCACGGAACAACTTAAAATAAAAATTCCTGGCTTTATCATCTGTAACTGCACTCGCAGTTTGTTCAGGTGTAGCACTTATTTTTTGTTCGCTTATAATTTCCTTTTCCCTGGCTGGAACCTTCTCCAGTTCCATTACTTCACCTGCTTCGGATTGCGGTGTGATGAGTGAAGTCAGGCTTTGATTGGCCGGTGTGTCGGCAACCGGTATGGTTTCAATGTTTCTGCGCGTTACCGGATTAATATCTTTACCGGAAGTGCTTGCCATTACATCAGCACCTAATGGACCACTGTACACCCAGGTATCAGCATAGGGCGAGCTGCTTTGCAAGCGCAGGGCTTCTTCAATTGCCTGTTTTTTATCATTCGTTTTTAAGATATACACATAGTATAAGTTCCGCGATGGATTGATTTCATACTTAACCGAAAACTCCTTCGAAGCCTGGTTGGTAAATTTTATGGCATTCTTTTTAAACTCAAATGCGCCAATCACCACGTAGTTGGGGTATTGCGGATCGGGCAACTGCCCGGGGGCTTTAAATGCTGACTGAATAATCAGTAAACCTAGTAAGGCAAAAAAATAGCACTTTTTCATATTGACAGGGTTTATTAACAGGTACAAAGGTATACCATGTTAAATTTAGAATTAATTAAATCAATTTAAAACCTTACATATCAGATATTTATCACTTTGATACAACTTCAAAGTGAATTTCAAGGGTCTCCCCGGAATCATCAACCAAGGTTAAAAGGTGCCTTCCCCCGCCCGGATTTAGCGGAAATCGGTGGTTTTTGAGGGTATTTCCAAGATATTGATCGTTCAGATGCCAAAAAACAACAGCCTGTGGATTGCGGTGGGCAAGCTCAAAAACAGAACTTCCAGGGGTACCATCCAATTCCCTGGGTATAAAAAGCCGGGCATTTTGCTTCGGATAAACCATGTCCATAGTACGCAATGTCGTAACTGCCTCACAGCCAGGCTTAAACGGGGGTAAGATTTTATATGAAATATTCCGGGGTCTGAAATAATGTTCCTGAATGGGTGACAGCACAAACCAGTTACGCTCAACCATCCCCTCCACGGTTTCACAACTCAAATGCACCCGGTATCGCTTATCCTTGGTTAGGTGTACTTTTTTATGATAAGTACATGGCTTTACCTCAAGGCCTCTGGCGCATACCCAGGTTGTGTCTGCCTTTTCACAATACTCACCCATGCGCAGGCCACTTATGGAGCAGACCGGTATTTGTTCCAGCTCCATATAAGGCTCTTGAAACCACGCGTTTCCGGGGAGTTGTGAAAAAATATCAAGCATAATCGGGGCGGCTGTTTCCGTTCCGGTTAGTCCCGGTCTCCCTTCACCATCGGCATTACCCACCCACACACCAACAGCATACTGTGGTGTTACACCAACAGCCCAGCCGTCACGAAAGCCAAAACTGGTACCGGTTTTCCAGGCTATTTTTTTTGCACTGTAAAAGTTACGCCAGCCTGTCTCTTCACCCGGCCGGTAAACTTCTTTTAATACATCAATGGTTTGATAGATGGCTGAAGCACTGAATAAACCCGATGGCCCGAGATTAGCCGTTGACATTTTCGCTTGAGCAGTTTGAATGTATGATGGACTTTGATAATCTGAATTGGTGTATTTCAGGTTTTCAGAACGCATAAAATACCGATTTAAAACACGTGCCATAGAAGCGTACATACCAGTGATGTCCCATAACTTTCCTTCTGCACCGCCTAATATCAAAGCAAGCCCGTAGTGATCGGGAAGTCTGTTCAGCGTAGTCATGCCGGCATCCTTTAGCAGTGAATGAAATTTTTCATAACGATACTGCTGAAGCATGTATACAGCTGGAATATTTAATGATCGGATCAATGCCTTATCCGCGGGCACTGCACCATCAAATTCGCGTTTAAAATTTTTGGGGGCAAAGCCATTGATTACGGTAGGGACATCCGGCAGCAACGTAGTTCTTAAAATTTTTCCTTCATCCAACATGGCTGCAAACAAAAATGGCTTTAAAATACTTCCCGTACTTCGCGGTGCGTTGATGATATCCACCTCTTCACCATGATAGCCCGAATGATCGGTTTGCGTATTGCCTACGTAGGCCACCACATTTCCGGTTTCAACTTCCAATACCAACGCAGCAGCATTATAGATTTGATTTCCAACCAGGCGCTTGTGGTGATCATCGATAATTTGTTCTACCCTCCGTTGCACGCCTTCATCAAGTGTTGAGCGTATCCGTGTTTGCTCTAATCCATCACGAACTGCACGTTGAATCAAATGCCGGGCGTGACGCGGTAAGGGTGTCGGCTGATCAGGAATTTGTTCTTCCTTTGCCAAAAGACATGTAGCTTCATCCAGCACACCAACCTGTTGAAGTTTATCCAAAAGGGCATTTCGTTTTACCAACAATCGATCCCTGTTTCTGCCCGGATGGATGAGTGAAGGTGAATTCGGCAGCACGGTAAGCAGGGCTGCCTCTGCCCACGAAAGTTCATCTACGTCACGACCGAAATAACGCCAGCAAGCAGCTTCAAGGCCTACCACATTACCACCAAACGGTGCATGTGAGGCATACAAAGCCAGTATTTCATCTTTTGAATAGCTAAACTCCAGGCGGGTGGCCAGTATTATTTCAATAAATTTCTCACCATAAGTTCTTCCTTTTCCCTTCCGCGATAGCCGGACAAGCTGCATGGTGATGGTGCTTCCTCCACTGATCACTTTACCCGCTTGCAGGTTTTGCCGGAGCGCCCGGGCAAAAGCACGAATATCAATTCCCCAATGACTGATAAAACGTTTGTCTTCATAGTGAATCAGTGCCTGCTTAAATTTATCGGGTACGGTATCCAACAGTGGAAATCGCCACTGACCGTCTTTGGCTATAGTTGCCGACAACAATTCTCCTTTGCGATCTTCAAGCACAGTGCAATATGGATCATGGAATAATTTATCGGGCAATAAGAAATAATAGATGATTGAAGCAATAACCAATACACTGCCACCAATAACTATACTTTTTCTTGAAAATGCCATTTATGGAAGCCGGTTGGCGTGGCGTGATGCCAGCAGCCATTTCTTATTCTTTAATACATACACTTCGGTGTAGAGCAAACGCAAATCGAAAGCGTTGCCGCTGTTTACTCCCGAGAATTTACCGGTTCCGGTAACAATGGCCGCATTTTTATATAGCCTGACTTGGGCATTTTCGATCTGTACATCTCCATACACCAATTTACCCGACCTAAGGTCTTCCAGAACATCTTTTTTGGATTCGGTCCAGCCATTGGAGTGGATGTACATCAGATCATTATCAAGGATGAGATTGAGTGAATCTAATTGTTTGTTTATCAGCCACACAAATTTTCGTTGTGAGAGATCAAGTATTTCTTTTTGCCTGGTAGTTTGAGCAGTTGAGGTGTGGGCAATAAAAAATAATAAGAAGAATTTAATCCCGCAGATTACGGTGATTTTTGCAGACGATTTAGAAATCATAATCTATTGATTTTTCAAAAATAAACACTGACGTATTGTTTCAACTTTTTGTGATTTAGTGCTAAGGTGGCAAAAAGGAATATGCATTTTACTGCCACAAAAACACTTATCAACTCCACAACAACTGCTAAATTCCAGATGCCTTCACCACCTCAACAACCTGTCCTTTTCTGCGGCCATAAATTGATCGGTCGTACATAGCCTCACAACTTACAGCCGGCAAATAATAGGTTCCAACATAGCTGGCCGTAAGCATCACCTGAAACGTTTTTCGCTGGTTCGTCCCCAAATCAAAATAGGTATAAACCCGATCATCACGAATATCCTGATAGGTTGGGACGTCACCGCCAAGCCTGCTCTCGGCCTCATCTAACCGCAAGTTGTTAATTTCCCAGCCCGATGGAAAAATCTGATTCAACGCCAGATTTTTGTACGGACCGCGCATGCCGGGATTCGAGACCGTAACGGAAGCAATAAACTCTTTGCCTTGTTCCAATTGGGTTGGATCAATGATACGACCATCAACATCCGTATAGGTTATCGTCAGGTTTAAATTATTAAACTCCTCCGTTTCTTCGCCACGGGCGGGAATACCCTCAGCAATCAACCGCACATATAACGTACCGGCACTTTCACTTACCACCTTTAATGCATTTGATTTTACTCCATCAACCTGAACAGGTACTTGCGCGATGGGTAACTCGGTACTTGCTGTTGCATCTTTTCCGTTGTAGGAGTAAATGAACTTTAATGCCCCACGTTTTTCCGTGCCTGCAAAAGCACCAACGGATTTCAAACACCACGCCACCGATTGGGTACTCATCCAGTAGGATGAGTTACTCAAAGAAGCTGAGATATCCTTCAAGAGTTCAAAACTTTTTGTACGATCCCCCAGCAACAGCAGTGTTTCCAAAATAATTGCCTTATCGCGCAAATCCGATCCATACGTATACGCCATTTCCTGATACGGTTTTACCGAGGTTGAAATATTAGCCACTAAACTTTTTGCTGCTTCGGGCTGACCCGCTTTGGCATATGCAGCCGCCAACATCCACGCTGCGGTGGACGGGAGGCTGGTCTGCTCACGCAACCTGTTCATAGCACCCAGTTCAGGATCGCCCGCAAGAGCCAACGAATACAAACGATAGGCTTGTATTAATTCACTGCTATAGGTCTCCTGGTTTCTTCGCCAGGCTTGTGCTTTTGAGCGTTGATATTTCTTCCAGCGCTTTAACATATCGTTCGGAACGAGGTAGCCTTTGGCTTCTGCCTCTACCAGAAAATGTCCGGCATAGGTTGTCGACCAACTGTCGGCATTCTCGGCACCTGGCCAATACCCAAAGCCACCATCGCGTTGATGAAACGATTTGAGGCGCTCAATACCCGCCTTGACATTCGCCTGAATCATACTCCGTTCTCCATCTGTCAACACTTTTACCTGATCCAGGTACAGTTGTGGAAATACTGAAGAAGTTGTTTGTTCGATACAACCATAGGGATATTGCAGCAAGTATTGCATGCGCTGCCCAAGGTTAATCGGAGGCAAGGAAGAAACTTCCAGCGTTGCCGTGTTGGTGCCCGGCATGCCTGCACCGGTAACATTTATATTCCATGTTTTACCCGCCTCCAAAATAGCTTCCTGAACTTTTGTTACCGGAGGATTAGGGTTACGGATTTCAATATCAATTACATCGCTGGCTTTGAAGTTTCCGGAGGTGGCTATCACTTCAACTTTTCCGATGCCAAGCGTTGCTAAAACCGAAAGGTCAAATTCAATGGTTTGGTCAGCACCAACCATGTTTACTGTTTGCGAATTTTCACGCAGCCGTAACGGGCCACTGGTTTTAACTTCCACTTTTACATTTCGGATATTTTTATCCATTGTAAAGAGCGTTACCGGAAGTTTTAATTTCTCCTCAGGGCCAAGCACTCGCGGTAGTGTAGCCAATACCATTAATGGTTTACGAACAGGTGTCGCCTTCTCCGTTGATCCATAGGCGCCTTCATATCCTGCAACAACCATGGTTTTAACGGAGCCAATGTATTGCGGCATGATAAATTTATGTTCGTTACTTCCTCCTGTTAAGGTGAAGGGACCAAGGAATTTTACCACTGCTTTAAAGCGATTGGCTTTTGCATCTTCCTCCTTGGCGGCCATCAACGCCATGTCACCACCCACGGCAAGCAACCGCTCAATGCGACCACCAAAAGCGCCCATCACGTTATCATATAAGTCCCATGTCTTTACACCTAATGCTTCACGGGAATAAAAACGCTTCCACGGATCAGGTGTTTTAAAACGGGTTAAGTCCAGCAGGCCTTCATCAACCATGGCTAATGTATAGGTCATTTTGCGTTTCGATTTTTCCGAAACTTTTATCACCACTTCCTGACCGGGCTCCAGCACATCGGGCATGGTGATGACCGGCTCCAGATGTGTTTGCGGATCTTCAACACCAACAGGAATAACACCGTACATCCTGATGGGCGAATCGTTAATGGTTTGTGCATGGGGTTGGATCAAGGATACATGAACAAAAATATTCGGGGTCATGTCCTTTGTGATGGTGAAGCTGAAAGGTGTATCGCCTTGTTTGGTGTCTACCCAATAGCTTTCAATCACACGGCTTCCGTTTTCAATACTAACCAAAGCACGACCTGTTCCGCTGCCCGGTATTACCACACTTGCCTTTTCGCCAATGGTATAAGCCGGTTTATCAGAAGAAAAGGTAAGCATGGTAGCACCTTCGCTTCCGCCACGTGCGCGACCTGCCCAGCCGGGCCAATCGATGTACACGATTTTTGCTGTGCTATGACCGGATATTGGGTCAACAGCTTTTACAAGATAACGACCCCATTCCGGGTACTTGATTTTAAAATTCCATTGACCTTTTCCGTTTACGGTGCGTATCGTGCCTTTACTTACCAGTGTTGCATAATAATCACTCATGTACACTGCACTCTCCTCCGTATTATCCCACCACGACCGCCAGCGGAGTTTGTGAATAGATACTTCCACGCGATCCAGTGAAACCGGATTCCCTTCAGCATCAATGGTGACTACATCAACCGTGTGGGTGGTGTCGGTAAGCAACATACCGCGCGCCTTATCGCCTAACGGCAACCGCATGCCGGTAAAGGAACGATACGGATAATATGGAATACTAAACCGGTCAACCGAAAAATTACCACTCTCTTCAAATACTTTTCCACGAATTAAAGCATTGAGTGCCCCGGGAGCCGAAGTAGTGGGCTCCAATGAAAAATTAACGCGCGCATTTCCTTCACTATCGGTGTAACCGCTGAAAATGGTTTGTGCCTCGCTGTAAAATTCCTTTGATGGATCTTCAAACGTATAATCAGGATATTTTGAAAACTTTGTCTCAGCTTTGGTAAGCAGCACTTCAAATTCGGCCAACAGGTTTTTACCCGGTGCACCGTGCAACCAGTTTACATTCAGGCTACCCGATATGTTATTGGTACCGGCTGTGATCTTCTCTACACCAAAATCCAGTTTGATTTTTAAGCGATTCGGTTTTACCGTTTCAATTTTTATGGCTTGAGTAAATTCTGTTCCTCCAACCTTTACCCGTGCTGTCCAGTTGCCGGTTGGGGCATCGGATGCAGTAGCAGTAGCAAACTTGTAAAATCCGTTTTCGCTGGTGGAACGTACCAAACGACTGGTAACCTGGCCTTGTGGATTTTGAAGTTCAAATACAACCGGATGAGCCTGTGGAATTAGTTTCAATTTATCCTCCAGCATAAAGGTTAAGAAAAGCGAATCGCCAGGGCGCCACACGCCACGCTCACCATAAATGAATCCTTTCAAACCTTTGTTTACACGTTCACCACCCACATCAAAACTACTTAGCGATAACGACTCACCATCGGGCAACCGTAAGTAGCCGCGTTGCGAACCGATTTTTGCCACCAATGCAAACGGGATTTCTTTGGCATTAAGTGTTGCTTTACCATCGTTACCGGTGGATGCTGTTCCAATCAATTGTTGTTGGTAGTCATACAGTTCAAGCGTTACACCGGATAGCGGTTGTGTGGTTTTTAAGTCGTTAACAAATACGATGGTGCTTCCATCGCCACCACGCTTGGCGATGAGGCCAAGATCGGAAGCGATCACATTCTTTTTGATGTTGCGCTGGCCGGTATAATAAGAGGAGTGACATGGGTTATCGCGCTCCTGCCAGTCATAATCATAGCCATAGTAGTAATCATCATAGGAATCCCAGTAGCTGTATTCACCCCCTCCATCTGACCAATCTTCTTCAGCTTCAAATGCTGATGACGATGAGTCTTCTCCTTCATTACAGGCCAAAGCTGTATACGATTTTTTGATGTTGATCCGCACCTGGTAAATGGCACCAGGCTCGGCATTGATCAATGTAGCGAGGTCCAAGGTGAAACGATTCCATTTTCCCAAATCCGTTACACCTGAATTTTCCAGCGAAATAATTTTCTTTAAAACAGGTTTTCCTACTCTTCGCAATTCGGAAGCACCATCATAATTATTTACCTGTAAAAACTGAACAATATTGTTTTCAAAGATTCTTACAATTTGCACTTCAACCATTTTCAGGTTAACGGCTTCAAACGGAAGTATCAAACCATCCGAACCGGGTAAGATGTTGCCTTTACCGGTAAACCGAACGGCAGGTTTTAATTCCTCAAACTGAACATCAAAGCTTGCGCCTTCTTTCATTCGAAAATTTAAAATATTGCGGATGCCGGCCTCAACAGTCATGGTCTTGCTTCCGGTTTGCCGAACCGCAGGGTATACTCTTACCTCGTTGTCGCGTACCTCATAATCCAGACTGGAAAGACCGCTTATGCGGATAAGGCCATCAAGGTTTTGTTTTTCGCTGAGCGGATCGGAAAACTGAACAATTACATGTTGCGTAGATCCCTGATCGACCCGAACATTCATCACTTTAAAATCACTGAGAGCAGGGATTTCAATTTCCTGGCTCGTGGACTGGCTGATACCAATACCTTCTCCATTAATCGCAACAATAACGTTACTGGCTTCTTCCTTGCGCGTTACTTCCTCAATAATAAATGCGTGTTGTTTCCCTTCGCCTCCATGACTCCAGTTTACGGCAAGGGATTTACCATCTTGCCGGGCACTCAGGGCTTTTTCAATTGCCGTTGCATCGGCAAAATCGGATGTGTACAAAACGCCTTCGATTTTTTGGCGGGTGAGCTCCGTTTTTACATAAGGTTTTACATTGTCAATAGTAACTTCATAGTGTTGCGGCATCACCTGGAAGGAGTAAATGAAATTAGAAAGTGATGATGGCACATCCATCAACCGCGACAAATTGAAATTCACTTCGTAGCGTTGCCCGGAAACCAGTCGCCCTTCAGGCCTGAACTCCACCGTGTTCTTATCGATCCAAATCGCTTTTCCCTTTATGGCTGGGGTAAATGAAAACAGTTTCCCTTTGGCCTCTTCCCCCACCGCGGCATCATCAACGGCCTGGTTAACCAAGGTTATACGAATGGTAGAGACCGAACTGACTACACCCGAGGTGTAGGATGAAATGTATTCGGCAAACGCGGGGTTAATAAAACCCTTTGGCTCGCGGGTGCCCTTACTGGTGATACCATAAAACAAGGCAATGGCAAATACGCCCAGGCCGACTACGACCAAGCCGATCTTTTTCCAGGGAAGGTTTTTCATATAGGGAAAGGATTAAGGGAGATGAAATTTCCGAAAAATTAACGGAGAATCACGGCATGATGGTATTAATTCTTGAGTAAACTTTTGGGATAATTATCAGGCGAAAATCTTAACCACAAAGTGGCACAAAGAAGACACAAAGCCCTCAAAGTGAGCATCCGTGAACTTAGTGAAAACTTGGTGGTCTCTGTGGTTCTGGATTTTATCAACAGGACACGGTTTTTTGATGATTTACCGGGTCAAAAAAGATCATAGTGATTACCTTTGCCCCGGAATCATTACAGGGTAAAAGATGGAAGAAATTTTAGAAAAAACGTATTTCAACAACACGGTTCAAGAGTATGCTATCGCCACAGCTATAATCGTGGGCGGTATTTTGTTGCTAAGGCTTTTCCGCAATAACCTGCTCAAAAGGCTAAAGGCATTTGCTGATCGCACGGACAATAAAATAGACGATTACATTGTAATGGGCCTTGAACGCTTTGGCTTGCCTATACTCAATTATGCAATCTTCTACTGGGGTGTTCATTACCTGCACCTCTCCGATCGCATTTCACGCCTGGTAACCGTGGTCACGTCTGCCGTTATCGTCTACTTCGTTATCCGGATAATCCTTACCGTTATCCGTAAAGCACTGGAAACACATGTACTGAAGCAGGAAAACGGTGAAGCTAAGCTGAAGCAGATTACCGGCATTATGGTAGTCATCAACATTGCCGTGTGGGCGCTGGGTGCCGTGTTTCTGTTCGATAACCTGGGCTATGATGTTACCGCCATTATTACCGGCTTGGGCATTGGTGGTATTGCCATTGCGCTGGCCGCACAAAATATTCTGGGCGACTTGTTCAATTACTTTGTAATCTTTTTTGACCGGCCATTTGAGGTTGGTGATTTTATTGTGGTAGATGACAAGCGCGGAACGGTTGAATTTATTGGTATTAAAACCACACGCATTAAAAGTATTTCCGGTGAACAATTAGTTATTTCCAACAGCAACCTTACCGGCTCACGCATCCATAACTTCAGGCGCCTGGAAAAACGAAGGGCTTTATTCAACATTGGCGTGGTGTATGGCACGCCCCTCGAAAAGCTGAAACGCATACCGGAGATTATTACAAAAATTGTAGAGAGCGAACCCCTTACCACACCCGACAGGGTACACTTTGCCATGTATGGCGATTTTAGCCTGAACTTTGAAGTGGTGTTTTTTGTGGAGAGTGCAGACTACAAACAATACATGGACATCATTCAGGATGTGAACTTCAGGATATACGAGGCATTTGAAAACGAAGGGATTGAGTTTGCATATCCTACACAGACGATACATTTACATAAGTCTGCGTAGAATAAGTTATCTACACGCTACCCCATCAACATAATTAACGATCACGTCCAACTTCGGTGCCGTATCGCTTCCGAGAAAGTCTTTTATATCCGATAGCTTGATGGTGCTTTTGTAGGCCTCCAAAAAAGGAATGGAAAGCGGTGTGTATGACCAATGCCAGCGTTCTTCCTCATAGCCGGTACGGCCGTTTACTTTGGAGGTGTAGGGCTGACAAAATCCATACTCATGCGCATGGGCTTTGAGCCATTCATAAATTTTTAATCCCTCTCCGGAATCAAAGTATTCGTTGTTCAGATCATTTAAGTCCATATCCGTTCCCCAGTGATGGCGCGAGGTGCCCGGCATGGAGGAAAACAATAAAATCTTTTTGGCACGATCGGCTTCATTTTTAATGGATGCTTCCGCCATCCACTTTCTTTCCCAGATGGCTTTCTGCTGAAAGTAATTGCGTGTAGCCGAAATAATGGTCAGCTTGACGCCATCTTCTTTTGCCGCTTCGGCCATGCGGATAAATGCTTCGTAGGTTTCCTTGCGCAGATATGCCCCTTTGGCGGAGCCGCCTGTATGTTGGTCATCCAATCGTACAAACCGGGCATCCTGGTCAGGGTTGAATTTTCCTAACAGATAATTCTTGTCAACATCCTGGGCGGTAACTATGGCACTTAAAAAACTAAAACAAAATAGAATTAAACCGGGCTTCATAGGCTTGTTTCGTTACAAAAAAGAAGCCTAAAGCTAAAACTTTACCCCAAAACCTGAAAACCTACACCTTCACATCCGCCTTATTCATAATCTTCGTTTGAACCTGTATCGACTCCTGGTGAACGAGTTTTAGCATTTCCCTCGAAAACTCTTCGCTCAAGCCCATGGCCAGACCAAGCGCAACGCGTGTGTGGATAATTTCTTCCCACCGGTTTACCTGCAAAATGGTAACCTGGTTTTCCTTTTTAAACTGCCCGATCTTTTCAGAGATTTTCATGCGGGCCGCAAACTTCTGCATGATTTCATCATCCAACTGATCAATCTGCTCACGGAAAACACTCAGTGCATCCTTTACTTTCTTATCATCAGGCGAAGGCGTGCGCACCACCAATCCACTCACAATTTTAGTCAGTACGGCCGGAGTTACCTGTTGTTTTGCGTCACTCCATGCCGCATCAGGATTGATATGGCTTTCAATCATCAATCCGGCCATATCCAGATCAAGCGCTTTTTGCGCAATAAACGGAATCAACTCGCGCGTGCCGCAAATGTGGCTGGGGTCGCAAAGAATATCCAGCTCCGGTATTCGTGTTTTTAGCTCAATGGCCAGGTCCCACATGGGTGCATTGCGAAAAGGGCCCTTTTCAAAAGAAGAAAAACCACGGTGTATGGCAGCCAACTTGGTGATGCCTGCTTTGTTCAAACGTTCAAGCGCACCAATCCATAATTCAAGGTCGGGGTTAACAGGATTCTTGACCAGCACAGGCACATCCACACCTTTTAGCGCATCGGCAATTTCCTGAACTGAAAATGGATTCACGGTTGATCGGGCACCTACCCACAGTATATCAACGCCAAGTTTCAAACATGCTTCTACATGTGCAGCATTCGCCACTTCGGTTGCTACGGGCAAACCGGTCTCCTTCTTCGCTTGTATGAGCCAGTTTAAACCCTCCAACCCCATGCCTTCAAACTGGCCGGGGCGTGTACGGGGTTTCCAGATCCCTGCGCGCAATACATGTACATTGCCTGTAGCCGCTAATTGTTTTGCCGTGGTAATAACCTGTTGTTCGGTTTCTGCACTGCATGGTCCGCTGATGATTAATGGGCGATTGGTGGTGGGTGCCCAGCTGCTTATTGGTTCAAGTTGTAATTCCTTTTTCATAATTCTTAAATCGTGTTTGAGGTTTGTGTTGCTTTATGTGTTCCGTTTAAGTTTTTCTCCTGAGTTGGGTTTTCAAAACCATCCAGTATTCTCCTGATATGGTTTGCTTCCGTCATTATCCTGCTAAGTTCTTTGGTGTCGCGTTTCATCAGGTGGTATTGAAACCGTTGAAGATGAATAATATATTCCTGTAGCGCCTGGCTCAGGTATTCCATGTTCTGTTCAAAAATAGGTGCCCACATAGCGGGGGAACTCTTGGCAAGGCGTACAGTAGAAGCAAAGCCACTACCGGCCAGGGTAAAAATATTTTTTTCGTCCTTTTCAATATCCAAAACAGTTTGGCCTAATAAAAAAGAACTGACATGCGACAAGTGCGAAACGTACGCAACATGTTTATCATGTTCTTCAGGTTGCATGTAAATAACATTCATCTCCAGCGCAGCAAAAACTTTTTGTGCCACACCAAGGGCATATACGGAAGACCGTTCATGATCACAAACAATGGTTGTCTTCTTGCCGAACAATCCTGAAAAGGCTGCATCAGGACCGGAGTTTTCTGTTCCGGCAATCGGGTGGGCGGCCACAAACTGCGAACGCTTGCTATGGTTAGCTATCGATTTACAAATTTGCGCTTTGGTTGAACCTACATCCATAACCACAGTTTTTGCTTTTACGCTATCCAAAACAGAAGGCAGCAAGGCCACCAGGGCATTTACCGGTATGGTAAGAATAATTAAGTCGGCTAAAGCAAAGGCCACATCCTCTTGTTCGATTCTATCAACCAAGCCGCGATCCAGTGCACGTTGCGCATGATGGGGATTTAAATCAACACCAATTAATTCGGTAGCAAATCCTGTTTTACGAAGATCAATTGCCATGGATCCACCGATCAATCCTAAACCAACTATCGTTACTTTCATGCAGCTATCGATTTAGAATTTATTGCTACAGAAGCTTTCCACCTGGCAATACGCTGATGTGCTTCTTTAAATTTTTCTTCTTTTGCGCAAAGTGAAATTCGTATGTAGCGTTTACCCGCATCGCCAAAAACAAAACCCGGGGTGATGAACACTTTGGCTTCGTATAAAATTTTATCGATAAACGCACCAACATCGCTAACACTGTCAGGAACTTTTGCCCACAAAAATAAACCAGACTGGTTAGGTGAAAATGAGCAGTCCAAAGTTTGCAGAATAGCATGTGCCAGCTTCCTTCTTTCTGAATAAACAGTATTCAATTCCATAAACCAATCTTCGCCTTGCTTCAAGGCTTCAACGGCAGCATGTTGCAGGCTGAGAAACATTCCGGAATCCATATTGCTGCGTACACGAAGCACCGCATCAATGTATTCCTTCTTTCCGGCAACCCAGCCCAAACGCCAACCGGCCATATTATGCGATTTGCTTAACGAGTTCAGCTCAAGCGCTACTTCTTCTGCGCCATCAATGGAAAGTAAGCTCAGCGGATGATTATTCAGGATTAAACTGTATGGGTTATCATTCACGATCAAAAAATTATGTTGATGTGCCAGCGCCACGAGTCTTTCAAGTTCCGCCTGTGAGGCAATCCTGCCCGTAGGCATGTGCGGAAAATTCACCCACATAATTTTAACCTTTGAAAGGTCCTGTCTGCTCAGTTCATCAAAATCAATACCCCAATCAAGATTTTCTTTAAGTGTATAGGTTTTCGCCTTTGCCCCCACCAGGTTGGTTACGGAGGCATACGTAGGATAACCCGGGTCTGGAATAAGTACTTCATCTTCTTCATTCAGGAAGGCCATGCTGATGTGAAGTATACCCTCCTTCGAACCCATCAGGGGAAGGATCATTGTTTCGGGGTTGATTGCCGTGTTGTAAATCCGGGAATAAAATTCTGCTATGGCTTTACGCAGATCGGGAATCCCCTTATAATTCTGGTAACCATGATGGGCAGGATTTTGCGCGGAGTTCATCAATGCATCAATGGCGCTTTGTGCAGGTGCTAAATCCGGACTTCCAATTCCCAGGTTGATGATGGGAAAATCAGGAGTATCCAACGCACGCACTTCAGCCAGCTTTTTACTGAAGTAGTATTCCTCAACGTTATTAATTCTTCTTGCTGTTGTTATCATGTCACTATTCTTTCACTAGGTGTACTCAATTTTTGCCTTCTTATATTCCCCCAACACATTTAAATTTTTTACCTGACGTAAAACCAGTTTCAAGGCATCGTCATAGTTTTTTCTGCGTTTCCATTCCACATCCACATGAATGGAGTATTCATTGGGTTTACCGATTACGGGTATGGATTGAATTTTGGTAAGGTTGATTTGATTGCTCTTTAACGTCATTAACGTATCGGCCAGGCTGCCTACTTCGTTGGCCACCTCAAAACTTAAAGAAGCTTTATTGGCCTGTTTATTTTCCACAGACTTCCTGCTCAATATCAGAAAGCGAGTAAAATTCTTCTTATGCGTCTCGATTCGCTTTTCAAGAATTTGCAGACCGTATTTTTTTGCTGCCAATTCATTGGCAATAGCTCCGGTATTTTTCAATTTCAATTCCTTAACCCGCTTTGCAGAAAGTGCTGTGTCATCGCTTTCGCGGATTTCAATACGGTGGCCATTGGAGTTTAAGGCATGAATAAATTCCGTGCACTGACGCAGCGCCATCGGGTGCGATTCTATGCTGGTAATATCCGAAAGCTTTACACCGGGCAGGGTAAGCAAATGCATATGAATGGGTAAATACAATTCTCCTATGATGTTGAAATGGTATTGTTGCAGCAAAAAATAGTTTGGCAAAATGCTGCCGGCAATGGAGTTTTCTATTGCCATCACGGCAAAGTCGGACTTGCCATTGGCCAGTGTTTCACACAGTTGATGAAAGGTAAGGCACTCCACTACTTCAATCGGCTGATTGAACCAGGTTTGCGCGGCCACTTCATGAAAGCTGGCGGTCAAACCTTGAATCGCTACTCTTAACTTCTTTCGCTTTGCCATTTGTTTGTAGTCATAAAAAAAGTCCCGGCTGTTCACCGGGACTTTTCTGAGTTCTCTGTTATCGCTTACTTCAACAACATACCGCTACTCGTTCAAATCCCGGAAGGGCTTTAAAATAGTAGTAGTAAAACCAAAAAAATGCGTTGAAGCTTTTCATCTCTCTAAATCAATGCTCTAATAAAGATGAATTTACAATACCAACAAAATTTTTAGAAAATCTTTTTATTACCCTAATAATCGTTAGGCTGAGTTGATGGATGTTAAAAGAGGGCGTACTTTTGCTGAAAATCTCACAATACCATGAAAAAACTACTCATCCTAGTTGCTTCCCTGTTTATACTTTCAACCTCATGCAGCCCCAAAAAAACAGAAGAAGACACCAACAAAGTACTTTACAACCAGGTGATGGATATCCATGATGAAGTTATGCCCAGCATGGATGAACTCTACAAACTAAAAAAACAATTAACTGAAAAGATTGAAAACTCGCCTGACCTGGTGGAAGAAAAACGCCAGGAGATCGAACAGACCATTTTACTGATTGATTCCGCAAGTAAAGGCATGATGCGGTGGATGCGCGAGTTCAAGCCTGAGGAATACAAAGAAGTTGAGCTTACAAAGTACCTGGAATCTGAAATGAAACGTGTACAAACAGTTAAAGAAACCATGCAGGATGCCCTTGTACAAGGCAGGGAAGCAACCAAGGAATAGATAACCAGCAAAAGCCCTTACCGTTTTTTATAAATCTCCACCGTAGCACGTTTGCACTTACCTCCTATGGGCGGATTAATTTTAGAAATTTTCAATTCTACGGCTTGTACCACCGGCAATTCACGGAAGATGCAGTCGATTATCTGGCCTGCCACGGTTTCCAGAAGTTTGGACGGTTTCTCCATTTCATCTTTAATGATCCTGAAAAGCGCTTCATAGTTTACCGTGCCTGACAAATCATCCTGAAATGCATCTGCTGTAAAATCTGTTTCAACGGCTACATCTACCTCAAACCAGTTACCGGATTCACGCTCATGCGGGTACACACCATGAAAGGCGTGGAACTCAAGACCTTCAAGCGCAACACGACCGGTCATCCAATCTCGTCAAAAAAGGAAGTTATTTTTCTTGGCTGGGCTTCAACCATTACAATTTCCTGCTCCACTAAAATGGCAGCCGGTTGTGGTTCAGGGACCGGCTCAGGAACCACAATTTTCTTTGGCTCTTCTTTCTTAGGTTCTTCAGGTTTTGAGAATAGTGGAGCGTTGTCGGCATTCGGGAACACCGCCTTTTTCACTTCCATGCGGGCCTGTGAGAAATGCTTATCGGCATCGAAACCCTTTTGGTTATTTTGGATTCGTTCAACACGCTCAATACTATCCTGCGAAATCCGCTTAAGTTCTTGTAATAAATCATCGCGGGTAGACTCAAGTTTTTTATAATTCTCAACCATGCCGCGAAGACGCTCCTCCATCTCGGCCAGCACTTGCCTGGCACGTTGTTCAGCCTCATCAATGGTATTACCGGCCATCATTTTGGCTTCATTTAACATGGCTTCTGCTTTTAACTGCGATTCACGCAAATGCAAATCGGCTGCCTGCCTCGCCTGTTCAATAACATGGGCACCGGTGTCTTCTGCTGTTTTTAGGGTTTTATACAACGAGCTTTCTACCTCGCGTAATTTGTTCACTTCCCTTTCTGCTGCTTCAAGTTTAATGCGCAATTCCTTTCCTTCATCCACCAATCGCTCCCATTCCGAGGAAAGGGTTAGTAAAAAAGCATTCACTTCGTCCTTATCGTATCCACGAAAATGCTTCTCGAAGGTTTTTTGCCGGATTTCAAGCGGTGTAATTTTCATTGTACTACGGGTTAAGTTTAAAAAATTGGAGCCGATAAAAAATCAGGTATCAAGGCTCTGGCTATTAAATTCAATACTCCATACGGACATGGTACGGTCATCGCTGGCGCTCACCAATTGCCCATGGTGGTGCGTCCACAGAAGCTTATTTACCGAGGTACCATGGCCGGCATGCCGGCCCTTATCGATCACTTTCAACAACCTCAGTTCCTGTAAGTCCCACACCTTTATGGACTTATCCATGCTACAAGTTACGAAATGTTTGGAATCGGGGCTAAAATCGATATGATTTATTGCATACATATGGGCTACCACCTCCGTAGCGGGGAGGTATCCGGCATGTACATCCCACAATTTTAGGCGAGCGTCACGCGACCCACTCATCAAAAAATTGCCATCCGGAGTGTAACGAAGTGTAAATACCGAATTGGTGTGTGCTACCCATTGCTGCTTTAACGAAAGATCCACCAGGTTAAAAATGCGGATAGAGCAATCGCTATACCCCACTGCAAGCTCGGCCGAGGCCGGGTTTATGGCTATGGTCCGGGCACTTTTATCCGAATGCTTTTGGGTATTGGAAATGGCAAGGTTTTGCAAATCCAGTTCAGTTAAAGAGCCTGCCCCATCAGCAACAAATATCCGATTACCCATCGATTGGATATCAAATATGGCTGCCTTGGTCATCTTTAACGAACCACCCGCCTGTTTATTCTTCCAGTCGATAACATGGATACCATCGTAATTGTGGCCCGCCACCAGCAAGCCTGTAGGCCGATGAACATGCAAAGCATAAACGGAGTGCGGAAGTTTAGCGATCAGTTCACCCTCATCGGGATGCTCCAGGTTCCAGAGCACTACCATACCATCACCCGAACCACTAAAAAAAAGGTTATGCCTATCGGCCTGCTGGAGGGTATAGACGGAATCGCGGTGCCCAGTGATGTTGTGTAATCGCTTTACGTCAACCTTACTCATCGTATAGATAACTGCTGCAAAGGTGTTAAAGTTTACACAAGTTTGTAGTAAAATTGTTGCATAAACCTTGAAACAATGCCCCTGATAAAGCAAGAAGTATCGGCTACACGTGCCTGGGGGTTGTGGAAAATCGAGGAGCCTGAAGAACAACTCCGGCTAGCAGCACCGGAAATTATACCACAGGAAATTAAACACCCGGAAAAAAGACTGGAGTACCTGGCCGTCAGGGCTGTGATCAAAAAATTATTAAATGAATGGGGGATGGGTTTTGAAGGTTTGACAAAAAACGAACATGGAAAACCGTTTTTAAAAAATTCAAGCTTTTATGTTTCACTCAGCCATTCCTTCCCTTACGTAACAGCCATTGTGGACAAAGAAAAAGAGGTGGGCATTGACCTGGAGCATAGCAAACCCAAACTTTCAAGAATTGCGCCACGTATGCTGCACCCAACTGAGTATGAGGATGCCGGGAATGACATAACCAAGTTGTGTATTTATTGGTGTGCCAAAGAGGCCATGTTGAAAGTGTACGGTAAAAAGGACATAATTTTTGCAAAAAACCTGTTGGTAAGCCCGTTTAGCCTTCAAAAAAGGGGTAATTTAATTGGCCGGATTATTGTCGAGGATAGACAGACAACGCTTACTTTACGCTATCAAATAGCGGACACTTTTGCGATTGTCTATAACCTGTAAGTCATGAAGTTATCCATTCTGATCCTTCTTCTGCCGGTGTTGTTCTCCAATGCACAAACGATTGGGAATTTTACCTTGACAAACGTAACCGATAATAACAAGATTTCGCTTTCTTCGTACAACACCTCACCTGCTGTGATTATAATTTTTACCAGCAATACATGCCCTTTCGATCGGCACTATGCCGATCGGATTCAAAAACTTGCCGACAATTATGCGGGAAAAATTCCGGTACTTCTTGTAAACTCATTTACTGATGATGAAGAGTCTGTAGAGGCGATGAGGACCCATGCACAACAGCAAAAATTTACAATACCTTACCTGGCCGACAAAGACCAAAAGGTACTGATTCAATTCAATGCACGAAAAAGCCCCGAAGCATTTTTACTTAAGTCAACAGCAGGGAAATTTACGGTTGCCTACCGGGGCGCCATAGATGACAATGCCCAATCCGCTGAAGACGTCTTTCAATTCTACTTGAAAGATGCATTGGAACGAATGTTGGCCGGGCAGAAAGTTGAAACTACTGAAACACGGCCTGTAGGCTGTAATATCCGCAGAAACTAAACACCCAGGTCGGCACCATCAGCAATGATGAGCAGCAACTCTTTTACCTCTTCGGCCTTTTCATGCTCGCCCATTTTATCGAATGACATAATCAGGTTTCGGAACACCCTACGGATAATTTCGAGGTTTGAGCAGGGTTCAAAAAACGAAGGCTGGGGTGTGAGTCGCAATTCGTGGATATAGTTTTCGATATCCTGCCTTGAAAAAATAAGGCCTTTGTTAAAGGCATTGATATAAAAAGAATTTTTACCCTCCTGGTAGATGAGCACAAACAAGTTGGGAAGATTTACGCCATACACCGGCAATTTCAATTTTTGTGCAACCAGCATGTAAATCACACACAACGAAATCGGGTTTCCCCTGCGCGTTTCCAATACCACGTTTATCATGGAGTTACCAGGCGAATGGAAATTTTTTGTGTTGGCTGAAAATTTCAGTTTGTTGAACAACACACTGTTCAGCACCTTCACCTGATCGAACGGGTAAAGGTCGGGTTTAAATTCCAACCAGGCTTCGTAGTACAATTGCTCAAGGTCTTGCTTTAACTTTTCCAATTCCAGGTCAGGATATTGGTAGGTCGCAATCAGCCACAATCCGGTAAGTAAATCCTGATCCTCGCTGGCATACCATTCTTTTACCCGTTGCTTGATCAACGCATACTGCAAATCGTGAATTAACCCTTCAATTTTCTGCTGTACCTGGGGATTGAAACTGCTCTCCCATTGCTGTTCGAGGTAGGGGATTATTTCTTTACCTAAAGAACGGATTTTATCGGTTACGTGAGAGACTACTTGTTCATCCTCATCATCCAATAACGAAACCAGTGCCTTAAGTTCTTTATCTGACATCATGTTTGAATAACCCCAACATTAAAATGTTCAACCGGGGCATGGTTGGCTGCTGCTATGCCCATGGAAATTACTTTTCGTGTTTCCAGCGGGTCGATTACCCCATCGACCCACAGGCGTGAAGCCGCATAATAAGGACTGAGTTGTTCGTTATACCGGTCAGTAATTTCCTTTAACAATGTGTCCTCTTCTTCTTTTGAGATGGCTTTACCTTGTGCCTTGAATGCATTTACCCGTATTTGCAGCAATGTTTTGGCTGCTGAGGCACCGCTCATCACGGCTATTTGTGCAGAGGGCCATGCAAAGATCAAACGTGGATCGTAGGCTTTACCGCACATGGCATAATTGCCGGCACCATAAGAGTTACCGATAATGATGGTAAACTTCGGCACGGTAGAGTTGGCCATTGCATTTACCATTTTTGCACCGTCTTTAATGATACCGCCATGCTCAGCTTTGCTGCCCACCATAAAACCGCTTACATCCTGAATAAAAACTAAAGGGATTTTACGCTGGTTGCAATTCATGATGAACCGTGCCGCTTTATCAGCAGAATCAGAATAAATCACACCTCCCATTTGCATTTCGCCCTTCTTTGTTTTAACAACCTTGCGTTGGTTGGCAATTATGCCCACGGCCCAGCCATCAATGCGTGCTGTGCCGCAAATAATGGTTTTACCGTACAAAGCCTTATACTCATCAAATTCAGAGTCATCAACCAATCGCTTGATGATCTCCAATGTATCGTAAGGCTTAACTCGATCGGAAGGAAACAGGCCATAAATATCAGGCATGTTTTCTTTTGGAGGACGGGAATCAATCCGGTCAAAACCGGCCTTTTCATCATGGCCAATTTTATTGAAGATTGATCGGATATAATCAAGACAAGCCTGATCGTTGGGGAATTTATTATCGGTTACACCTGAGATTTCACAATGTGTTGTGGCACCACCTAGTGTTTCATTGTCAATGTCTTCACCAATAGCGGCTTTTACCAGGTACGAACCCGCTAAAAAAATCGAGCCTGTTTTGTCAACAATCATGGCTTCATCCGACATAATGGGCAGGTATGCACCACCGGCCACACAACTGCCCATGATGGCCGCAATCTGTACAATACCCATTGCAGACATCCGTGCGTTGTTCCTGAACTGCCTGCCGAAATGCTCTTTATCCGGGAATATTTCATCCTGCATGGGCAGGAAAACCCCCGCGCTATCTACCAGGTAAACCACCGGCAATCGGTTTTCCATGGCAATCTCCTGAATCCTTAAATTTTTTTTGGCTGTAATGGGAAACCACGCCCCTGCCTTAACGGTGGCATCATTTGCCACAATAACACATTGTCTTCCGTGAATATATCCGATGCCGGCAACCACTCCTGCCGATGGGCATCCTCCATACTCGGTGTACATGCCTTCACCGGCAAACAAACCAATCTCTAAAAATTCTGAATTTTTATCGGTAAGATATTCTATGCGCTCGCGTGCTGTCAGTTTTCCTTTTTGGTGCTGTTCGTCTATTTTCTTTTGTCCACCGCCAAGCCGTGTTTTGGCTTGCTTGCTTTGCAATTGCTGAACAAGTTGTTTATACCGGTCTTCATTCTTGTTAAACTCCAGGTCCTTCTCGGGCATGATAGAGGTATTATATCAATTAATCTTCCTTGCGTTGCTTCTTTAAATCGCGCTGTATTTTCTTTTGACTCTTCCCTAACGGTGCCATAAAATGTTTGGGGTTACTGTTGAAGTGTTTGGCCAGGGAATCGATGGAGAGTAACATTTTGTTAAGGTTCACATATAAGGAGTCCTCCGTCATTAACTTGCTCACTGTATTATCACCTTTGCTGAACTGCCCCAGGGTTTCGTTTAGTTTGGCCAGGGTTTGCTTAATCTTTACCAAAGTTTCATTCACCTCCACCGATTTTAAGGAATCTGAAATGGTTTTGAAATTTTGAAGCGTGGGATCCAACTGCCGCAAGGTGCGGTTAATGTGAGCCGTTAAAAATTTAATACTGTCGCTAAGGCTGGTTATGGTTCTGTTTGTATTATCAATTGTATGGTTAATCTTAGTCGGTGTCTCTTTAAAGTCGTCAAAAATCCCATCAATCTTTTGTGAATTACGGATAAGGTTATCGAGTATGGTGTTGAGTTTACGCAGGGTAGACTGAAGATTGTCTGCCACCGGTGCTGCGCTTTCTTCCAAAAATGAAGTAATTCCCTTCGCTACCGAAGAATAGAGGGTATCGCGCGGTTTAAGGGGCTGACGAACATTGCCAATTGATAACTGAATAAACTTAGTGCCCAGGAAATCGCCATTCAAGATTGCTTCGGAAGAATCGCCCAGCACGACATACGAATCAATTTCCAATTCCACTACCACTCTCTTTTTCGCCTGCTGGATTTGTATTTTACTTACACGCCCTACCGAAACACCACTAAGGTAAACCTGGTTAGAGGGCATGAGCTGATCGACATTATCATAAATGGCGTAATACTTTTTTCGGGAGGAAAAAAAATCGATGCCTTTTAAAAAGTTGAAGCCAAGGTAAAGCAACACCAGCGACACGACCATAAACAGGCCAACGCGTACTTCTTTCGATATTGTCATGGGGTACAGTTGAGGCTTTTAATTCGGTGCCTAATTTAGAGATTTTACCTTGTTTTTATACTCGCGTATGGCCCTGAATATAGCTGAGGCAATGTATTCCTGAACTTGGGCATCGTTTAACTCCTTTTCTTCTTTGGTATTGGAGAGGTATCCTATTTCGATCAGGACAGCCGGCATGGCGGTTTCCCATAATACCTGAAAGCCAGCTTGTTTAACGCCCCTGCTTTTGCGCCCGGCTTTATCGCCAAATTGCTTTTCAACCAGGTCGGCAAAATAAATACTGGACTCATGGTTGGCCGATTGGGTAAGGCTGAACAAGATGTAGGACTCGGGTGATTTTGGATCAAAGCCCTGGTACTTTTCTTCATAGTTTTCCTCCAGCAAAATCACCGAGTTTTCCCGCATGGCCACTTCCAAACTTTCCTGGGACCGATGGAGACCAAGCACGTAAGTCTCCGTTCCAAAAATTGATTGCCTGCGCTGGTCCGGGGTGTTTTCAGGGAGCGAGTTGGCGTGTATGGAAATAAATAAATCGGCATGATGGTCGTTGGCTACTTTGGCACGTTCCTTCAAACCTATGGTTATATCGGTTTTACGGGTATACACCACCTTTACCTCGGGCATATTTTTTTCCAGTACCTCGCCCAGTTTTAAAGCGAGCTTTAACGTAATGTCTTTCTCTTTGGTGAATTTCCCGAAGGTACCAGGTTGGGTTCCGCCATGCCCGGGATCGATGCAGACGGTAAACTTTTTGGCGGAAGCACTTTGACTGCCGTTTTGGGCTGATGCACTGAAGTTTAGCAAGGTTATTGCTAACGAAAGAAAGACCAATCCTATATTCCTCACGGGCAGTACAATGTTCTGGCGATTTGCAATACCTTTGCGCAAAGTTGTGAATTTTTCACTAAAAGCTAAAAACCTGGCCATCAATACCCTTTGTGTGCGGTCCCTGTTCATTCTTGCCGTTATTGGTTGTTCTTTTTCAGAAGTTTGGTCGCAACTACCGGTTGCAAAAGATAGTTTACGGGCAACCCTGGCTACCGATACGATCAAAAACCCTGCCGACACGCTTCCGCCCAAAAAAGGTGATATTGAAACAACCATCAAGTATTCAGCACGCGACTCCATCCACACCAGCGTTGATGGCCAGATGATATGGCTTTATGGTGCTGCTAAAATTATTTATGGGGCCATTGAACTGGAGGCCGAAGAAATCACCATCGACTATGCCAACAGTACCTTAACAGCCCACGGCATACGCGATTCGTTAGGCAGGCGCGTTGGGTACCCCATTTTTAAAAACGGGCCTGAACTTTACGAGACAAAAGATATTACCTACAATTTTAAAACGGGGCGCGCGCGCATTTCGGAAGTTATAACCCAGCAAGGTGAGGGCTACCTGCACGGTGATGTGGTTTATAAAAATGAAAAAAATGAATTACTGAGCGTGCGTAACCGCTACACCACCTGCAACCTGGAGCATCCGCACTTCGAAATCAGGTCAACCAAAACCAAGGCCATACCAAATGATAAAATTGTTTCAGGTCCGTTTTATCTTCAGTTCAACGATATCCCGTTGTACCCGTTTGGTTTTTTGTTTGGTATGTTCCCGGCCAAGCAGGAAAGCACTTCGGGTATTTTGTTTCCATCGTATGGCGAAGACCGCATACGCGGGTTTAACCTCCGCGGCCTGGGCTACTTTTTGGATGCAAGTGAATATGTAAAGCTATCGGTACGTGCCGATTTATTCTCGAAGGGAGATTATGTCCTGTATTTCGATGCACCCTACAGTTGGCGCTACCATTTCACCGGTGGGTTTAATTTCAGCTATTCCAAAACAAATGCGTCAACTCAAATTGAGGCACCGAACATCACAAACGACTTCAGCATACGGTGGAACCACTCGCCCCAATCCAAAGGAACCGGAAGATTTTCCGCTTCCGTAAGTGCCGCGTCCAGTTCGTACAACAAGAACAACAATCTTAATTTCGGTATGCCCGGCAGTATCAATACACCGGGGTTCAACAACACCAGCCGAAAAATGAACTCGAACATATCGTACAATAAAATTTTTAAAGGCACACCCTTTAGCATGGGTATAAACATAAGCCACAACCAGGATTTGGTGACCGAACAGGTTGACCTCACAGCACCAACCCTTACCGTGAACATGCGCAACCTGTACCCCTTTCAACGCAAAGACGGAACGCCCACCAAGCTCGATAACTTTTCAATTGGGTATAGTATGGCCGCCACCAATCGTATAACCAATAACCTGGGAAGGGTGGGCAGCAACCCGCTGCAGGATAGTATTGCACCTTTTACATTTTCTAATCTTTCAACCTTTATTGAAAACGGGAGAAATGGCATCCGCCACGCCATGCCTGTATCGTATTCGTTTAAAGCCTTCCGTTACTTCACGGTTTCACCATCAATTTCCTATGAAGAGAAATGGTACTTCGAAAAATATAATTGGGAATACCAACTTGTTAACAACCGGCCCACCTTGGTGGCAACAGACACCATTCGGGGGTTTAACCGCATAGCAAACTACAGCTTCAGTACTGGCTTTAACACCCGTATTTACGGAACGTATTTCTTTAAGCGTGGCAACATTAAAGCTATTCGCCACGTAGTTAACCCAAACATTTCGATTGGCTACACGCCTGATTTCACCAAGTACGATAATTACTTTCAGGCCATACAACAAAACGACCGTGTCATTTACCAATCCAGGCACCAGGGTGCAGTGTACGGAGGTTCTACCACCGGCAAAAGCGGTTCCATTGGTATAGGGCTGGGTAACACCCTGGAAATGAAAGTGAAGTCGGCAAAAGACACCGTGGCCAGAAAAGTAAGTTTGCTGAACAGTTTATCGTTAGGTACATCGTACAACATTATTGCCGATTCGTTTAAGCTTGCCCCCATTTCCATTGCAGCCAACACAAACATTCTCGATAACCTCATTAATGTTAACATTGCCGCTACTCTTGACCCCTACACCTTTATCAACGTACTTGATCCGGAAGGCGTGCCCATACGAAATTTAAACGGAACCTTGCGGGAGAGAAGAATAGACCAATTGGCCATACGGGGCGGAAAACTCGGACGGATAACCTCGGCCACGCTGGCCCTGGGATCGAACCTGAACCCAAAGGCGCGTGAAGCAAACCAAGACACACGCGAGCGGATTGCAGGCTCCAACATGCCGGAACAGGAAAAGCAATATTACCTGGCCAACCCTGATACGTATATTGATTTTAATATTCCCTGGAGCCTTCAACTCAATTACAGTTTGAATTACTCACGCCCTATAAACGCTGAGCCCCAGATTTCACAATCCCTTCAATTTTCAGGCGATATGTCGTTGTCGGAAAAATGGAAAATCACTTTCAACTCTGGCTTCGACTTTGAGAATATGGAATTTACAACAACCAATGTTGGCATAACCCGCGACCTGCATTGCTGGACAATGAACTTTAACTGGGGCCCCTTTGGAAGGTTCACCTACTATAATTTCCGTATTGCCGTTAAGGCTTCGGTTCTCCAGGATTTAAAACTGGAGCGCAGGAAACCATTCCTCGACAGCCTGAGGTAAATTATTTCAACCAGCCCTCCACTTCTTCCATAGTGGGGTTCTTCACATCCTCCAGCTTCATTTTTTTTCGAAGTCCGCACACATCATTAAAAAGTTTGGACGCTTTCATGGACTTCAATTGTTCTACGGATTGGATGCCCAGTTTTTGAAGAACCGGGAAAAGTTCTTTTCGGATACCCAACTGTTCGGCATCGCGCTCTGAAAATCCTCCACCTTGTTTTTCGGGTTTCATTTGTGGAAAAAACAAAACATCCTGTATGGAAGGTGAGTTGGTCATGATCATGCACAACCGGTCGATACCCACACCCAGGCCTGCTGTAGGCGGCATGCCAAATTCAAGGGCACGAAGAAAATCTTCATCCAACGTCATGGCTTCTTCATCGCCACGTTTGCCCAACTCCAGTTGTTCTTCAAAACGCTTACGCTGATCAATAGGATCATTTAACTCAGAGAAAGCATTACAGATTTCTTTCCCGTTACAAATAGCTTCGAATCGCTCCACCAATCCAGGCTTACTCCTGTGTTTCTTGGCCAGTGGCGACATCTCCACCGGGTAATCCATGATAAAGGTTGGCTGGATGAGCAAGGGCTCGCACTTCTCACCAAAAATCGCATCAATCAGTTTTCCTTTAGCCATGGTTTCATCTACCGGAACATGAAGCTTGGTACACGTTTCGCGCAAAGCGACTTCATCCATAGCGGAAATATCAATGCCCGTAAAATGTAGTATCGCTTCAAACATGGTGAACCGTTTCCACGGTCTGCGGAAATCAATTTCGTATTCTCCAACCTTTACCTTGGTGGTGCCGTGCAAATCAAGGGCAACTTTTTCGATCATCTCCTCCACCAGGTCCATCATCCAGAAATAATCTTTATAGGCTACGTATAACTCAACCTGCGTAAACTCCGGATTGTGGAACCGCGACATACCTTCGTTCCTGAAATCTTTCGAGAATTCGTACACTCCATTATAGCCGCCAACAATCAATCGTTTCAAATACAACTCGTTGGCAATACGCAGGTATAATGTCATGTCCAACGTATTGTGGTGTGTTTTAAAAGGACGGGCCGCTGCCCCACCATAGAGTGGTTGCAGTATGGGGGTTTCAACTTCAAGATAAGCCTTGTCGTTCAGGTACTGCCGCATGGAGTTTACCAGTTTGGTACGCTTAACAAAGGTGTCGCGCACCTCAGGGTTAACAATCAAATCGACATAGCGCATGCGGTAGCGTTGTTCAGGGTCGCTGAAGGCATCGTGCTTGTGCGTTACACCTTGTTCATCTACCGTTTCTTTTACGATAGGCAACGGCTTTAGCGACTTGGAAAGTATTTTAAACGCGGTTACATGAATGGATATTTCCCCGGTTTGTGTCGTAAATCCGTAACCCTTCACCCCTACGATATCGCCAATGTCGATGAGTTTTTTAAACACGGTGTTGTAGAGTGTTTTATCTTCACCGGGGCATATGTCGTCCCTGCGAATGTAGATTTGAATACGGCCTGTTTCATCCTGGAGTTCAGCAAAGGAGGCCGAGCCCATAATCCTGCGGCTCATAATTCGGCCGGCAATGGAAATCTGGCGATAGTCGCTTTTGTGACGCTCGTAGTTTTCAAGAATCTCAGCGGCCGAAGCATTCACTTCGAAAAGCTCTGCCGGGTAGGGATCAATGCCCAGTTTTTCCAATTCTTCTTTCGCCTGCCTGCGTATGATTTCCTGTTCGCTTAAATTCATATTAGTTACGCTTCTTGATAATCTTGGTTATTTCAACTTTTAAATCTGGAAGTTGATCGTTTATGATCTGCCATACTTCTTCCGCATCAACCCCGAAGTAATTATGGGCAATTATATTTCTGAAAGCCTTGATTTTTATCCACGGCACTTGCTTTGTTTCTTTTTTTAGAGGCTGGCTTAGCTTTGATACGGTTTCTCCAATAATTACGAAATTCATCAATACTGCATCAAACGCCTGCTCATCATCATAAAATGAATCAGGGTTATCAAATTTTGAAGTAAACCTGATTATTTTCTTTATGGAATCTATAATCGCTTCAAGATTAGCGAGATCCTTTTCAGACATAGATGGCATCCTTAAGAATCCGTTTTCGGTAATAAGGCTTCAGGTATTTTTCCCGGCAAATTTCCACTTTTCGCTCAAACTGTTTTTCCATCATTCGCCTAAGCCTGGCTTTCAGTAAGTACAAATCCTTGGTACCCGGCTCAAATTCAGCAATAAGATCAATATCGCTTTCTTTATGCTGCTCATCCCTGGAAAAAGACCCAATCAGACCTATCCTCTTTACGTGAAAGTTCTGTTGGAAAAGCGGCTTGTTTTTCCTTAAGTAATCTAATATGTCGTCTTTACTTTGCACACTCCGGTTTTTCTGCAAAAATAAGGGAAATAACGGGCTAAGAAACCTTATTACTGTAATATGGATTATATTTACAATTCATAAATATTAAACACAATGGCCACCTTCACCAGTACCCTTCCGGACAACCTGCTCAAGCAACTTGCGGAAAAGGCCAAATCACTCTCTGTGCCCAAAAACAAACTCATTGAAAATGCCCTGCGACTATACCTTGAACACCTTGAAAAGGCTGAGTACAGTAAATCGTACCGGCAAGCAGCAACTGATAAGGATATACTTACCCTGGCTGAGGAAGGTATGGCGGATTACCTCAATCAATTGGAAAAATGAAGCAGGGAGAAATCTGGTTTACCGACCTTAACCCCATAAAGGGCAGTGAGCAAGCCGGTAAGCGTCCTGTGGTAATCATCAGCGGAAATTTACTCAACCAACATTTGAATGTGGTGATTGCCGCTCCACTAACAACTAAGATTAAGCGTTACAAAGGCAATCCGGTTTTAAAACCAACTAAAACCAATGGCTTAATGGGGGAATCTGAAATACTGGTTTTTCACATACGATCGATTTCAAAAGAAAGATTTATCCACAAATTAGGAGATATTGAAAAAGATCAACTGGCTATGATCATCAAAACACTTCAGGATATATTAAAATATTAACGCTACTCCTTTTTGAACCGATAACGGATACCCCAACTTCCACGTAAAATAAGGTCGTCAGAAACAAATGGAGTTAATTCAATGTGGAAGCCGAGTTTCTTACGCTCAAAAGGATAAAAATTGAAGCCCACAGGAAACACCAAACTTTCGTAATAAAAATTTAAACCACCACCTACATAAAAGGAATAATCAGGCTTTGCCAGGATGTTATAATTTATTATACCCTCAAGCTGCTCAATATCCCAATAAACATCCGTTAAAATCCGTAACTCCGGCCGCAGCCTTTCCTTAAACTCGTAGTTAAAACTTATAAATGGTATTTGAGATTGATGATAGGCTACACCAAATTGGGCAATGGAATAAAGAGGGAATAAAAGTGTGGCTAATAATAAGATTTTCCTCATCGTTATATCAAATTGATTTATTTTTTCTCCGCTTCAACTCCTTCTTAATAAACGTCAATTCACGGCTGCTTTGTCCGGCTACCGAAGTATTCTCCGCAGCCCTGCGTAGCAGGTACGGCATAACCGAACGAACTGGTCCATAGGGCAGGTACTTCACCACATTGTATCCAGCCTTCGCCAGGTTAAAAGAAATATTATCGCTCATGCCGTAGAGCTGGGCAAACCAGGCACGCTTATCATCAGGTTTCATGCCGTGTTTTTCCATCAGCACGGTTAAGAAATGATTGCTGTATTCATTGTGCGAGCCGCACATAACAGAAACACGTTGCTTGTTATCGATACAAAAGGCTAACGCCCTATTAAACGCTTCATCGGTAGCTACTTTGTTGGGATGGATGGAGCTTTCATAACCCATTTTTTCGGCACGTGCCCTTTCTTTTTCCATGTAGGCTCCGCGCACCAGCTTGGCACCAAAGTAAACGTTGTGCATTACCGCCTCATGAAAATGATTACGCAAATTAGGCAGGCCGGCTGTGCGATAGAGCTGATAGGTATTGTACACAATCGCCTTCTGTTGGTTGTACTTTTTCATCAAGTCCAGCGCAATACGATCGATCGGGTTTTGGTACCACGAGTCTTCCGCATCAATCATGATGGGTATTCCGTATGCATGACCTTTTGCACATACACGATCGAACCGGTTGATGATGCGTTGGTAGGCCGCCTCCTCCTCGGGTGAAAGTTTTTCATTCGCCTGAACTTTGGTCAGTAGTTCGGCTGAGCCTAAGCCGGTTGGTTTAAATACACAAAATGGAATGTTGGATGAGCCGTGTGCTTTTTCAATGGTACGCAGGGTTTCCTCCAACGTAGCATCAAAACCAATTTCAGATTTTTCACCCTCTACAGAATAATCAAGAATGGCGCCTACATGAAACTTTCCCAAAACCTCTACGGCATGGGCTGCCTTATCAATGCTTTCACCGCCACAAAAATGATAAAACACGGTTTTCTTAATTATACCCTCCACGGGCAGCCGCAAGGCAAGGGCAATTTTGACCAAGCCTGTTGCCATGGCCGAAATCCACGGATGGTTGACCAGGGAAAAAATAAAATTGGCCTTTTTAAGCTCAGCGTCAGTCTTGTAGGCAAATGCTGTAGCGGTATCGTCAAAGGAAATTTTGGTAACTGATTCCATAAATAAATATGGTGTAAATATAGAGGGCACTTCCTAAGTTACAAGGTCGTTCATCAGGCTTAAAAGCTTCCTTAAAACTTTATAACCCCTTAGTTGTTCCTGCCATGCCATTGATTATATGTTCCAGGCTTTGTTTAATTTTCTGACTTTATGAAGCTCACCAATTGGATCTCTGCGTATAAAACTCCCCAGCAACCCCTGTTGATTGCCGGGCCTTGCAGTGCAGAAAGCCCCGAACAACTTATGGCGATTGCTCAAGCCTTTAAAGGCATGGGCATTTCCGTTATGCGTGCCGGTGTATGGAAACCCCGTACGCGCCCCAACTCGTTTGAAGGCAAGGGCAAGGAAGCATTGAGCTGGATAAAAGAAGTAAAACAGGAAACCGGTTTGGCATTTGCCATTGAAGTGGCCAATCCTACGCATGTTGAGCTTGCTTGTGAAGCCGGCATTGAAATACTTTGGGTAGGCGCACGCACTACGGTAAATCCTTTTACCGTTCAGGAAATTGCCGATGCCTTACCTGGAACCGATAAGATTGTGCTGGTTAAGAATCCAATCAACCCTGAGCTATCGCTATGGATTGGAGCACTTGAACGGCTGAACCGCGCAGGCATTCAAAAGCTCGGTGCCATTCACCGGGGCTTTTCATCGTTTCAAAAATCGCGGTTCCGCAATCAGCCCCTGTGGCAAATTGCGCTTGAATTGAAAATCCTGCATCCGGATATCCCCCTGATTGCCGATCCGAGCCATATTGCCGGTAACCGCAACATGATTTTTGAAGTGTCCCAAAAAGCCCTTGATCTTGATTATGATGGGCTGATGATCGAAACGCACCCCGATCCGGACCATGCCCTGAGTGATGCGCAGCAACAGGTTACTCCCCACAGGCTAGCTGAAATCATCAACGACCTTCGGGTAGCCGAACGGCTGTCATCCAACGCTTTGTTTTTAAATCAACTGGAGGCTTTGCGCGAAAAAATTGATCACCTCGATCAGGAACTTATTGACTTGCTATCCACGCGCACGAAACTAACCGAGCAAATCGGAGAGTATAAAAAAGAAAATAATGTTACCGTATTTCAGTTGGAACGCTGGAATGAAATTATGAGTACCCGACCTGAGTGGGCCAGCCTCGTGCATCTTTCACCTGATTTCATACGCGAATTGTACAAAATCATCCATGATGAATCCATCCGCATACAAACCGAAATCATGAACAAAACCTCGGAACCCGAAAAGTAATGCTCCCGAACAACATCAAACTAACCGACAACCCAGGGCCATTCCTGAATCTCTACCTGCAAAAATGGTCGTTTAGTAAAGTGATGCTTTTGGCGGATGAAAATACCCAAACTCACTGCTATCCCTTATTGCAATCGCACCTTCCGGATCATACGCTTATTTCCGTGCCCAGCGGAGAAGAAAACAAAACCTTAAAAACGTGCGAAGAAATCTGGACACAAATGACCAACCTTGAATTGGACCGGCATTCCATTTTAGTGGTGTTGGGGGGTGGTGTACTGGGCGATATGGGTGGTTTTTGTGCCGCTACTTACAAGCGGGGAATAGATTTTATATTGGTACCCACTACCCTCCTGGCTATGGCCGATGCCAGCATTGGCGGAAAATTAGGTATTGATTTCCTGCACCTGAAAAATCATATAGGTATTTTTAAGGAACCCAGGCTTACCATAATCAACAGTGACTTTCTAAAAACCTTGCCTCCGGCAGAATTACGTTCTGGCTTTGCTGAAGTAATCAAACATGCCCTGATCTCTGATCGAACCTTGTGGAATGAGCTTCGCAGCAACGCGTTGGACAATCAGCCCTGGGACGTATTACTCCGCCATTCGGCTGAGTTTAAGTCTTCTGTTGTGCAACAGGACCCTACAGAACAAGGCTTGAGAAAAATTTTGAATGCAGGGCACACCATAGGCCATGCGCTTGAATCATATTGCTTGAAACAAGGGAACAAAATTCTACACGGTGAAGCTGTCGCTGCCGGATTGGTGGCTGAAGCATGGCTTTCCATGAAGCGGGGGATGCTCAGCGAGATTGAACTGAATGAAATTTCCGGATATATTCTAAAAGAATTCGGAAAGCTGAACATTGGTTCAGAGAATTTGCCCGTCATTGCAGGACTATGCAGTCAGGACAAAAAAAATAAGGGCAAAAGGATTTTATGCGTGCTTTCCGAAGGCATCGGGAAAGCCCGGTGGGATTGTGAAGTTACTGAGGATGAGATTGTAGATGCTCTGGCATTTTATGCTTCGAATCAGATATAATGTGCTTCCGAATCATCGAAAGCCTCAATCTTCTTCTTAATGCTTTGTTTCAGGTCTTCCGCTTTTTTAGCTAAGTAGTCAGTGGTTTTCTTTTTTCTGTCGCCAGTAAAAAGCCACGCTGCTAAAACGGCTGCCGAAGCAATCCCTAATCCCAACGTTATTTTTCCTGTAGTATTCATATAGCAAAGTTAACTGGTTTTGTTGATCATTTGTTTCACGGGCTTGAAGAAATCTTTAACTAATTTGCAGGTGTCCTAACAACTATTCGTATTCAATGAACTCCTTCATACATATCAAAAAAAACGAAAGGCTATCAGGAATAGTCGCTAGCTTGCCCGCGTCCAAAAGCATCAGCAACCGGGTTCTGATTTTAGATGCACTGGCCGGAGGCCAGTCTGAATTGTTGAATCTTTCGGAGGCCAACGATACAGTTCTGATGAGGCGATTGATCCATTCAACCGACCCTGTATTGGATGTTGAAGATGCGGGCACCACCATGCGATTTCTAACCGCCTACCTGGCCGTAAGCAAACAACGAAAAATACTTACCGGAACAGCGCGTATGAAGCTACGGCCCATTGGTATCCTTGTGGATGCGTTGAGAAAACTTGGGGGCCAGGTTGAGTACCTTGAAAAAGAGGGCTTCCCGCCCATTGAAATATTGGGGTTTGAGAGCCAGCAAACAAATCAACTGAACATCAGGGGCGATGTAAGCAGCCAATACATTTCCGCGTTAATGATGATTGGTCCATCGCTGCCAAAGGGACTAAGGCTGATCCTGGAGGGCAAAATAGGGAGCAAGCCTTATATTGAAATGACTGCCTCACTTATGCGAAGGTTTGGTATTGAGGTGGCGTCTCAGGATGCCCACATTGAAATTCCGCATCAAGTTTATAAGCCTGTGAAATATTCCGTTGAGGCAGATTGGTCGGCAGCAAGCTATTGGTTTGCATTTACAGCCTTGGCAACTGACGCTGAAATTGCCTTGCCCAACATAGCCTTACGTTCCCTTCAGGGTGATCGTGTAATTGTTGACATGATGGAGCAACTTGGCGTAAAAGCAGAGCCACGAGGAAATACACTTTTACTTACTAAAAAGGATACACTGCCTGAATTCAGTTGGGATTTTACCCATTGCCCGGACCTGGCACAAACCGTGGCGGTGGTATGTGCCGCAAAAGGCATAAAAGGCACTTTCACCGGGTTGGAAAGCCTGCGCATAAAAGAGACTGACCGCATCAGCGCACTCCACCATGAGCTCCAAAAAATTGGCGCACAGCTTATTGAAACCGGCTCAGACTGGAAATTGGTGCCTTCACAAAAATTGCCGGATAAAATTACCGCCATCAACACCTACCTCGACCATCGCATGGCCATGGCCTTTGCCCCGCTGGCTTGCCTGGCTGATATCGCGTTGGAAAATCCTGGTGTTGTAAAAAAATCATACCCTGGATTTTGGAATGATTTGCAGAGCGTAGGGTTTAAATTATCTGCGACCGAAGGTTATTAACATAACTGCCGAACAATTGCATCCGGCTTCCATACCATGAAAACATCTCACCATTAACCAAAATTACTTTGCAGGCAGGCAAAATACTTTGAATTTCCTGCATGTGGTTTTTCTTAAATGGATAAGGTTCAGAAGAAAGAAAAATCAAATCAGGTTTTAGCGACCGGATATCATCATCCGAAAGCTCGGGGTATCGGAAAGCTTGGGTAACACAGTTTCTCAAGCCCGTAAGTTGAAGCATCGAATTTATAAATGTGCCTTGGGCTACTCCCATCCACGGCTTTCGCCACATCAGGTACAGAACACGCAAGGGAGGTAACGGATCTATCTTTCTAAAAGAATCCTGAATCATACCGATCAAATTTGCTGCTTCGCTCTCACGGGTTGTTATTCTTCCAATTTCATCAATCATTTTAATAGCATCTTCCACTACCTCAATATCACTCATCCACACCGGATAACGTGCCTGCAATTCCTGTATGCCAGCCTGATAATTCTCCTCTTTGTTGCCAATAACCAAATCAGGCCGCAGTTCATCAATGGTATCGAAATGAAAGTTTTTTGTTCCACCAACAATTGCTTTCTCTTTTAGCCAACATTTTGGATGGATACAGAATTTGGTTATGCCTACTACTTCGTTATTCAGGCCAAGGGAAGCCAACAATTCAGTTTGGGAGGGAACCAGGGAGACGATTCTTTTTGGCTTCTCGGGAACCCTTACCGTACTCCCCATTTGATCGACAAAGGTTTTTGTCACCATGGGTACAAAAGTAAAAGAGCCCCTTTTGTTTGCAAAAGGAGCCCTTTGATGGAAAACGCACAGAGCACACGAAGAAAGACCCTCTCAATAAAACTCCGTGCCCCTGCGCGTTATAGTTTAGTTAAAACGTGTACCAAGTAAACTTAGTTCGTTAAAACTTACCGCCCCGTGGGTCGTGGGGAGGTAATAACATTCTCAGGATTAAATCAGAATTGACATTGAGCTTAACTGGTTCGAAACCTTGAGGTTCGAGTTGCTGAAAGTAGATTGGTTAAGCTCCCACTTTAATTTGCCGTCAATAACTTTAAAGTTGATGCAGCTGCCTTTCTGGCCAAGACCGTTACCATCGGTTACGGTAAGTACGGGTTTCCCGTTAACTGCAGTCTTTACCACATCAAACTCTTTACTCTTGTTCTTTCCAATGTACACTACCTGGCAATCGCCTGTGTCAGCGCCAGAAGAAAGTTTCTTGATCACATACTTCTTGCTGCCTTTGGGTTTGCCATCGTACCAGGCCTTTAAGGTGTTGAATACATCATCTTCACCAATAACGCCCACAACAAAATCACCACCTGCTCCATCGTCAGGCCACTGCACATACTTTATAAAGTTGAAAAGCATAGCAGCATGAATTTCGTGATTCGGTCTTTCTTGTGCGAAAGATGCCACGCTAAGTGCGATGGCGAAAAGAATTAAGCTTACTTTTTTCATAACTAGAGAGGTTTAAATATTTGTTTTTGTTTTTTGTTCAACCTTAACGATACAAAAGTAGGCTACCCTTAAAACTCAGTATTTCCTAAGCCTGTTCTTATCTTTCTGATGTAAGGTTTTACCCTACTTTTCAAAACAACCGGGTTATACAAAAGTGGTGCAAAAACATTGGGTTCATTGAAGGAACCCATTTTTTAGCTTAAAAACGAAGAATTGCATAAAAAGAAGTCTCATTTTTGTCCAAAAATGAGACCTTCAAATCTTTAACTGAAAAGCTGAAATTGGCTTTAAAAGCTAAATCAACCCTATTTTATGTACCGGAAATCATGCCCGGGCTTAACCTGAAGCAATACCTCATAAATAAGCTTGATCACGTTCTCCACATCGTCCTTATGAACAGTTTCAACAGTGGTATGCATGTATTTCAGCGGAAGAGAAATGAGTGCCGAAGCAACACCCTCAGCCGAATAGGCAAAGGAATCTGTGTCTGTGCCTGTTGACCGGCTCACGGCCTGACGTTGGAACGGTATCTTTCTCTTCTCAGCCGTTTGGAGGATCATTTTAAGAACATTGTTCTGTACAGCGGGACCGTAACATAAAACCGGTCCTGTTCCACATTTAATGTATCCTGTATCTTTCTTATTGTACATCGGAGAGCAGGTATCGTGGGTCACATCGGTACAGATGGCCAGATCGGGTTTTAGCCTGCGGGAAATCATTTCAGCACCCCGCAACCCGATTTCTTCCTGCACCGAGTTCACGATGTAAAGACAGAAAGGAAGCTTTTTCTTATTTTCTTTCAACCTTCTGGCTACCTCAGCAATCATAAATCCACCCATGCGGTTATCCAATGCACGGCCTACGAGGTAATTCTTGTTCATCTCCATCAATTCATCCTCAAACGTAATAACACAACCAACATGAACGCCACGCGCTTCCACTTCCTTTTTCGATTCACAGCCAATATCAATGAAAATATTTTTCAACGAAGGTGGTTCTTCTTTCGCGGCATCACGAACGTGAATAGCCGGCCAGCCAAATACTCCTTTTACAATGCCTTTATCAGTATGGATATTGACCCGCATGGAAGGTGCAATCTGGTGATCTGAACCTCCGTTGCGTTTTACATAGATATAACCATCATCTGTGATGTAGCCAACAAACCACGAAATCTCATCGGCATGGGCTTCAATAACAACTTTGTACGATGCCTTAGGGTTAACCACACCCACCACCGTGCCGTACACATCAACCATGTAGTCGTCAATATAGGGCTTCAGGTAGTTCAACCAAATCTGCTGACCGGAATGTTCAAAACCTGTGGGTGATGCATTGTTAAGGTATTCAAAGAGAAAGGATTTACTTTTTTTGTCCATAGTGATATTGATTAAACGATTTTTGATCAACTTAATTATAACGGAATGTTACCGTGTTTTTTCTTTGGCAAGGTAGCCACCTTATTTTCCAACATCTGAAACGCACGAATTAATTTCTCACGTGTTTGATCGGGGTAAATAACTTCATCAATATACCCACGATGCGCAGCACGGTAAGGGTTCGCAAATTTGCGGGTATATTCATCTACTTTTTCATTGAGCTTGGCTTGCGGATCAGCCGCCTCCGAAATGTCCTTTTTGAAAATAATCTCGGCTGCGCCCTTCGCTCCCATTACGGCAATCTCTGCTGTTGGCCAGGCATAGTTCATATCGGCTCCAATGTGCTTTGAATTCATTACATCATAAGCACCGCCATAAGCTTTTCGCGTAATCACCGTTACGCGTGGCACGGTAGCTTCTGAAAAAGCATACAACAATTTGGCTCCATTGGTAATGATGGCGTTCCACTCCTGATCGGTGCCCGGTAAAAATCCCGGAACATCTTCCAACACCAACAGCGGAATATTAAAACTATCGCAAAAGCGCACAAAGCGTGCACCTTTCACGCTGGCATCAATGTCCAATACGCCTGCCAGTGAAGCCGGTTGGTTTCCCACAACACCAACACTACGACCGGCAAGTCTCGCAAAACCAACAACAATATTTTCGGCAAAGTTTTTATGCACTTCAAAGAATGATCCTTCGTCAACAATACCATCAATCACCTCACGCATATCGTAGGGCTGGTTTGGATTGGATGGAATGATCTCATTTAGTTTCGGACGGCTTTCGTCACCAATTGTATAAGGCAACCGCGGAGCTTCATCTTCACAGTTTTGAGGCATGTAGCTCAGCAGTTTTTTAATGTACTGGATGCATTCCAATTCATTTGTACAGGCAAAGTGTGTAACACCGCTTTTGGTACTGTGCGTCATAGCACCGCCTAATTCCTCTGATGTTACATCTTCATGGGTAACAGTCTTTACTACATTTGGACCGGTAACAAACATGAATGAGGTATTTTCTACCATCAAAATAAAATCGGTAATGGCGGGAGAGTAAACCGCTCCACCGGCACAAGGGCCCATGATAGCAGATATTTGGGGAATCACGCCAGAGGCCAACGTATTCCGGTAAAAGATATCAGCATAGCCCCCCAGTGAAACCACACCTTCCTGTATACGCGCACCACCGGAGTCGTTAAGGCCAATGATGGGTGCGCCATTTTTCATCGCCAACTCCATCAGCTTTACAATTTTCTCCGCATGGGTCTCCGACAAGGATCCGCCAAACACAGTGAAGTCCTGTGAGAAAACATATACCAACCTGCCATTCACCGTACCAAAACCTGTTACCACTCCATCACCCAGGTAATATTCTTTATCCAGCCCAAAATCCTTGCATCGGTGCATCACAAATTTTCCGAGCTCCTCAAACGAACCTTCATCAACCAACAGCTGGATCCTTTCCCTGGCGGTTAGTTTTCCTTTTTTATGTTGCTGATCAATTCGTTTTTCTCCTCCACCTAAAAGGGATTCTTTACTCTTTCTTTCTAACTCATCAAACTTTTGCCGTAGGACGGGATCGTTATGTTCTCGCTTTGCCATGACCTGAATTTAGGTTCGAAATATAGTTAAAGGAAGTATTAAATTGACCCAAATTCATCATGAACAACCGGCTGGCCATTATTGATTTAGGAACGAACACCTTTCACCTGTTGATTGCCGAAAAACTGGGTGATTCGTTTCACATTGCCCACCGCGACCGGCAAGCTGTAAAGATCGGGAAAGGTGGCATCAACGAAAATGTAATCCCCTCGGATGGTTTAGAGCGGGCTATACAAACCCTCAACTTTTTTAAAAAGAAAATAGACTCCCTGCAAATAACCAATGTTTTTGCCTTTGGCACCAGTGCATTACGAAATGCAACCAATAACGAAGAAGTGCTGGCGAAAATAAAGGCTGAAACCGGCATTCATGTGACCCTTATTTCAGGAGATCAGGAAGCAGAATTCATTTATCACGGTGTTTGCTCTGCCGTTAACCTGGGGGATACCAAATCATTGATAATCGATATTGGAGGAGGGAGCGTTGAGTTTATTGTTGGCGATGAAAACCAGATTTTCTGGAAGAAAAGTATTGAGATCGGGGCGCAACGACTGCTGGAATTGTTTCATAAAAGCGATCCGATAGCCCTGGCTGAAATCTCTAAACTTAATCACCACTTTCAGAAAACATTATCACCTCTATTTGAAGCATTAACCATTTATAAACCAGAAATAATGGTTGGTTCCTCCGGCACGTTTGATACACTAAGTGATATTTATTGTATACAGCATTCCATTTTCAAAAATGATGATGATCGCGAAACGCCATTATCGCTGGAAGGGTTCAATAAAATTTATAACGAACTATTGACAAAAGACCGCATAGCACGGCTGGCCATGCCAGGCATGATTGAAATGCGGGTGGATATGATTGTGGTGGCGTGCTGCCTGATCCGTTATATTCTGGATCACCATCCCATCACAAACATTCGTGTATCCAGCTATTCACTAAAAGAGGGGGCGCTTATACACGTAAGCAAAAACCTTTAGCTGATTCGAAGTTTCTTTTGAATGTCCTCCAGCGACACGCCTTTTGTTTCCGGGAATTTTATCAACACCCATAGTAGCTGCAGTACCATCATGCCCGCAAAAAAAGCGAAGATAATCCACGGATCGTTTCGTAATAATCCCTTCGATTGATCCAAAAATACAGGGGTGATTAAGGTTATGATCGCGGCAAAAACCCAGTGCACACTGCATCCAAACGATTGGCCATAAGCCCGTATGGCGTTTGGAAAAATCTCAGAAATAAACACCCAGATAACAGAGCCCTGACCCATGGCATGTGATGCAATAAAAACCAGTAAAAAGGTCATCATTAACCCGGGGCTTGCACCAACATAAAAAGAATAGGACACCACCGAAAGACTGATGATGTAACCCAATGATCCAATGACTAGCAAACTCTTTCTTCCGGTCCGGTCGATGAGGTAAAGACCCACAAAGGTGAAAATAAGATTTACACCCCCGATAGCTATTGAATTGAATAGCGAATCTTTAGCGGCAAGTCCGGCACGCTCAAGAATTTCCGGGGCGTAGTATAGAATAAAATTGATTCCGGAGAGCTGATTGAAAAAGGCTATGAAGAAAGCCAACAGAATAAGCTTACCGTACTTGCGGCTAAAGAAGGGTTCATGGTGGTGAGCACTTTCTACGCGCTCATTCGCTGCTTTAATGGTCTTGACATCTTCAGCAGGATTAACCGATCCAAGATCTGCCAAAACTTTCTTCGCTGTTTCCGTGTCGTTCTTTTTGGTAATCAACCATCGCGGACTTTCAGGAACACGCATAACCATTACCGTATATAAAATTGCAGGCAAGGCCTCCACACCCAGCATCCAGCGCCAATCGTTGATGCCACCAAAGCCTTGTAAAAGGTAGTTGGAGATAAAGGCTATCAATATGCCAAATACAATATTGAACTGGTACATCGCCACCAAACGGCCGCGCATTCCTGAAGTAGAAATTTCTGCGATGTACGTTGGAGCCGCGATAGAAGAAATGCCAACACCTATACCTCCTATAAACCGAAAGAAGGAAAACGTATAGGGATCGGGAGCCAATGCCGAACCAATGGCTGAGGCGGTGTACAATAACCCAATCCAAAACAAAACTTTCTTACGGCCATACTTCTCCGTTGGTGCCCCGCCAAACAAGGCGCCTATTACAGTACCCCACAGCGCCATCGACATGATAAAAAATCCATGAAACCAGGGTGATGTATTCCACAAATTTTTGATAGGGAGATTGGCACCGGAGATTACCACCGTATCGAAGCCAAAAAGGAAGCCGGCCATGGCCGCCACAAGCGCTATAAAAAATACATTATTCTTCATATTCGATATCTGAAATTTTAAAGGAGGTTGTCGTCACGCTTTTCGAAGGTAAGTGATTTATGTGAGTATTCGCGATTTCTCTGCGTCTTGACGGTTTTTAGAATGTCTACCGAAAAGTCATACTTTTTAAGCAGCAATCTTTATTAGAAACTTTAGTGTTTTTGTGCTTTTGTGGCCAGTTATTTAGCCACTAAAACTCTAAAACACAAAATTCATAAAATTGAGTGAAGTCAGATATTATGTAAACGGAGAAATTTATTCTTGCCAATCTGCTACCTTAAATGCATAAACCTAATGCCATGAACTACAAAATTACCTGCCTTGTACTCCTCTATGCACTCTCGCTCACGTTTTTACAGGCGCAACAAGTTGACGAGATCTATAACCAGAAAATAAAGGAGTACACAACCGACAAACGCTTTTTACCCACCTCTGTATTAAATGTTGTTGATCACCCCACTATTCCCTCGCCCCGCAAAGTATTTGGTGAAATTATTGGCGCACCGGGTGTCATGCATCGTACAACCGAAATATATGATTACTATAAGAAACTGGCGGATGCATCTCCTTACCTGAATATGCAGCAAGTCGGTATTTCTGAGGAAGGCAGGCCTATCTATGTAGCTGTCATCGGAAATGAAGATGCGATAAGCCGGGCAGATCATTATAAAAAACAACTTGACCTATTAGCCGATCCACGAAAAGTTAATCCTGCTGACGTTGAAAAAATTATCAGTGATTCAAAACCTGCATACTACCTCAATGGCGGCATGCACTCGCCCGAAATGGGTTCGCCCGAAATGCTGATGGAACTGGCGTACCGGTTGGTAACCGGTGAAACGGAAGACATCAAATTAATTCGGAATAACATCATTGTGTTGATCAATCCGGTATCGGAACCGGATGGTCGCGATAAGCAAGTAGACTGGTACTATCGTTATACAAAAGCACGCGATAAATTTGATGACGGCTTCCCACGCTCTGCTCCGTACTGGGGAAAATATATTTACCATGATAACAACCGCGATGGTTTACAGGTATCGCAAGCTATTACCAGGGCGATCTTTAAAATTTTTTACGAGTGGCATCCTACCGTCATGCTCGACCTTCACGAATCGGTCCCGTTGCTTTACATTTCTACCGGCACAGGTCCATACAACGAACAGGTTGATCCGATTACTGTAGGTGAGTGGCAAACCATGGCCAACCACGATATCACCACGCTGGCCGCACAAGGAATACCGGGCGGCTTCACGTGGGCGTTTTACGATGGTTGGTGGCCAGGCTATGGCATTTGGGTAGCCAACAACCATAACTCAACCGGCAGGTTTTATGAAACGTTTGGCAATGCTGGCGCCAATACCTACCTGCGCGATCTTTCCAATCAACGTTATGCCGGTGATCCGGCCACTACCAAGGAATGGTACCGCCCTGATCCGCCAACGCAAGAGGTATATTGGTCGTCTCGAAATAATATCAACTATATGCAGGCCGGTGTGCTGGCATCGCTTTCCTATGCTGCCAATAATGGCAAACTTCTCCTGCGCAATTTTTATCAAAAAGGAGCTAACAGCATCCGAAAAGGTAAGGAAGAAAAGCCGCGTGCTTTTGTAATCCCAAAAGCCCAACGCGACCCTGCCATGGCAGCTTACCTGGTAAACCAATTGCGAGCACAAGCCATTGAAGTGCACTATGCCGAGAAAGGTGAAAAGCAGGGCGACTATGTGGTGCTGCTCGATCAGCCTTACCGTAACCTGGCCGTATCACTGCTCACCAAACAAAACTATCCGAAAGATGCCAAGTTCCCTCCGTATGATGACATCGCGTGGACACTTGGCTATTTGTATGGTGTGGATGTAAAACAAGAAGACAGCATTAAGTATTCATTGCCGGATTTAAAGCTGCTTACGCAGGATGTTAAGTATGAAGGGAAACTGGATGGAGAAGGCTCAACGTATATGCTGAAATACAAAGCCCAGAATACTGTGCTTCCCGCACTGTACTGGGCAAAAGCACAAAACAAAAATGCCCAGTTTATAGTACTGGATTCAGCAAGCGTGATCGATAACGATACACTGCCGGCCGGATCGGTGGTGATGAAAGGATTAACAGCATCACAGGCAAAAACTATTACAACACAGTTTAGTCTTGATTTGAAAAGCACAAAAGCAGCAACCGATACTAAGAAACAACATGCTGTAACCTTGCCCCGCATTGCGATCTACCACACGTGGTACAACACGCAGGACGAAGGATGGTCGCGTTACACGTTTGATCAGCGTGGTATTCCCTTTACATACATTGATAAAGATGATTTAAAGGCTGGTGGCTTGCGAAAAAAATTCGATGTGGTGCTGGTGCCACGGGCAAGGGGCTCGGCAAGTGATTTTATTCATGAGATCGACAAAAAATATGGCCCGATGCCGTACACAAAAACTGCGGCCTACCCTTCACACGGTTTTCCCGATGCCACCAACGACATGACCGGTGGCCCCGGGTTTGACGGTATCGACAACCTGAAAAAATTTGTAGAAGAAGGTGGCGTGCTGATTACCTTGGATAACTCTACGGTAATGGCAGCCGAAACCGGAATCGCCCAGGTGCTGAAGCCTTATAGTGCTGCCGGTTTATTTCATCCGGGATCGGTGGTAAACGTAAAGGCACGCAAGCCCAATCATCCTGTTCTCTACGGTTACCCGGAAACCTTTCATATTTTCCGGGGCAACGGTCCGTTGTATCAGGTTGAAAAATACAGCCGCGATATGATGCTGCTCCAATACGGAAGCAAACCGTTGAAGGATGAAGAACCCTACACCGGCCCGATCATGGGTATGCCCGATAGAAAAGAGATCAAAAAAGAAGAAACCAAACCGGCAAAGGAACAGCCCTATGTATTATCGGGCATGGTGCGCAACGAGCAAACCATCATCGGGCATGGCGGCATATTCAATGTGCCTATTGGAAAAGGCAGGGTGATTGCCTTTACGTTTGATCCATTACACCGCTACCTGAATCATCACGATGCTCCGCTGGTGTGGAATGCACTTATTAATTGGGATTATCTTGGGGTGAAGTAATGCTTCAAAAAGCTGTTCTTAAACGTGATTCCAATATGTAAAAAATGCAAACCACAAAGACCTCTGAGAAGGCACAAAGATCACAAAGAGACAAGAGCTAATGGTTGAGCCCTTTCTTTGTGAACTTTGCGCCCTCTTCGTGTCACTTTGTGGTTAATTTCATTTCTCGATATGATTTCGGAAAACTCTACAACCCACTAATCTGCCTATCCTTCGGATACTTAACCTCATATTTAAAAACCACTTTGCGGGTTTCGTTCGGTTGAAGGTTCATGTCCCATAAAAGTTTACCGGTATCCTTATTATGTTTTGCTCCGCCTACATCCAGTACCGTAACCTCAATCTGGCTGTTACGGGAAAGCGGCAAATGATCTTCTACGGTAATCTTTACGGGTTCGTTTCGGGTATTGCGCACCGAAATTTCCCACGCATAGGCTTCGCGTAAATTGGAAGCAATGGTTCTTCGCGTGGTAAAATCCTTAACCTTTTCACGTTTCACAACAATACGCTTATCCCTGCCCAACGAAACCGAAAGTGTGTCTTTCAAATTGTTCGGATCGATAAATGTTTTCCCCACAAAGGTTCCTTCAAAAAAAACATTGGCCTCGCCCGGCAGCAGGTTAAAATCTTCCCAGCCTACAGCTTTTGCCAACAGAAAGGCATCAGCATCCAGCTTGGGTGCCACCGCATATTGGTACACTGCTTTCATATCATGCTTTTGAATGTCAACCAACGTAGGTTTAGCAGCAGACGAAACCGTGTAGGGTAAACTGATATCAAACTCGGTGTTCAATGATGTTTGTATGGTTTGTGTAAAGTCTGCAACATTAGAAACACTCGGCATCGCCATGCTAAGTTCCTCAGCAGGCATATCTTCCCGCTTATCAACAGAGCGTTGTACCTGAACACCGGCAGCCTTGCCTTTAAGACCAACATAAGGAGGTTGGTAGAAATCAAGATACCAGCTATACAGTTCAGGTTTTACACCGCCCAGGCTTGGGTTAGCGGTTGAAAGTTTCAGGCGAACATTACTCCACTCCTCACCGGTACTTTGAAACACGTTGGCCTTATAGCTTAACTGCACGGGGGCTTTGGTATTGATAGCCCGTAAATCATACACCGGGTACCAGCCGGCATTACCTACCACATAATTTACTTCCAGTTCTACACTTGTGGCTGCATCTGCAGAAACGCTGATCACAATTTCACTGGTGTTGCGACTGTACAATTCGTTTTGTTCGCGTATCTGCTGGTTAAGTCTGGTCATGCGCTCGTTGATTTTTTTAATCTTATCATCAGCTTTCATCTTCGATAAACCGATTTCACCCAACCGGGTGCGGTAAAAATCGGCCATGGCTTTAAGTTCATTTACCGAAACGTTCTGGTTAGCCCCGCCAATTTTCTGATTGCTCAAAATCATTTGTTCTTCTTTCGTGAGGATATCCTTTTGGTTTTGCTCCTGCGCAAGCTGGCGTTTATAGATCTCAAGCGAATCCCTTAATGTCACCAATTTCTTGGGCATATTGAACTCACTCAGGTAATTCTGATTATGATTTATTCCAAGAATTACGATGTTTCCCTTCCCCGAAACCTGAACACTTTCCTGATCAAGTTGCGAAGTCAAGCCTGATACAATAAGATTTGTGCGCCCGGCTTCTACACGTGTTTTTACCTCGCGCGTTACCTGAGCCCGGTTCAAAAACACCGTCACTCTACTGATTTTGGAATCTACTTGCTTTTCGGATTGGGAAAATGCCGGGAACATGGCCACCAGCAGATAAATAAAGATGGTTCGCTTCATAGTACTTTAGTTTATTGCCAGATGCACCGATCGGGCAAATTCCATAACGAAATTAACCTTAAAATCGTGCTGCACCACGAAATGGTTTTAGGATGGCTTATTCAATTGAGATTATCTTTGCGCCATGACAGATGAACACATATTTCAGGTTGAATCCCTTAAGCACTTCAGTCTTGCTATTTTCAAAAAAATTGGATGCTCCGATGATGATGCCAACCTCGCCACCGAGGTATTGCTCTCGGCCGACCTTCGGGGTATCGATTCGCACGGTCTGGCACGGCTATCCGGCTATGTGCGATTATGGGAAGCCAGGCGTATAAATGCCACACCCAATATTAAAATTGTTCATGAATCACCCAGCACAGCCGTTGTGGATGGCGATGGCGGATTAGGCCTGGTGGTGGCGCCTAAAGCCATGGAGATTGCTATAACCAAAGCTAAAACAGCAGGAACCGGATGGGTAGCGGTGAAAAACTCAAACCATTTTGGTATTGCAGGCTACCATACCATGATGGCCCTGCAACACGATATGATCGGCTGGGCGATGACGAATGCCAGCCCATTGGTAGCCCCAACTTTTTCTGTTGAGCGGTTATTGGGAACAAACCCTATCTCCATTGCTGTGCCGGCTGATAAGCAACCACCTTTCATACTTGATATGGCTACCACCACGGCAGCTAACGGTAAACTTGAAATCCTTCAACGAAAAAATAAGGAAGCTCCGCTAGGTTGGATTCAAACCAAAGACGGAATGCCTTCAGCCAACCCACACGAGTTAAAAGATGGTGGGGCGTTAATTCCATTGGGTAGCGATTATGAACATGGTAGCCATAAAGGTTACGGACTTGGCGCCATGGTTGATATTTTATCGGCTGTACTTTCGGGTGCCAATTATGGGCCGTGGGTTCCTCCCTTTGTCGCCTTTTTACAACCTCCTGCCGATCCGGTTGGCGAAGGCATTGGTCATTTCCTTGGCGCGATGCGTGTTGATGCTTTCCGGCCTGCCGATGAATTTAAAAAACACATGGACAACTGGATTACGCGATTTCGTTCGTCAAAAACCATTGGGGGTAAAGAAAAAGTATTGATTCATGGTGATCCGGAACGGGAAATGAGCACACGAAGGAGAGATGAAGGTATACCGCTTAATCCAAAGGTTGTGGATGATTTAAAAGATCTCGGGAAAAAATTTGATGTTGTGCTTTAAAAAACAAACCCGCCAATATTCACACCCGCACGGATAACCCACGGACTTTGATACGGTGTGTAAAAGGCATCGGAAGCCGTGTATGAAAAGTTGTAAAGTGCCATCAGAAAAAACGATGAGCGGTTACCCATTGGCTGAATAAACCCACCACCGGCTAAAAAACTGTTATAGTCCCTGCGTGTCTTTTCAGCTCCCTGCCCGGTAAGTAATTGATAATTCAAGTGCTCGAACTCTGTTTGCACAAAAAAACCCTTGTAAATGGTAAACCTGGCAAACGGGTTAATGGAATAATCATTAAACGAAATGGAAGGTGTAACAAGTTTGAACCTTGTATAACGGTAGGTAAAACCTGAACCCACCAAAAATTTTCGGGTAACCGAGTAACCGATAATGGGCGAAAGGGAAACAAAATCCTGGGTATTGCCAAAGCCCAACCCGAAACCACCACCGGTAACAATGCGCTCCTTAAAAGGAACACCCTTTAAACTGTTGTCTTCGCCTTGGGCCAAAACTGTACCCACCGAAACAACCAAAAACAGCAAAAGAACCGTTGTACGCATAATCAATTTTATTCTTCAACGATCACAAACACATCTTCGTTTTCTTTCTTCATTAAATATTTCTCCCGGGCAAACTTTTCCAATGATTCACGGTCGCCAAAAAGTTCTTCCCGGTCCTTTTCCACTTCCTTTATTTTTTCAACGTAATAAGCCTTATCATTTTCCAATGCCCGTAGCCTGGCCGATAATTTATAGCGCGCCATAAAATCATTTGAATCGAGGAAAAGCATCCAGGTTAAAAAAACAAGCCCGGCTACAACATAAAAATTCCGGAAAATTTTGGGTATGCGGTATAACATAGCAGTTTAAAAAGTATTCGAAGATAGAAAATAAATGGCAAGAACTAAAAAGCCCCGATAGGACCGGGGCTTTTTTGTAACAGTACACAATATGTATTAAAACTTCTTTCCGGGGAAATAGGCTACTTCACCCAATTCTTCCTCAATCCGTATCAACTGGTTATACTTTGCGATCCGGTCAGAGCGGGACGCTGATCCGGTTTTTATCTGGCCGGTATTCAGTGCCACCGCCAGATCGGCAATGGTACTGTCCTCCGTTTCACCCGAGCGGTGCGACATCACACATTTATAGGCATTGCGCTTGGCCAGGTTTACCGTATCAATGGTTTCCGTTAAAGAACCTATTTGATTTACTTTAATCAAAATAGAGTTTCCAATACTTTCATCTATCCCCTTTTGTAAGCGCTTTACATTGGTCACAAACAAATCGTCACCTACCAACTGTACTTTATCGCCAACCTTTTCTGATAGTGCCTTCCAACCTGTCCAGTCATCCTCGGCCATGCCATCTTCCAATGAAATGATCGGGTACTTCTTGATCCAGTTCGTCCAGTATTCAGCCATTTCAACGGGCTTCAACTTCTTACCCGATGATTTTTTGAAGTGATACACTTTAGCTTTTGAGTCGTAGAATTCTGAAGCTGCCGGATCAAGTGCTACGAAAATATCTGATCCGGGTTTGTACCCTGCCTTCTCAATGGCTTGTAACACTACTTCAATGGCTTCTTCGTTCGATTTAAGGTTTGGTGCAAAACCACCTTCGTCACCCACGTTGGTGGAAAGGCCCTTATCGTGTAAAACTTTTTTCAGTGTGTGAAATACTTCGGCTCCCATTTGCAATGCTTCTGAAAATGTATCAGCCCCCACCGGCATCACCATAAACTCCTGAAAGTCGATGGCATTATCGGCATGGCTCCCACCGTTCAGGATGTTCATCATGGGCACCGGAAGTGTGTTGGCATTTACCCCACCGATGTAGCGATAAAGCGGCAGGCCGGCTTCCATGGCAGCAGCCTTGGCAATTGCCAACGATACACCCAATATGGCATTGGCACCCAGTTTACCTTTGTTAGGCGTACCATCTAATTCCAACATAATCTTATCCAGCAAATTCTGCTCGAAAACCGAAAAGCCCACTACTTCAGAAGCAATTTTGGTATTTACATTCTCAACGGCTTTCAACACGCCTTTCCCCATGTATTGCTTTTTGTTGCCATCGCGAAGCTCAACCGCTTCGTGCGTTCCGGTTGACGCACCAGAGGGAACTGCAGCACGGCCATACGCACCGTTGACGGTTACAACATCTACTTCAATGGTTGGGTTTCCGCGGCTATCCAAAATCTGCCGGGCATGAATACTTTCAATTAAAGACATAAGTATTTTTATTTAATAGTTAATGTTTAATGCTAGTTGCCGACCGTCTGCAGTTGTTCCTGCCGTATCATTTCAACAAATTGATCGAACAGGTAACGAGAGTCGTGTGGACCTGGTGAAGCCTCAGGGTGGTACTGAACAGAGAAGGCCTTCTTATTTTTCACACGAATACCCATAATGGTATTGTCATTTAAGTGAAGGTGTGTTACTTCAATGTTGTTATTGCCTTCAATATCCTTTTCGCTTACTGCGAAGCCATGGTTTTGGGATGTCATTTCGCCCAAACCCGTTACCAGGTTTTTAACGGGGTGGTTCAATCCGCGATGGCCATGGTGCATTTTATAGGTTGAGATACCATTGGCCTGGGCCAGTAATTGGTGACCAAGACAAATGCCAAAAACGGGCTTATTGGTTTCAAGAATTTGCTGAACCGTTTTAATGGCGTAATCCATAACAGCCGGATCGCCCGGTCCGTTGGAAAGAAAATATCCGTGAGGCTCCCAGGCTTCTAATGTTGCGAAAGGTGTTTTCGCAGGAAATACTTTTAGGTAACAACCGCGTTCGGCCAGGTTGGTGAGTATGCTTTTCTTGATACCAAAATCTATTGCGGCTATACGAAATGGTGCACCGGCATCGCCAACGGTGTACTCCTTTTTTGTCGAAACCCTTGATGACAACTCCAACCCATCCATGGAAGGCACATTTTTGATTTCGCTTTTCATCTCTTCCGGACTTAGCTCGGATGAAATGAGTGCATTCATGGCGCCTTTGCTTCGGATATAACGCACCAACTTCCGGGTATCAACATCTGAAATGCCGGTTATACCATGCTTTTCCAAATATTGCTGGAGGCTTTCGTTTGAAGTCTTGCGGCTAAACTCTTTTGAAAATTCATTTACCACCAACCCGCTTATCTTTGGCGCTTCTGATTCCTGTTCCGCATCAACAGTTCCGTAATTGCCAATATGGGCCGTAGTGTTAACGATGATTTGGCCAAAATACGATGGGTCAGTATAGATTTCCTGATAGCCCGTCATGCCGGTGTTGAAACAAATTTCCCCGCCCGTGGTACCGGGTTTACCGATCAGGAGGCCTTCCAACAGGAGGCCGTCTTCAAGAAGTAAGTAGGCTTTTTTGCTCACGTGTTTTAGTGGTTTTACAAAAATAAACTTCAAGCGCTTATACCGTGACGAATCCAAAAACTTTTTCGTCACAAACGATTTAGCGGCCTAAACACAAATAAAAAAGGATTGAACTATCGTCCAATCCTTTCGTGTATGGTTACAGAGAATATCACTATTCCTTGTCTTCAGTTTTTTTAGAAGCCTTTTTTGCCGGTTTCTCGGCCTTTTCTTCGGCTACCGGTGCATCAGCTGCTGCTTCCTCGGCTTTCTTGCCCTTGGCCGCACGGCTCCTGCGGGTTTTAGCCTTTTTGGCTGTGCCCTCCTTTTTATAAATATCGTTGAAATCAACTAACTCAATGAGGCACATTTCGGCATTATCTCCCAGGCGCACATCACCCATTTTTATAATGCGGGTGTACCCTCCCGGTCGCTCTGCAGTGCGGGAAGCAACTGTGCCAAAGAGCTCCTTTACAGATTCCTTGTTCTGTAAATATGAGAACACCGTTCTCCTGGAGTGCATGGTATCACTCTTAGCCTTGGTAATAAGCGGCTCAACATACTTACGCAATGCTTTTGCTTTGGCAACCGTGGTGGTGATGCGCTTGCTCAAGATGAGGGAAGAAGCCATGTTTGACAGCAGTGCACTGCGGTGGCTGGCGGTTCTTCCCAGATGGTTTACTTTCTTACCGTGTCTCATTTCAATTAATCTTCTTCAAGTTTATACTTAACCAGGTCCATGCCGAAGGTCAAACCTTTTTCGGCCACCAGTTGCTCCAATTCTGCCAGGGACTTCTTACCGAAGTTCCTGAATTTCATCATGTCGGAAATTTCAAGTTCAACCAAATCGCCCAATGTTTTTACATCCGCTGCTTTCAAGCAGTTGTATGCGCGCACCGACAAATCCAGGTCGTGAAGCGGTGTTTTCAACAACTTGCGCATATGCAAAAGTTCCTCATCAACCTGCTCAACCTCTGCATCCTTACCGGTTTCAAGTTCCATTGACTTATCCGAGAACAGGGCAAAATGCTTGATCAGGATATGCGCAGCGCCTTCAAGGGCTTGTTCGGGATGGATTGAACCATCGGTTTGAATTTCAAGTACCAGTTTTTCATAGTCAGTCTTTTGCTCCACCCGTGTATTCTCCACGCTGAACTTCACATTCTTGATCGGTGTAAAGATGGCATCGATGGGAATGAACCCGAATACCTGTTCAGCCGGTTTGCTTTCTTCGGCAGGCAAGTAGCCCCTACCCTTTTCTATTGTAAGCTCAATTTCAAACTGGGCTGATTCATCCAGGTTACAGATGACATGCTCGGGGTTCAACACTTCAAAAGCAGAAGTAAACTTGGTTATATCACCAGCCTTAAACTGTTTTTGCTTCTTAATATTGATCGTAACTTTTGTGTCGAAGCCGTCTGTGATTTTCTTAAAACGAACCATCTTCAAATTGAGGATGATTTCTGCAACATCCTCTACTACACCTTCAATGGTAGAAAATTCATGCAGCACACCCGGTATTTTTATTCCGGTAATGGCATAACCTTCCAACGAAGACAATAAAATCCTGCGCAAAGCATTACCAATGGTAACACCGTAACCTTTTTCGAGCGGTTTAAAGGTAAAGGTGCCGTGAAAATCATCGGCCTTTTCCATTACAACTTTATCCGGGATCTGAAATGCTAATATTGACATAATGCGTTCTGATTAAAAGGGTTAGAATTACTTCGAGTACAATTCAACGATCAATTGTTCATTGATGTTCTCGGGGATGTCCTGACGGACGGGAATGTGAATAAGTTTCCCTTCCATTTCAGTGGCATCCCACTCAAGCCAGGGATATTTTTTAACACCCTGTATGGATAGGCTGGTGGTGATGGCCTCCAGTGATTTTGATTTTTCGCGAACACCCACCGTATCGCCAGCGCGGAGTGTAAATGATGGAATATTGACCAACTCACCATTTACGGTAATGTGCTTGTGCGAAACCAACTGGCGGGCGGCCCTGCGTGTAGGAGCTATACCTAAACGGTATACTACATTGTCCAGGCGAGCTTCCAAAAGTTGAAGGAGCGTTTCACCCGTAATACCCTTTTTACGCGATGCTTTGTCAAAAAGCTTGGCAAACTGGCGCTCCAACAATCCATAAATGTACTTTGCCTTTTGCTTTTCAGCCAGCTGTACAGCGTATTCAGACTGCTTTCTTTTTTTGCCTTTGCCATGCATACCCGGTGCATAGTTCTTCTTTTGGATAGCTTTATTCTCACCTAAGATGGGCTCTCCAAAACGTCTTGAAATTCTTGCTCGTGGGCCTGTGTATCGTGCCATTTCTGTTTTTATTTTAGATCGTTGAGTCCGGTCAGTAACCTTCGTTCGTCAATCGTTTCAATTTTCTTTAAATTATACTCTTCTCTTTTTAGGAGGACGGCATCCGTTGTGCGGAAGCGGAGTCATGTCCTTAATGGTAGTAACTTCAATTCCGGCAGATTGAATGGTGCGGATTGCTGATTCGCGTCCTGCACCAGGGCCTTTAACAAATACCTCAACTTTGCGCAAACCAAGCTCGAAGGCGCGGGAAGCACAGTCTTGAGCAGCTACCTGGGCAGCGTAAGGCGTGTTCTTCTTTGAACCTTTGAAGCCCATTTTACCGGCCGAAGCCCACGTGATCACCTGACCGGTTGAATTGGTCATGGATATCACGATGTTGTTAAACGTAGCGTGAATATGGGCTTGGCCTATGGCCTCCACCTGTACCACACGCTTTTTGGCTTTATCTTTTCTTTTTTCTGAGGACATTACTCTATTCTATTTTTATATCCAGATCAATTAACCTTTCGTAGCCTTCTTCTTGTTCGCTACTGTCTTACGTTTTCCTTTTCGGGTACGTGCATTGTTTTTAGTTGTTTGTCCGCGAACCGGAAGACCCTTACGGTGGCGCAAGCCACGGTAGCAACCGATATCCATTAAGCGCTTTATGCTCAGTTGAACTTCGGAGCGAAGCGCACCTTCCACCCGGATGCCCTCGGCAATAATGGAACGAATAGCATTAGACTCTTCATCAGTCCAATCCTTTGCTTTTTTGTCCCAGTCTACTCCGGCACCGGTTAAAATCTTTTGAGCGGTCCTTCGGCCAATACCATAGATGTAGGTCAGGCTAATCTCGCCCCTTTTGTTATCCGGTATATCGACACCTTGTATCCTTGCCATGTTGTTAAATTATCGGTTTCAGTTTTTAATGCTTCTCAATAAATGAAGATTACCCTTGTCTCTGCTTGTAACGCGGGTTCTTCTTGTTAATCACATACAACTTGCCCTTGCGCCTGATAATCTTACAATCAGCGCTACGCTTTTTTATGGATGCTTTTACTTTCATTGCTCTGTTGGTTGTTGGGACGCAATTGCTTACGGCCCTATCTATTTATACCTAAATACAATTCTCCCTTTTGTCAAATCATAAGGCGACATTTCCAGTCTTACCTTATCGCCCGGTAGTATTCGGATGTAATGCATCCTCATCTTTCCGGAAATATGCGCCAGTACCTCATGTCCGTTTTCCAACTGAACACGAAACATGGCGTTTGATAATGCTTCCATTATCGTTCCATCTTGCTCTATCGACTTCTGTTTCGCCACTTAAATGAATAATTTTCTTCTATATACTTATGTGTCGTTAACACCTCTGTTTTGTCGTCCCGTATCGCAACCATATGCTCAAAATGGGCTGATGGTTTTCTGTCGGCTGTCCTGATCGTCCACCCATCGCGCTCCTGAACAACATTTTTTGTTCCCATGTTGATCATTGGCTCAATGGCGAAAACCATTCCCGCTACCAGTTTCACACCCTTTCCCCGCTTGCCATAATTCGGAACTTCAGGATCTTCATGAAGGTTTTTACCCACTCCATGCCCTACCAACTCCCGAACCACACCATATCCAAAACTTTCTACATAACTCTGAATGGCATGACTCACATCACCCATTCGGTTACCTGCTTTAGCTTGTTCGATTCCTTTAAACAAGGACTCGTACGTTCGCTCCAGCAGCAGGAGAGTTTTTTCATCCACACCTTCCAACGGGTAGGTATAAGCTGAATCGCTATGAAAACCTTTATAGTAAACTCCACAATCAATGGCTACTACATCTTTTTCACGCAACTCATAGTTGCCAGGAAAACCATGTACAACCACTTCGTTTACTGAAATACAAAGTGAAGCAGGAAAGGAACCATTGTAATTCTTGAAGGATGGAACCCCTCCATGATCACGGATAAATTCTTCTGCCACTTTATCCAGCACCGAAGTTTTCACTCCAGGTTTTACCAGCTTCGCTATTTCACCATGGGTTTTGCCCAATATGAGGGCGCTTTCCTTGATGATTTGGATTTCCTCTTCAGTCTTTAAGTGGACCATCCAGCACTAAGCCGCAGCAAATTGAGAACGACCTTTTACACGACCTGATTTCATCATGCCTTCGTAATGACGCATCAACAGGTAACTTTCAATCTGCTGTAATGTGTCGAGGATAACCCCTACCATAATCAGCAATGATGTGCCACCATAAAACTGTGCGAAATTCTGACCGACACCAGCCCGCACTGCAAAAGCAGGAAGGATAGCAACGATCACCAGGAACAATGCACCCGGAAGTGTAATTCTTGATAAAACTGTATCGATAAATTCAGCAGTTTGCTTGCCCGGTTTAATACCTGGCACAAAACCACCGTTACGTTTCAAGTTATCGGCAATGTCATTGGAGTTAATCGTGATTGCCGTGTAAAAGAATGTAAAGATCAGGATTAACGAGCCGAACAGTAAATTGTACTGCCATGAAGTAAAGTCAGAGAATGTAGAGCCAATGTAAGCCCCAATATCGCTGTCCCTCCAAATACCCGCTAATAATGCAGGGATAAACATTAACGCCTGGGCAAAAATGATGGGCATAACACCGGCAGAATTTAATTTCAACGGAATGAAATCACGCTTACCGCCATAGAGTTTGTTGCCAATAACTTGTTTGGCGTATTGTATAGGAATCCTGCGTGTGGCCTGAGTCAACATGATTACACCCATCACCACAAAGAACAATGCCAGCAATTCAATAATAAATAGCAAGGCTCCCTGCATGCCTCGGTTATTCACGGCCTCATCAATAATCGCTCCCGGGAAACGGGAAACAATACCAATCATAATAAGCATAGAGATACCGTTGCCAATACCTTTGTCGGTAATGCGTTCACCCAACCACATGCAGAACATCGTGCCGGCAATCAGGATAACGATTGAGGAAACATAGAAAAACAATCCGGGGGATGTAATCGCTTCAGTAGGAATAGTTCCACGAATGTATCCGTACGACTGAAAGCCCGTAATGAAGATTGTTAAAACGCGGGTAATCTGATTTAGGCGCTTACGACCCGATTCGCCCTCCTTTTGCATTTTTTGAAAATACGGTACAGCAAAACCCAGCAATTGCACGATAATAGATGCCGAGATATAGGGCATTATACCCAATGCAAAAATAGAGGCCCTGCTGAAGGAACCACCTAAGAATGTGTTCAATAAATCGAAAATGCCACCAGATACCGCATTCTGTGCAAGAATGACCGGATCAACGCCCGGCAGCACGATAAATGAACCAAGCCTGAAAATGATCAGGAAACCCATGGTGTTAAGAATCCTCACCCTTAGGTCCTCAATCGAAAAAATATTCCTTATGGTAGTAAAGAACCGCTTCATTATTGTTTTACTGGGGTTGCAGATCCTCCAACTTTTTCAATTGCCTTTACGGCAGTATCGGAAAAAGCATGGGCCTGTACGTTCACTTTTGATTTCAACTCTCCTCTTCCTAAAACCTTTACTTTGTCTGTTCTGCCGATAATACCGTTATCAATTAATGTTTGTATGGTAATGTCAGCGGCTTTGATTTTTTCAGACAGTGTTTCAAGAACATCAAGGTTTACTGCTTTGAAGTATACCTTGTTATTGTTCTTAAAGCCAAACTTGGGCACCCTGCGCTGCAAAGGCATCTGTCCACCTTCAAAACCGAACTTTTTAGAATAGCCTGAACGGGATTTGGCACCCTTGTGTCCGCGGCCAGCAGTGGTACCACCAGAACCTTGTCCGCGTCCTAAGCGCTTATTCGTTTTAACCGAACCTTCGGCAGGTTTTAATGTATGTAACTTCATGGTATTAAAGTTCTGTTACCGTAATCAAATGGTTGACTTTGCTTATCATACCGGCAATCTGTGGAGTCAACTCCACTTCAACCGATTTGTTAACCTTTCCCAAACCCAGTGCACGCAATGTGCGCTGCTGGCGCTCAGGTCGTTTTATATCACTTCTTGCTTGTGTAATCTTTACCTTAGCCATTGCTCTTATCCGTTAAAAACCTTGGACAATGATACTCCTCTGTTTTTTGCTACCGTAAATGCATCACGCATGTTTGTAAGCGCATTAAAGGTTGCCTTAACCACGTTGTGCGGGTTAGATGATCCTTTCGATTTCGCCAATACATTGTGAATACCTGCACTTTCCAGCACAGCACGCATAGCACCACCGGCAATAACACCTGTACCAGGCGAAGCTGGCTTAAGCAGCACAAGACCTCCACCAAACTTACCAATAGCTTCATGGGGTACAGTTCCTTTTGAGATCGGAACTTTCACCAAATGCTTTTTGGCGTCATCAATTCCTTTGGTGATGGCATCGGTTACTTCATTGGCTTTACCCAATCCGTACCCAACCACACCGTTGCCATCGCCAACCACTACAATAGCTGCGAAGCTGAACCTGCGTCCACCCTTCACTACTTTCGCTACGCGCTCAATGGCAACGACTTTCTCTTTCAGATCAATTTCGCTCGCCTTTACTGTGCTGATGTTGCTAACTGACATATCTTAATTTCTTAGAATTTCAAACCACCTTCCCGTGCACCTTCGGCCAGGGCTTTTACATTACCATGATATAAGTATCCGTTTCGGTCAAACACGATATCACTGATGCCGGAAGCAAGAGCCCTTTCGGCAATCTTTTTCCCTACATTCCTGGAGTTCTCCATAGTAAGTCCGGTTTTCTTACCCAAATCGTTCACCGATGCTGCAGCAAGGGTTACACCCTTTACATCATCAATAATCTGGGCGTAGATACCCGTGTTGCTTCTGAAGACAGATAGCCTGGGCCTTTCTGTTGTACCGGAAATCTTCTTCCGTACACCCTGCTTTATTCTTGATCTTCTTTCTCTGTTCTTGCCTGCCATAGGAAATGGTTTTCTATGATGCTTATTCAATTATTATTTAGCAGCTGCTTTACCAGCTTTTCTGCGTACCTGCTCACCCGTGAAGCGAATACCTTTTCCTTTGTAAGGCTCTACTTTACGTAATGATTTGATTTTAGCAGCAACCTGTCCGATTAACTGCTTGTCAATTCCTTCGAGGATAATGGTAGGGTTGCTACCTTTTTCCTGAACGGCCTGTACTTTTAATTCGTTGGGTATTGCCAGGAAGATACTGTGTGAGTACCCTAAACTTAATTCAAGTACATTAGACTGAGCCGTGGCCTTGAAGCCCACACCAACCAATTCAAGCTGCTTCTTGTAACCATTCTTAACGCCCTCAATCATGTTGGCAATTAAAGCACGGTACAAACCATGCATGGCTTTATGGCGCTTTTGTTCGGTAGGCCGTTCAACGATCAATTGACCATCTTCTTGCTTGATCATAAAATCGGCATCAATGACCTGGGTCAGTTCTCCTTTAGGGCCTTTTACAGAAACCGTATGGTTGTCTTTGTTAAAATTAACGGTAATTCCCTGGGGTAATGCTATGGGTAGTTTTCCTATACGTGACATGGCTTCAATCGATTAATACACGTAACACAATACTTCACCACCCACATTCAATTTGCGGGCTTCTTTATCGGTAACTACACCGCGCGATGTTGAGATGATGGCAACACCAAGTCCATTCATTACGCGAGGCAGTGCACCGGTGCTGGCATACTTGCGCAAACCGGGCGTACTTATCCGTTGCAATTTGGTGATTGCCGACTCACGTGTCTCGGGGTTGTACTTCAAGGCAATCTTGATAGTACCCTGAGGGGTGGGGCCATCCTCAAACTTATAGTTTAGAATGTATCCTTTGTCGAATAACACCTTGGTTATTTCCCTTTTCAGGTTGGACGCAGGGATTTCCACCACCTTTTGGTTGGCTTTGATTGCGTTCCGCAACCTTGTCAAATAGTCTGAAATAGGATCAGTCATTTTTTCTATTTCTTTATGCTCATTTTAAAAAAGCAAGCCCGTTCTTTTAAACGGGCTGCAAAGATACCTAACAATTTCTGTTATCCAAACTGTTACCTGGTTTCGCTTACACGACCTTGGTACTCAGCAACCTAATATGTATTTCTAGCGCTGTTTTACCAGCTAGCTTTGGTCAAACCGGGGATTTTACCCTCAGAAGCCATTTCGCGCAGGACGTTCCGGCATACACCAAACTTCCCAACATAGCCCTTCGGGCGGCCTGTAAGCTTGCACCTGTTTTTCAGGCGCACCGGTGATGCATTGCGCGGGAGCTTGTCCAACGCAACATAGTCACCAGCCTCTTTCAGGGCCTTGCGCTTGGCGGCATATACCGCTACAAGCTTCTCTCTTTTGGTTTGCCTCGCAATTACAGATAATTTAGCCATAGCAAATTTTTAGTTCTTATTAGCAAACGGCATCCCGAATGCTTTTAGCAGTTCATAACTTTCCTCGTCTGTCTGTGCCGTGGTGACAAACGTAATATCCATACCACTGATCTTGTTCACCTTATCAATTGATATCTCAGGGAAAATGATTTGTTCCTTTACGCCTAAGGTGTAGTTTCCACGACCATCAAAGCCTTTAGGGCTTATGCCACGGAAGTCACGTACACGAGGAAGTGCAATGCTCATTAAACGATCAAGAAACTCGTACATCTTATCACCGCGCAGGGTAACCTTTACACCAATTGGCATGTTTTCACGCAACTTAAAGTTGGAGATAGCCTTTTTGGATATGGTGGACACTGCTTTTTGACCAGTGATGGCCGTGATTTCTTCCAATGCAACATCAATCAGCTTTTTGTCAGTTACGGCAATGCCCATACCCTTGTTGATGCTGATCTTTTCGATTTTAGGAACCTGCATAACAGACTTGTACTGGAACTTCTCTTTCAAAGCCGGTACAATTTCCTTCACGTACTTTTCTTTTAATCTTGGAGTAGCCATTATTTTATAAATTCTCCTGTTTTCTTTGAATAGCGCTGCAACTTACCCTTGTCGTTAAGCTTTCTTCCAACGCGGGTTGGATTGCCACTTGCCGGATCAATCAACATTAAGTTGCTGATGTGCAAGGCTGCCTCGGTTTTCTTGATTCCGCCCTCAGGTTTACCTGCGGAGGGCTTTTCATGCTTTGTAACAATATTGATCCCCTCAACGATCGCCCGGTTCTTCATTACCTGAACTTCCAATACTTTTCCGGTTTTGCCTTTATCGTCCCCGGCAATAACCTTCACGGTGTCGCCCTTGCGAATGTGAAGTTTTGGCTGCTTGTTAAACTTTCTTTCCATGGTATTAAATCACTTCAGGTGCCAATGACACAATTTTCATAAACTGCTTCTCACGAAGCTCGCGGGCTACCGGTCCAAAAATACGGGTGCCGCGGGGTTCATCCTGGGCGTTCAACAAAACGGCTGCATTATCTTCAAAGCGAATGTAAGAACCGTCCTTTCGCCTGATTTCTTTGGTTGTTCTAACAACTACAGCGCGCGATACAGTACCCTTTTTTACCTGGCTTGAGGGCATGGCTGATTTTACAGTAACCACGATTTTGTCGCCCACGGTTGCATAACGCTTGCTGCTGCCGCCTAACACATGCACGCAGAGTACTTCTTTAGCACCGCTGTTATCTGCAACAGATAGTCTTGACTCGGTTTGTATCATAATTACTTCGCTTTTTCGATGATCTCAACTAATCTCCAACGCTTTAACTTGCTCAACGGACGGGTTTCTGCAATACGCACGGTATCGCCAATGCCTGCTTCGTTTTTCTCGTCATGCGCCATAAACTTGGTTGTTTTATGAACAAACTTTCCATAGATCGGGTGTTTTACTTTCCGATCCACAGCAACGGTAATGCTCTTCACCATTTTATTGCTCACCACTTTACCAATACGCTCTTTTCTTAGATTCCTTTCCATAGGACTATTTTTGAAGTTCTTTAGCTCGTAGTTCGGTATTCAGCCGGGCTATGAGTTTCCTTGTTTCCCTTATCTTCATCGGGTTTTCAATAGCTGAAACCTGATGCGCGAATTTCATTTTGCGCAATGCTTCCTTTTCGCTGCCAATTTTTTCACGCAGCTCCACCACGCTTAAATCTTTTATCTCGTTGCTCTTCATGGCTTTAACTATTCTACGTAATCCCTTCTAACAGTGAACTTGGTTTTGATGGGCAACTTGCCTTCTGCCAAACGCAAGGCCTCTTTCGCAGTAGCCATGTTTACACCGCCTGCTTCAAAAAGAATCGTACCTGGCTTGATAACCGCTACCCAGTATTCGGGTGCGCCTTTACCTTTACCCATACGAACTTCGGCAGGCTTTTGTGTAATGGGCTTATCCGGAAAAATGCGAATCCAAACCTGGCCTTCGCGCTTCATAAAACGCGTAACGGCAATACGGGCAGCTTCCAGTTGGCGAGAGGTGATCCATCCACCCTCCAGGCTTTTAAGGCCAAAGGATCCAAATGCGATGGTATGTCCGCGTGTGGCCATGCCCTTCACGCGCCCCTTTTGCATTTTTCTAAACTTCGTACGTTTCGGTTGTAACATTGCTACCTTACTTTATACTTCTTAATACTATCGTTTCTCTCTACGGTTTTCTCCTCCGCGTCCACCGCGGTTTCCGCCACGGCCTTCGTTGGGCCTTCTTCTTCCTCCGCGATCGCCACCTCCACGCTCATTACCTGTAGTGCTTTGGTTACCGGCAGCGTTGCTAACAATACCTACGTTAGGCGACAAATCACGCTTGCCATAGACCTCACCTTTAAAAATCCAAACTTTGATACCGATTTTTCCGTACACAGTTTGCGCTTCAGAAACAGCGTAGTCAATATCTGCACGTAACGTGTGCAAAGGAATTCTTCCTTCTTTGTACTGTTCGGTACGTGCCATATCGGCACCTGCCAAACGGCCTGAAACTTTAATTTTTATACCCTCGGCACCAACCCTTATGGCTGAAGCAATGGCTTGCTTCATGGCACGCTTATACGAGATACGGGCTTCGATTTGTTGTGCGATTGATTCACCTACCAGCTTGGCATCCAATTCAGGACGCTTGATTTCGTAAATATTGATCTGAACATCTTTACCGGTAATTTGCTTCAACTCCTCCTTAATCTTATCTACTTCAGTACCACCTTTTCCGATAACTACACCTGGGCGTGCAGTATGGATGGTTAGCGTGATGCGCTTTAATGTGCGTTCGATAACTATTTTGGCGATGCCGCCTTTAGGAATACGGGCATTTATGTACTTCCTGATCTTCTGGTCTTCTACCAATTTATCAGAGAAGGTATTACCACCGTACCAGTTCGAGTCCCAACCCCTAACGATACCTAAGCGAAATCCTACAGGATTAATTTTCTGTCCCATTATTCCTTTGTTTCTTTTTCAGTTGTTACTACTTCAGCATTTTTTAAACTGTCCAACACAAGGGTTACGTGGTTTGAACGCTTGCGCACCCGGTGGGCCCTGCCTTGCGGGGCTGGACGAAGCCTCTTTAAAATCCGGCCTCCGTCAACCCAAATATCTTTTACAAACAGATCAGCTTCTTCAAGTTTTGTTTCCTGGTTTTTGTTTTCCCAGTTGGCAATAGCTGAAAGAAGAAGTTTCTCCAGTTTAAATGAACCTACTTTAGGCTCGTATTTCAATATATTGAGAGCCTTGCTAACACGTTCACCACGGATCAAATCGGCAACAAGCCGCATTTTGCGCGGGGATGTAGGCACATTTTTTAGCTTGGCTACCACAGGGCCGGTTTTAGCGGCTTCCTTTTTGGCATCGCGCTTCTCTCTTTTTAAAACTGACTTTTTAGTCTTTTTCGCTACAGCTTCCATGATTACTAAGCTTCTTTTCTATTACCGGAGTGACCTTTAAATGTGCGCGTTGGTGCAAATTCACCAAGTTTATGGCCTACCATATTTTCGGTTACGTAAACCGGTATAAACTTATTTCCATTGTGAACCGCAAACGTATGGCCGATCATTTCTGGGGTTATTGTTGACCTGCGCGACCATGTTTTGATCACGGATTTCTTACCAGACTTTTCGGTTGCTTCCACCTTCTTGAGCAGACGGAAATCGCAATACGGTCCTTTTTTAATCGAGCGTCCCATTATTTTTTCCTCCTGGATATAATTTGTCGATCTGAATATTTCTTCGGGTGACGAGTTTTCTTACCCTTGGCAATTAAGCCCTTGCGTGAACGTGGGTGTCCTCCGGATGCACGTCCTTCACCACCCCCCATCGGGTGATCAACCGGGTTCATGGCAACGGCACGGGTACGAGGGCGTTTACCCTTCCACCGCGTACGACCAGCTTTACCTACGCTTTCATTCATGTGATCAGCATTGGATACTGACCCAACAGTTGCCTGGCATACCTCCAACACGGTACGCATTTCACCAGAAGGCATTTTTAATGTTGCCACGCCATTTTCGCGGGCCAACAGTTGTACGAATGAACCTGCACTGCGGGCAATTGCCCCGCCTTTGCCAGGCTTCAACTCTACATTATGCACAACTGTACCTAAAGGAATTTTAGAGAGCGGCAGCGCGTTTCCAACCTCGGGCGCCACATCGGCACCAGCTACTACCTCTTGCCCAACTTTTAAACCTGAAGGAGCAATTATATAAGACTTGGCACCATCAGCATAGAATAGCAAAGCTATGCGTGCTGAACGGGTTGGATCATATTCGATTGATTTAACGGTTGCCGGTACACCGGATTTGTCGCGTTTAAAATCGATAACACGAAGCTTCTGCTTATGTCCACCGCCAATATAGCGCATGGTCATTCTTCCGTTATTGTTTCTTCCTCCGGTTTTTTTCCGTGTATTCAACAAAGATTTCTCCGGCTTCGATGAGGTTATGTCATCAAAAGAAGGAGCGAGTCTGTGTCGCGTTCCTGGTGTTACCGGCTTTAATTTTTTCAACGCCATCGCTCAAAAATTATACGTTGCTGTAAAAATCAATTACTTCTCCTTCAGCCAGTGTTACAATGGCCTTCTTATAATTAGGCTTGCGGCCTGTAAGCACACCAGCTTTGGTGTAACGGGATTTTTGTTTACCCATTACGCGCATGGTGTTTACCTGCTCAACCGTTACGCCATACTGTTTTTCAACAGCTTTCTTTATTTCAACTTTGTTGGCTTCAATGTCTACAAGGAAGCCGTATTTGCCCTTTTCATTCAAAGCAGATACCTTTTCAGTAACCAGGGGCTTCTTTAGTACGCTCATGATTCTTTGTTTAATAGGTTTTCAACCTTGCTTACAGAGCTCTCTACAAAAATTACGTTGTCGGCATTCATCACATCATAGGTATTGATTTGATCGGCCGTGGTGATTTTTGCATTTTTTAAATTCCGTCCGGATAACACAACATTCTTACTCGCTTCAGACAAAACCAGCAAGGTTTTCTTGTCGCTAAGTGATAGTGCATTAAGCAGGTTAATGTATTGCTTGGTCTTCGGGGCTTCAAAATTGAAATCCTCCAGAACGGCAATGGCATTATCTTTAGCCTTGTAGGTAAGTGCAGACTTACGTGCAAGGTCTTTTACTTTCTTGTTTAGCTTAAATGAGTAGTCGCGGGGCTGTGGGCCAAACACACGTCCACCACCTTTAAACTGAGGGTTTTTAATATTACCTGCACGCGCTCCGCCTGTACCCTTTTGCTTTTTGATCTTCTTGCTGGATCCGGCAATCTCGTTACGTTGCTTGGATTTGTGTGTTCCCTGGCGCTGGTTAGCGAGGAAACTCTTTACATCCAGATAGATGGCATGATCATTAGGTTCAATGGCAAACACGGCATCGGAAAGATTCACTTTCTTACCGGTTTGCTCTCCACTATATTTTACGATGCTGACTTCCATTACTTCTGTAGGATTATAGTTGAGTTTTTAGCTCCTGGAACAGAGCCACTAACAACAATCAGATTTTGGTCGGGCATTATTTTTACAACCTGAAGGTTTGTAACCTTTACACGATCGTTACCCATGCGGCCTGCCAAACGTTTTCCTTTTGGTACACGTGAAGCAAACGAAGCATTACCCATTGAACCGGGTGCGCGCAAGCGGTTGTGCTGGCCGTGGGTAGCTTCACCCACACCACTAAAGCCGTGACGCTTTACAACACCCTGAAAACCTTTACCTTTTGAGGTACCTACGGCATCCAGGAAGTCACCTTCCTTGAAAACATCCTGAACGCGAACTTCCTTGCCAAGCTCGATGAATCCGTCAAATTCTTTACGGAAGTCGCGAAACTCAATAATGTTACGCTTGGGAGTTGTGTTGGCCTTTTTTACATGACCAAGGTGAGCGCGTGTAGAATTTTTTTCCTTCTTCTCACCAAAGGCTAACTGAACGGCACGGTAGCCATCAGTTTCTACGTTTTTTACTTGTGTGACTACGCAGGGACCTGCTTCGATAACCGTACAGGCAATATTTTCGCCTTGCGGTCCGTAAACACTGGTCATTCCTACTTTTCGTCCTATAATTCCAGGCATGGTTGAAACCTTTTTATGCTGTTTTTCAGGATTTTGCGCCATCTTGACGCAAAAAGGACTGCAAAGATATGAGATAAAGGGTAGTTAACAAATGTGGCATTTAAAATTTTTAGGATGCCCAGGGGACTTCTCTGGCATGACGATCCAGGGATCAAAAAAGCTGGTTTTTAAGTATCATTGCCGAGCCGGATTACCGAATGAAAAGACTTTTCACCCTGTACCCATGGTTATTTTTATCAGCGCTTCTCGTCCTGTTATTTCTGGTTAATCTTTCATTGGGAAGTGTTGAAATCCCGGTAAAGGACACGCTTTCAATACTTTTTGGAGCTGACCCGGAAAACCCCGTATGGCAACAAATACTTATTGACTTCAGGCTTACAAAGGCCATGACGTGTGTTTTTGCCGGCAGTTCACTTGCGCTTGGCGGATTGATGATGCAAACCCTCTTTCGAAACCCTTTGGCCGGGCCAGATGTACTTGGATTAAGTTCGGGGGCAAGCTTGGCTGTTGCCATTTTGGTAATGACCAGCCCTGCCGCTTTATCACTCATTACCGGCCCTTTCTCAATAGCTTTTGCCGCCTCGGTTGGTTCTGCCCTTATCTTTATGGTTGTACTGGGTGTTGCCAATCGGGTAAAAGACAATACTTCACTTCTTTTGATCGGTTTAATGATTGGCGCAGCAACCTCATCGGTGGTTAGCATACTTCAGTTTACCAGCCGTTCTGAAGATCAGCATTATTTTTTGGTTTGGACCTTCGGGAACATGGGTGGGTTAAACTGGCCGGAAGTCTTCTTGCTGGGTGTGGTATTTCTGATTGGTCTCACCTTATCATTCCTTCTTTCCAAACCATTGAATGCCTGGCTTTTGGGTAACAACTATGCACAGGCTTTGGGGATTAATTTACATCGGGCTAGGATCCTCATCATTATCAGCACCAGTGTGTTGGCAGGATCTGTTACCGCTTTTTGCGGGCCGATAGCTTTTATAGGGCTGGCCGTACCCCATCTTGCACGGCTGGTTATCCATACCACCAATCACAGGGTTCTGATTCCGGGCACCACACTAACCGGTGCTGCTGTGATGCTGCTTTGTGATACCGTGGCGCAATTACCAGGTAGTTCTTTGGTGCTACCCATCAACGCCATCACTTCATTGGTAGGTGCACCAGTGGTTATTTGGGTTATTGTTAGAAGTAAAAAGGTTCGGGTATGAAGCGACCTGAAAATCCTTTGCCAAAGAAATTATTATGGACTGATGGACTCGCTGTTGGCTACAAGGTTGGCGGTGTAGATAACCGCCTGCTCGATAACCTTAACCTGGCCATTCACCAAGGTGAACTTGTTTGTTTTATGGGGCCAAATGGAATAGGCAAGTCAACCTTGATTCGTACGCTCGCCCAATTGCAGTTACCCATTAAGGGCAGCGTGCACACCTCACAAAAAGAAATTGTAACGGGCATTGAAAAAAACATCTCCCTGGTACTTACAGACCGCATTACGGCCGTAAACATGACTGTTCAGGAATTGGTAACCTATGGCCGATATCCTTACCTCGATTGGAATTTAAAACTCACTGCGACAGATATCAACATTATTCACCAAGCCATCGCACAAACACACATTGGAAACCTGGCGCAAAAAAGACTTTATGAATTAAGCGATGGGCAGATGCAAATGGCTATGATTGCTCGTGCCCTTGCACAGGATACACCCCTGTTGCTTTTAGATGAACCCACAGCACACCTTGACCTGAACAATCGTGTAGAAATCATGAACCTGCTTCGCAACCTCGCACATTATTCAGGTAAGGGAATTTTAGTGGCAACACACGAACTGGACCTGGCGCTGCAAACAGCCGACACAATCTGGCTTGCGGGCAAAAACAAAAACATCCTTACCGGCATACCGGAAGACATGGTGTTGAATGGAGCCTTTGATGATATTTTCCAGTTTAAAGGATTCGATTTAAAAACCGGCAAAGTTTTTCATCAAGCCTGGCGCAATGTCTCGGTAGCCCTGGAAGGGGAAGGTCACGAATACTTGTGGACGAAAAATGCGCTGGAGCGAAGTGGTTATTCCGTTGATCCAACAGCACCTATAGCTATCCGCATCATGCATCATGAAAACCAAGTTGAATGGATTGTTCACGATCGCGTTTTCAATTCCTTGCAAGCTATGTTAAAAACTTTGTCACCCTGAATGTGCTTTCTCAATCGTTTGCAAAAACCTCTTTTTAAAAACATTGAACCCATTCGCGCCTGATTTGTTAGCTTCGCGTCCTTTAATCCTAATCTATGTTTGACCTGGTTAACCTATTCCCTTACAAATTCAATAAGCAGTACGCCAAACCTGTGGCTTACTTCTCCATGGAGTTTGCCATCGATCAGCCGTTGAAAATTTATTCTGGCGGTCTTGGCTTTTTGGCAGGCTCGCATATGCGCAGTGCCTTCGAGTTAAAGCAGAATATGGTTGGTATTGGCATACTTTGGAAGAAGGGCTATTATGATCAAGAGCGCAACGAAGACCAAAGCATGCGGGTTGGATTTCGCAACAAGGAATATTCTTTTTTAACGGATACCGGAATTCTGTTTCCCATAACCATACATGATGCACGTGTTTATGTAAAGGCATTCCTGTTGAAGCCGAACGTATTTAAAAGCGCCCCGGTATTTCTGTTAACCACCGATATAGAAGAGAACGATCACCTGGCCCGAACGATCAGTCACCGGTTATACGACCCCAATGAAGCAACCCGTATTTCTCAATCTATTTTATTGGGTGCCGGTGGCGCGAAATTGCTGGAGGTGTTGGGCCGCGAAACTGAGATCTATCACATGAACGAAGGTCACGCTCTTCCGCTTTGTTTCTACCTGCTCGATAAATTTAAAAGCCTGGAGGAAGTGCGCAGGCGCGTTGTATTCACCACCCACACACCCGAAAAAGCCGGCAACGAAGAACACAACATTACGTTGCTGGAAAAAATGAGTTTCTTCAACGGGTTATCCATGAAACAGGTTGAAGAATATGTTTATCCTGAAAACGGTACCTTAAACTATACGCTTACAGCATTACGAATTGCCAAAAAAGCAAATGGTGTTTCGCAGTTGCATGGTGAAGTAGCCCGCAACATGTGGAAGGATTTTAAAGGCATTTGCTCCATTGATGCCATTACCAACGCACAAAACAAAACCTATTGGCACGATTATATGCTTGAGAAGGCGTTGGCCAAAGATGATGATGCGAAACTGGTGAGCCGAAAAAAAATGCTCAAGAAAAAATTGTTCCGTGTGGTGGCCAATCAAACCGGAAAATTATTTGATGAAAATATTTTAACCCTTGTATGGGCCAGGCGGTTTGCCGGTTACAAACGGGCCAACCTGTTGCTTCGCGATTTTGAACGGTTTACCAGAATTGTGTCGAACAAAGAATTCCCCGTTCAGATCATCTGGGCAGGAAAACCTTACCCGGAAGATTTCGAAAGCATCAATATCTTCAACGAAATCCATTGGAAAATTCAAGGCTTTAAAAACTGCACCATTTTAACCGGCTACGAATTATGGCTTTCCGGCCACTTAAAAAGAGGCTCGGATGTGTGGCTGAACAATCCAAGGTTATACCACGAAGCGTCCGGCACTTCAGGTATGACAGCCGCCATGAACGGCTCCATCAATTGCTCCATCCCCGATGGATGGGTGCCTGAATTTGCCAAGCATGGGAAGAATGCCTTTATAATTGAGCCGGCACCCGATAATCTTTCCGTGGCTGATAAAGACAAGGAAGAAGCCAACAGGCTTTACGATTTATTGGAGAATGAAGTAATTCCGTTGTATTATAAAAACCCTGACAGGTGGGTTAAAATGATGAAGGCCGGAATGAAAGATGTAGTGCCGTTCTTTGATTCTGCCCGCATGGCTGATGAATACTATCAGAAGCTTTATAAATAGTGACTTACCTGGTTTTAGTGACAAAGTCTAAAGGCACTAACATTCGATTCATCGGTTACTTATTTCTTCTCCTCTTTCTTTTCTTTATAAAAATTGAGTGACACGGAGTTTACACAGTATCGCTTTCCGGTAATGGTGGGTCCGTCATCAAAAACATGACCCAAGTGAGAACCACAATTGGCACACATAATCTCGGTACGTACCCAGCCGTGTGCGCGGTCAACTTCATATTTGATCTTTCCGCCTTCCATGGCTTTATCAAAACTGGGCCACCCGCAATCGGAATCAAATTTCATATCGGATGTAAATAATTCAGCATCGCAAGCCGCACACGAATAAACACCTTTGTCGTTGGTCTTGTAATACTTACCTGTATAGGCGCGCTCTGTACCTTTTTGACGAAGCACCTGATACTGTTCGGGAGTAAGGGTTTTCTTCCATTCCTCCTCTGTTTTAAAAACTTTCTGCTCGGCCACTACCGGCTTCTCCTTTTCAATAATTTTTGATTTCATGTCTTGTCCGAAATTCATACACGCGTAAAATAAAAATGAGGTTAATAATATGATACTCTTATTCATAATCTGCCTGATGTTAGTACAAGTTAAACATTTATAGTCTGATAAAGTTCTGTTCTCGTTGCTCTTACAATGTCATGCACCCGACAAGAAGGTTATTAAAGGAACTACTTCAGGTTCGCCAAATCGCGGATAAGAATCTTTCTGCGATCGAAATAAATCAGGTTCTGCTCTTTCAGTTCATTCAAAATGGTGGTTACCGTTTGGCGTGATGTTCCGGTAAGGGCAGCAATATCTTTATGGGTAAGTTTGGTGGGGATCATGGTTTCATACCCAACCTTTTTTCCCTTCCACGAAGCTGAATCTTTTAAGAACTCAACAATGCGCGTTCGGGCATCTTTAAATACGAGTAACTCAAGTTTTCGCTCCAGGCGCATCAGGCGAAGCCCAACAAGTTTCAACAACCGAAAACTTAGTTCCTTATCATCCTTCATCAAGGCTTTCAATGCTTCAATGCTCAATGGACAAATAGAAGTGTTGTTATCCATTACCTGCGCAAAATCCCTGCGCTTATCCTCACCTGCCAAGGCAAGCTCTCCAAAAAATTCACCTTTTGTTAGGATGGAACTCACCACTTCTTTTCCATCGTCCAGGTAATGACCAATTTTCACTCTACCCTCAGCTACCATATAGATATGATCAGCCTCGTCATTGGGAAAATAAATAAACTGATCCTTTTTAAACTGCCTGAACTCATGCTTCTTATCCAGTTCTTTGGTTTTGTGCGGACACAGAACATTATACAGGTTTACACTTTCGAAATACCACAAGGATGCGGTGCTTGTCATGATGATGGGTATTTTTGATAAGTTAGCAAAAAATGCAGCAGAAAGTTCATGCCTGATCTACGGTTAAGTGAAATTTGGATATACCCGATAAAATCGCTGGGTGGAATTCGGTTAGATAAAGCCATAGTGCTGCCAAAAGGCTTGGAGCATGACAGGCGATGGATGCTGGTGGATGAACAAAACCGGTTTATAACTCAACGGGAACACCCTGAACTGGCGCTTTTTCAATTAACAATTAACAATAAGCAATTAACAATACTGCATCAGGCCAATCAGCAATCAGTTCAGTTCAATATAAATACCCATTCGACTTATGCTGAAACCGTAACCATTTGGGATGATCAGGTACAGGCATTTGAAGTTGATCAAACTATCAGCAAGTGGTTTTCCGATCAATTGAAAATGAAATGCCGGTTAATGCATTTTCCTGAAACCAATAGTCGCCCGGTAGATACTGCTTATGCTATCAAAAACGATCAGGTTAGTCTTGCTGATGGTTATCCGTTTTTAATCATTGGGCAATCTTCGTTAGATGATTTGAATAAACGGCTTCCTGACCCAATATCCATGCAGCGCTTCAGGCCAAACTTTGTGTTTACCGGAGGTGATCCTTACGAAGAAGATCATTGGAAAAATTTTACGATAGGCGAAGTAAAATTTGTAGGTGTCAAAAACTGTAGTCGGTGTGTGCTCACAACCGTTGATCCTAAAACGGGGATAAAAGGTAAAGAGCCACTACAAACCTTATCAACTTACAGGAAGCGCAACAACAAAATTTATTTCGGGCACAATGTGCTGGCCGTTACAAAAGGCGTTGTTCATGCAGGTGACACCATTCGCCTGTCCTGATCATCATCCAAAATAATACACCACCAAACCGGCCAACGCACTCACACCAATCCAGATGATCATATTTATGTGAAATCTGTAGAGTGCAATGAACGAAGCTAACGTCCAAACGATGGGAAACAAGTTAAGCTGGTTGAGCGCAAACCCATTCGGAAAAATAACGGCCACACTAAGGTAAATCGTTAAGTTAAGCACCACACCAACAACAGCAGCCGTTACAATCGATAAAATGTTTTTAATGCTTTTATTTTCCTGTGTACGTTCAATTATTGGCGCACCTGCAAAGATGAACAGGAAGCATGGAAGAAAAGTGTAAAAGGTAGTAGTAACCAGACCTAGCGCACCCATTGCAATGGATTGCTCAAAATGATTGTATCCTGCCATAAATCCTACGAAGGCCAATATCATAATCAGCGGGCCAGGTGTAGTTTCACCTAACGCCAAACCATCAATCATTTGCAGGCTGCTAAGCCATTGAAATTTTTCCACACTCACCTGTGCCACGTAAGGCAACACGGCATAGGCGCCTCCAAACGTTACAAAAGCAGCCTGCGTAAAGAATACCGAAAGCTTACTCCAGAAAGCGAAATCAGTTAACAAGAAATAAAACAATACAATGGGCAACAGCCATAGCACCGCGCTAACCATTACCTTGTTCCAGAAACGAAGCGGATTAAACCCGACATCTTCTAACCGTGTAGTGTTATTAATATAGAACTCCAGTTCATTATTTTCTGAAGTCTGAACGGCTTTGCTTCCCGTTGCAAACAGTTGGGGCAAATATTTACGCATTACCGCAGCTACTCCGATAGCTCCAATAATAATGAGTGGAAACGGGACATTAAAAAAGAAAATCAACACAAATGCAACTAAGGCCACACCATAGTGAAACACACTGAGCAGCGAACGCTTACCGATCTTGAGTAAGGCCACCACTACAATGGCAATTACTGCCGGTTTCAATCCGTTAAAAAGAGCAGCTATCCAAGGTAAATTTCCAAACGATACATAGACCGCGCTTAAGCCAAGTAAAATCAACATGGATGGAAGTACAAACAATATACCCGCCACCAGGCCACCGCGTGTGCCGTGCATCAACCAGCCGATATACGTGGCCAGTTGCTGCGCCTCCGGACCGGGTAAAATCATGCAATAGTTCAACGCATGCATAAACCGGCTTTCACTGATCCATTTTTTTTTATCCACCAGGTATTCGTGCATGATGGCCACCTGCCCGGCTGGGCCGCCAAAACTGATGAAGCCAAGCTTCAGCCAGAATTTTAGCGCATCCGTAAATGATGGTTTCATGCCTATATTTTCTTATGGAATTTATACCCCAGTCCAGCGGATGCAACCCAGACTTCTGTTTTATCGAAGTGAAAGAACGGAACAATGAGCACCCAACTCTTGTAGTCAAGGCGCGGGGCAACGCCAAGTTTTGCCCCTGTTTTACCATCGCGCACATAAAACGATGGCAACGCACCAACACCAATTTTTAAGTCTTTGGTTAACCGAAGGTGCAGCGAAGGTCCGCCTACATTAAAGGAATAAAAATTTTTACCAGCCGATGCTCCCAGCATGCCTTCCATCCCGACATTCCAGTTTGATTTTTGATCAGGAGATTGTGGTTCTGATTGTGCGCGTAATTTTTCCGTATAAAGATTCAACACCAGAAAAAAACAAACAACCGCTAATCGCTTCATAGATGCTTATTGTATGTTGTATCGAATGGTAATACCAAAAGTTCGCTGATCGCCCAGCACACCAGCATAGTGCCCTGCATTGCCAGCGCCCGGAAACAGCTGCTCAAAATAATTAACGTTTAGCAAATTCCTGCTCCACACAAATAAAGTTACCCCTTCTGTGGCCCGATAACCAAGCCTTCCGTTCAGCAATGCATAGCCATCAATATTCAGGTATTGTGAAGGAGAAGGACTGGAGGAGAACGATGAACGATAAAACGCATCAACACCAACAAAGTAGTCGCCTGTTTGGCCAAGTAGTGTACCCTTAACGGATGATTCAGCACCAACAGTAGCAGCCCATCTTGAAATTCCCGGAAGCTGTCCGCCAGAAATATCCTTGAATGTTTCCCCACCAGTACCTTCCAATGGCGGTGGTGCATTGGGAAATGAAACGTAGGTTCCATCAGTAAAACTCAAGGCTCCATTCAAGGCGATGACTTTTTTATAACGGTAGCTCGCATCTATTTCCACACCACGTACACGTACTTTTTCAGCATTGGCCAGGAAGCCGCGGTTTACCGAAAGATCGGCCACCTGCACCAACGTTTGGTAGTCTTTTATATCTGAGTTGAACACGGTGAGGTTAAGCATTGAGTTGGCCGTAGGTTGTGTTTTAATGCCCAGCTCAACATGGTTTACCTGTTCAGGCTTTATTGTGGCCAGTTCTACCAGGGGTTGACCGGCAACGCTGGGTAATCCTCCAAGATTTAATCCTACCGGTTTAAAGCCAACAGCATAGGTAGCAAACGTTCTAATAAACTTGTTGGCCTTGTATGAAACAGTTAACTGGCCTGAGTAATTGGTTTTGTTCACATCGGCAACAAAGGCCTGATCATTATATACCGACCGTTTAATGGCAATCAATGCCGGATCATCCGTTTCCAACCCGCCATACGTTACCCGTGAAAAATCAACGCTCTTCTTATCATAGTTAATCCGGATGCCGGGCAAAACAGAAAATTTATCGGAAACAGTCCACTCCAACTGACCAAAAACAGCCCCGCTGAAGTTTTCAAATAATTGCGTGGTCTTTATTCCATACCCATCCAACAAGCCCGGTGTTGCCCATAAATTGCTTGTTGTGCTTTGTGAAAACCGCCACTGATCTCTTCCGGCTTCTTCCGTGTGAACCGGATCTGATTTCAAATTCTGACTGAAAAGAAACACACCAAATACACCACTTAGCTTCGAGCTAAACTCTCCGGCATACCGGAGTTCCTGCGAAAGTTGATAGTGCTGTGATGGCGCCTGTGATAAGCGCAGACCTTGAAGCCCGGTAAAATCCCTGTCGTTAGACGGATCCCATGTCCAATAACGCCAGGCTGTTGTTGAAGTCAGTTTGCCTTTTCCCAAATCAAAATCAGCATTGATTGAAATGCCTCCCATGTCCTGCCCCGACTTCCAGGGCGTATCATGATCAATCACCCTGTCGAATGGGTTGCGTGTAGGAAGATCATAATTCAAGTCGGCAATAATGTTTTCAAATTGCCGGTAGGCAGCGCGCTGCGTTGGAGCCACACCGGCAAATACCTGTGCGTAGCCATCGGGCCGCTGGCGGGTATGATCCACCGCAAACAATACTTCAATCTTATCCGTAGGCAGGTACAACAGTTGCCCACGTACGCCCACGTTATTCAGTGTGTTTACATATTTCTCCGTTGCCTGATTGTAAATCAAACCATCGCGGTGTGTGCCGGTGAAGGATACACGCAACGCAAGCTTATCGTTTACCAACGGACCGGTAACTGAAGCCTTAGCTTGTGTGAATCCAAAATTGCCATAACTCAACTCAAAGTCGCCCCCAGTTTTAAAGCTCGGCCTGCGTGTTGTGATGTTGAACGTACCGGCCGTAGTATTTTTTCCAAACAGCGTTCCTTGTGGTCCGCGCAATACTTCTATTTGTTCAATGTCAATAAAATCAATAGTGGTGGCTGCCGGACGGGCATAGTAAACACCATCAACATAAAAGCCTACACCCGGATCAATACCATCATTCGTGAGCCCGAAGGTAGAACCAATACCACGTATGTTTAGTGTTGTATTTCTGGGATTGGATGAGTAGAGCTGAACGGAAGGCACAAGTTCCTTTATACGATTCACGTTAAACGACACGGTGTTTTCAATTTGAAATGAACCCAGCACTGTAATGGGAATGGGTATATCCTGAACTTCTTCCTTTCTTCTCCTGGCAGTTACTAAAACTTCTGTAAGCGCAGAGCTGGATACAATCAATGAAACAGACAAATCGTTTTTGCCATCCACAACTACTTCTTTTGAATCGTACCCCACATAAGAAATACGTAGGGTAACGGGAAATTCCCCGGAATACTTCAACTCAAATTTTCCATCCGAACCCGTGGCCGCCCCGCTGCCGGTCCCTTTAACGGATACCGTTGCGCCAATAAGGGGCTCGTTGGAAGAGGCATCAAATAGTTGCCCCTTTATCAGGCTTTGGGCAGTTAGATTCAGGGACAAAACTGAGAAAATCAGAAATAGAGTAATGGTAAAATTTCGGGGCATAGGTAAAGAATTTGTTAATTATCTATAATGTCTACTGTTTTAGTAGTGTTTAAGCACAATCTTATATCATTTTTTCGACTTGTCAAAAAATTATTTTGATGCGAGATGTGCTGTCCTTCAGTGCAAATGGGCGCAGAAGACTAGAATAAACGAATCAATTACTCAAGCGCAACTTGCTTAAGTAATCAATAAAGAGATAGAACATCGGCCCTCGGGAAACATCCACCTGGTAAAGGTTACTCCGAACGTTTAACTGATAAATGTATCCAGCTTCGACCCTGGCCCAATCCCAGAAACGCACTCCCACTCCAAGGTAGTTTCTGTTCTGACTGAAATTATTGAAACCATAATTTTTGCCAAATTCAACATGCATCTCTGAATATTGGCTGACATAAACCGTTCTGTTGGTGTAGAAATAGTTTGTGTTCAGGGGTATTCTTGTTCGAATCCTGTACCGTATCCTCCAGTTGTGTACAGAGCCGTCTTCGTTGTCGATGCCACGCCATCTCGATTCAAAGCGTAAGCGATGTGTGAAATTAAAACGTTTGAAATACGTTGAATGATTAATCTGTAATGTGGTGCGTAGTTCTCGCTCAAAAGGTCTGTCCAGGTCGCTTTCTAATGGATAGCGAGGTGCAGAGTTGAAAAGTCCAATTGGATTAAAAGATATGCGCGTATACTTTGTTGGCTGATACGCCAGCCAGGGACGTATACTAAAACGCAAAGGCTCCTGAAGTGAATTAACTAAACCCTTTTCACCTAATGTTGATTGCCTGCGGTACACCACATCAAGATCCCATCCCCATTTGCTCCCTTCTTTAAAGAAATCATAAATCGTGTACTTGGTATATACAATGCGGTTATCAAGCTTTTCGCGTTCCTGTTGACTATGAGCAGGGAAAACAGCCACTAACCCAATTATGAAAAAGTAGGTTTTTAAAAAACGTTTGTCACAGTAAACTCGCTTCATAGTATTAAACTCCCAGTAATCGTCTTATTCGTTCAGGCTGATTTTCTCTCCGTATCCGGGAGTTTAACCTATTGGTCTCTTGCTCGTCTGACTCTGCGTATTCACGAAGGCGAGCTTCTAGTCGAATAATAGAATCTACTTTACTGAGAAGATCCTCCTTGGTTGAAGTTTTCATTAGCTCATCTATCATATAGGGAAGCAAAATTTCCACACCACGACTATAAATACCAGTTTTAATTCGTGTCTCTAAATCCCTGGGAAAAAACGGATTTGCTGAGTATCGGGTAAACACTTTATCAAGTTCAGCTGAAAATTCCGGGATTTTCGCCAGATCATCGTGCACATAAATTACAGTCTTAATCAAATCAAGTATCGTATTGCCTCTGTTAACTCTAGCGGTATAATCTTGTGTATCCACATATTCCTGCATTTTTTTTGGCAGGATGTCTCGGGTGTATCGTTTAAAAATCTCCAACTGCAAATCGTTCGGTTGTAATTTTTTCCGAAGCTCATCATCAGAGGCCTTGAGGTTGATTCTTGGATCTCCGATATAGGTTATAAAAAGTGAGTCCAATGCTTTGATTATTGTTTCATCGAGTCGGGAAATGCGATCTTCTTGTTGAAGACTAAGAATTGTTGGGCTAACACTATCATAGTATCGCGCTATAAATGCATCTAACCCAATTGTGTAGCGATATAGATTCAACACAAGACTATCGGGGGAGTTTACCTTGTCAGAAAGTTCAATAACCTGATGGATTTGTTTTCCTTTATATTCGTAGCCAATGGTGTCGGAACCGTGCAAACCGGTAACACCATGCCGATAAAAATTATCCCTGAACTCGTAATCAAATTTACCTGATTCAATCTCGTTCAGCACCTCAGTGATTATTGTGATTTTGTTAGCTCCGAAATCAAGTAAAGCGTTATAAAATGCTAACGTGTCATTTTTTTGTTGATTAAGCCTGAGCACCGATGAATTTTTGATAGAATCGTATTCATGCTCCATATTCTTGACTATGGGCCGAAGAATTTCAATAAGCTCATCTTCCTTCTCCGGATAGATGTATTGAAACCTACGTGTACTACCGGTAGTAGGTAATCTGAACCCGGGCAGCGTTAAAAAAAATCCGGTAGAATCTGTGAAATAGCTGAATACCCGGTGAAGTTTTTCATTACCTGTTTGTTGAGCCAAAAGCCTCGCATCAGATTCTGTATATCCATCATTAAATAGTATACCGAATTTTCGGTTGCCGAGACCAAGCGCAGTGCCACCATTTTCCTTAACACGGCTAAGCTTGTCCCGAACGTCATCGAAACGCTCATCATAAATTATTTCCTGCGTGTCGACTAGCGTGAGTGTGAGGCGCAATAAAAAGCCTGAAACATATTCACGATTTTCCAGGTAACTCTTACCATCATGTAAATAACTCAACTTCCAGTTTTGATCGAAGTAACCTTGCTCATCAAAATGGCCTTCCACCTGCAAGGATGATTCGTTAGAAGGATCTGAGAATGTAAACTTACCAACAGCCTTTCCCTCATTAAATATCAGGTTTGCATTAGCAAATGGCTGAAGCTTTTTACCTTCTTTCACCCGCTGTATTACCAATGACCAACGTCCATCCGCAAGCCCATCCTTAAACCGGGCTGTCATTCGGCTGATAACACCATCCGTTGCTGTCTCAACACTTACACCTGTAATGCGCTTGAATCGAATTCCAAAGTCACTGGTTTCGTAAGTCCACTCTCCATTTTTATTCCCTCTTCGGTAAAATCCTGTCACCATAACCTGACGCAGATTATTATCTTCAAGCTGCATCACATCGGAAGTGAAAGAAAATCGTCCGTGGAACTGAACAGAATCATTGGCAAGTTGATAGTATGAATAATTAGCCGTTCCGGTTGTTCGGCCATTCAAAGTATATTTACCTGAAAAATTCCGCACTTGTTGAGCATGCACTGCACCAATTGAAAAAGAGAAGAGCGCTAACGCAATTACAATCCTTATAAGTGCTTGTACGGGCATCAATGTTAAAACTTGTGTAAATAAAATTTTGCCTAAATATAAGGCATAAGCCCATTATCGGGCACATAGTTTTACATCGAAGCTCAGTTATTGCACAACATTAGAAACAGATTAGAAACAAAAAGAATTTTTCTATTCATTATCAATTGATAATATTTGATGCTGATTTAAGATGTTTTTAACATTTTCACTTTTACAGATTGATGCAAACATTAAATTTATTTATTCAAGGTTTTTATTTCATCGGTGATGCGTAGAGCAGTTGTACTTCTATCGTTTTGTTTAATGAGCATGATTCATTGCGTGGGGCAGCATGAACAAACACACTCAACGGACTCTTTAAAAGTATTGGCCGCACAGGAAATAAAGACTGAACATTCAGTTACACATCATCAAAATAAAACAAGAAAAAAAATATGGCCAATTGACTGGAACAATCTGCCTTATTCATTTGATGATATGACTTTACTTGTAGGTATAAATACCTCAGGTATTTATTACTCCAATAATTATCGCGAACTCTCTTACATAACCGGTTACTCTATTGGTGTTGAGGATTTTATTCCTGTATTTGAACGCGCCTTCTTTCATTTCGGACTTAAGTACACGCGAAGGGGTTTTGAGCACAGCGATTACCATGTAAAATTTAAAACACATAACATTGATGTCCCGCTTTTTTTGTCCTACGAGTTACCTGCGTTGCGGATGAATGACTTGCGTTTGCTGATTGGAAGTCAGCTTGTTTTTCGAACCGGGTCAACAACAGAGGGGGCGTATACAAGCCCGGGCGATTATTACCGATACTATCCTACTCAATTCAGCAACTTCGATTTCGGCTTTATGTTTGGGCTAAGTGCCGAATTCAATAATTTTTATACCACTGTACGCAGTTTCTCAGGTTTTGTAAAACTTATGCCTGACGATACCGGTATGAATAGTACCTTTAGCCTGGAAGTGGGTTACTTTATTTTCAGAAATCTGCGAAAGTAAGAACCTAATCACCGTACTTTTAGTTTGAAAACCAGTAAATCATTCCTTATAAAATGAAATCTTCGATAGCGTGGAGTATTCTCCTTGTACTTACATCATCACTTTTTACAGCTTGCCGAAGCGATAAAAAGGTCAACGAAAAACTTCCCATCCTCGGCTATCGCGAAGTAGTGGCCAAAGAAGTTGACGGTAAAAAAGTTATCGATACGGTTTATCATACCATTGCCGATTTTTCTTTTGTTAATCAGGATAGCGCGGTAATAACCAATGAAAGCTTTTCCGGAAAAATTTATGTGGCTGATTTCTTCTTCACCTCCTGCCGTACCATATGCCCGAAAATGAAAACACAGTTACTAAGAGTATACGACTCTATTCAGGCATTACCCGATGTAGCCATTCTCTCGCATACCATCGATCCGGAACACGATACCGTTGCGCTGCTACACGATTTTGCCGACCGGCTTGGGGTGACCAGTGACAAGTGGCATTTCGCTACCGGTGATCAGGATAAAATTTATGACATCGCTCAAACCAGTTATTTCGCCACCGCCATGGTTGACAAAACCGAGCCCGATGGGTTCATTCACAGTGGCGCCTTTTTATTGATTGATAAGCAGCGAAGAATACGCGGAAAGTATGATGGTACGGTTGAGGAAGATGTTAATCGTCTCATCAAAGATATTCATCGGCTCAGGGCCGAGTAATACCTATAATCTTTCCTGAGCTAGCCCGATTAACAAAATCATAACAAACCATTTCCTGTTTGTTTAGGCTTATTTGAACCAAAATAACCGTCTATCCCTCCGGGCCTCAAATTATCTAATTCAGGTTGTGGATTGTCGTGCCAGTGTGGTAACTTAGAATTCCTATTTAGTTTTCGATCTCCGGTAATTACGTTTAACACTAAATTCCTTTTTATGGCAATTTTCAAACTTCATGTAAATGGTAAAACCCGCGAAGTAGATGTTGCACCCGATACTCCTTTATTATGGGTATTGCGTGAATCGCTCGATCTGGCAGGAACCAAATTTGGTTGCGGTATTGCCCAATGTGGTGCTTGTACGGTTCATCTTGATGGTGAAGCTGTGCGATCCTGTGCCATGCCCATCTCGGCCGTAGGCACGGGTAAAGTTGTTACCATTGAAGGGCTGTCAGAAAAAGGAGATCATCCGGTGCAAAAGGCATGGGAAGAAGTTGACGTGATGCAATGCGGATATTGCCAGGCCGGCCAGATTATGTCGGCTGCTGCCCTGCTCAAGAAAAACCCGAACCCCAGCGATGAGGAAATTTTTACAGCGATGAATGGAAACATCTGCCGTTGTGGTACCTATGTGCGCATACGCGAGGCTATCAAACAAGCCGCAGCAATAAGCTGATCGGTTCCGGTTAAACCCTTAAATCTCACACCATGGAAATTGTAAAAACACATTTTAATAGAAGATCTTTTATAAAAGTATCGGCTGCTGCCGGTGGTGGAATCATGATCGGCTTCAACTGGCTGATGTCGTGCAAACCCGGTGATGAAAAACCGGGACAACTGGCCTTGCCCGATGAGTGGTTCGATATGAATGCCTATTTGAAAGTTGGCAACAATGGCGTTGTTACCATCTTCTCGCAAAACCCCGAAATAGGCCAAAATGTAAAAACCGCCATGCCCATGATTGTTGCCGAAGAGTTGGACGTTGACTGGGGTAACGTGATGGTTGAACAGGCTCCTCTAGATACAAAAAAATTCAAACGCCAGTTGGCGGGCGGAAGCCAATCGATACGCCAGGAATGGAAAGCCTTGCGCACAGCAGGGGCAACCGCCAGGCGCATGCTGGTTGAAGCCGCAGCCCAACAATGGAATGTTCCGGTAAGTGAGCTTCAAACCGAAAACGGCATTATCAAAAATGCATCAGGCAAATCCATTGGTTACGGAGAAGTTGCCTCGCTTGCCGCCACGTTGCCAGTGCCCGAAGAAGTTCAGCTGAAAGCAATAAAAGATTTTAAACTCATTGGCAAGCCAACAAAAAATGTTGATGGCAAAAAGGTAATAAAAGGCGAACCCGTATTTGGCCTTGACATTAAGCGCGAAGGGATGCTCATTGCCATGGTTGCCCATGCACCGGCTTTTGGTATGCGGCCAAAATCAGTAGATGATCGTGAAGCACGCGCACTCCCCGGTATTAAAGATGTATTCATCATCAACTCATTACCGGAAGGCATTGAGCGGCAATGGTCGGATGTAAATGCTTTTCCCGAATTAGTGGTGATGGTAGGCAATAGCACATGGGAAGTAATGAAAGCAAAGAAAGCCCTGAAGATTGAGTGGGAAGCCACCTCAAAACTGGAAAACACCGATGAGTATGAAAAGGCTTTATCCGAACTATTGGAGAAAAAGGCTGACACACCGGCACGCAAAGACGGCAACCCCGATGAAGCATTCCGGAAGGCAGCGAAAGTAGTGGAGCGCACCTATAGCGCACCCTTTCTGGCGCACAATACCATGGAGCCTATGAACTTCTTTGCCCACGTAACGGCCGACAAAGCTGAGTTGGTGGGCCCTATTCAAACACCTGAACAATTGCGCACAACCGTTGCACGCGTACTCAGTTTGCCTGAAGAAAACGTAACGGTTGACATGACCCGCCAGGGCGGGGGTTTCGGGCGTAGGCTTTACGGACATTTTGGTGTTGAAGCAGCCGTTATTTCCAAGCGCGTAAATGCACCGGTTAAACTGGTATATACCCGCGAAGATGATATTTCACAAGGTACTTACCGCCCGGCCTACAAGGTTAAGTACTCGGCCGCGCTGGATAAAAACAATAACCTGGTTGGGTTGAAAATACGGGGCGCAGGCATTCACGAAAGCCCGGTGTTTGCCAATCGCTTTCCGGCTGGTACTGTTGATCACTACCTGGTTGAAAACCATTCGCTGGATTCAAACATTACCACAGGTGCCTGGCGGGCGCCACGCTCAAACTTTATTGCCGTTGCCGAACAAAGTTTTTTGGATGAAGTGGCCGAAGCTGCCGGAAAAGATCCGATTGATTTCCGGTTGGAACTGCTGGAACGCGCCCAAACCAAACCTGTAGGCGAGCGCAACGATTACGATGCTGCGCGTTATGCCGATGTACTTAAACTGGTGCGCCAAAAATCAGGTTGGACAGGAACAAAGAAAGATGGCGTAAGCCGTGGGGTATCGGCCTACTTTTGTCATAACTCATATGTTGCCCAGGTTGTGGACCTCACCATGCAAGGCACTAAACCCGTTATTCAAAAAGTGTGGTGTGCAGCCGATTGCGGCATTGTGGTAAATCCTGAAGGCGCGAAAAATCAAATGGAAGGCTGCGTGGTGGATGGCATAGGACATGCCATGTATAGTGCCATGACTTTTAAAGAAGGCGTGGCCGATCAAAGCAACTTTCACAACTACAAACTGATACGGAATGGCGAAGCGCCCCGAGAAATTGAGTGTTTCTTTGTTGATAACGGCATTGACCCAACAGGATTAGGTGAGCCCGGTTTACCACCCGTAGGTGCAGCATTGGCCAACGCGTTGTATGCCGCAACCGGCAAACGGTTAACCACTCAACCTTTTGCCCAGGCCGACCTGACGATTGAACGAATGTAATCTTTCAATTTTTGTGTAGACGCCATTAAAAAAATAATAGTAGCATTGCCAGACTGAGCCTGTGAAGGTCAATTTCATCGTCAGGCTCAGCTTGGCAAACCAAACGTGTTGTTAAGATGGCTTCTAAGGCTTTGACTTACATTATCCTGTCATTACTTGCTGTTTTAATAATCCAAGGTTGCGGTCAGCCTGACCGTAATGCTTCAAACAAATTCACGAACTACTTCCGGCAAGGGGAACAACTTTATGTAAAACATTGCAGTAATTGCCACCAAATCAATGGAAACGGGTTAGGCAGGGTTTATCCCCCATTGAACAAATCAGACTTTATAGAGAAGAACTTTGATCAGGTACTTTGCCTGATGCGGTATGGAATGGAAGGCGAATTGATTGTAAATGGCGTGCACTATAATCAGGCAATGCCCGGTGTTCCCAACCTTACCAATTTGGAAATCGCCCAGCTCGCCACCTACATTTACAATGCTTGGGAATACCAGCGCGGGCTTGTTGACGTTAAAGAAGCAGATAAAATTTTGAACGCATGTGCACCCCGGTGAAAAAGATTGATTATCGAAAATACTTTTTGTGTCTTGCGTTTCTCTTTCCAACACTGGCTTATACACAATATGCCAACACCTTTGAAGAAGGTTTGGCCTTGGAAAAAGCTTTCAAAACTGAACAGGCTTTTGAGAAATATGAAAGCGTTATAAAGGAAAATCCTACGCATACCAAAGCGTATACCCATGCCAGCCGTATGCTATCAAATATGGGCGGCCGTTTACCCATGACTCAACTGGATGAGAAACGAAACTACCTGGAAAAAGCGCGCAGGTATGCCGAGAAAAGCATTGAATTAAACCCTGCTGACCCGGATGCCCGCCTGGCACACATTATTTCGCTGGGCTTGCTTTCGGAGATTTCAAGAAACCCGCGTGAAAAAGTGTTGGATGCAAAGCTCATTCATGGAGAAGCAAAAAAAATAATTGAGCTCGATTCGCTTTACGGGGAAGCCTATTTTGTGTTGGGCAAATGGCAACTGGAATTATCGCGCCTTAACTGGCTGGAATTACTGGCCTGTAAATTATTGTTTGGAGGTTTGCCGGAAGACATCTCAAAGAAAACCTCGCTTGAATACTTCAACAAAGCTTTATCCATTAACCCGAACAGCATTTTGTATTTGTTTGGCCAGGCCTCAGCGTATGCCGATTTAGGAGAAAAAGAAAAGGCAATTAAAGTATTGCAACGTGCACTAAAACTGCCCTTGGCCGAACCGGATGATGAACAACGGAAAGAACGCTGCAGGAATTTATTGAGCACACTTCAGAAATAAACTCCCTGAAATTTACATAAGAATAATCTGCGGGTATCAGCGAAATCTGCGGGAACCAGTAAAAGAAATCTAAACCACGTTTAGGGATGCAATCATCATAGGATATTGTTTGATTCCATTGTATTTTCACTTAACAGAAACCATGAAAGAACTAAAAACCATAGTGGAAGCATTCCGAAAAGTTGATTTTTCCCAACGGAAGGCAGCATTGGCTACCGTGGTAAAAGTAAGGGGCTCATCCTACCGAAGCCCCGGGGCGCGCATGCTCATCACCGATGATGGAAAATGGGTAGGCTCCATAAGCGGAGGGTGCCTGGAGGGTGACGCGCTGCGCAAAGCCCGGCAAGTGATGACGGATAATCAACCGATGACGGTTACCTACGATACCCGCGAAGAAAGTAATCAAAACCTGGGCATTGGATTGGGCTGTAATGGGGTAATCGATGTTTTGATTGAGCCTGTTTCAAATGAAAACAAAAATACAGTAGAACTCTTTGAAACCATTATTGCACTGAATGAGCCGGTAGCTTTTGCCACATGTATTGCCAACGAATTTGCAGGTGAAAAATTTGTACTGGACAACAGTAAAAATGTGCTTGCAAAATTCTCTTCCAATCAACTCAATGATTTTGTTGCTAAAGATTTAAAAAGCGTGTTTGAAAACCACAGGAGCGAAACAAAATTCTTTGGCGACTACGAAGTATTTATTGAACTGATCCAGCCCAGCATTAACCTCATCATTTTTGGCGGGGGGTTCGATGCCCGGCCGGTAAGCACCATGGCAAAGGCGCTGGGTTGGGATGTTCAAGTTACCGATGAATGCGTGGCCCACATTGCACCTGTTTTTTTCCCGACTGCAGATAAGTTGTCCCTTTGCCAGCGCGAATTTATCGATCGCAATTTTGTGATAACACCTTATACAGCCTGTGTATTAATGTCGCATAATTACGAATACGACCGTGACGTTTTAAAAAAAGTAATCGTTACTGAAACACCCTATATAGGTATTCTCGGTCCGCGTAAGCGCTTCGATAAAATGCTGGAAGAGTTTAAACATGAAGGCTTTGAATTAACCAACGAACAGTTTCATCGCATTCACTCCCCTATTGGTTTAGACATTGGCGCTGAAACACCGGATGAAATTGCACTGTCCATTTTAGCCGAGATTCAAAGTAAATTTGCCAACCGCTCAGGGGGATTCCTGAAATACCGGTCTGGTCCCATCCATCATCGCGACAAAAAAACAGATCAGATTTTTAAACAGGTTTTGCTCACCCATTCGGAAAGTGCACAGCAAACAAACGGATAATCATTCAGCATGATTCCAATGCAGCACAACGCAATTACCATTATTGTTCTGGCCGCGGGTTCCTCTTCGCGCATGGGTCAGCCCAAACAATTAATACAACTTAATGGCTATTCGCTTCTCGAACATGCCGTACGTATCGCTAAAAATTCCAGAGCCGATCAGGTTTTGGTTGTAGTAGGCAGTGATGGAGAAAAGAACATCGAGGCCATTAACCATTTAGCCGTTGAGGTTGTAATGAATCATCAGTGGAAAGAAGGTATGGGTAGTTCATTAAAAACCGGACTCATCGCCTGCCTGGAAAAATTTCCGCAAACCCGCGCTATTGTAGTCTTAGTGTGCGATCAACCCCGTGTAACTACCGATCATCTGAATACCCTGATGAACACTTACACACAAACACACAGCTCCATTGTGGCTTCGCGCTACGCATCCACAGTTGGGGTCCCTGCTGTTTTTGATAATTTCCTGTTTCAAGAGTTACTAAACCTACCCAACAATCAGGGCGCAAAAAATATCATACTAAACCATCAAACAAACCTTGTGGCCATTGATCTGCCGGGGGGTGAAATTGACCTGGACACCCCCGATGATTTGAGACGCTACCGCGAACAACTTAAGCTTACCTGAAGCGCTAACCCATAACACTTGTTCATTGCAGCGCGACCTGTATCTTTGACGCTTTATGAAATTGATTGTTTTGTCGTTGCTGCTGATAGGTACAGTTCAGCAGGCTTTTTCCGACTACTATTATACATTTACCGAAAACGGAAAGGTTGGGCTTAAAAATGGGCAAGGTACCGTACTCGTACCGGCCCAATACGATGCCTTGGGCTGGAGTAATGGCCAGTTTTCTGTAGTGGAAAACGTTACCGGTTATAAACTAAACGATCAGTGGGGATTAATCAGCATTGCCAACCAGCAGGTTACCAAACCGGTTTACAATTCTTTAATTCCCGCTCCACCAAATTTATTTATTGCCAGTAGGCAATCGTCCTTATCGTTACGCATCAGTACAGGATGTATCAATGCCTTGGGTAAAATCATTATCCCCTTTCAATATGCCGGCATGAGGATACATAATTCGCGTGCCGTTGTATATACCTTGGATGGTGGCGTATTGAAGTACGGGCTCATTGACCTTAATCACAAGCTGTTGATCCCTCAGGTTTACCAAAACATTTACCCGTTGGGCAGTTTGCGTTTTGGCGTTCAAAACTTTCAACAGAAAACAGCTTTGTTTTCAGAAAACGGAAAACAACTAACCCCTTTCGACATCGATAGTCTTTCACCGCTTCAGAACGACCTTGCGGTTATCTATAAAAATGGAAAGCAGGGATTAATGAACCGCGAAGGCATGGTCATCCAGGAGCCAACCTTCCGTGAAATTAAACTTAACGGAGGTATTGCATCGGCACGCCTGTCGAACGAATGGCACATTCTTAGCGCCAGCAGCACCTTGATAAAAAAAATTGAGGCCGACTCCTTACTGCCAATCGGCAAAAGCCGGGTTAAACAAATAACAACCGCAGGAACCCGGCTGTTAGATGTTGACTTCAATACGGTTGGTGTAGAAGTAGTTTCAAAAATCCAAACCTTTCACCAAGGCCTGGCGATATTCTCCAACAAAAATCTGAAGGGGGTATTGAAGGAAGACGGATCGGTTTTATTACCGGCCGCGTTTCAGCAGGTGTTGCTTGGCCCTGATTATATTATCACCAGAAGCCAAAACCTGGGCAAAGAATTTTCAACGTTATATTCCCTTGACGGAAAGCCGCTAACGCATAAATCTTACGATCAAATAGATGCCTTTAATGGGTCATTTTACCCGGTGAGGAAAAATAACTTCTATGGTGGCGTAGATCGATATGGTAAAGAAATCATGGCTTGCACCTATGATAGTGTACTGAGCGTTTACGAAGATTTAGCAGTAGTCAAATTTCGTGGAGCCTATGGCATTATTAACCTAAAGGAAGAGTGGAAAATTACCCCGCAGCCCAACCGGTTAAAACTTTTAAACCACGATCGTTATTTCGAATTCACCGAAAACCTAACGTTTCTAAAATCAATTGATGGAACAACCATTTATTTTACCAGTAACCCGTTTGAACTGGACGGCAATACCCTGATTGAAACCATATCCACCGGGGGAAGGTGGACCATCAATTTAAACGGGCAGATCATCCATCGTGAATTGCCGCATCACGAGCATAACGAAGAAATTTTTCCATCCAGTGAAGGCTTGCGTGGTATTAAAAAGAATGGAAAATATGGTTTTATCGATGACCTGGGCCGGCTCCGCATTGCCAACCGGTATGAGGATATTCTACCCTTTCAGGAAGGACTGGCCGGTGCCAAAATCAGGGGTAAATGGGGGTACATAAATAAAGAGGACAAAATCGCTATTCAACCGGTTTTTGATGAAGTGAACTCCTTTAACAACGGATATGCATTAGTGAAGCAAAACAATAAGTACGGTCTTTTACAAAGCGATGGAAAACTGGCTCTGGAAATAAGGTACAACCAGGTAACGGTTCAGGAAAACGGTCGCATAAAAATTTCTTCCGATACTGGGGTTGGCCTGAGCGATGCACATGGTAATATGTTGCTTCAACCCAAGTACGATTCTATTGACGATCTTGGCAATGGGTATGTTATTGTAAAACAAAATAACCAGTACGGTTTAGTAACCCTGCAAGGCATAAGCACCATTCCGCTTCATTACGATTTACTTCTTTTTGAGCCGGAGCGAAACGTTTATTTTGGGTTAAGGAAAAGCGAATTCCGGGAATTGAAATTTTGAAGGAGTTGCTTACTCAAAACAAATTACTACTAGAAACAAAAATGCCGGAACAGTGCCCGGCATTTTCTTTTTAATTGATCAACTTACAATTAATCTTTCTTGGGGGCAGTGCTCGGGCCGGATCCTTTACCTGAATCGGATATAGATTGACGCATGCCCGTATCGGCCTGGATGTTTTGCATACGATAATAATCCATTACGCCCAGGTTCCCTTTCACAAACGATTCGGCAATGGCCTTTGGAATTTCCGCTTCCGCTAAAATTACTTTTGCCCGTGCTTCTTGTGCTTTGGCTTTCATCTCCTGCTCTTCGGCAACCGCCATGGCCCTGCGTTCTTCTGCTTTTGCTTCAGCAACTTTCAAATCAGCCGATGCCTGATCGATTTGGAGTTTAGCACCAATGTTGGCACCAACATCCACATCGGCAATATCGATAGAGAGAATCTGGAAGGCTGTACCGGCATCCAATCCGCGCGACAATACCAGCTTTGAAATCTTATCCGGGTTTTCCAGTACTTCTTTGTGCGATGAAGCCGAACCGATTGAGGATACAATACCTTCACCAACACGGGCCAGGATGGTATCTTCTCCGGCACCACCAACCAACTGTTGTATGTTTGCCCTAACGGTAACGCGAGCAATGGCAATCAATTGAATACCATCAGACGCCACAGCGGCAACTTTTGGTGTAGTGATAACTTTGGGGTTTACCGAAATTTGTACTGCCTGAAACACATCACGACCAGCCAGGTCGATGGCCGTAGCCTGTTTAAAGTCTACTTTTATGTTGGCTTTATCAGCCGATATAAGCGCACGGATTACATTAGGTACATTACCGCCTGCCAGGTAGTGTGTTTCCAGGTCGCGAACGGTCAACTGTAAACCTGCCTTGGTTGCGGTAATGAGTGAGTTAACAATAACGCTGGGCGGAACTTTTCGGATGCGCATAAACACCAGCTCGAACAACCCTACCCGTACACCACTGAATATTGCGGTAATCCACAGGTTAATGGGTACGAAGTAGAGAAAAATGAAAAACAGGACAATTCCTGCGAAGACCATAAAAAGAAGCATTGCACCTTCCAGTTCCATATTGATTCAGGGTTTAATTAGTGGGTTCAACAATAATATCGTTGGTTTGTAGCTGTATAATTTTTACACGGGTACCTGCGGCAAGATAGTCGCCATTGGTTTTAACTTCAATCATTTTTCCAGCGAATTCGGCCGTTCCCATGGGCCGCAAAGCGGAGGCAGCAATTCCTTCTGTGCCTACTGCCAACGCGTCAAGCATACCTTCGTTTACCTTGCTATCGATGCTGGTTTTAAGTGAAAACTTTTTCCAGGCACCCTTTCTAAAACTTACGTAGAGCAATACAATCATGGCAACCAAAGTGCCCAGCAAAATCCACGTGCCGGTTTCACTACCAAATTGGCTATACCCGAATACCAGGCCGGTTATCGTAAAAGCAAGCCCCAGCAAGCCAACTATAGTTGTTCCCGGTATAAAAATTACCTCAACCACAATCAGGATAATACCGGCAAGGATCAATGCTGCTATCGCTAACCACATGAGCATAGGGAAATTTCAACAGGAACCAAAAGTACAAAAAGAAGCCTCACGACTTCGTCAAGCCTGTTTTATATTTTTGAACAAAACGCTAATAGGCACGTGCAAACAGCACACGCCTGCCCGAAGGCTTGCCTGAATAAACGCAGGAGCCGCTTTCCTCTACGGCATCCAGCGGAATACAACGAATGGTGGCCTTCGTCTGCTCCTTGATAACGGCCTCGGTTTCAGGTGTTCCATCCCAATGAGCTGACACAAAACCGCCCTTCTCATCAAGTACCTTTTTGAATTCATCGAAAGAATCAACAGGCGTGATCATGGAATTCCTGAAGGTCAGCGCCCGGTTGTAAATATTTTCCTGGATGGCGTTAAGCAGAGCAGGTACCTGTTGGCCAACCGCATCCAGTTTCATCACTTGTTTTTCTTTGGTATCGCGCCTGGCCACTTCAACAGTTCCGTTTTCAAGATCGCGCGGGCCAATAGCCAGCCGCACGGGCACACCTTTTAACTCCCATTCGGCAAATTTGAATCCTGGTTTGTGGGTATCACGCGTATCAAATTTTACCGATAAACCTTGTTGACGAAGTACACTGATAATAGGGTCAACTTTCTCAGTAATTTTTTTCAATTCTTCTTCATTTCTGAAAATCGGAACAATTACTATGTGGATGGGTGCAAGCTTCGGGGGCAATACCAAACCATCATCATCTGAATGGGCCATAATCAAAGCACCCATCAATCGCGTACTCACGCCCCATGAAGTCCCCCACACATATTCAAGCTTTCCATCTTTACCGGCATACTGCACGTTAAATGCCTTGGCAAAATTTTGACCCAGAAAATGTGATGTCCCGGCTTGTAATGCCTTTCCATCCTGCATCATGCCCTCAATACAATACGTATCTATTGCTCCGGGAAATTTTTCGCCTTCCGACTTTTTTCCTTTTATCACCGGCATGGCCATGTATTGCTCGGCAAAGGTTGCATACACATCCAACATTTGTTTGGTTTCATTCACAGCTTCATCAGCAGTGGCATGGGCCGTATGGCCCTCTTGCCAAAGAAACTCAGCTGTGCGCAGGAATAAACGTGTGCGCATTTCCCAACGAACAACATTGGCCCACTGGTTAATAAGCAACGGCAAATCACGATAAGACTGAATCCACTTTTTATAGGTGCTCCAGATAATGGCTTCGCTGGTTGGCCTTACTACCAACTCTTCCTCCAGCTTTGCGTCAGCATCAACAATTAGTTTTCCTTTTTTTTCAGGATCATTTTTGAGGCGATAATGCGTAACAATGGCACATTCCTTGGCAAAACCTTCCGCATTTTGCTCCTCCGCTTCAAACATACTTTTAGGGACAAACAGCGGAAAATAGGCATTTACATGCCCGGTGTCTTTGAACATTCTATCGAGTGCTTGTTGCATCTTCTCCCAAATGCTGTACCCATAGGGCTTGATAACCATACACCCACGTACATCCGAATGCTCTGCAAGGTCGGCCTTCTTTACTAACTCATTGTACCACAACGAATAATCATCATTTCGGGAGGGAATTTCTTTGCCCATGTTGGTATAATTCTTGTTATTTTAAAACTGCGGCAAATATACAGTCGAGCAGTCGCGAAAGAACGGATAAACCGGCATTTTTAAAGATAAAACGGCATATTTTCATATCTTTACTGAACACAAATAGGCATTTTTTACGTTTAGATAAAAACAGGTAACGGAATTAAATACCATGCTTATGAAAACGAAATGGATAATCGGATTAGTGACCGTGGTGAGTGTGAATACATTTGCGCAGGAAGTTGATGACATGTATTTCCGTTCCAAAGACCGGGAAAAGTTAAAAACATCCAGGGAAACGAATGTGCGAGAAGTATACGCCAGCAGCAATAGTTATGAAACCTTCAAAAAGAAGAATTTCAACGAAACTACTATGCTCGATGAGTATAGCAATCCTACGGACAGTTATTCTGCACGCAATGTTAACCCAGAGTATATTTCGCGATCGTATGCTGAGCAAGTAAGCGAGAATGAACAGAATTACTTTGTAGATGGATACACGCCAGCTTCTGCAAACAATTTCAATTATAACTCCGGCTATTACAGTGGTCGTAACAATAACCAATGGAACAACTTTAATAATTGGTATGCCCCGGGTTGGTTTGGTCCTTCGTATTACAATAGCTGGAACAATCCATGGGGTTGGAATGACCCATGGGGTTGGAACGATCCGTGGATGAATCCATGGATGGGCAATCGCTGGGGCAATGGATGGAGCATGACTGCCGGCTATAGCTGGGGCTGGGGCAACACTTGGGGACCCACTTGGGGTAATGGTTGGAACTGGGGTATGGGTTATCGCTGGGGTAATCCCTATTACAACTCCTGGTGGGGTTGGAACAGTTGGAACCGCCCTACAGTAATAGTTATTAATGATGGCTATCGCGCCAATTATGGAAAGCGCCCGTCATCCAGTTCAGCAGGTGTAGGCTCAGTAAGTGATGGCCGACCAGCACGATCAAATAATCTGGTTAACGATAACTCAAGCGGGCGCAGCCGGGCAACAGCCGATGAATACTATGTTCGTCCGTCTCGCAGGTCAACTGACTTAGGCAATAACAACACAAGTAGTGGATCAAGGACATGGGACAATAGTTCAAACCGCACCATTCAAAGCGGTAATTCAAACTCAGGGTTTATGCGCGAAAGCCGATCATCCACTTTCTCGTCACCAACCCGATCCAGCGGTTCTTCCGGTAGCAGTGGCTTTTCTTCCCCAAGTCGCAGCAGTGGCAGTTCGGGTGGAAGTGCTCCTTCCGGAGGTAGCAGGCGGGGCGGTAACTAATCTTTAACATCCTACGGGTATGAATTTCAGGGTTTCTCTACAACTCGCAGGACTTGTGTTGTCTTTTTCAACACAGGTTTTCGCACAGGGGTTTGTTGATAACGCGTTATTGTTTAGTCGTACGAAACCCGGAGGAAGTGCCCGTGTGCAGGCCATGGGCGGTGCGCAAATAGCGTTAGGGGGCGACTTCAGTTCCGGACTATCTAATCCTGCCGGATTGGGTATGTACAACCGGTCGGAATTTACCTTTAGCCCTGGACTAAATTATTTTTCAACGGACGCTTCCCATAACGGAGAAAAAGAAGCAGAGACAAACAGTAAACTGAACATACCCGGATTAAGTTATGTATTCAATTCACCACGCGAAGACCGGGGCGGATTTTTAGGAGGCTCATTCGCCATCAGCATGACCCGCACGAACGATCTCAACACATCGTTGCGCTATCGCGGAAATGACAATGTATCCTCCATAGTAGATTGGTTTATACAAGATGCCAACGGTACTTTAAACAATGATTTGAATTTTGACTTTCCTACGGGCCTGGCTTACGACAATTTTCTTATTGATGACTCTACGTTTTGGGGTGGGCCACAACGCTTTTATTTCTCGGCCCTGGGGCTCTACGATGATCCGGATGACATTCGCAGGTTAAGAAGAAATGGCAGCATATCAACAAAGGGGGCACAATACCAGTGGTCCTTTGCTTATGGTGGAAATTTTCAGGACAAAGTATTTTTTGGGGCCAACATTGGGGTTACTTCCATGCGCTATAAGTTTTCATCCACCTACCAGGAATCAAATTTTATTTTTGACCTGGATCCCGATTATAATCCTTTAGATAACCTGCAGTTAGAGGAAACAATAGACATTGAAGGAACGGGTGTTAACTTAACACTGGGAGTTATTTACAGGCCAACGGATTTTATCCAGGTAGGGGCTTCCCTTGTTACCCCAACCTATTACCAGATTACCGATTCATACGTTGCGCGCCTTAGTACCCGATGGAACAATTTTAACTACCTTGGTACAGGCGATATCCTGAATGTTTTAAGTTATGAATCCAATGCACCAATAATCTCGGAATACAATCTGGTAACCCCGCTAAAGTTCAGCTTGGGTACGGCATTCTTTCTGGGGTCGTATGGATTTATTACGGGAGATGTTGAGTTTGTGAATTACCGAAAAGCCAAATACAACTCAGACATCAGTGGCATTTCATTTAATCCTGAGAACGAGGCAATTAAAGCACTCTTTTCAAACACTATTAACTATCGCATTGGGGCCGAGTTTCGCTATAACATCCTGCGCTTTCGCACCGGGTACAACGTAATGGCAAATCCTTATGCTGCCTCCATTGATGTTGACCGCAGCATCAAAACCATTAGTGCCGGACTGGGCGTGCGCCTGCAGAAATTTTTTATCGACATGGCTTGGCTTCGTTCAACAGGGCGCAGTGAATATAGCCCTTATGTTTTCCAAGATAATACAGGGCCAATCGTTAACCTTAAAAACCAGCTTACTTCGGTAATAATGTCCGTTGGGTTTACTTTTTAGATAGTAATTCAGCCAATACCTTATTCAGCAAAGGGGGTTCGTTTACATGGATTACCGCTTGCTGGTAAAAAGGTAATCGATGCTCATAAAGCTGTTGCAGCTTTTCAGAAACACTCCTTTCGCTTTTAAACAACGGTCTTGCCGACTTTTCAACTTCTGAAATCCGTTGTTCAATGATGTTTAGAGGTATATCCAGGAAAATAGTCGTTCCCGCCTGGTTCATTAGCTCCATACTTCCATGAAAGCATGGTGTGCCGCCACCTGTTGCCATTACAAATGAATGATCCTTCCCAACAATAGTCCGCAACGTAACTGATTCTTGTTCACGAAACCATGGCTCTCCCTTGGAAGCAAAAATTTCAGCGACAGGCATACCGCAGGCTTGTTCAATTTCTTTATCCAGATCAATAAAAGGCAATTGAAGTGCTTCGGCCAATTGCTTTCCGAAGGTACTTTTGCCAGAACCGGGTAAACCTACTAGAAAAATTTTCAAATACTTATTTTATTAACTCCAAAACCTCACTGGCTGTTGGCGTATCGTTATGATGCCACATCCCCTTCACCGTACCATTTACCCATAACGTAAGTCCGGGGTTTGAACGGACAATCGTTTTCAACACGGTGGCATCGGCAAAGAAATACGGTGCTGCCCACTGGTGCTCATGCCGGAATGCCTCAACATCCACTGCAGAAGATGACGTGAGAATAATTGCCTCAACTTTTCCTTCCAATTCGTTAATGAGCTTCGAAATTGTTGAAGCATTTTTAACTGAAGCATCCTTCACATTATAGGTAACAATCAACAGTTTTGCTCCCTCAAAAGTTTGTTGTGTAAAATTTTCACCGTCAGTGCTCTCTACACGGTAATCAATAATTTTGGGCCGGTCGCCTTCACGCACTACTTTATCGATTCGATCAACAAAGGTATACGTTGAATCAACCTGGCCAAGTTGATCCATAGTTAACTCTTTTCGTGTACCAGCATGTTCGTAAATAAATGTCATCACCACACTGTCGCGTTTGGCATTGGGGGGTAACTTCATTTGTTCAGGAATGTTGTTTCCAATCTTATACGCCCTGAAATCAATAAACGGTAAATGCCGGATGGCATAAATGCCCAGTAAAAAACTAATTGCCGTTACACCAAGGATAACAGCGTGCCCTTCGCGGGTACGCAAAACCGGTTCATAGGATTTTCGATACCAAAACAAATGCAGGATAAACACGATCAGGATTAGATCCTTATAAAACGATTGCCACGGTGTTAGTTTAATGGCATCACCAAAACACCCACAATCGGTAACTTTATTCAAGATGGCGGAGTAACCGGTAAGGAAGGTGAAGAAAATGATAAGCAGCAACAATACCGTGGTAGTTAACTGCATGCGATAATTGATAAGCACGGCAACACCCAAAACAATTTCCAGTACAACCAACACCAAACCAATGTGTAGCGCATACGGTATGAATACCTGGAAAAACGAACCAAAATCAGTAGCAAAAACTTCAAAGTATTCTTCAAGTTTTATTTCGGTACCTACCGGATCGTTGAGTTTGATCAATCCGGAAAAAATGAACAACCCTCCAACAAAAAAACGTGAGAACCCATCAATATACTTTCTCATATCGCTCCGTTATTCTCTTTTAATTTGATTAAACAAAAAACAGCATAGTTGATCATATCCTGATAATTGGCTTTAACCCCTTCGCTTACGATGGTTTTACCTGCATTGTCTTCAATTTGTTTCACCCGTAACAATTTCATAAGAATAATATCTGTCATGGACGCTACGCGCATATCGCGCCAGGCTTCGCCATAATCGTGGTTTTTATCCTGTTGAAGGTTAAACGTTTCGCTGACGGCCGCATCATAGAGCGGTTCAACTTCCTGAACAGTAAGTTCCGTTTTGGCTGACTCCTGCAATTGCAATTGCAACAACGCAATTATACAATAGTTGATAATACCGATAAATTCATCGGCCACCGGATCGTTTACCCGTTGCGAGCCTTTTTCTTGGATGCTGCGTATCCGTTTTGCCTTAATAAAAATCTGGTCGGTAATGGCCGGCAACCGAAGGATGCGCCAGGCTGTTCCATAGTCTTTTGTCTTCTTCAGGAACAAGCCTTTGCAAGTGGCTATCACCTGCTTATATTCGGTGGCAGTTTTTTCGTGTATCATGATTTCAGCGGGGCAAAATACAGCATTTTCAACAAACAAAACACTGAACATAGCCGGGCGGTTGATTAGCCTAAACACTCCGTTAGTGATGGGGGTGATTAACATTACACCGGATAGTTTTTATGCCGGCAGTCGGCAAATGCATGAGGCCGAGGTGTTGGCCAAAGTTGATCAGATGATGGTTGAAGGAGCTTCCATTATTGATGTGGGCGGTTATTCATCGCGCCCCGGTGCCGAAAATATTTCAGAACATGAAGAGGGCAATCGTGTAGTAAACAGCATAAAAGCCATTAAGAGAAAATTCCCTGAAATTATTCTTTCTGTGGATACCTTTCGATCAACCATTGCCCGCATGGCCGTTGATGAAGGGGCGGATATGATCAATGATATTTCCGGTGGGGAACTTGATGCAGAAATGTTCAATACTGTGGCAAAACTACAGGTATCTTATTGCTGCATGCACATGAAGGGTACGCCACAAACCATGGGCAGTTTTACGCAATACTCCAACCTTGTGCATGAAATTATTGTTTACTTCCATCAAAAAATCGCTGACCTGCAAAGGTCAGGTATAAAAGATATTCTCGTTGATCCAGGGTTTGGATTTGCTAAAACTATTGACCAAAACTTTCAGTTAATGAATAACCTGGAGTTGCTTAAGGCATTGGGAAAGCCTCTGCTGATTGGCATCTCCCGTAAATCCATGATCTGGAAAACACTACAAACATCACCTGAACAAGCCCTTAACGGAACAACTGCGTTAAATATGGTTGCTTTAATGAAGGGCGCGTCAATCCTTCGTGTGCATGATGTGAAGGAAGCTGTTGAGACCATCAAACTTTTTACACACCTCACCCACGCTGACGGAAGAGTTTAGTACCTTTACACCAATGATCTTACTTTTTAAAATTGGCTTTTTGGATGTTACGTGGGTTGACCTGGTGGATATTGGCCTGGTAAGTATTTTATTGTACCAGGTGTATAAACTTATTCGTGGAAGTATAGCAGTAAATATATTCCTGGGCATACTTGCACTCTATCTTATTTACCTGATTGTGCGTGCAGCACAAATGGAATTGCTCGCCACCATACTTGGCCAATTTATGGGCGTGGGTGTTTTGGCTATGATCATTCTCTTTCAGCCGGAGATCAGGAAATTTTTACTGGTGATTGGAAGAGGTACAGAGTTTCGTGATAATTTTTTGAAAACCTTAACCAATTGGAGGGGCGATAACAACGATGAAACCGATGTACACCAAATCATAGAAGCCTGCAAAACACTAAAGGGCACCAAGACTGGTGCGCTCATCGTTTTTTCACGCGACACTGCCTTAAAATTCTATGCCGAAACCGGTGATCCGCTGGACTCCGAAATCACGAAAGCATTGATCCTTTCCATTTTCAATAAATCCAGTCCGTTGCATGATGGCGCCATCATTGTACATAAAGGGCGCATTAAGGCCGCCCGATGTGTATTGCCCGTAAGTGAAAATGATCATTTGCCTGCCCATTTCGGGATGCGGCATCGGGCCGCTGTGGGCATGTCGGAAAGTACCGACACACTGGTGCTGGCCATATCGGAAGAGACCGGCCGACTAATACTTGCCCGTAATGGTAAATTCCTGAAGGCGCTCAAATTAAAGCAGGTGGAACAAAAAATATTAGCCTACCTGCACAACACCGAACCAACAAACTGGGAAGAATCGATACCCGAAGTTGCTGAAACAACGCCAGTGAAAAATGGTGTTAAGGCAGACTGAGCTTGGATTTATTTGCCTTGTTCCAAAAATTATTTTTTCCAGATTGCCCCCACCCCGGCATCCCAAGTTTTTTGTTCATGGCCGGTATATCCTTTTCCAAAAATTCCTTCGCCCGATTATGTAATCCACTCCATTCGAGGGTCAGTTCTCCCAATCGATCAAGCGAAGGTTTATTGACCCTTGGAATGTCGCTTTCTGTTTGATTGATCAGGAACATATAATTCGCAGTAAACTTATTCGGAAAGTTCTCCACATCATCATAAGCCTTTGATTTACGCTGCACCATGTCTTCATCCCAGGCTTTTAATCTGTCGATCAATATTTTACCATCCTTTTTTAAGTCGTTGAATTCCGCACCAACTGGAAGTGTTGCGATAAGCTGATCTAACTGCAATTGCTTTTCATAAAGCGTATTTACCAGGTTGTGCATAGTAAATACCTCTTGCTCCATTTTACGCATTACTGCATGATACTCCTGGTAGGTTGCCGCATCGGTAGGGTACAATGGATTTGGAAGGATTTGAAACTCAACTGATGCGGTCAGGCCTCCTGATTTAAGTGTTGCTGAATATTTTCCTGGTATGGCTTTATGACCGCGGTAACTGCTTTCAATATATACTCCCGGAACGCCAGGCATGGTGGGATATCGCATATTCCAAACAAACCGGTTAAGGCCTTTTGACTTTGTCATTACAGGATCGGCTGAAGGGCCACCATCATAGCGTACAAAAGTCGAGTCTTTAACCGAAGTATAGCTTCGAACAAGGTTTCCTTGCGCATCCTTAATCTCCAATGTGATGTGATCGTGCTCTTTTAATTCAGGCAGGTTGTAGTACAATACAACACCTGTGGCAGGGTTAACACCCATATACGGATGGGCACCGTTAAATTCAGGATCAATACTATCCAACGGGCTTGATCCATTTACCAGGAAAGCATCGGCCGGTTTAAACAAGGTGAATGAATTTGTTTCGGCTTTAAACTGACGCAACAAACTAAGATCATCCAGTATCCAAAATGATCTTCCCGAGGTTGAAGCAATCAGGTTGCCCTGATGTACTTTCAAATCGGTAATGGGTGTAACCGGCAGGTTGAGTTGAAACAGATGCCAATCACTTCCACCATTCCAGGAAATAAAAATGCCCAACTCTGTACCGGCAAAAAGTAACCCTTTACGCGTATCGTCTTCGCGCACTACACGGGTGAACGCATTAGTAGGAATTCCTTTCGAAATGTTCGTCCATGTTTTACCATAATCGGTAGTTTTATAAAGCCCCGGTGCATGATCGTTAAACTTGTAGCGTGTTGTGGCGATGTAAGCTGTGGCAGGGTCGTGTGGGGAAACATCTATCGCGTTGATCAGGCATTCCTTTAATCCAATAGGGGTTACATTTTTCCAGGTTGCGCCACCATCACGTGTAAGGTGGACCAATCCGTCATCGCTGCCCGTCCAGATGACTCCCTTTTCGTGGGGTGATTCCATGACATAACTTAACGTACCATAGTTTTCAGCTCCTACGGCTTCATTGGTGTATGGCCCTCCCATTTTGCCTTGCTTATCTTTTTCATTTCGGGTTAAGTCCGGAGAAACTTCTTCCCAGGTTTTTCCCATATCAGTCGTTTTCAACAACACTTGTGCACCGTGGTAAAAAGCATTCGGCTCATGCTTCGACCAGATGATGGGGGCATTCCAGTTGAAACGATACTTCATATCTTTTGCATCGCGCCCCAGGTATTGTATGGGTGCGGCCATGATGTTGGTCCCTGCCTTTGCTTTTGTGTCGAGCACTTCAATGGTGCCTAAATAACTACCCCCTAAAACATACCGGGGGTCGTCCGGATTGAATGCCAGAAAGGCACTTTCACCACCGGCAGAGGCTGTCCAGCTTTCGCGTGTAATACCACTGCTGCCCAACTCGCGGCTTGCAATCACCACCGAGGTATTATCCTGCTGGCCTGCATAAATATGATATGGGAATTGATTGTCTGCATTGATCCGGTAAAGTTGTGCCGTTGGCATGGTACTTTGAAACGACCATGTTTTTGCATAGTTGAAAGTAACCGTTGCACCGCCATCATCTGCCATTACCATGTTTTTCGGGTTGTGCGGATTGATCCACAAATCGTGATAATCGCCATGCACACCGGGCAGATCTTCCCAGGTTACCCCACCATCCAACGATCGAAGTGATGGCGCGCTTAATACATATACAGTAAGTTCATCCTTGGGATCAATGAATAATTCAATGTAATACCAGGCACGCTGCACCAACCGGTGATCGTTGCTAACGCGTTTCCAGTTTTTACCTGCATTGTCAGAAACAAATAGTCCGCCCAGTTCTTTATCGGAATCACTTTCAATGAGCGCATAAACTTTTTCGGAGTTCGAGCGGCTGACCGCAATGGCCATTTTACCTAATTCTTTCGGGAGGCCCTCATGGATTTTTGTCCAATTTTCGCCTCCATCAACAGATTTATAAAGGCCGCTTCCGGGCCCACCGCTAATCACCTTCCAGGGTAACCGGCCATGTTCCCACATGGCGGCATAGAGCACCTGCGGATTATTATAATCAATCGAAAGTTCGGCACAACCGGTTTTGTCATCTACATAAAAAACCTTCTTCCATGATTTACCCCCATCGTTTGTTTTATAAATGCCCCGCTCAGTCGACTTACTGTACAGTGCGCCTTGTGCGGCTACCCAAACAATATCCGGGTTTTTAGGGTGGATAATCACGCGGGCGATATGTTGGGTTGCATCCAGGCCAAGCTTAATCCATGTCTTGCCGGCATCATGTGATTTGTACAGTCCATCGCCATGGTGTGTCATTACACCACGTATGGCGTGTTCGCCCATGCCCACGTAAATAATATTTGGTTCACTTTCAGAAACAGCAATGGCGCCTACCGATCCTGTTTTCATAAAACCATCGGAAATATTTTTCCAGGTAGTTCCCGCATCATCGGTTTTCCAAACTCCCCCACCGGTAGTGCCCATATAATAAGTTGTAGGGTCGCCAATAACACCGCTTACTGCATTGGAGCGCCCTCCCCGAAACGGGCCAATGCTTCGCCACTTCATGGGTTTGAAGTATTCGTTATATTCTACGGCAGGTGCAGGAGCCGTGGGTTGTGGTTTAGCACGTTGCGCCTCCACAGAAAAAAACAAAATGGTTAATGGGATAAGTGCAAATAGGTTTTTCATGGTTTAGGTTTTGGGCTTTTCAAGATAAGCACTTTCACTAACCTAAACCATGAACTTTGATGGGCGGGAAAAACTATTTTAGGTTATCGGTTATTTCAAAACACCCAACTCCCTGCCTACTTCGGTAAACGCAGCAATAGCTTTATCGAGGTGATGCTTTTCATGTGCCGCAGAAAGCTGAACCCGTATGCGTGCCTTACCTTTAGGCACCACCGGGAAGAAAAAGCCAATGACATAAATACCCTTGTCCAATAATTTTTCGGCAAACTTTTGGGCCAGGGGTGCTTCGTACAGCATGATTGGTACGATAGGATGTTCGCCCGGCTTGATATCAAAACCGGCTTTTGTCATTTCGGTGCGGAAATACTTTGTGTTTTGTTCAAGCTTATCGCGTAATGCTGTGGTTTCTGACAGCATGTTAAAAACTTCAATGGATGCACCAACAATGGAGGGAGCCAATGTGTTTGAAAACAAATACGGGCGCGACCGCTGGCGAAGCAATTCTATTATCTCCTTTTTGCCGGAGGTGAAACCGCCCGATGCCCCACCCAGTGCTTTGCCCAAGGTTCCGGTAATGATATCTACCCGATCCATCACACCTCGGTATTCCGGAACACCCCTGCCGGTTTTTCCAAGAAACCCGGTTGAATGACATTCGTCCGTCATTACCAAGGCTTCGTAATTATCGGCCAGGTCGCAAATTTTATCGAGTTGGGCAATTGTGCCATCCATTGAAAATGCACCATCGGTAACAATCATAATTTGTTTTGCACCTGCAGCTTTTGCATCCTGAAGTTGCTTTTCAAGATCGGCCATATCGTTATGCCTGTACCGATACCGCATGGCTTTGCATAAGCGAACACCATCAATAATTGAAGCGTGGTTCAATTCATCGGAGATGATGGCATCTTCAGCGCCCAGCAACGGCTCAAACACACCACCGTTGGCATCAAAAGCCGCAGCGTATAAAATGGTATCTTCCATGTGAAGGAACTCCGAAATTTTTCGTTCCAATTCTTTGTGAATATCCTGCGTACCACAAATAAACCTTACCGATGACATGCCGAAACCGTGCGTATCAATAGCCCGCTTGGCTGCTTCAATGACGCGTGGATGCGATGAAAGGCCCAGGTAATTGTTGGCACAGAAGTTTACCACTTCCTTACTACCCTGCCCAATGGCTTCAATTTTTATAGCAGCCCCTTGCGGGGAAATAATAATGCGTTCTTTCTTGAACAATCCGGCTTCTTTAATGGAGGCCAGTTCTTTTTCTAATACAGGTTTTAGTTTCTTGTACATAGCTAAATCTTACTGCCAGCCTGAGCCTGCAAAAGGCTGACGTTTGTTTTAATGTGTCAGGTTTTTACAGGCTCAACCCGACAGGAATGGTGAGGCCGCAAAGTTAATCGCTTCCTTGAAAACTGATCCTAACAACCGATAGGAAAAAACCAAAATTCAGTAACTTTCGGCCCCAATCAATACCATGAAGAAGCACAAAATATTAGTTATAGGCGCAGGTGGTCAGTTAGGTTCTGAACTTACCCAGGGGCTATGGGCTTTGTACGGAAAAGAAAATGTAATTGCCACGGACATAAAAGATCCACAGGGGATACTTACGCAAGGCAATTTTGAAATATTAGATGTATTGAAGCAAAAACCGTTGTTTGACTTCATCAAAAAAAATGAAATCACACAGGTATATCATTTGGCAGCAGTGCTTTCCGCCACGGGCGAAAAGAACCCAAAGTTTGCGTGGCACCTGAACATGGACGGGTTAGTGCATGTACTTGATGCTGCCGTAGAATTTAACCTTGACCGGGTGTATTGGCCCAGTTCCATTGCGGCCTTTGGCCCCACCACACCCAAACAAAATACACCCCAGGATACCGTAATGGATCCTACAACGATATATGGTATTAGTAAGCAAGCCGGTGAGCGCTGGTGCGATTGGTATTTTAGAAACAAAGGTGTAGACGTGCGTAGTTTACGCTACCCTGGGCTGATCGGCTACAAAACAAAACCCGGTGGCGGTACAACCGATTATGCCGTGGATATTTTTTTCAAAGCATTAACGGACAAAAAATTTGAATGCTTCCTGAAAGAAGATACGTACCTGCCCATGATGTACATGGACGATGCGGTGAAAGCAACCCTGGATTTAATGGAGGCTCCTGCCGAAAAAATAAAAGTACGTTCCAGCTACAACATTTCGGCCATGAGTTTTTCGCCCAAAGAAATTGCAGCCGAAATTAAAAGGCATATTCCTGACTTTACCATAACCTATAACCCCGATTTCAGGCAAGGCATTGCTGAAAGCTGGCCGCAATCTATTGACGATTCATCTGCCAGGAGAGACTGGGGTTGGAAACATCAATTCGGGTTACCGGAAATGACAGCAGAGATTTTAACAAAACTACCGGAGCTTCTCGCACAGGAAGCTTAATTCAAATTACCTGATCAATTAATTCCGAACCAGCATGCGTTCGGTATGCTTAAAGCCTAGCGAATAATAAGAGACCATGTAAATCCCGGGCTTTAATTGATTTGAAAACTCAAATTCAACCTCCATACCCGTAACCATTGCCTCGGCAACAACAGCACCGGTCAAGTCGCTTACCTGTATTTTTGCAATCTGCAAGGGTTCAAAGTTAAGTTGTATTACTACCCTGTCCCCGTCTGAAGGATTCGGATAGATGCTAAGTTGCTTGTCGGTTTTAATTTGGGCAAAAACGATGTTGAAGTATTCAAATGATCCATCCAGGTCGACAGCTTTTAATCGATAGTAATTTGAACCCATAACCGGGTTTGAATCGGTAAATCCGTAGGGCTGTATTGTTTCGGTGTTGTAACCTGCACCGGCCATTTTCCCTATCGAAATAAAATCCATACCGTTGGTTGAGCGCTCAATTTCAAAGTAGTTAAAGTCCTGCTCCATTGTAGTAGCCCACGCAAGCTGAACACTTCCCTTATCAATCTTTTCAATTTGAAAATAAAGTAAGGTTACCGGCATTGGACTGTTGGGTTGCGAGGCCACCCACGTAAAAAAATCGGGATTGGTGTTTTTCATGGTTTGCTGGTCGCCCATGTTTGCGGTTACAGAGCCACCACCTCCCGATGAGGTTGCCGTTCCGTTTACATACAAGCCATAAGGATTTGTAGTATTATTATTTTGAATGGAGCTTCCGCCTCCCGAATAGGTAATGTTGCCATGCACATAGGCCTGGCCGCCATTGTTAACCTGTATAAAGGTTCCTCCTCCTCCACTGTCGGTCACGTTGCCGAAAACAGCCAGACGCCCATTGCGGTTAATGGTTACATCACCACTGCTTTGCTGCACCAGGTTTTGGTGGATAATCATATCGGCATATGGTGGAGGAGCCACAGCTGTACCGATAGTCAGATAGGTTGAACTGACTACCGTTACGCTTCCCTCAACAATTACTTTACCCCCAGGATGAACCCGGAGATTCGCATTAAGGCTGGCATTGCCGGCAATAATCAGCGTTCCGTAAACATTTACCGTGGCGCCTCCGCTCACGGCAAAATTTCCGGTGGTGCTTACCGTGCCATAGATGTTGGTTGTTCCGTTCGATACGGTGAAATTACCTGAAACACTAATATTACCGTTCACATTGGCCGTTCCGTTAGAAAAAGTAAAGTTTGCACTTGTAGTAATGCTTGCCCCTGAGGCAACATTAAATCCTGTACCACCAAATGAAGCCGCACTGGCCAGGGTCATGTTATGGTTAACGTTAATTGTGCCAGAGGTGTATGTAAGCGGGGGTGTTGCCCCGCCCCAGCCCGAGGTATTGTTCCAGTTGGCTGCGGTTGTCCAGGGCCCGCTGTTTGTTGAGGTGTAGTTCTGGCCGAAAGAAACCTGTGCAAGGATTAAAAGTGGAAGCCAAAAAATTTTGTTCAGTGGACGGAAGAATTTTATAGTCAGTTTCATGCTTGGCCTGTTGAGACCCCCACCGTAGACCAAAACAGTGCCGCTGAACCTGCACCAAAGATTATTTTAAGAATTCCGAATGCTAAAGAACAATCAGGAAATAAACATCCTGCAACAGCCAATTAAATTACAGTTAAGCTTTTTGCACTAGGTTGTGATGATCCCAAATTGCTATCAGAGGTTCCTGATTTGAGAGTTATAACCTGAGAACCTTAATTACATTTAAATTACTGCTACAAACATCCTGATAAAACTAATTTTCAGTTTACATTTAAAATCATTTAGGAACTCGATGGGCACACTTAAAAAACTGGCTGGCGATACAGTAATCTACGGGGCAAGCAGCATACTGGGGCGCTTGCTCAATTATTTATTGGTTCCTTATTACACCCACGTTTTTGCCAGTGGCGAATACGGTGTGGTTACCGAAATGTATGCCTATGCAGCCTTCTTCAACGTGTTGTATACCTACGGCCTCGAAACTGCTTACTTTCGTTTTGCCACCATGAATAAAGATGGCGAACCAGCAGTTTTCAATTACGCTACCACTGCCATACTATTTACCAGTATCGTTCTTTCCGGCATTCTTATCTTACTGGCCACGCCCATCGTTAATTACCTGCACTATCCCGGGAAAGAAAACTTCATCATTTGGTTTGCCCTCATTTTTGCCATCGATGCAGTAATGGCCATTCCGTTTGCCAAGCTCCGCCTGGAAGGAAAATCAAAACAGTTTGCCCTGGCCAAGCTTGGTAATATCGGATTGAACATCGGCTTTAACCTTTTCTTCCTCAGTGTTTGCCCTGCCGTTTTACGAGGTCATGCGTGGGCATCTTTAAAACCCTTCATCGAAAGTTTTTATAATCCATCACTTGGGGTCGATTATGTTTTTCTCTCCAATTTATTGGCAAATGCTGCGCTGGTTTTCTTTTTATGGAATGTGTTGCGCAAGCTTACAATCACGTTCGATTGGTTAAAGCTAAAACCTCTCCTCATTTATGCGTATCCTATACTGTTTGCAGGACTTGCATGGGTAACCAACGAAATGTTATCGCGCTTGGCGCTGCGCTTTTGGTTGCCGGATAATTTTTATGCCGGCAAAACCAGCGCTGAAGCCTTGGGCATTTTTGGCGCGGTCTATAAGTTCTCGGTATTTATGACGTTAGCCGTGCAGGCTTTCCGTTACGCTGCCGAACCATTCTTTTTTTCCAAAGCAGCCGAAAAAAATTCGAAAGCGTTGTTCAGTAAAGTTTCGCATGGCTTCATCTTATTCGGGTGTATAATTTTATTGGCAGTGAGTACCAACCTTGATGTGCTTGAACATATTTTAAGGCGACCTGAGTATCGTGAAGGAATGCATGTGGTACCCATCTTGTTACTGGCCAATTTGTTTCTGGGCATTTATTATAACGTTTCAATCTGGTATAAATTAACGGATAAAACGTATTACAGCACCTGGATTGCCATAGGCGGTGCCATACTTACCATAGTGTTGAATTATTTCCTCATTCCGGTGGCCGGTTATGAGGGCAGCAGTTGGGTTACGTTAATTGTTTACTTTTTAATGGCTGTTGTTTGTTATGCCATTGGGCAACGCTATTACCCAATTCCCTATCCGGTAATAAAAGACCTGACCTATATGGCCGTTACCATATTACTGATATATATGGTTAACGGGATTGAGTTCAGCAACCTATGGGCAGCACTTTCTGTAAAGCTTGCCATTGTACTTGCCTTCTCCGGTATGATTTATGTCGTGGAATTTAAAAAATTTAAGGCGAAAGCCAGTTGAAGCTTATCACGGAATTTGCCCAGTTAAATACTTCGCCAACCACCAAATGATTAAACACCACCACTGGATAAAATTCCCTATTTTTGACATTCATTTATTCTGCCAGAACATTGACAACCAAGACACTACATAGCTTCCTCGTCATCCTGTTGCTGCTGCCACTTTTAGTGGTTGCGCAAAAGAAAAAGAAGGCCGATGATACAACTCCTGCCAGTTTGAAATCGCGGGAGGCAGAATTTTATTTTACCGAAGGCGAGAAGTACTTCATCCTAGAAGATTTTGCCAAAGCGCTGGTGTATTATCAAAAGGCGCTGGATATTCTCCCTACCCACGCAACCATTCATTACAAAGTTGCGGAGGTACTGGCCCGGGGCAGCAAGCAGGATGATCTTATCCGTGCCTCACTAAGTATTGAGCAGGCTCTAAAGTACGAGCGCAAAAACAAATACTTTTACCTGTTGGGTGCAAGCATCTATTCAAACTTATCACGGTTTGAACGCGCGGCCCAACTCTATGAAGCCATGCTTCAGGAAGTACCGGGTACCGAAGACTATCTTTACGAACTTGCCATACTCTATCAATATTCCAATAAACCTGCCGAAGCCATAAGAACGTACAACCGGGCTGAAATCTTTTTTGGCATAAACGAGACATCATCAACACAAAAGCAGCGCATATACTGGGAACAAGACAAGATAAACGAAGCCATCGAAGAAGGCGAAAAATTATCCAGGGCTTACCCGGATGAAGAACAATACGTTGTTGCCTTAGCCGAATTACTGGCACAGCAAAACCAACTTCCACGTGCCCTACGGATACTCGAAAAATTTATTGATGAGAACACTTCTGCACCCCAGGCTTCGGTAATGCTGGCCGGGTTGTACCGCGATACCAATGAGGAGAAAAAAGCACGCGAACTTCTGGTAAAAATTTTTAATGACCCCGAAACGGACTACAACAGCAAGTTAATGGTATTGGGTACCTACAACGCAGAGTTGAACAACTCGAAAACAAAAGGATCAACCGACACGAACAAAGAAACCTTCGCGCTGGAACTACTGGAAAAATTAGAGAAACAATACCCGGAAGAAGTGAACACATTTATACTGGGAGGAGATCTTTATCTTTCTGTAGGCAAAAACAAAGAAGCGGAACAAAAATACCTGCAAGCCATAGCCCTGGGGGAAGTGAATTTTGAAGTATGGCAAAACCTGCTTTACCTGCAAACACAAATGGAAGACTTTGATGCGGTAATCAGCACTTCGGAAAAAGCACTGGAGTATTACCCAAACCAAAGCATGCTTTATTACTTTAACGGACTTGCACACCTTCGAAAGCGCAAGTACAAGGAAGCAATAACCTCACTGGAACAAAGCAAAAGGTTATCAACAAACAACCCGGGCATGACCAGCGAAATCAATTCCATGCTGGGCGATGCGTACAATGCTACTAAAGAATACGATAAGTCAGATAAAGCCTATGACGAGGCTTTGGCTTTCAACCCTAACAACTACATAGTGTTGAACAATTACAGCTACTACCTCGCGTTGCGCAAAGCTTCACTGGACAAGGCAGAAAAAATGTCAACCCTGTTGGTCAAAAATAATCCCGACAATGCAGCTTTTCTGGATACCCACGCCTGGGTTTTGTATACCAGGCAAAAGTTTAAGGAAGCCCGAAAATTTATTGAGCGCGCCATAGCTACCGGCCAAGCCAATGCCACCCACTTTGAACATTATGGCGACATTCTTTTTCAACTGGGAGAGGTTGACCAGGCCGTACAACAGTGGGAGAAAGCCAAAGGCATGCTCAATGCCAGCAGCGAAACCTTAAACAGGAAAATTGCCAACCGTAAAATATATGAATAAATTTCTCGGGCTTTGTTGTGCGATTATTACTCTGGGCTTTGCTTCCTGCAGTAAAAAAATAGCGCCAGCCACAGGCGATTTAAATCCCAAATCAATATTGGCCATTGAAGAAATAGATTTTGAATATTTCCATGGCAAGGCACGCATGGTGCTCAAAGACGGAAACAAAGAACGTGAAGTAAAAGCGGTAATTCGTGTAAGAAAAGACAGTGTAATCTGGATGAATTTTACCGTTATCGGAGTGCAGGGAGGCCGCGTACTGATCAATAAAGACTCTATTACTGTCATCAGCAACGTTGACAAGGAATATTACGTTTTCGATTACATTGAACTTTCAAAACGGTTTAATTTTGAAGTGAATTATAAAGTGATTCAATCGGCATTTTTGGGCAACCTGCTGATGTCACGAAAAGAAGAAGATGGGGTAGACCAAAAAAGCCTGACCTTTTTATTGAAGCAATCTTCCGGCACGGTGGACGTTATGAATTACATAAGCGCCACCACCATGAAAATCCAAAAAGTTGAATTACGCGAGAACAACACGCACAATTCCCTTACGGTGAACTACGGCAACTTTCAACCTGTGTCCGGAAAAACATTTCCCTACAACGCCACTATTTCTCTTTTGTACAAAACCACGGCCGGGCTATTGAATACCTCCGTTATTTTTGAATACAGTAAGGCTGAAGTGGGAGATAAGGAATTAAAATTCCCATTCAACATTCCCAAAAAATATGACCGTAGGTAAGAAAGCCCTGCTCTCGGTTGCATTTGTTCTGTTTGTGCTGGGTGCTGTTGCGCAGAATAAAACAAAAGCCCAGCTTCAAAAAGAAAAACAACAGAACCTGGAAAAAATAAAAGAGGTTGAAAAAATCCTTGACGAAACCGCTGTCAAAAAAAAGAGTTCGCTGGGCGAGTTAAATGCCTTAAACCAGCGCATCCGCATACAGGAAAACCTCATTCAATCCATCAAATCCGAAATTGGCTTACTCGACAAAGACATTTCCGATAATAATGGCTTTATACTGGCACTAGAAGAGGACTTAAAAAAATTAAAAGAAGAATATGCCGCTATGTTGTTTGCTGCACAAAAAGCAAACAACAGCGCCACGCGACTTACATTTTTATTTTCAGCTTCCTCATTCGATCAATTGATGATGCGACTTCAGTACATGCGTCAATATTCCGAGAGGCGAAAGCTACAGGTTGAGGCCATTCAACAAGTGCAAACCACATTGGGTGTTCAGGTGAAGCAAATTGAAGCCAGGCGCGCAGAAAAAAGTGAGCTGTTAAAGCAGGAAATATCCGAAAACAACAGCCTGGTTAACCTGAAGGTGAAACAAAACAACCTGGTGAAATCGCTGGAGAAGCAGGAAAAAACCCTGAGGAAAGATTTGGAAGATACCCGCAAAGCCTTGGCCGTGTTGGATAAACGCATCAATGAAATTATTCGCGAAGAAATGGAGCGTGCCGCACGCGAATCCAAAACTGCAGCCAATGCGGCAGCACTGGCCCTTTCAAGTTCATTCGAAGAAAATAAAGCCAAATTCCCCTGGCCGGCATCGGGTTTTATTTCACAAAAATTCGGAAAACAAAATCACCCGGTGTTAAAAGGCATTGTTATCCAAAATGACGGCATCAACATCCAAACAAAAGAGAATGAAAAGGTGAAATGCATTTTTGAAGGAGAAGTACGTTCTATATCCTTCTACCAAATCATCGGGTATGCCATTATTATAGGTCATGGCGAATATTTTACCGTCTATTCAGGCTTAAAGGAGGTTTATGTAAAAAAAGGGCAGAAAGTGAGTACCAACCAGGAAATCGGCCAGGTACTTTCCAATGCCGATGGGGTTTCTGAATTACGTTTCCAATTGCGCAAAAATACCACTGCCCTTGATCCGCAAACCTGGTTAAGAAATTGATTTTCGTTGTGTTTTGTGGGTTTCCACTCATCCTTTAACCATTTTTTTGGATTCAGATTTACCTCTATCTTTACCCGATAAATACAAAAACATGAATTCGATTTTTTTGCTTGGAATGCCGGGTGGGATGGAATGGGTTCTCATTGCACTTGCAGTTTTAATCTTTTTTGGAGCGAAAAAAATCCCTGAGTTTGCGCGTGGTGTTGGCCGCGGGATCCGCGAGTTCAAGGATGCCGTAAAAGATGTGAAGAAAGAAGTGGATGAGGCAGGCAAGGAAGTGCCTAAAAAAATTGAAGACTAAGGCTTGAAAGCTTACGCGACACTGCGCGACATCCAGAACGATCTCTCTCGCGGCAACGTCTCTTGTGAGAACTTAGTCAAACATCACCTCAGCATCATTCATCAAAAAAAACACCTCAATGCATTTTTGAGCGTGTACGAAGAAGAAGCGCTTAAACAAGCCTCCTTTATTGATCATAAAATCAAATCGGGAACTGCAGGACGGTTGGCCGGTTTAGTGGTAGGCATTAAAGATGTTCTCGCCTATCAACACCATCCGCTACAAGCGGGCAGCAAAATCCTGGATGGTTTTATTTCCCAATATAACGCTACGGCTATTCAACGTTTGCTGGATGAAGATGCCATTATTATTGGACGACAAAACTGCGATGAATTTGCCATGGGCTCTTCCAATGAAAATTCTGCCTTTGGCCCCGTGCTTAACGATGCCGATAACACACGTGTGCCCGGAGGTTCATCGGGCGGATCAGCCGTGGCCGTACAAGCAGGCATGTGCAGGGTCTCCATCGGCTCCGACACAGGCGGTTCAGTACGACAGCCAGCAGCCTTTTGTGGAGTTATTGGATTGAAGCCAACATACTCACGGATTTCACGCTACGGGTTGATTGCCTACGCCTCTTCGTTTGACTGCGTTGGGATTTTTGGAACAAGCGTTGAAGATGTTGCGCTTGTGCTGGAAGTAATTGCCGGGCCGGATGAATACGATAGCACTGTTTCACAAAAACCTGTTCCTCAATATTCACACGAACTTATTCAACGCACGGAAAGAAAGTATCGGGTTGCCTGCTTTCGCGAAACGCTTGAATCCCCGGGGCTGCAACCGGAAATAAAAAACGTCCTGCTCCTTCAGCTCGAAAAACTGAAAACAAATAGCCATGAAGTTGAAATACTGGATTTTCCCTTACTGGAATACAGTTTGCCAACATATTATATCCTTGCCACAGCCGAGGCCAGTTCAAATCTTTCACGCTTTGATGGTGTTCGTTATGGCCACCGCAGTACTGCAACTTCCGATTTAGAATCACTCTATAAAAAATCGCGCTCGGAAGGTTTCAGTAAAGAAGTGCAACGCAGGATTTTATTGGGCACTTTTGTGCTGAGTGCAAGCTATTACGATGCGTACTACACCAAAGCACAAAAAGTACGTAAACGTATCCGGGCAAAGATGCAGGAAACGTTCAAGACATACGACTTTATACTAATGCCCACTGCCCCAACTACTGCTTTTAAATTAGGCGAACATACTGCCGATCCCCTGGAAATGTACCTGGCCGATTTGTTTTCTGTTTTGGCCAATGTTGCGGGTGTACCGGGTATTTCCGTACCTTGCGGGGTAGATGATAAAGGATTGCCCATTGGACTGCAGGTTTTGGCCAATGATTTTGAGGAGGCAAGCCTTTTACAGTTTTCAGATTACCTGATGAAACTGAATTGACATGAGCCGAGCATTTATTTTTTTATTTGCCCTAACCACTTTCTCATACGCTTTTTCACAAGGCACCGACCCTGTTGTCGACTCCCTTGAAATAGCGTTGGCGGAAGAAGAAATGGCTTTTAAGGAAGACACCACAGCTTTTGCTTTCTATACCTTACGTTCCGACATTGAATTTATCCCGGGCAACGACAGGCCCTCCATTATACGCGATCGGTTAAGTTGCATCGAAAAAAACATTCCACTCCATTACAACGACCGCATTCATTCATTCATAAACTATTTTACTGTACGCGACCGTGAATACACCCGCATGGTAATGCGGAGAAAGAACATTTACTTTCCCATTTTTGAAAGATATTTAAGCCAATACGGGTTACCGGATGAGTTAAAATATCTTTCCATAATTGAATCCGGGTTAAACCCCAAAGCCATTTCGCGTGCCCGTGCTGTTGGGCTGTGGCAGTTTATGTATGCCACCGGCCGGCATTACAACTTAAAAGCCGATGGCTATATTGATGAGCGCATGGATCCTGAAAAATCTACGGATGCAGCGTGCCGTTACCTGCGCGATTTGTATGGTATGTTTAACGATTGGGAACTTGCACTGGCAGCTTACAATGCAGGACCCGGTAACGTAAAGAAAGCTATCCGCAGGTCGGGTTATAAAAAATCGTTCTGGGAAATCTATCCCTTCCTTCCACGCGAAACACGTTCGTATGTTCCGCAGTTTGTGGCCATGATTTACACCATGAACTACCTGGAAGAGCATAATTTTATTGATGGCGAAAATGAAATGCTTATGCACTACGACACGCTTCTTGTTGATAAGCACCTACATCTCGAAACATTTGCCAACCTTACCGGTGTTTGCCTCGAAGACCTGCAAAAACTAAATCCTTCCGTTTTGCGCCATGCCCTTCCCGATGCCGTAAAGCCTCACATTATTAAAATACCGGTAATAGCCAAGGAAGCATTGTACGAAAACAAGCTGGCCATTTTGGACTCGGCATCAAAAGTAGGAAAACGCGAACTGGAAGTTTGGGCGCGCAACACCGAAGAAACAACCTATGGTAAAGACCGTATCGTTTACCGCGTTAAAAGCGGTGACGTGCTGGGTGCAATAGCCATGCGTTACAAAGTACGTGTTGAGGATATTAAGCGCTGGAATAACCTGAGCAGCAATATTATTCAAATTGGCCAACCGCTAACCATATGGATAAAACCACCGGCCGAAAGTCCGGTCGTGGCATCAACCGCAACACCTAAGCCCGTTCAGCCTGTTCAGGTAACCGCTTCCCAGACCTACATAGTACAAGCCGGAGATACATTGTGGGGAATTTCCAGGCAATTCGAAGGAATGACCATTGAAAAGATCAAAGAACTGAACAACCTTACCGACAACAAAATTCAGCCAGGCCAAACCCTCATCATTTCACGATAATCCACCAAAGCTAAGCAGCATTTTTTTTCGTGACGAATGCAGCGATTTCTGCATTATGCCTTAAACTTGTGGTATGAGATTACTTTTGGTTGGTTTACTGGCCGCAGGCTTATGGTCTTGCAATACATCTGAAAAAACAAGGGTAGAAAATTTACCAGCCGCAACCGGAAAACCCGGAGACATGATTCTCATACTCGACTCAGTACAATGGAAGGGTGAATTGGGACATGAACTCCGGAAAATATTTAAAACTGAAGTTCCCGGTCTGCCACGAGAAGAACCACTCTTTGATTTGATTTATGTTTATCCTAGAAAAGGTTATACCCTGCTTACCCAAATCCGCAACCTTGTGTTTGTCTTTACACTTGACCAAACCACTTCGGGTTCAAAAATCATGAAGGAGAATTTCACCGATGAAACACTTGACCGGATACGTACCGACACTTCATTTTGGTTAGTAACCGCACGAGACGAATATTCGCGCGGCCAGGAGGTAATGTACCTGTTTAGCGACACCCAAGAGAACCTGATCAAAAAATTACAACAAAACGGAAATCGCATCCAGGATTATTTCAATACCATTGAAAAAAAACGCATACTAAATGCGCTTGAAAAAAGCACAACAACAAAAGGCATTACTGAAGCGCTCCGTAAAGAATTCGACTTTGAAATTAAACTTCCCTTTGGCTTTAAAGTGGCCGATAAACAAAATGACTTCGTTTGGCTTAGGCTGATGGACAACCGGGTTGATAAAAATATCTTTATCAGTTGGAAACCTTATGAAAGCGAATACCAACTATTGCCCGATAGTCTTATCCTCTGGCGAGACGAAATTGCACATAAATACCTGTTTGATGATCCGGAAAACCCGGAGAGCTATGTGAAAACCGAAACCTCCGTGCCTTTTAAACCTTTAAAGGCAACCCAGGTAAATTTCAATAACAAGTTTGCAATGGAACTTCGCTGGCTGTGGAAAACCAATAACAATTCGATGGGCGGGCCATTTATCAGTTATGGCTTGGTGGACAATGAACAACAGCGCCTCTATTACATAGAGGGATTTTGCTACAGCCCGGGTAAAGACCAGCGCGAAACCATTCGCGAGTTAGAAGCTATCCTGTGGACATTTAAATCCGGGGTTAGCAAAAATAATCCTTGAGCCTTACGGTATATAAGGTACCACATACCAGATTGCACTTTGAATAAACGATTTTTAGAGATAGTGGAGAGTACTATCTTTGGTTCCTTAATACATTTCCAATGTCGTTGAAAATCAGAAAACAAGATGCCCTCAATTATCACATGCAAGGGCAGCCCGGCAAAATTGAAGTTGTTCCAACAAAAGTATTAAGCTCCCAACTCGACCTGGCACTGGCCTATTCACCCGGGGTTGCAGAACCCTGCAAAGAAATTGCGGCCAACAAAGAAGATGTGTACAAGTACACCTCGAAAGGAAACCTGGTAGCCGTAATTTCAAACGGAACAGCAGTGTTGGGCTTGGGTAACATTGGGCCTGAGGCTTCAAAGCCGGTAATGGAAGGTAAAGGTGTTCTCTTTAAAAAATTTGCCGGCATTGATGTATTTGATATTGAAATTGACGAAGAAGACCCGGACAAGTTTATCCAGATTGTGAAAGCCCTGGAGCCCACATTCGGAGGCATAAACCTGGAGGACATTAAAGCCCCTGAGTGCTTCAAGATTGAGCACGAACTGCGGGAAAAAATGAACATCCCCATCATGCACGATGACCAGCACGGCACCGCAATTATATCGGGTGCAGCCTTGCTCAACGCGTTGGAAATTGTAAATAAAAAAATTGATGAGATTAAGGTTGTTGTAAACGGTGCAGGCGCAGCCGCTGTCAGTTGTACCCGCCTTTACCTGAGCCTGGGCGTTAGAAAGGAAAATATTGTCATGTGCGACAGCAAAGGTGTAATCAGGTCCGATCGATCCGGACTTGATGACATTAAAAAAGAATTCGCCACAACACGAAACTTGAACGCATTGTCGGAGGCATTGAAAGGTGCTGATTTCTTCATCGGGCTTTCGGTAGCCGATATACTTACTGAAGCCGATATAAAATCCATGGCCAAAGATCCCATTGTATTTGCGCTGGCCAATCCCAACCCTGAAATTGCTTACAACCTGGCAAAAAAAACCCGGCCCGATTTAATAATGGCAACCGGCCGTTCCGATCATCCTAACCAAGTGAACAACGTGCTTGGCTTTCCTTACATCTTCCGCGGTGCACTGGATGTACGGGCAACCGAAATCAACGAGGAGATGAAACTTGCTGCCGTTCATGCCATTGCTGACCTGGCCAAAGAATCCGTGCCCGATATTGTAGTGAAAGCCTATGGTGCTGATAAAATTACGTTCGGAAGGGAATACCTGATCCCCAAACCTCTTGATCCCCGATTAATCACCACCATCTCACCAGCCGTAGCTAAAGCGGCCATGGATTCAGGCATGGCCAAAAAACCAATTACCGATTTTAGTGCTTACCACCAGGAACTGCTGAACCGTATCGGCATCGATCAAAAACTAATGTCGCGGATTATTGATCGTGCAAAGCAAAACCCCAAACGCGTAGTATTTGCCGAGGCCCATCATTTAAAGATTTTGAAAGCAGCACAACAACTGCAAGATCAGCAAATTGCCAAACCGATATTGTTGGGTGACAAAGATGAAATTGAAAGACTGATACACGAACATAAGTTAGAACTCGATTGCCCCATTATTTACCCGCGCAGAGAGCCGGCAAAGGTTGATGAGTATGCAGCCGTGTTGTATAAGAAACGCCAACGCAAAGGCCTTACCTATCGCGATTGCCAACAGTTAATGCGCGACCGTAATTATTATGCCGCCATGATGGTTGAGGTTGGGGAAGCCGATGCCCTGGTTTCAGGGCTTACCAAAGATTATCCGAAAACGATTTTGCCTTCGCTGCAGATTATTGGCATGGCCGAAGGCGTACAGCGTGTTGCCGGCATGTACATCATCATGAACAAAACCGGAACGTTTTTCTTTGCCGATACTACGGTAAACCTAAATCCAAATGCACATGAGTTAGTTGACATCATCAGTTTAACGGCCCGCGGGGTAAAATTCTTTGACATGGAGCCGCGCATTGCCGTACTCTCCTACTCCAACTTTGGATCATCGCGTGGTGAAGTACCTGAAAAAACACGCGAAGCCGTGCGGCTTGCCAAACTCAAACACCCTGAACTGATTATCGATGGCGACATACAAGCCAATGTTGCATTGAATACTGAAATCCAACGCGAAAATTATCCGTTCAGCAATTTAGTGGACGGTGGTGCAAACACACTCATCTTCCCTAACCTGGCAGCCGGCAATATTGCCTATAAGCTGCTGATGGAAATTGGTGGAGCTGAAGCCATCGGCCCAATATTGTTAGGCATGAAAAAACCTGTTCATGTTTTGCAACTGGGAAGCTCGGTTCGTGAAATCGTGAACATGGCTGCCATTGCCGTGGTGGATGCACAACTTCATGAACAAAATGACCATCTATAAAATTTACGATTTAGGTTTACGATTGGGGGATAAAAAATCGTAAATCGTAAATCGTAAATCATCATTCTAAAATCGACATGATTTCATTTCTTAAAGGCCGGCTTGTTCAAAAAGATCCAACACACGTAGTGGTTGATGTGAATGGTGTTGGCTATCATGTCGCCATTTCCCTGCAAACCTTTGCCGACATTAAAGAGCAGGAAAACACTTTTATCCACACCCACCTTGCCATCCGCGAAGATGCCCACCTGTTGTATGGCTTCAGTACCGAGGCTGAGAAAAAACTATTCCAGCAACTAATCTCAGTCAATGGTATCGGTCCAAGTACAGCCATTGTCATGCTCTCCTACCTGTCATCGGATGAACTCAAAAAAGCCATCGTTCAGGAAGACCTGACAACCCTACAGCGTATTAAGGGCATCGGTGGAAAAACTGCCCAGCGGGTAATTATAGACCTCAAAGACAAACTTAAAAAAGACCTCTCGGAAGAAGCCATTCAGGGCATTCCGGGCATGAAGCACAATACCCTGCGAAGCGAAGCGTTATCAGCACTAATCACCCTGGGGATTACCAAAAGTGCTGCGGAGAAAAGTGTGGATACCGTCCTTAAAAAGTCGGGAAATACACTTACTTTGGAAGATTTAGTTAAACAAGCTTTGAAAAACGCCTAAGCCTGCGTGACGCTCAAAACGTTCGTGTTAGTACTACCTGTAGCGATCACCCTGCTCCTTACCGGGCAGCCTGTCGCCCATGCATGCGCTGAAAACTTTTTCCAGCAGCAGGAGCCCGCACGCCAGGACACCACCAAACAACAGTCGTACCGCCCCAGCCGCAGACCTACCTTCCAGGTGCGCGACCGTTATGGCGACCCGTTTTCCAATACCACCACACAATCACCCTTATTCCTGAGAGACCCCACAAAGGTCAACTATGAAATAGCGCTCGACTCCAGCCTCAACTACACCATCTACGAAAAAATTGGCGACCTCAATTACCGGCCCATTACCACCATGTCGTTTGAGGAGTTTAAAGCCTACCAGGACAGGCAGATGCTTAAAGGCTACTGGCAGGGGAAATCAAAAAGCCAGGATGGTGAAAGTGCAGTGAGCAGCCGCGGGCTCATCCCTAAAATTTACGTAAGCCCGGTGCTCGACCGGATTTTTGGAGGAAGTTATGTTGAACTGGTGCCCCGTGGTTTCGTAACCCTTGATTTCGGTGTGGCCTTTCAACGCATTGATAACCCCAATATTCCCATCCGCCAGCAGCGCAACGGTGGGTTTGAATTCGATCAACAAATAAACATGAGCGTAATCGGTAAGGTAGGCGAAAAACTTGCCGTGAGCGCCAACTTCGACAACAACAACTCTTTCGACTTTCAGAACAATATGAAAGTGGAGTATACCGGGTTCAAGGAAGACATCTTAAAAAAATTAGAAATCGGTAACGTAAGCCTACCGCTAAACAATACCCTTATCCAAGGTTCGCAAAACCTGTTTGGTGTAAAAGCCCAATTGCAGTTTGGTAAATTGTTCGTGACCACCATTGCCTCAACACAACGCGGCAAGGTAGCCTCCATTGATATACCGGGCGGAAACAGTGGCCAAGGCCGGCCGTTCCAATTGGTGGCTTCCGGCTATGACGAAAACCGTCATTTCTTTTTGGGCCACTTCTTTCGCGATAACTTTCAACGCTGGCTCGCCAACCCGCCACAAATTTATTCAGGCATTAACATTACCCGTGTAGAGGTTTACATCCTTAACCGAAACAACGACACCCGTACACTTCGAAATGTTGTGGGTTTAATGGACCTTGCCGAGCCCAGCAGGATTTACAACAGTTCGGTTACACCAAGCGGATCAAACTTGCCCAATGCCAACGAAGCCAACAACCTGTTTGCGGCTGTGCGCAATCTTGATCGCAATGCCGATGCCATAAACGGTTTGCTTGACAGTTACTTTGCCGGTGAGGGCAATAACGGAACCGACTACGAAAAAATTACGGGAGCACGCATCCTTAGCCCTACTGAATACACATTTCACAGACAATTGGGTTACATCACTTTAACCCGAAAACTACAAAACGATGAAGCCATTGCCGTGGCGTATGAGTACACGTTTAACGGCCGCAGTTACAAAGTGGGCGAACTATCTGAAGATTACGCCAGCCGCCCCGACAATGAAGTGGTTTTCTTAAAACTGCTTCGCCCACGAAAGGTGAGCATACGCGACCAGGCACGCAACATCATACCCACCTGGGACCTGATGATGAAAAACATCTACTCCCTTAACGTGAGCCAGCTTACCCGAGAAAATTTTCAACTGCGCATTATTTACCGCGATGACCGCACCGGTATCGATAACCCACAGTTGCAGGAAGGGCAAGATGTGCGCAACCGGCAATTGATTGAAGTATTCGGGTTGGATAAGCTTAATCCCGTTAACGATCCCCAACGCGATGGCAATTTTGATTTTGTTGAAGGCGTGACCATTAACACGCAAACCGGTGTCATTATTTTTCCATACCTGGAACCCTTCAATACCGCATTGCGCGATGCCTTCCGAAACGACCCACAGGAAACCTTTCTCGTTCAAAAATATGTGTTCGATACCTTATACCGAACCACGCGGGCCGATGCTGAATTAGTGGCCACAAAAAACAAATTCTTTTTAGTGGGCACCTATTCAGCAGGATCATCCAAAGAAATATTAATACCAGGATTTGGCGTTTCTCCCGGTTCCGTACGTGTTTATGCCGGTGGCACGCCATTGATGGAAGGAACGGAGTACACCGTGGATTATACTTTCGGACGGGTAACCATCTTAAGTGATGCCATCTTAAATTCCGGTAAAAACATTAGTATACAGTATGAACAAGCCGACCCCTTTGCCTTTCAAACACGATCGTTGGTGGGCACACGGTTCGATTATCAACTGAATGATGACATCAGTCTCGGCTCAACCTTGCTTTATTACAACGAGCGGCCGCTCATTACCCGTAATGCTATTGGTACCGAACCCGCACGCAACCTTCAGTATGGTTTTGATTTTAACGTGCGCAAAGACAGCCGACTGCTCACAAAAATCATTGATGCCATACCGGGCGTTCAAACTAAAGAGTTGTCGTCCATTAACTGGAGCGGTGAATTTGCCCAGCTACTGCCGGGTACTTCAAACATTGTAGATGGTGACGGTACAGCGTACATCGATGATTTTGAAAATACGGCTACTCCATACTCATTAATGAGCCCGCAGGCATGGAGGCTAGCTGCCGTACCACGCGATTTCGATCAAACCAATGGTGCCTTGAATGATACGCGTGCGGGTTTCAAAAGGGCGCGACTGGCCTGGTACATCGTAGATAACCAGTTTTACCGCGATGGCGGAAGGTTTAAACCCAGCAACATTACCAGTACCGACCTTGAAAATCATTATGTGCGAGCTGTGTTGCCTACTGAAATTTTCCCGAAACGTAACCCTCCCCAGGGAAATTTCTTTGAGCCAGTTTTGGATATCGCCTACTATCCGCGCGAACGCGGTCCTTATAATTATGACAACCAACGCTTAACTAACACAAAATCGGGTTATACCCCTGCCGAAGCAAAGGACAATTGGGCCGGTATCACTACAGCCATACGCACCGAAGTTGATTTTGATAAAGCCAACATTGAGTATGTGGAATTCTGGATGCTCGATCCGTTCATTAACAACACAGAACGCGGTAGGATTATTGACGGGGCGTACAACGATTTCAACACCACAGGCGGAAAACTTATTTTTCATTTAGGCAGTATCTCTGAAGATGTAATTCGTGATGGGCGCCACGGATTTGAAAATGGCTTGCCACCCGATGGTGACTTAACCCTGGCCACCGAAACACCCTGGGGGTACGTAGCCAACCGGCAATACATTACCAACGCTTTTGACAACTCGCCCACCGCCCGCGCCAACCAGGATGTAGGCTGGGACGGTATTGGCAATCAACTTGAGCGGATAAAATTCAGTGCATTTGCCAACCTTAATCCCGATTTTGCAGCAGATCCCTCCGCAGATGACTTTCAGTTTTATTTTGGAAACGACCTGGATGCACGCAACGCCAAAATTTTAGAACGCTATAAACTGTACAACGGGCTTGAAAACAACACACCCATTAATACCGGTAGTGATATTCCACGGTCAAACGGGTTTTTACCTGACAATGAAGACCTGAATGCCGACAATACCTTAAACGAACTGGAGGAATACTACGAGTATGTGATCGACTTGCGCAAATCAAACCTTGATATTGGCAAAAAATACATCGTTGATAAAATAACACCAGCCGAAAACAACCCCGACCAGGTTACCTGGTACCTGTTCCGCATACCGGTACGTAATTTCGATAACCGAGTGGGCAACATCGAAGGGTTTAAATCCATTCGCTATGTGCGCATGGTGGTTACCGATTTTGAGCAGCCCGTGATCATGCGGATGGCTAATTTCCGGTTGATCGGCAGCCGGTGGAGACGCTACCTTGAAAGCCTGGAAGAAGGCGGACTGGTACCTGATCCGGAACCCGACTTTGACAACTTCACCTTGTCGGTAGTGAACATTGAAGAAAACTCAGCGCCCGATCCAAGCAGCGGTAAACCTCCGTATGTGCTACCGCCTGGTTTTGTACGCGATCGTGACAACACCTCCTCCATCTACCGCGAGTTGAACGAGCAATCCGTTCAGGTTTGTATCGATAACCTGAAGAATGGTGATGCGCGAGCCATCTTTAAAAATGTGGACATGGACTTTTTTAACTATGGGCGCATTAAAATGTTGGTACACGCCAACAGCCCCAATGCACAAGATGACGACCTGCACGTATTCATGCGCCTCGGCACCGATTTCGACCAGAACTTTTACGAAGTAGAGTTGCCGCTAAAGATTACACCCGGCACAGCCTCGGCAGCACGCGATATTTGGCCTAGCGAAAATGAATTTGATTTTGCACTGAAGGATTTGTACGGATTAAAAGCACAACGCGACCGGGAAGGATTTTCGTTGGATGAACTATACCCACGGCAGGGCCCGCGGCAATTTGGCAAACATGGTGTGCGGGTGTTGGGACGCCCCGATTTAAGTAATGTACGCCTGATTATGATTGGTGTACGCAATCCACGCACCACCAACAGCCAGCCCTACTCGGTTTGTTTGTGGGCTAATGAACTTCGCCTGACCGACTTTGACCGCACACCAGGTTGGGCAGTAAACACCACATTGAATGCGAAGCTGGCCGACTTTGCCATGGTGTCGGGTTCCATGCGCTACATGACTTACGGTTTTGGCAGTGTAAGTTCCAAAATAAGTGAACGCACCCGTGAAGAAACCTTTGCGTATGATGTTACCGCCAATGTAAACGTTGATAAACTGCTACCCGGCAACCACGGTATAAAAGTACCCATGCTGGTAAGTTATCAAAGCACCACTATCAACCCCAATTACGACCCGGCCAACCCCGACCAAAAGCTGGATGCTGCCCTGGCATCGTTCAATACACAGGAAGAAAAAGATGATTATGTTAAACTTATCCGCGACCGTGAGGTGCGCAGGAGTTTAAACTTTACCAACGTTCGAAAAACCAAGGTAAACCCACAAGCCAAAACCAACCTCTGGGATATTGAAAACTTTTCATTCAGTTACCGCTATAGCGATAATGTGCGGCAGAGTTTTACCATCGCAGAGTCATTAAGGAAAGATGTTGGCGGATCGGTGGCCTACAATTTTTCACCGAAAGGAACGGGCATCGAACCGTTTAAAAATTCCGAAGGGTTTAAATCGCCTTACCTGAAGTTTATTAAGGATTTCAATTTTAGCCTGTTGCCATCCAACATTATGGTTCGGGGCGACCTTGACCGGTCGTTCTCTAAAATCATTTACCGAAATGCCCTATCCAATTCCGAATCGAACTTCCTGAAATATTTCACCTTCAATCGCACGTACAACCTGCAATGGAATTTAACCAAGAGCCTTTCGCTAAATTATGCCGCCCGCGCCAATGCCATTATTGATGAACCCGAAGGCGACATTGACACCCGCGAAAAGCGCGATAGCGTGATTACCAACCTGAAGCGCTTTGGTCGGATGAAAAATTTTGACCAGAGCATTACGGCCAATTACATCGTGCCGCTGGATAAATTCCCCATTACCGATTGGATTGGTGCCGAGTACCGCTACCAGGTAAACTACAACTGGAAAGCCGGCCCCGTTAACCGCCCCGATTTACCGGGCGAAATCCGCGACCTGCCCGATAGTTTGGATTTCAGGAACATCATACAAAACAACCGCGACCAAACGGTATCGGGCCGATTGGATATGGTGAAGCTTTACAATAAAGTGGGCTTTCTAAAAAAAATAAACAACCCTCCACGGCCAACGACTACCCGTCCGCAACCCAACCAAAAACCAGATACGGTAAAAACACAAACCACGCCCCCATTGGTTAAAGGGTTTTTGAGACTGTTGATGTCGGTGCGCTCCATTAACGGCACCTACACTTTAACCGAAGGTACCCTATTGCCAGGCTTCGAACCGGACCCGTATTTGTTCGGCATGGATAAGGCATTTAATGCGCCCGGATGGAATTTTGTGTTGGGCAGTCAAAACCCCAACATAAGGTTCAGGGCGGCTGAAAACAATTGGTTGGTGCGTACCAATTCACTCACACAACCATTCACACAAACTTCCACACGCTCCATCACCGGCCGGGCTAACGTTGAACCATCGGCTGATTTAAAAATCCAACTGGACATCAAAAAAGATATTACCGATGGCTACCAAGAAATTTTCAGGTTTGACGATTTGCAGAACGGCTACATATCACAAAGCCCAAGCCGGTACGGGAGTTACAAAATATCAACATTGTCTATCCGAACTTCTTTCCGCCCGGATAACAACGACCTGAGTTCATCTGTTTTTAAAGAGTTTGAAGAAAACCTGCTTACCGTTCAGGAAAAATTTGCGCGTGTAAATCCCGGGTTTGAGTACGATTCCATCAGCCAGGATGTGGTGATACCCGCTTTTATCGCAGCATATACCGGAAAAAGTGCAGACCGGGTTAGCCTTAGTCCCTTCCCCCGAACACCTTTGCCCGGCTGGCGGGTCGATTATAATGGCTTGAACAAAATTGAACTGTTTAAAAACCTTTTCCAGTCCATCACGCTAACCCATGCGTATTCATCTACCTACTCGGTACTGAATTACTCCAACTCCTTGCAATATGAAAATGTTGGCGATGTGGGTATTAACGTTCCGATAGAAAAATATAATAATGGAATATATGCCAGCCTGATCAACGATGGAAGGCCTGTTCCTATTTATGTAATAAGCCAGGTATTGATTGCCGAACAATTCCAACCGCTTATCGGGGTTAACTTACGAACGAAAAAGAGGTTAACGGCACGGGCCGAGTACAAAACCAAGCGGGAACTGGCACTGAATGTATCAAACGCACAAATTACCGAAGTAAGCAGCAAGGATGTCTCCATGGAACTGGGGTATACCAAAAACAATATGAAACTGCCCATCAAATCGCAGGGGCGAACCATCGTATTGAAAAACGATGTAACCTTTCGCATGAACATGACGGTGAGCAATCAATCTACCATTCAACGAAAAATAGAAGAGTTGAACGTGCTCACCAACGGCAATATCAACTTCCAGCTAAGACCAAACATCAGCTATGTAGTAAACCAAAAGCTGAATGTTCAGGCGTACTTTGAACGCACCATTAACGATCCGCAAGTTTCCAATTCGTTCCGCAGGGCCACCACCCGCTTTGGCGTTCAGGTGCGCTTTAGCCTGGCCCAATAATTACCGGGCATTTGCACCGGCAATTAACAATTGTGCTAAATTTGAGGCCTAAATTATACTGTTTATGAACATCCCTTCCGATTTGAAGTACACCAAAGACCACGAATGGCTGAAACTTGATGGAAACACAGCTACCATAGGCATTACCGATTTTGCCCAAGGTGAACTGGGTGATATTGTTTATATCGACATTAATACCGTGGGCCAGGATGTAAACCAACACGATGTTTTTGGGACTGTGGAGGCCGTAAAAACCGTTTCAGATTTATACATGCCCGTAAGCGGTAAAGTTTTGGAAGTCAATCAGGCCCTTGACGGTAGCCCTGAAAAAGTTAATGCCGACCCCTATGGCGAAGGCTGGATGGTGAAAGTGGAAGTAAAAAATACTGCTGACGTTGATGGTTTGCTAACTGCCGATCAGTACAAGGAACTTATTGGTAAATAGAGGTTGTTCGTTATTCGTTGTTGGTTGTTCGCCAAATTATTAGCGAACAACGAAGAACAAGGAGCGAAAAACGAAATATGATTGAACTACCCACCATATCTCCCGAACAAACACGGCAACGCAAACCGAACTGGCTTCGCGTAAAGTTGCCGGTGGGCCCGGAGTATGCCAAGGTGCGCAGGCTGGTAGATGAACATAAACTGCACACCATCTGCGAAAGCGGTAATTGCCCCAACATGGGTGAATGCTGGGGTGCAGGCACGGCCACTTTTATGATTTTAGGAAATGTGTGCACCCGCAGTTGTACCTTTTGTGCAGTAGCTACCGGCAGGCCACCCGAGTACGATACCGATGAGCCAAGGCGTGTAGCAGAAGCAATCAAATTAATGGGTGTAAAGCATGCGGTTATCACCTCGGTAAACCGTGATGAGTTAAAAGACCGTGGTGCGGAAATCTGGTACCAAACCGTAATACAAACAAAACAGATCAGTCCGGAGACAACCATTGAAACACTCATTCCCGACACCAAAGGAAACTGGGACGCACTGTACCGCATGATTGAAGGCGGACAGGAAGTGGTGAGCCATAATATGGAAACTGTAGGAAGGCTTTACCGCATTGTGCGACCACAGGCAAAATACGAGCGAAGCCTTGAGCAGATTAAACGCACACGCGAAGCCGGCAAGCGCACCAAGTCAGGCATTATGCTTGGGCTTGGCGAAACCAAAGAAGAAGTATTTAAGGCTATGGATGATCTGGCCGAAAACGGGTTGATGATCCTTACACTCGGTCAATATTTACAGCCCACCAAAATGCATATAGAAGTGGCCGAGTTTATCCATCCGGAAACATTCGATATGTACCGCGAAGAAGGTTTAAAACGCGGACTGAAATATGTTGAATCTGGTCCGCTGGTTCGTTCTTCTTACCATGCTGAGCGGCATGTTAATGTGCCGTTGGACTAAAATCTAACCTGCCAAACTACTTCACTTTCTTCCCCGGCATAGCCCTTCCTGCCTGGTGCAATATCATACTGGTTACGACACCCTTATCATCGCGGTTAAACTCGATTTGTGCATCCACTACTTTCAAAAAGAATTTTGAAGCACTCTCAGGGTATATTTCAAATGGAGGCTGGCCTGTAGCCTGAGCTTTGTAATTATTTTCCTCGCGCCACACTTTTATTATAAACGTAGGGGCCAGTTCGTATTCACCAACATACACATCAAAATCCGTTGGGTTCATAACAAACTCTTCTCGTTCGGCAGGAATGGGCTTATTGGTTTTTGTTGCTTTTCGTGTTACAAAGGAACGATCAAGCATCTCCATTTCTGTAACCGTACCACTATTGTCTCTTTTAAATTCAATTCGGGTATTGGTTTCCTTAAAGGCAAACTTGTCCACAGCATAAGGGTAAATCTCAAACTTTGTTCCACCGCTTCGTTGCGAGAAGTATTGGTCACCTTTTCGGGTAATCACGCGTTCTTCCTGGTCATTGATCTTGTACACACCTACATAAGCATCGCGTTGCGCGGCTGTCAAGGTTATTGCCTCCGGCTTCTTGCTGCGAACTCCGGCAACTTCTTCGGCCAGGGTGTAGGCAATATCCTCCGGGTTAACACTGGTATTGTTCGCTAATAAACACACATAAATTTTCAGTTCGGGTACATACACCTCAAACGACAAAAATCCATCTATACCACCACCGTGCCCAATGGCCTTACTTCCACCAACCTTGCCTAACTGCCAGCCATATCCATAACTTTCCACATCGCCCGAAGTTGTTTGGGTTGGCTCCCATGCCTTCTCCAAAAGTTCCTTTTTCACCAGCTTGTAACCGAACACGGACTGGTTCCATTTCCATAAATCATCTACCGATGAAAAAATTGAGCCTGCAGAATAAGGTATAGAAGGGTGAACATAATCAGCCATCGTATACACATTTTCGGCACCTTTATTATAACCCCCGGCCTGCCTCGCTATCGGCTTGCTATCATCCGGATAGGAGGCAGTCATTTTCAAGGGCTGGAAAAAATTCTGATTGATGTAATCGTTGTACGTTTTACCGGTAACCTTTTCAATTACTGCGCCTAATAAGAAATAAGCGGAGTTATTGTATAACCACTTTTCACCGGGTTTAAAATCAATCGGGTAACCTTGAATGTACCCCAACATTTCAGCTACACTAACCTTTGTCTTTTTTGCCTCCGTAGTCATACGTTCCGGCACACTGGTATAACTTTTAATTCCTGAGGTGTGGTTAAGCAGTTGCTCAATTGTAACAGGATGTTCTGTTTTAAAATCCGGTAAGTGTTTACTCAACTCATCCTGTAATGAAAGCTTTCCTTCAGAAACCAGTTTTAAAATTGCCGTGGAGGTGAATTGCTTGGTGATGGAACCGATACGAAATACCATATCGGGCTCAATAGGCTGCTTACGATTTATCTCGGCAATACCGTAGCCCTTGCGAAGAAGAACCTTGTCGTTTTGAACAACCAGCACGGCAGCCCCGGGCTCGGAGGCTGAAAAGTGTTCTTTCAAAATTTTATCAAGATTTTCACTTGTACTCTGCGCAAAAGCGCCAATGGAACAAACCAGCAGGATAAGGAGCAGGGTTTTTCGGATCATAGTATGTTTGGTTTGATGGTTAGACGCAAAGGGCGTCAGGAAAGTTTCAACGAATTTCTTAATGGACAGGCTTCAGCACCACACCATTACGCACACCGGTATGTTTTCCTTTTTCGGCTGTAATCTGGCCGTTAACGATAATGTATTCAAATCCTTCCGAATAGGCATGTGGTTTTTCATAGGTAGCCCTGTCGCCTACCTTCTTTTCATCAAAGATCACAATATCAGCAGCCATGCCTTCGCGCAATAACCCGCGATCACGTAAGTTAAATTTAGTAGCGGGCAAAGAAGTCATGCGCCTGATCGCTTCCTCCAGTCGGATGAGTTGCAACTCACGCACGTATTGTCCTAGTACACGGGCATTGGTTCCATAGGCACGTGGGTGTGGCATGTTGGTACCGTACCGGTTAATGCCGGCATCGGATGCAAACATGTTGAACGGGTATTGTAAGATCCTGCGCAAGTCAGTTTCATCCATACTAAAGTAAACCATTTGCACCCGGTCGGTGGAAGCAACCAACTCCAGGATTGTTTCTGCCTCTTCCATGGGTTTGGTTTTCCTTCCCTTTAATTTGTTTACATCTGTTATTGTTTTTCCGTTGTATGTGCTGTCAGGGGCATAACGAGCAATCAAAGCATAACTGTAATTTTTCAGTTTTTTGCTTTTGAGCGCTTCTGTCATTTCCTTCTTGATCTTCTGTCGTGTGGTTTTATCATTCAATCGCCACAGCACAGAATCTTTTCCGCCAGAGAAAACCCAACTGGGTACGGTGGTGCTCAGTGTAGTGCTACTGGCCACATAAGGATATTGATCGATGGTAACATCAACACCACGCAACCGTGCACGTTCAACCTGTTCCAGGGTGTGAACTGATCTTCCCCAGTTCGGTTTGTAGGTGACTTTAAAATGTGAAATCTCAACAGGCATGCCCGCCACTTCTCCAATGGAGATAGCTTCCTCAATCGCTTCTGTAACCTGATCGCCTTCATTGCGGATATGCGATGCATACACACCACCAAACCGCGCTGCCGCTTTGGCCAGCCCAACTACTTCTTCGGTTTTGGAATAGGTGCCAGGCACATAGATCAAACCGGTGGATAACCCAACGGCACCATCTTGCATGGCCTTTTCAACCAATAACTCTATTGCTTTTTGTTCATCCGCTGTTGGGTCACGTTGATAATCGCCCAATACCGCACGCCTGACCGTATTATGTCCGATAAGTGTGGCAATGTTGATAGAGGTTTTAACACTATCGATTTTCCGAAAGTAGTCGGCAATATCTAAGGAAGAAGAACCACAATTGCCGGTAACTACTGAGGTTACACCATCGAGAATAAAATTGCCTGCCGTTGGGATGCGGATTTCATTGCCTTCGATATGGGTGTGCACATCAATAAACCCAGGAGAAACAATAAGTCCTTTGGCATCAAGAATAGTAGTGGCTGTAGCTTCTTTAAGATTACCGATAGCCGCAATCTTTCCATCCTTCACCCCCAGGTCGGCATAGAACCACGGATTTCCGGTACCATCAATTATTTTTCCGTTGCGAATGATAAGATCAAAAGATTGACCGGTCGCTGCATACGAACAAACAATCAATAGAAAGATTATACTACCTGAAACCCGTGGTGCCTGAATCATTGTTTAATTTATTTTTTATCAGCAGCAATCCGGCCGTCACGGTTGGCAATTTCCCAGGCTGTGTAGAACACAAGCTGGGCGCGTTGCGTCATTAAATCAAATTCAATTTTATCCACTTCATCGCTGGGCTGGTGGTAATCCTCATGGATTCCATCAAAATAAAAAATGATGGGAATGTTTTTCTTGGCGAAGTTCCAGTGATCAGAACGGTAGTACAAACGCTCCGGGTGATTTTGGTCGTTGTAGGTATAATCAAAAATCAAATTGGTGTACTTTTTATTTACATCTTCACTCAGGCTATGCAACTCACTTGAAAGTTTATCGGAGCCAATCACATAAACATAAGGCGCACTGTCTTTGTGTTGGGGATCGCGCCTTCCCACCATATCAATGTTCAGGTTAACAACAGTTTTCTCCAACGGAAACACAGGGCTATTATCTGCATAATATTGAGAGCCTAACAAGCCTTCTTCTTCACCGGTAACGGTCATGAATAAAATACTTCTGCGTGGGCCTTTACCATCTTTTTTAGCCTGCGCAAAAGCTTTCGCCAGCGACATTACACTTACCGTTCCTGAGCCATCATCATCTGCACCGTTATTGATTAAGTCTCCCTCACCGGATGAGCGCTTGCCGATGTGATCGTAATGTGCGGTTATGACAAGCACTTCGTCTTTTTTGTCAGTGCCTTCCAAAAAGCCCAATACATTATCCGATTTAATTTCTTTGTGCTTCTGTACCACGGTGATGGCCATGGTTGATGGCTTTACTTTAGCCAATGTTTTATCATCAGCGGCCTTTTTTAATTTTTCCGGTGTCGATTTAAATATTTTTGCTGCTGCGGCAGGTGTTAACAAAAACAAACCCAGGTTAGGCGTGGCTGCGCCTTTCGTTAACGTCATGCGTCCACCGGCAAACATACGCAGCTGGCTCGCCATAGTTTTAAAATCCTCCTCGCTGTTCATTACCATCACCATCAGTTTGGCTTCCTTCTCACGCAGTTTGGCCATAGCCGGGTTGTTGCGCAACGAAGCATTGGCTTCCAAAAAAACAACAGCAGCTTTTCCTTTTACATCTACTTGCTTCAAATCATCTTCCGTTGCGCGACCTGCGAAAACCAGCGGCAACTCCAGCAATCCACCTGTGTCACCTGATCCGAAATACACGAACTCTTCGTTTTCTTTTAATGGTGCGCCACCGGCATTAAGGGAAACCTCAGGAATGCCTGATGTGTAGAGCGTTACCGGTTGAAAATAACTTCCATTAACAGGACCCTGCAAGCCGTGCTCTTCGAAATGAGCCGCAATAAAGGCTGCTGCCATCTTTTGCCCGCGCGAACCCGTTCTGCGTCCCTCAAGGGCATCGGAGGCTATGATGGTTAAATATTCTTTTAAATCGGCTGCTGTTACCAGTTGGCCGTACTTTTTGGCTACCGGATCCTGGGCTTGTACGCCCACAAAAACCACCACCAGCCAAAACACTAAAAACTTGATTTTCATATTTCGTTAAGGATTAGAATTTTTCAAAGATAGGGATCGGTATAGAATAGAAAAGCCTTGACATTCAGGCTTTAACAAAAAGGTTGTGGAGTGGTTAAATGGGATGATGGAAATCATGGGTGAGCGGTGTACAATTGTGTTCCGCCTGATTTACATTTGTGCAAAATTTTCCCTTCCGGGCGATTAGAAACCACGACTATGAATATTAATACTACTTACGCTGAAAAATTTGAATACCGCCACAATGGCCCCAATCCACAGCAGATAGCCGAAATGCTTAAAACCGTAAAGGCTTCTTCTGTAGATCAATTGATAGAACAAACTGTGCCCGCCAACATCCGGTTGAAAAAACCTTTGAACCTGTCTGCCGCCCAAACCGAACAGGCTTTTTTGAAGTCATTCAAAGCATTGGCCGCTAAAAACAAGCTCTTTAAATCCTATATCGGTATGGGGTATTACAATACCTACACTCCGAATGTCATCCTTCGTAATATTTTAGAAAACCCAGGATGGTACACGGCTTATACCCCCTACCAGGCTGAAATTGCCCAAGGCCGACTAGAAGCCCTGATCAACTACCAAACCATGGTGATTGACTTAACCGGCATGGAAATCGCAAACGCCTCGTTATTGGATGAAGGCACTGCTGCGGCAGAAGCCATGCACTTATTACACGCTTCATTGAAGCCAGGCAAAAAGAATGCACGCAAATTTTTTGTTGATAAAAATACATTTCCACAAACCCTTGATGTACTGAAAACCCGTTCAGCTCCGCTGGGTGTTGAACTTGTGATTGATGACCTTGCGAAGATTGATGTTACCGATCCGGATTTGTTTGCTGTATTTATTCAATACCCCGATAGCAACGGTGCCATTAAAGATCATTCGGCATTTATTCAAGCAGCACACGAGCACGATGTTTTCGTTTGCATGGCTACCGACTTGCTGGCGTTAACTTTATTGAAATCACCCGGTGAAATGGGTGCTGATGTAGTGGTGGGATCAAGCCAACGGTTTGGTGTACCCATGGGTTTTGGCGGACCACATGCCGCTTTCTTTGCTACAAAGGAAGACTTTAAACGCCAAATGCCCGGCAGAATCATTGGCGCCTCCATCGATGCACAAGGCAAACCTGCATATCGCATGGCGTTGCAAACCCGCGAGCAACACATCCGCAGGGAAAAAGCTACTTCCAATATTTGTACCGCCCAGGTATTACTGTCGGTAATGGCAGGCATGTATGCTGTTTATCACGGACCGGAAGGATTGAAGAAAATAGCAGGGCGTGTTCATGCGCTTACCAGAATGCTGTTTGATGGCTTACTCGCCATCGGACTTCAGCCAGTTAGCAACAACTTTTTCGATACCCTTACTATACCATGCCCGAACAAAACTGCTCTTGCAGCAGAAGCTGAAAAACGTGGTGTTAACCTTCGGTATTTTAACGACAATCATGTTGGTATTTCTTTAGACGAAACCACAACCGTTGAAGATGTAAATGAATTGTTGGAAATATTCCGGATTACTTCTCCACTTTTACAACATAAGCAAGTAAAGGATGCTGGAATACCTGCTACACTTGCGCGTACAAGTTCCTTCATGACGCATCCGGTATTCAACACTTACTATGCCGAGCATGAAATGCTGCGCTACATCAAGCGTTTGGAAAACAAAGACATTTCCATGGTTCACTCCATGATTTCATTGGGATCATGTACGATGAAACTCAATGCCACTACGGAGATGATTCCAGTTACCTGGCCAGAACTGGGGGGCTTGCATCCTTTTGCACCGGCCAATCAAACCCTAGGTTACCAACAAATTTTAAAGAACCTCGAAGTATGGTTAGCAGAGATCACCGGCTTTACCGGAGTGTCACTTCAGCCCAACAGTGGGGCCCAAGGTGAGTATGCCGGACTGATGGTTATTCGCGCTTACCACCAGCACCGTGGTGACCATCACCGAAACATTGCGTTGATTCCTGCCTCCGCACACGGAACAAACCCTGCCAGTGCCGTGATGGCCGGCATGGAGGTAGTGATTGTGAAATCAGATGCGGATGGAAAAATCGATGTAGCCGACCTGAAAGCAAAAGCATCGCAGCACAAAGAAAAACTTTCGTGCCTCATGGTAACCTATCCATCAACTCATGGTGTGTTTGAAGAAGCCATTACTGAAATCTGTGAAACCATTCATGCCAACGGTGGCCTGGTGTACATGGATGGCGCCAACATGAACGCACAAGTGGGCTTAACCTCACCGGCCAACATCGGTGCCGATGTGTGTCACCTTAACCTGCACAAAACATTTTGTATTCCGCATGGCGGAGGCGGCCCCGGCATGGGACCGATTTGTGTAAACGATAAATTAAAACCATTCCTTCCGGGACATGCCCTAGTAAAAACCGGTGGTGATCACGCCATTACGGCTGTATCATCTGCACCTTGGGGAAGCGCAAGCATATTGGCTATTTCATATGCCTACATTGCCATGATGGGTGCTGAAGGGTTGACCAACGCAACCAAGATGGCTATACTAAACGCCAACTATATTAAAGACCGGCTGGAAGGCCACTACAAAATTTTATACACCGGCAGCAATGGTCGTTGCGCACACGAAATGATTGTAGACTGCCGTGATTTCAAAAAGACAGGCATTGAAGTAGAAGATATTGCCAAACGCTTGATGGATTATGGCTTTCATGCGCCCACGGTTTCCTTCCCGGTAGCCGGCACCTTAATGATTGAGCCCACTGAGAGCGAAACGAAAGATGAACTCGATCGCTTCTGCGATGCGCTGATTGAAATCAGAAATGAAATACGTGAGGTGGAAGAAAGCAAAGCCGATAAGGAAAACAATGTGTTGAAGCATGCACCGCACACCGCATCGGTAATTACTGCCGATGTCTGGGAACGTCCTTATAGCCGCCAAAAAGCTGCTTACCCGCTACCGTATATACGCGAAGCAAAGGTTTGGCCAAGTGTTAGCCGTGTCGACAATGCTTATGGCGACCGAAACCTGGTGTGCAGTTGTTTGCCGTTAGAAGCTTACGCACAAGCAGATACTGTAGAAGTTTAGTTTGCAAATTTTTGTACCTTCACTCCATGGAAACAATTCTTCTTACAGCAAAAAACAAAACTGATTTGAAGGCTCTTGTTGATTTGGCTAAGAGGCTAGGAATGAAGACACGCGCTCTGTCAAAAGCAGAAGTTGAAGACTTTGCTCTTGCGAAAAAGATTGAGAAAGGACTAAAAACTCAATCGGTTTCGAAAGAAACCATTCTCCATGCGTTGAGAAAATGAAAACGGCTTTCCGGAAATCCTTCTTAAAGGATATACAGAAAACCAAAAATCCTAAACTGAAAAATTCCATTCGTGAGGTGATTCAGCATGTAGAGGATGCGAACGATCTTTCATCTATTAAAAATCTTAAGAAGCTTTCGGGATACAAGACTTATTACAGAATACGACTTGGCGATTTCAGAATTGGTCTGGAAATAAGTAACAATACGGTGACCTTTGTTACGTTTGACAATCGTAAGGATATCTACAAGAAATTTCCTTGAAAAGGATTATGCAAAGAATTCCCACACTATTCTTTTTTTTAATAACGTTTGGTGTCCTTTCTGCCCAACCTAAAAACAAATATCAGGGTTTTCCATCTCTGGTGTGGCCCAAGCTGTATGATATTCAGTATGAAAAAGCCTTCGATGATAACGGTGAATATGACAAACCCATATTCAGTGCTGCGGCTAAATCACTGGCCGGTAAAACAGTTGTGCTGCCCGGCTACATGGTACCGTTCGACAACGGAACAAAAGGCACTGTGTTTATGCTTACCTCATTACCATTAAATGCTTGCTTCTTTTGTGGTGTGGGCGGGCCCGAATCGGTAGTACAGGTATTTTTAAAAAGTACAATTACCTACACCGAAAAACCAATTGAAGTAAAGGGTGTTTTACGCCTCAACGATAAAAATCCAGACCTGATGATTTATACGCTGGAGCAGGCTGAGTTTTTAGGAACGATTGATTTTTAACCGCAATTATTCAATAGGATTGAATAATTTGACGAATGAAAATCAGTAACTTACAAGTAAAGACTTTAAACCCTTTTGGTGATTTTCATTGTCAAGGTTAAACCCTGACAATGCTGATAACACCGTCAGCATTCGTCAGTTATTTATGTCGTAACTTATTCCTAATGCATAACCTGGGTTTAATTACCCAAGCAGGTAATAACCGGCAAGAAAAATCACCAGGGCAAGCAAGGCACCTACAGCAACCTTCACAATTACGGAATCCAAACGATCGGATGATCGTGTAATTCGCCTGATACGCTCCCGCACAAAACTTCGCTTCTCTTTTTCAGTTTCCATGAGCATAGTTAATTATGCTTTAATAAGGAAGTTGCACAGCCCGTAACCCGATCCGTAGTATTTTATCTATTTAAGCCCATATTGATCGATAAGGTACACCAAAGCTGCCATGGATGCTGCCCCTAACTCCAGTTCGCGTTTGTCTACTTTATCAAATGTATCTTCTGGTGTGTGATGATAATTGAAGTATCGCTGTGAGTCGGGTAAGAAACCCATTAGCGGAACACCTTGCGGTGCAAGCGGACTAATATCAGCACCGCCCCCTTCCTGACTGAAATCAGAAAGTCCGTACGGTTCCAGCAAGGGTTTCCAACTTCTTATTTTCTCTTTTGCCTTTGCATCGGTCGGTAATGTAAAGCCGCGAGGGGTAAATCCACCGCGATCAGATTCCATCGCAGCAATGTGCTTTTCGTTTTTAAGCTTTGCCTGGCTGGCATATTCTACACCACCCCGCAAACCATTTTCTTCGTTCATAAACATAACGGCACGAATGGTGCGTTTGGGCTTGTAACCCATGGCTTTATAAATGCGCAGCACTTCTATCGACTGAACACAGCCAGTTCCATCATCGTGCGCACCCTGACCAAGATCCCAGCTATCAAGATGCCCGCCCACTACAATAATCTCATCGGGGTGCTGCGAGCCCTTCAATTCACCGATCACATTAAAGGAAGGGGCATCGGGCAAGGTTTCGCAATGTGTTTCGAAATAGAATTTTAATTCTTTGTCATCCTTCAACAGGCTGCTCAACAATTCCGCATGGCGGGTAGCGATGGCGACAGCGGGAATCTTCGGAACGTTCAATGCATACCGTAACGAACCTGTGTGCGGATAATCTTCTAGGTTAACACCCATCGAACGAACAATCACACCAATGGCGCCAAGCTTAGCAGCCTCTGATGCACCATTTGCACGCTGATCAACCGCTCCGCCATAGGAGCTGAACATTGGAATCACTTTTGGATCCATAGGCCGGTTAAAGAAGACAATCTTGCCCTTCACACCTTTTTCACCAAGTTGCTTCAATTCATCCCAGGTTCTTACTTCAATTACGTTGGCCAATATACCTGCTGAACCGGTACCCACCGAACCACCCAAGGCGCAGATGTTAACTTCTTCCGATCCTAATTTTTTTGAATTGACAATTCGCCCGATTTCCTTTTTGCCCCGAACCCAATGCGGCACCATTACCGGTTGCAGCCATACCGAATCAAAACCATAGGCTTGCATCACCTGCCGGCTCCATTCCACTGCTGCTGCAGCCCCGGATGAACCGCTGAGGCGCGGACCAATTTTCGTGCACAGATGTTCCAGCATTTCGTACGACTGTCCTCTTGCTAATGCTTCATCATAAATTTTGCGAATAAATTGCTCATCAGGAGATTGAGCATGTGTCACCAGATAGGTCAACAGTAACACAGCGTGTAAAAAGTATTTCATAAAATTTTCAAATCTTCAAATTGATAAATTTTCAAATTAACAAATCAACTCATCAACAATCACTCAATTAACTTCGCATTCTTAACAATATACATATGATGATCCGGATCAGATTCATTCAAAAATAAAATTCCTTCCAGGGTAATCTGACGCGTAACAAACTTGATATTTTGTTTGGTTTGTACCTCCACTACTGTTTCCGGCCCGGCACCTCCGCAAAAATAACATTGATTAAAAGGCAACGAAGAAAGCATATATTCATTCCTGCCACCCAGTTCGGCCATGGGTATCAGGTATCCTTTCACCCGAACTACTTTACCGTTGTAACTCCACAGCCGCTTGCTGAATTTTGGTGATTCAATTTCAAAACCGGTTTCGCGGCTTGGCTGGGTTTCAAAGCCCACTTCCGAAAGCACCTGCCAAACGTCAACCTCCTGGGCAAAGGAAACTGAGTTACATAAAAGAAACAGAATGATAAGTTTATTGATCATTGCCATTAACTTTGAAATATACTTTGTTTCTTTCACTCCATGCTTGAAAATTTTCTTTTAGCACTGGCCGGAATGACCGGTGGTTTTATTGCCGGACTAACCGGCATCGGCACCGGCTTTATGATGCTGGCCGTAATACCCCTGGTGCTTACCCATTTTGGCGTGCCGGATAGTTATGTGGTAAGTGCCACCATTGCCAACTCCATTTTTGCCACCATGGTTTCCTCCTTTGCAAACATGGCTACCACCATCAAGCAAAAAAAATTCTATTGGAAAGAAACCGCATGGACAGCCCTGGGTGCCGTAGTGATGTCGTTTATTGTATTTGAAACAGTGGTTAAAACTGATTTCTACTCACGGGAATTATTTAATGTGGTCATTATTTTTTTCATGTTCATTATCATTTTTCAGACGTTCAAAAAACTAAAACTATCCAATCCGGAAGATGAACAGGTAACTCGAACAAAACTTCTTATTACCGGAAGCACTGCGGGCAGCGCAGCAGCCCTTACCGGCCTGGGTGGAGGAACATTGATTATACCCTTGCTAAACCTGTGGCAAAAAGTTGACATCCTGAAAGCCAAATCCATTTCCTTTGGAACCATTTTCGCCATAGCGTTGTGGCTGTCCATTAACAATCTGTTTTTTGAACCAGCCAATACAATACCTCATAGTAAAGGCCTGATTGTATTGCCGCTTATCTTACCGCTTTCTGTCGGAGTGATTATTGGGTCACCCTTAGGGGTATTGCTTAGTCACAAAATATCTTCGCGAATTGTTACCATCCTTTTTCTTATCATCATTAGCCTGGTGGCCATTCAAAAAATTGCCGAACTGGTTTGGTTAGAGAATTGAAAATTCTGCTTTTTCAAATAAGTTTGTGCAAGTCTCATGTACTTCTGACCTTACTATGAAATTCCGATTCCCAACAATAAAAACTGAATTGGCCGTTGCATTCGCGGCCATCTTTGTAAGTACGGCTACCTTATTTGTGTACGTTTACCAGGCACGCATTATGCAAACACAACAACAAGTTGCTGTATGGCCGTATGTGGAATGGCTACCTTCCTGGGGAGATCATGGCCTTTATGTAGAAGTATCGAACAAAGGCATTGGCCCAGCGCTGGTAAAAAAGGTTACCCTTAAACTGGACGGCAAAGAATTTAATAGTCTTTCGGAAATGTTTGAAGTGCTGACAGACTCTACTTTCCAGAACTATGGATACAGTACCATTCAGGGCCGGGTAATTGCCCCGGGCGAACACATGAGAGCATTTGAAATATGGGATAAGGCAACGGCAGACCGTATTCGCGCAGCGCTTACCAAAAGAAACTTCGAATACGAAATATGCTACTGCTCTGTGTTTAACGATTGCTGGCTTTCCAACGGAACGCAGATTACCGAAAGCAACTGCGACTGATTTTTTCTTTCGTACCTTTGAAGAGGCTTTGACCTAAAAACAAGCTCGATTTCTATGGCCTTCTTTTTTGACTCCTTCGCCAACTGGAAAAAATACGCAACCAACAACAACCTGTCGTTGGTACAGGTAGTGCTGGAGTACGAGCAAACGCAAAAAGGACGAACTGAACAACAGATATGGGATGGCCTTGAAAAAGCATGGACCGTAATGAAAGAAGCGGTTGTCACCGGACTTACCGAAGACATGAGTTCGCGCTCGGGCATGGTGAACAACGGTGCTAAGAAAGTATACAACCATCCGCAAACCGTTCTCTCCAAAGAATTTCAAAACCTGATTTCACGCGCGTTGGCCGCGAAAGAAGTAAACTCGTGCATGGGACGAGTGGTGGCAGCACCAACCGCAGGCGCCAGTGGTATTATGCCGGGGGTATTGTATACACTTCAGGAAATTCACCATGTTGACGATAAAAAAATTCTCGAAGCCATGTTGCTGGCAGCCGGTGTGGCGCTGATCATGGAACAGAAAGCCAGCATTGCCGGTGCGGTAGGTGGTTGCCAGGCCGAAACCGGAACCGCTGCAGCCATGGGCGCATCCGCTATTGTATTTTGTTTAGGGGGTAATACCGACCAGATTTTTAATGCCGTAGCGATTACCGTTCAGTGTATGCTTGGATTAGTTTGTGATCCGGTTGCAGGACTTGTAGAAGTACCCTGCATTGTACGCAATGCAAGTGCGGCAGCCATTGCTTTTAGTTCCGCTCAAATTGGATTGGCCAATGTAAGCAGCGTAATACCTGTTGATGAGGTAATTGAAGCCATGGGTGAAATAGGTGCGAGCATGGAAACACGCTACAAGGAAACTGCGTTGGGCGGACTTGCTGCAACCAAAACAGGACAAGCCATTGCAAAGAAAGTGCTGATACATGATATTAAGATGTTGCCGGATGAGGGGGTGGAGTAATTAATCAATGTACCTATGAAAACATGGATTATACCAACTAAAAAGCAAGCGCTTCTGATTTGTGGAATAACCTTTTTCCTATTCTTGAAGCTAATGTCCGCGTCTGAATTTCTTTTGAGTGAAAAGTATACAAATCGACAATATTTAATTTTTGGTGTAGTAATCACGCTGGCATTTTCCGCATCAATTGTGGCCATACTACTTTTCAGATCAGAAAGAACCGACAAGGGCAGGTAAAATAAATTAAACAATACTTTTCTAATCCCTTTCTAATCCGTTAACTCCAACGAATACAGCATAAACTGCGTATACTCAAGATGTATACGTTAAACTGTTTCGTTATGAAAACCATAATTTATGGATTATTGATTGTCACGCTGGGTTCGTGCGCAGTCATACGGCAAGGTGAGGTTGGTGTTAAACGCAAGTTTGGTAAACTGGATGAACGAAGTCTGGGGCCTGGCATGTATTCGTTCAATCCATTTTTTGCCCGTGTGCTGAAAACTACTATTCAAACCGAAAACCTGGAAGTACGTTTACGCCTGCCCAGCAAAGAAGGACTTACTATCAATTCAGAAATTTCAATTTTGTACAGCATTCAAAAAGATAAGGTGCCCAGCATTTTTAACGAAATCGGTTTGGAGTACGAGCGTACGGCTATCCTTCCGGTATTTCGTTCGGCCGCAGCCGATGTAACGTCCAACTTTATGGCGAAGGATATGCACTCAGGCCAGCGATCGGTAATTGAGGAAAAAATAAAATCGCGCATGGAAGAGGTGCTTGGCCATCGTGGATTTATCATTGAACAAGTGCTGTTGAAAAGTATAGAACTGCCTACTGAACTTTCGCGCGCGGTAGAGCGCAAGCTTGAAGCGGAACAGGAATCGCAACGCATGGAGTTCGTGTTGGAGCGTGAACGCAGGGAAGCTGAGCGAAGAAAAATTGAAGCGGAAGGCACGCGCGATGCACAGCAAATTCTTTCACAGGGTTTAAGCAAGGAAATTATAGAACTACGAAGCATTGAAGCCTTTCGCGAGTTGGCCAATTCGCCCAATACGAAGATTATTATAACAGACGGCAAAACACCCTACCTGATACAGCCGAAAGAATAGGCAAGATTTTAATTTATGACTGGAGCTGTTCCTGAAAAACAGCTCCTCTTTTTTCAATACACGCTAAAACTCAGCAACCATTTATTGAACAAAAACCCATGCCTGAGCAGTATTAAAAGGTGCCTTGATCACGATCTTATAAAAATCAGATTGATGGCGGGTTAAGCTAAGTTCTGCTGAACCCTTCGCTACTTTTCGCTTCGCAGCCAGCGCATAGGGATCATACACGCCTTCCTTAAAATGATTGGAAACAGAAACATAAATTTCTGCAACGCCTTGAGGATCGTAAACTGTCCAGCTCAATAGTAGTTTTTTAGTACGTTTTGTTACCGTTAGATCGCCTAAGGAGATTTTACCAATAAATGGTATTCCGTCCCACTCTTGTTCAAGCTGCAAGGGCAACTGAAAATCCATATGCCTCACCATGGAAGGAAGAATATCCACCGCGGCTGTTTGCTTGCCAAACTTTTCATTTAGTTTTTTTGAATTTGTGCTTATCCAAACAGTTCGTTCACGATCACTTTGCCCGCCATGTTCTTTACCGGTTGTGGCATCACGACCATGATCGGTGGTAACAAGCACGAGCCAATCCTCTTTAAATACCGACTCACGGTATTTCACCGATTCCCAGATTCTATTTACCTGGCCATCTGCCTTACGGATAGCCTCTTCATACTCAACACCATCACCATAGCGATGACCGGCATCATCGGTATATTCCAGATACACCCACGATAAATCCGGAGCCTGTTCACGTATGTAGCGAGCGGCCTCATCGGCAACGTACTCATCAATGGCGAGGATATACTTTTTCTCGGGGTCGTGCGGAAACTTTTCCTCATTCAACTCAAAACCATCAAAGGCATAGTCGATCGTGATATTTCCGGCTTCCGGAAGGCCGTCACCAACAAGTTTGGTGCGGTTGTCCAGCCAGGTAGAAAAAATTGCCGTTTGCAGTGCGGGATTACTTTGCTTTGCCAGCCGGAAAATATTCCAATAATGATAGTTGGGTTCCTTAATAGCATTGTCCCACACGTTGTGTTTATAGGACCAGGTTCCGGTTAGGATGTGGTTGTAGCCAACAGCTGAAACGGTTGGCGATTGACTGTGATGGCCCTTTAGGCCACCTGTGTAAGCGCGGGTGTAGGCTCCGCATGAAGCAATTTCATCAATAGCCGGTGTTGAAACTTTTTCTAACACATCAGCCGAGATACCATCCAGGATTATAAAGATAGCTTTTGGCTGAGCTACCAACACAGAGACCGGCAGAAGAAAAAAAACAAAACAAAAAAGTCGCTTAGCACTCATTGTTCACCTTAAAAATATTTCAATATGGCATCACCAAAAAAATAAACCAAACCACTGGATACAACCGAAAAAATAACTGCGCTGATGAGCATATACAAAATAATTTTCTCTTTAGGCGCACCCAATGCCACCGCCAGTATGGTTCCGCCAATTGGGGTTAAGCCCAATGGGGTTAATAATGCGACACCGGCTAATCCATACTTCTTCCACACGGTAACGATTTTTCTGTTTGTTGGTGTGAATTTCTTTTGATTATGGATCCTTCGCTTCAAAATCTTATTACGCAACCAGTCGCCAAAATACGTAAACGCCACAACGCTGGTCATCATGCCTGCAGCCGTTATTATAATGGTGGTAACAATATTTAGTTTGGCGGCATACCCCAGTGTTGGCCCAAAAATAACTTTGAGTGTGCACAGTAAGTAAATCGGAATAGCCTTTAGTATTTCTTCCCACATACCGGATTAAATCTTTTCTCCATAACATAGATCACCCGCATCGCCCAAGCCAGGCACAATGTATGATTGCGTATTAAGTTTTTCATCCAACGCGCAGGTATACACAGAATAGGGAAGTGTAAGTTTTTCCTTCAGGTATGCGATACCTTCCGGTGCGGCCACCAATGAGGCAATATGAACATGCGTTGGTTTTCCGTGTTTCATCAATGCCTCTATCGATTTTACAAACGACTTTCCTGTGGCCAGCATCGGGTCAATGATAATTAATTGTTTACCGGAAAGATCGGGCGCAGCAAGATACGCTAAGTTGATGGTAATGTCTTCGCCATTTTCTTTCCGGTATGCCCCGATAAACCCACCATCGGATTTATGAAAAAAATACTGGAACCCTTGAAAGAAAGGCAAGCCTGCACGCAATACGGTAATTAAAACAGGGAATTCTGACAATACCTGAAGCGTAGCTGTTCCCAAAGGTGTCTCAACTTGCTCAGTTCGGTAAGACAATTGCTTCGAAATCTCATAAGCGAGTATGGAACCGAGTTTTTGAACATTATTTCTAAACCGTGTGCGATCTTGCTGAAGATTTTTATCGCGCAATTCTTTCAACATACTATTGGCAATGGAATTAGTCTGGTTTAAAATGAATGTCATGATGCTAGGCTTTTTTCCAACCAAAATTTAATGCTACTTTAACACAATAAGAAATCTAAGAAAGAACTTTAAACGATAAGATATTTTGCTCTCGGGCCGCATGGCCCCGTGTACTTGGTCAACGCTGATTTCTATCCGCGCATACCCCTGCCAGGCCAAAGATAGAAATAGGCGTAGCCCAAGCACACTGAAAATATTCGAATAATGAAATTTAAACTTTGTTAATCCTTTCTAGCTGAAGTAATAAGTATGTTGTATACCGAATACCATGCCGCGAAATAAAAAAATAGAATCACCTGCCGGAAGTGATTTCAGGCTTCTCAAACAGCTTTGCGAAGTACACGCCCCATCGGGCGAAGAATTTGCCATGAAGGGATTTTTGTTGAAGCACATCGGCAAAGCAAAAAAATCGTGGAAAACCCAACCTGATATTATTCATGGAGAAGATGAATTTCAGGATTGCCTGCTACTGAAATTCGGGAAGCCACGCACGGCCATCTTTGCACATATGGACAGCATTGGGTTTACCGTTCGGTACTTTAATCAATTGTTGCCCATTGGAAGCCCGGAGGCAGAAATGGGTACTAAGCTCGTTGGCCATGATAGTAAAGGGCCGATTGAATGTGAGCTTGAATACGATAAAGAAAACCATGCCTTCTATCGGTTTGGCCGCGCCATTGATCGCGGCACATCACTCACGTATAAAATTAACTTCAGGGAAACGCAACAATACATTCAATCGGCTTACCTCGACAATCGACTTGGGATTTATGCAGCACTAAAGATTGCCGAAACACTGGAAAACGGTGTGATCGCTTTCAGTTGCTGGGAGGAACATGGCGGGGGCGCAATTCCATACCTCGCGAAATACATATACGAGCAATGGGGTGTGCGCCAGGCCCTGATTGCCGACATCACCTGGGTATCGGATGGTGTAGAACCCGGCAAGGGCACCGTCATCTCCATGCGCGACCGGAATATTCCCAGGAAAAAATTTGTGAATCGTATTATCGAGATCGCACAAAAAAATAAACTCGAATTTCAACTTGAAGTGGAAGGCATGGGTTCGAGCGATGGTCGTGAATTGCAAACCTCAGCCTATCCGTTCGATTGGTGCTTTGTTGGCGCACCTCAGCAATACGCGCACACGCCCGATGAAAAAGTGCATAAGCACGATATCAAAAGCATGATTGTTTTGTACGATAAACTAATAAGGGAACTTTAAAAAGAAAAAGTCTCCGCCAGCAATGATGAACTAATTTGTCCCGGTTGTGAGGGCAATGTTTTAAAAGCACCCTTAACAAAAGAATATCCTGTTGTTTGCTTTGTTTCCGGATCAATAATCCAATATTCCTTTACACCAAATTTTTCATATAACTCCTTCTTGCGCTTAGTGTCATGTGTAGGATTACCTTCAGAAAGAATTTCAATAATCAAATCAGGCACACCATACACGTGGCCTTGAATGATGGACAGGTTTTCTTTGGCAATAAATAAAATATCAGGCTGAACTGCATTGGCATCAGCATCTAGATAAACATCGAATGGAGCAGTAAAAACTTCGCCCAAATCATACTTCTCTATAAAGGCGTAAATTTGGCTTATAAGTCGGGTAATAATTCGCTGATGTTTTTCAACTGGTGATGGGCTCATATACAGTATCCCGTTAATAAGTTCGGCAAGCGTACCCTCCGGAAGCATTTTATAAACTTCCATAATTGTTTTGGGCGGCCTTGTAATTGATTCGTGCATAGTTCAAATTTAAAGAAAATTCATCCATTGCCCTTATGAAAACATCCACCTCCCGAAGAAAATTCATTCAAACCACCGCGTTTGCCGGTGCTGCCTTTTCAATTCTTCCCTCCTCCTCGCTATTCGCGCAAGACAAATCACAAAAGGTAAGGTTGGGTTTTATTGGTGTAGGCTTACGCGGCCAAAACCATCTTGATCTTGCTTTGCACAGAAATGATGTTGAAATAGTTGCTTTGTGCGACATCCAGCAACGCATGATGGATATGAGTTTGAACATGGTGCAGAAGGCAGGCAAACCAAAACCACAGGTAATCCTGGAAGGGCCCTATGGGTACAGGAAAATGCTGGAAAATAAAAACATTGATGCGGTGATTATTTCTACGCCCTGGGAGTGGCATACCATTCAATGCCTCGATGCCATGAATGCAAAAAAATATGTAGGATGCGAAGTAATTACCGGAACAACCATAGAGGAATGCTGGGAGTTGGTGCAAACATCGGAACGCACGGGTATGCCCTTAATGATGTTGGAAAACGTTTGTTACAGGCGTGATGTAATGGCCGTGCTGAACATGGTACGTCAAAATATCTTTGGTGAACTGGTTCACTTACAAGGTGGTTACCAGCACGACTTACGGGAAGTAAAATTTAACGATGGTGTAAAACCGTATGGCGGTGGTGTAGAGTTTGGCGAGAAGGGATTTTCAGAAGCACAGTGGCGCACTGAACATTCAGTACATCGCAATGGCGATTTGTACCCAACCCACGGCATCGGGCCAATTGCTATGATGATCAACATCAACCGCGGAAATCGTTTTACCGAGTTGGTTTCGTACTCATCAAAGGCACGCGGGCTGCATGATTACATCGTGAAGCAGGCTGGTGAAAACCATCCCAATGCAAAAATTAATTTCAAACTTGGCGATGTGGTTACTACACTGATCAAATGCGCCAACGAAGAAACGATCCTGCTCCAGCATGACACGAATCTTCCCCGGCCATATTCACTTGGCTTTCGGGTGCAGGGCACCAACGGAATATGGATGGACGTAAACAAATCCATTTACATTGAAGGCCAAAGTAAACAACCTCACCGCTGGGAAGATGCCCAACCCTGGCTGGACAAATACGAACATCCGCTGTGGAAAAAATATGCAAGCGATGCGGCCGGTGCCGGACATGGCGGCATGGATTGGTTTGTGCTGAATGCATTTATCGAAGCGGTAAAACGAAAAACACAACCTCCTATGGATGTTTATGATGCCGTGGCCTGGAGTGCCATAACCCCGTTATCAGAAACCTCCATTCGCCTGGGTGGAGAAACCATGGCATTTCCTGATTTTACCAAAGGGCAATGGATGCTGCGTAAGAATACGTTTGCACAGGATGATTCCTACTGATTTAAAAACGACTTATAGTTCTTTTGTCGATTCCTTTATCTTTGCAGCCTTTATCGGACTATGAAGATTAAAGACCTTACATTCAAAAAATTTATCAGCGAAGAAAAAATAAAAAGCAAGGTCAGCGAACTGGCCGATCAGGTTAATCATGACTATGCAGGTCGAATGCCCTTATTCCTCCCTATCCTTAACGGTTCATTCATTTTTGCCAGCGACTTGATCCGTGAAATCAGGTTGGAGTGTCGCGTGTCATTTGTTAAGCACTCCTCTTACCAGGGCACGGCCAGCACCGGTCAACTTAAAACCCTGATCGGGTTAACAGAAAGTATTTTTAACCAAGATATACTTATTGTTGAAGACATCATGGACACCGGGTTAACCCTAAGTAAAGTAGTGGAGGAACTTCGCAGCCTCGGCACGCGATCGGTAGAAGTGATTACCCTGGTTCGCAAAGCCCCTGCCCGCCAGCATGCCGTTCAACCCAAGTACATTGGTTTTGATATTGACGATGAATTTATTTTAGGATACGGGCTTGATTATGAAGGCTTGGGAAGAAACCTGAAAGATATTTACAAACAATCCTGAGCGAGACAGCATACCCCGATGGCACCCCTATTCCAGTCATCGGCTTATTTACGAATAGATCACTATCTTGCGAACCTTTAACGTTAGCACTATGATTAACCTTGTTCTATTTGGCCCTCCGGGCGCAGGCAAAGGCACCCAAAGCGCCAGGCTTATTGAAAAGTACCAACTCATTCACATTTCAACTGGCGACTTGTTTCGTAAACACCTGAAAGAAGGAACTCCGCTGGGTAAACTTGCGCAAGACTACATGAGCAAAGGTAACCTGGTGCCCGACCAGGTAGTGATTGACATGGTGGACGACAAAATCAAAAGCAGCGGCAACATCAACGGCATTATTTTCGATGGCTTTCCGCGCACCGTAAAACAAGCCGAAGCACTTGATGCTTTGCTGGCCAGGAACAACACCGGCATTACGGCATTGGTGGAGTTAATGGTGAATGAGGATGAGCTGAAAAAACGATTGGCCGAACGCGCCAATAAAGAAAACCGACCCGATGATGCCAAACCCGAAGTAATTGAAAACCGCATTGCTGTTTACAAAGCCGAAACAGTGCCGGTAGCCGAACACTATAAAAAACTCGGCAAGTATTCTGCGGTAGTGGGCGTAGGCGACATTGAACAGATTTTTAACAACCTGTGCCGCGAAATAGATAATCACCTGTTGTCGTAATAGCACGTGTCGTCCCCGAATTTTATTGACCATGTAAAATTCTGTTCCCGTTCAGGAGCAGGCGGGGCCGGGTGTTTGCATTTTCATCGCGAAAAGTTTGTTCCCAAGGGTGGCCCTGATGGTGGTGACGGTGGGCGGGGCGGTCATGTAATCCTGCGGGGCAACAAACAATTATGGACCCTGTTGCACCTTAAATACCGCAAACACGTCATCGCTGAATCCGGTAAGCCCGGTGAATCACAAAATTGTACGGGTGCAGAAGGCAAAGATGAGATCATTGACGTTCCGCTCGGCACGGTTGCGCGCGATGCTGAAACCGGAGATGTGCGGGTAGAAATCACGGAAGATGGCCAGGAATTTATCCTAACTCCAGGCGGTCGTGGTGGCCGGGGTAATTTATACTTCGCCACATCCACCCGGCAAGCACCAAACTTTGCCCAACCGGGTGAACCCGGAAAGGAGGAGTGGATTGTTCTTGAACTGAAACTGTTGGCAGATGTTGGCTTGGTTGGTTTTCCGAATGCCGGAAAATCAACATTGCTTTCGGTTGTTTCGGCCGCCAAACCAAAAATTGCCGACTATCCATTTACTACACTCACGCCAAACCTGGGTGTTGTTTCATACCGCGATGACAAGTCGTTTGTCCTGGCCGATATACCTGGCATAATTGAGGGCGCTGCCGAAGGGCGTGGGCTGGGCATACGCTTTTTAAGGCATATCGAACGAAATTCCTTGTTGTTATTTCTCGTTCCGGCCGATTCGAAAGATATCCGTAAAGAATACGAAGTCCTGCTTTATGAGCTAAAGAAATACAATCCTGAACTGCTGGATAAGAAACGTGTACTCGCCATATCAAAGTGCGATATGCTTGATGAGGAACTAACAGAAGCCATCAAAAAAGAATTGCCTACAGATTTGCCGAATGTGTTTATTTCGTCAGTAACACAAAAAGGCTTGACAGAACTGAAAGACATGATCTGGAGAAATCTCCATTAATTGTCATTGGTTAATCTCATTGGTCATCAGCAGCTATACTCAATCTACTAATGACTAATAACCAATGACCTGTGACTAATAACAATCGTTTCACTAATGTCACTCTGGCACGCATAAGGCAATTGGCAGAATTATTGACAAATTGCACAAGATTTTAACGTTAAGTACTGTTTACCATGGAAAACAACCCGCAAACTGAACAGGATTTGCAAAAAGAAGCTACGCCTCAAGGTGTAGAAGAAGCTACACCTGAAGCCACTCCGGAATCATTTGAAACCTTAAATGGATTGGATGAGTCGAAATTTCAGGTGGAGATCAAAAAACTTCAAGACGAATTGGCAGAATCAAAAGACAAATATTTAAGACTATACTCTGAATTTGAAAACTTCAGGCGCAGGACCGCCAAAGAAAGATTGGAGTTGATTCAAACTGCTAACGAAAGCCTTATCGTTTCCCTGTTACCGGTAATTGACGATTTTGAACGTGCCGAGAAAGCCATGCAGGGTGCTGATAGCAAAGAATTGGAAGGTTTTCAACTCATTTATAATAAACTCAAAAAAGTGCTGGAACAAAGTGGTGTAAAATCCATGGATCTTAAAGCCGGTTCAGACTTTAATACGGATGTACACGAAGCCATAACCCAGGTACCCGCACCGGAAGAAACCCTGAAAGGAAAAATTGTCGATGTGGTTGAACGAGGGTATTTGTTGAACGATAAAGTGATTCGCTTTGCTAAAGTAGTAGTGGGTCAATAAAAAACCTGATCATGGCAAAAAGAGATTATTACGAAATATTGGGCGTTGGAAAAAACGCTTCGGCTGAGGAGATAAAGAAAGCATACCGCAAGGTGGCTATCCAATATCACCCCGATAAAAACCCCGATAATAAAGAGGCAGAAGAAAAGTTTAAAGAAGCCGCTGAAGCTTATGAAGTGCTGAGCGACTCTACTAAACGTGCACAGTATGACCGGTTTGGTCATGCACGGGGTAATGGAGGCTTTGGTGGGGGCCATACTATGGATATGGAGGATATTTTTAGTCAGTTTGGGGATATTTTTGGCGGTGGCGGAAGCCCGTTTGATAGTTTTTTTGGGGGCGGGGGCAGTCGCAGGCGACAGCGCAAGGGATCAAACCTGCGCATTAAGCTTAAGCTTTCATTGGAAGAAATTGCCAATGGGGCTGAGAAGAAAATTAAGGTAAACCGTTTGGTACAAGCCGATGGCGTTACTTTTAAAACCTGTACAGCCTGCCAGGGCACCGGGCAGATGCGCAAAGTGGTTAATACCATGCTGGGCCAAATGGTTTCATCAACTACCTGCGCGCAATGTAATGGCACAGGTCAGTTACTGGACAAGCGCCCTCCCGGGGTAGATAGCTCAGGATTAATCTCGAAAGAAGAAGTTATCAGCATAAAAATACCGGCTGGGGTTAGTGATGGCATGCAACTTTCCATGTCAGGCAAGGGCAACGAAGCACCCGGTGGGGGTATTGCCGGTGATTTATTGATCCTCATCGAAGAGCAGGAAGACAAAATACTGAAGCGTGACGGAAACAACCTGATATACGATTTGTACATCAGTTTTATTGATGCAGCACTGGGCACTTCGGTAGAAGTCCCGTCTATTTCAGGCAAGGTTAAAATAAAGATTGAACCCGGGACACAAAGCGGTAAAATCCTGCGCCTACGCGGTAAAGGCATTAAGGACATAAATGGCTATGAAACAGGGGACCAACTTATTTACATAAATGTTTGGACCCCAAAAAGGCTTTCGCCAGAAGAACGGGCAACCTTGGAAAGCCTGCGGCATTCAGCCAATTTTACACCCCATCCGGACGCATCCGACAAGGGTTTTTTTGATAAAATGAAGGAATTTTTCCATTAATCTTTAAAACCCAACTTGCAAAAGCCCCGTAATAAACAGGGCTAAGTCGGTTTTTTTAACCAATTATGTAAATAACCTTACAAGCTGCAACCCTAAAGGCTGTGGCTCGTTCTATTCTGCATGCAGAGAATTTTAGGCCTTTCGGGGATTTTTGTGCTTTATGCGGGGCTGGCCGTGGGCCAGATCAAAAAACAATTTATGGTGGAGGACAACACCTCCTGTGAAACCATCAAATTACAAATCAAAGCCAATAGCGGTAATTGCTTCATAAAACCCAGCCATAATCCGGAAGTCCTCAACGTATTCAGCAACCTGGAGCCTGGCGCTTATTCCCATCACTTTAAAAAGGAAATCAAAGGCAAAGTTTGCGATGTTTACCTCTCCCTTGAAGATGCCGCCAGTAAAGGCTTTAGCCAATCAATTTCCTATAAAGTATTCAGCTCTGAAAAACCGACTTCAGACAAGCTTTGGAAAATGTACCTGACCGATAACAAGCCTTACGATCTTGAATTTTCGTATGGACTGGGCAGTGCCAATATTGATCTTTCCGGATTAGCGGTAAAAAATTTAAAAATTAACACCGCTAGTGCTGATGTAACGGTGGGTTACTATAACGGTATGGATAACCTGGTAACCATGGATACCCTTGCCTTTAAGGTGGACCTAGGCTCAGTAAGCGCAAAAAATATAAGCCTGGCAAAAAGTAAATTTATAACAGCCGATGTTGGCCTCGGAAACATTATGCTGGATTTTAGCAGCGGTTCTGTTGCCGGCAACACCATTAAAGGAAGTGTTGGGGCGGGTAATCTTGTAATCTTGCTGCCCTTCGCTGACCAAACACCTGTTACGGTTAAGATAAAAGAGTCGTGGTTGTGCAGTGTGAAAATGCCGAAAAGCTTTAAGAAATTAAGCGATGGCAGCTACGCCAATGAAGCCTATCAGAAAGATTCAAAAAATGCCCTCAACTTCGACCTTGACGTTTCGATGGGCAACATTGTATTCAAGCACGTAAATCAGTAATTCAAGGTTTTCCGTAATTCCTTTCTATCTTTTGACACTAATTGGAGTGTAAAAAATAGAAACCTGTGGAAGCACTTACCGCTAAACATGTAACCAAGCGTTATACACAACACCTGGCTTTGGATGATGTGTCCATAACCATCCCTGAAAAAAGTATCTACGGACTTTTGGGGCCAAACGGAGCCGGTAAAACAACCCTTATCCGCATCATTAACCAGATTATTGATGCCGACAGCGGAGACATTACCATCTTCAATGAAAAACTAAGCGCAAAGCACATTGGCACAATAGGTTACTTGCCGGAAGAACGTGGGCTTTACAAAAAACTTAAAGTAGGTGAACAACTGCTTTACCTCGCTCAACTAAAAGGCCTTACCAAAGCAGAAGCTATGGATAAGCTTAAGGTGTGGTTCACCAAATTCGAAATCAAAGACTGGTGGAACAAGAAGGTTGAAGACTTGAGTAAAGGCATGGCCCAAAAAGTACAATTTGTGAGCACTGTTTTGCACCAACCCAAACTGATCATTTTGGATGAGCCCTTCTCAGGCTTTGACCCGATCAATGCTCAACTGATCACCAACGAAATATTGGAACTTCGTGAAAAAGGCTCCACCATCATCTTCTCCACCCACCGTATGGAAACTGTGGAGTCGTTATGTGACCACATAGCCTTGATCAATCGCTCAAAAAAGATTTTGGAGGGGCCCAAAAAACAAATCAAAGATGCCTACAAAACCAATACCTACCTGGTTGAGCATAAGGGCAACATCCAGCTACCCGCAGATAAGTATGAAATCGTTGCACAACAAAATCCCGAAGATAGTTTCTACCACTCCACGGTTCGCATTCGAGGTACCGGCACGCCCAATCAACTGATACGCGACCTGGTGGAGACTACGGAAGTACATGGCTTTATGGAAAAAGTGCCCACCATGAGCGAAATTTTTATTAGCCTGGTAAAAGAAGATCCATCCCTTTAACCTTTCAACGAAAACACACTATGAATAAGATATGGTTAATCATGCAGCGTGAGTTCCTGAACCGGGTTCAGAAAAAATCTTTTCTCATTGCTACTATTCTCATCCCATTAATTTTTCCTGCCGTAATAGGTATAATGGCCTTCATTTTAATGAAGCAGGAAAAGAGTGCAGGCACCTCCATAGTTGAAGTGCTTGATGAAAGTGGTAAAATAAACCTTGAAAACACGCACAAATTTGAGTTCATTCAACTCACCGGAAACCTTGACCAGGCCAAAACTGCGTTCAGTCAATCGTCTCACTTTGCACTTCTGTATATCCCTCCGTTCGAACTCGCCAAACCCGAAGGCATGACATTGTACACCAAAGAAAACCCCGGGGTGAGGAAAATGGGCGATCTGGAGGGTATGTTGGAGAAACGAATCCATGATTTGAAACTGGAACAATTCAATCTTGATAAAGAAACCATTAAAAGCCTCAAAACTTCTGTAGACCTGAAATCCATTAACCTGAGTGAAACCGGAGTAGAACGCGACAGCAATACCGGCATGCTTTACATTTTGGGTTTTGCGCTGGGGGTTTTGATTTACATGTTCGTGCTGATTTATGGCATGCAGATTATGCTGGGGGTTATTGAAGAGAAGACCAGCAAGATTGTAGAGGTGATTGTTTCTTCGGTAAAACCCTTTCAACTCATGATGGGTAAAATCCTGGGTATTGCTTCCGTAGGCTTGCTTCAGTTTACCATTTGGGTTGTATTGATAAGCGTTTTGTCTACGGCTACGTTAAGCTTGTTTGGGCTAAACAATCCTCAACAACAGGCCATGGAACAAGTCATGCAGCAAGTAGATGATCCGGAAGTTGCTGAAGCCATGCAGAGCAACCAGAAAATAATGAACATACTTAAATCAGTTAACGAAATACCCTTCGGCTACATCGCATTTAATTTTGCCTTCTACTTTTTAGGCGGCTACCTGTTATACGGGGCGCTGTTTGCAGCCGTTGGATCGGCTGTTGATTCGCAACAAGAGGCACAGCAATTCACCTTTCCAATAACGTTGCCGCTTATCATTGCTTATTTTGGTTTGTTTATGTTCATCCTCAACGATCCGCACAGCACAGCCAGCTTTTGGTTTTCGGTCATACCCTTCACATCGCCCGTGGCCATGGTAGGCCGGTTGGGCTATGATCCTCCGCTTTGGCAACTCCTCCTTTCGCAAGTGTTGCTTATTGGTGGTTTTATTTTTACAACCTGGATTGCCGGAAGGATTTACCGGGTGGGCATATTGATGCATGGCACTAAGGTTAACTATAAAGTTTTGGCCAAGTGGTTTATGATGAAGGGGTAATAGAATAGCCTACTGCCCTTTTGCTCCCTCACCGCATAGCGGATGCCTCGCATCCGCTATTTTTGTTTATTTTTCATTCACCAATGGCCAGGCGAACTTCCATTCCTTCATCCGAATTCTACGAAAGCAATACCCATGTGAAATGGATCGTATTGGCCGCCTCGGTGTTGATCAGCGTAGGCTCCATTTACTACACAAAAGTATTGGTCGATCAACTGAAAAGCCGCGAACGGCAGCAGGTTGAATTGTTTGCGCGCGCCATTGAATACACCTTGAGCAATGAGGCCGAAAACCTGTTGTTCGTTACCGATGAAATAATCTTCAAAAACAATTCCATTCCAACCATCTATATCACGGGGGAAAATAATTACCAGTATCGCAACATCAAGGTTAACGAATCATGGTCTGCCAAACGAAAAGAAGAGTTTCTTCACAACCAGGTTGAAGAAATGAAGGCCCTGTACGACCCGATTGAAATGACCTATCGCAACGAGGCAGGCGATGTGGAGATACTGGGCTACGTGTATTACAAAAATTCATTTTTACTAACCCAGTTGATCCTCTACCCGTACTTACAGCTTTCGGTTATTGCCATTTTTGCCTTTATCGCCTACCTGGCATTCAATTACTCAAAAGCCGCAGAACAAAACCGTGTATGGGTAGGCCTTGCCAAAGAAACCGCGCACCAATTGGGCACCCCCATTTCTTCACTAATGGCCTGGATAGAGGTATTGCGTGAAGACCCTGATCTGAAACAAAAGGAAATTATTGCTGAACTGGAAAAGGACATCCGAAAACTTACGGTGGTAACCGAACGCTTTTCAAGCATCGGATCAGTGCCCGCCCTTAAGGCGGAAAATGTGGTAGCGCTGGTGAACAACGTGGTGCACTACCTGCGTCCACGCATCTCGTCAAAAATAAGTATTGAGGTATTTACGCTTTCTGAAAACATTCAGGTGCTGGTGCATGCCCCGCTATTCGAGTGGGTTTTGGAAAACCTGTGCAAAAATGCTGTTGATGCCATTGGCTCCTCTGGCTCCATTGCAATCAAAATCCTGCGGGGCAGCAATTCAAAAGTTTTTATTGATGTTTCCGATACCGGAAAAGGCATCCCCCGATCAAAAATTTCTATGGTATTCAAGCCCGGGTTCACCACTAAAAAACGCGGATGGGGATTAGGCCTGGCCCTGGCGAAAAGAATTATTGAAGCCTACCACAACGGTAAAATATTTGTGCGCACTTCTGAGGAAAACCAGGGCACCACTTTCCGCATATCCCTCAACGCCATATCGGGCGAAACCCAGTTAGAAAATTGATGGCAAAAAATGCGCTTTGCCGAATAAAAATGCGCTTTTCAAAGGCCTTGGCCAATCTTAAACGGTCTTAATAATTCGCGAAACGGGCTTTGTTCTTCCTACCGTAAACGCTACTTTTGCGAGCGAATTTTTTAAGGTAAAACGCTTAATCATTAATCCTAAAACATGGCAAATATTGGTAAAGTAACCCAGGTAATCGGCCCCGTTGTTGACGTAGCCTTTGACGAACCGGGTTCAAAACTCCCGAACATTCTCGACTCATTGGAAGTAACAAAAGCGGACGGCACCAAAATCGTTTTGGAATGCCAACAGCACCTTGGTGAAGACCGCGTGAGGACCATTGCCATGGATGGCACCGAAGGTTTGGTACGTGGCATGAAAGTACTGGACACCGGAACACCTATTGAAATGCCTATTGGTGACGATATAAAAGGGCGGTTGTTCAATGTAGTCGGTGAAGCAATTGACGGGATTAAACAACCTAAGGGCGATAAATCCCTTCCCATACACCGCCCCGCACCTGCTTATGAAGATCTATCAACCTCAACCGAGGTACTTTATACCGGTATTAAAGTAATAGACCTGATTGAACCCTATGCAAAGGGAGGTAAGATCGGGTTATTTGGTGGTGCCGGTGTGGGTAAAACGGTGTTGATCCAGGAATTGATCAACAACATCGCAAAAGCTTATTCCGGTCTTTCTGTGTTTGCCGGTGTAGGTGAGCGTACACGCGAAGGAAACGACCTGCTGCGCGAAATGATTGAAGCCGGTATTGTAAACTACGGTGAGGACTTTTTGAAATCGCTGCACGCTGGTGGGTGGGACTTATCAAAAGTAAAAGAAGAAGATTTGAAAGAATCGAAGGCTACCTTCGTGTTTGGTCAAATGAATGAGCCTCCCGGAGCGCGTGCACGTGTTGCACTGTCAGGTCTTACTGTAGCCGAATATTTTCGCGATGGTGACGGCACCGGCAAAGGCCGCGACATCCTGTTCTTTATCGATAATATTTTCCGCTTTACCCAGGCAGGTTCTGAGGTATCAGCACTTCTGGGCCGTATGCCTTCAGCGGTGGGTTATCAACCTACGCTGGCAACCGAAATGGGGGCCATGCAGGAACGCATTACTTCCACTAAAAATGGTTCCATCACTTCGGTACAAGCTGTATATGTGCCTGCCGATGACTTGACTGACCCTGCACCGGCCACAACCTTTGCCCACCTTGATGCTACAACCGTATTGAGCCGCAAAATTGCCGAGCTTGGCATTTACCCTGCGGTAGATCCCCTGGACTCTACCTCCAGGATCCTTCGTGCCGATATTGTAGGCGATGAGCACTACAACTGTGCCCAACGCGTAAAAAGCATTTTGCAGCGTTATAAAGAACTTCAGGATATCATCGCCATTTTAGGTATGGATGAACTTTCTGACGAAGACAAGCTTGTTGTGCACCGCGCAAGACGTGTGCAGCGGTTCTTGTCGCAACCTTTCCACGTGGCAGAAGCTTTCACCGGTTTGAAAGGTGCCTTGGTAGATATTAAAGATACCATTAAAGGTTTCAATGCCATTATGGATGGCGAATACGATCATTTGCCTGAGATGGCCTTTAACCTGGTAGGAAGCATTGAAGATGCCGTGACAAAAGGTGAGAAAATGTTGGCAGAAGCCAAAGGATAATTAGTTAATGAGCCGATTTGAAAATTTGATAATGTAATCTTCAAATTTCAAATCGATCAATTTTCAAATTGATTTATGCACTTAGAAATATTAACACCTGAAAAGAAAATATTTGAAGGGGATGTAAACCTTGCCACCTTTCCGGGTGCCGATGGTTCCTTTCAGATTATGGACAACCATGCCCCACTCATCAGCTTGCTGAAAGAAGGCACCGTTGAATACAAGGAAAAGGCAGCGCAACACAGCGTACAGATTACCGGAGGTGTAGTAGAAGTACTGGGCAATAAGGTAATTTTGTTGGCTGACGGAATCGTTGAATAAAATTTAAGCTTACCAATGTAAAAAAGGCTACCGATGGGTAGCCTTTTTTTATTTCAAGCTTTTCGACCAGGGAAAATCCGTTTAAAAAATTTCTTTTCGAACTCCCAGAAAAACTTAAACTGCCCAAACACAAATCCATAAAACAACAGGAACACATTGTAAACAGGCAATATCAAAATAAAATATGTGAGGGAGGCCCACAATGGTTTTTCACCATCTGGAAACCAATAGGCAAACAAGGGGCGTTTGATCAGGAGAACAGTAGTTCCGGTGCAGGCAAATACAATCAATACAAGCACCACCTGTCCCGTGCTTTTTAAATTCCACCTACTCTTTAGTTTTTCAATCCATTGTGGTGTTGCCATGATTTTCTTACCTCAGTCTATCAATAGGGTACAAAATTGCTTGTCTTCGTCCCGGTTTGTTAAAGTCATTAGCCCTTATCCTCAAACGCGGCAAAGTTAGCCCAGGCTTGCGTATGTGGAAGCGGGGCAGTGATTTTTATGGGCTCTTTTTTTACCGGGTGGGTAAACGTGAGTGAACGGGCATGAAGGCATATGCTTCCATCGGGATGAGGTTCAGGGTAGCCATATTTTACATCACCAACAATCGGGCAACCCATACTGGCCAGTTGCACACGAATCTGGTGCGGTCGGCCTGTTACCGGCTTTACTTCCAATAAATAGAAGTTACCAAGTTGATGCCGGATGCTGTAGGACAATTCCGATCGAAGCGTGCCATCCGTTTCGCGGCTAAATGCTGTCGTCTTGTTTTTCTTTTCATCCTTTCGCAACCAATGAACAAGCAATCCCTCCGCCTTAGGGGGCTTTGAACCCACTATTGCCCAATAGATCTTTTCCGTTTGCCTGTCGCGGAACAAAGCATTCATCCGCTTCAGTGCCTTTGAAGTGCGGGCAAACACCACAACCCCGCTAACCGGACGATCAAGCCGGTGCACCACCCCCAGGAAAACAGCCCCAGGCTTTTGGTAGTGAACTTTTATATATGCCTTTCCGAGTTCAACCAAAGGCTTATCGCCAGTCTCATCGCCTTGCACCAAAACACCGGCCGGCTTATTGACAATAAGCAGGTGATTATCTTCAAATAAAGCTTGTAAGGCCGACATACCACCAAAGATATTCAATTGAAAAAAGGATTGATTGACGAGAATGGTTATTTTCGGATACACAAAAAAATCCCAGTTAAACCATGCGCTATTTCTTCATACTTACCATCCTGTTCATTACCGGTTGCAATAGACCTTCAGGTTTGGCCTCACTGAAAGAGCAAATCAAAAATGAACTTGGCAAAAACGAAGGAACCTTTGCGGTAGCGTTTAAGGATTTACAAACCGGTGATACCCTGCTGATCAATGCACGCCAAAACTTTCATGCCGCCAGCACCATGAAAACCCCGGTAATGATAGAAGTTTATAAGCAAGTTGCTCAAGGAAAATTATCCTTATCCGATTCGATAGATGTAAAAAATGAATTTCACAGTATAGTGGATGGGAGCCTTTACCAACTTGATTTGGGTGACGATAGTGAACAAGATCTTTATGCACAGGTGGGCAGCAAACAAACCCTTGCCAACCTGGTGTATGAAATGATTATTGTTAGCTCAAACCTGGCAACCAACATAGTTATTGAGTTAGTGGATGCTAAAAAAGTTACCGAAACCATGCGCACTTTAGGCGCCATGGATATACAAGTGTTGCGGGGCGTGGAAGACGGAAAAGCATTTGAACAAGGATTGAACAACACTACCACTGCTTACGATCTCCTGTTGATTTTTGAACACCTGGCAAAAAGAAATATTGTAAACCAAGAAGCTTGCGAGGATATGACCCGGATTTTAATGGACCAGAAATTCAAAGAGATCATTCCTGCAAAATTACCCGCTGAAGTTAAGGTTGCCCACAAAACAGGCTCCATTACAGGGGTGCGGCATGATTCAGGAATAATTTTTCTGCCCGATGGAAGGAAATATGTTCTGGTGTTGCTTTCGAAAGGGATGACAGACCCCGAAGCCGGTGTTGAAGCCATGGCCACTGTGTCGCGGATGATTTATGACTACGTGATCCGCAATTAATCCCTGAACTCTGAAGTGAAGTGAAAATTAATATCCGGGAAATTTTCTTGTACCATTTGAAGCCAGCCTTTTGATTCGGCCATAAACACAAGTTTACCATCCTTATCGCGGGCAATGTGCCTTTGCTTGGAAGCTATAAATTCATCCAGTTTTTTAGGGTCTTTGCTGCTGATCCAGCAAGCTTTGTAAATGTTTTGTGGCACAAACTGAACCGTTGCACTGTATTCATTTTTCAACCGGAATTGGATCACTTCAAATTGAAGCGCACCCACAACGCCAACTACCTTCTTGTTGCCAAGCTCGTAGGTAAAAAGCTGCGCCACACCCTCTTCCATAAGCTGCACCAAACCTTTTTCCAACTGCTTGGTCTTCATCGCATCCAGGTTTTGGACCTCTTTAAAAATTTCAGGTGAGAAACTGGGGATGCCCGTATAGATCATCTTTTCGCCCGCTGTAAGTGTATCACCGATCTTTAAATTGCCTGTATCATAAATACCTACAATATCGCCTGGCCAGGCTTCCTCAACGGTTTCGCGATCCTGGGCCATAAATGCCGTAGCATTTGAAAAGCGAATGCTCTTTTCCTGGCGAACGTGAAAGTAGTTGCTGCCCCGTTCAAACTTACCGGAGCACACCCGCAAAAACGCTATACGGTTACGGTGTTTCGGATCCATGTTCGCGTGAATCTTAAAAATGAATCCGGTGAATTTGCGCTCCTCTGGTTCAACCATGCGCAACGTGGTTTCACGGTGAACAGGCGGTGGTGCAATACGAATAAACGTATCGAGCAATTCCTTTACACCAAAATTATTCACGGCACTGCCAAAAAAAACCGGGGCAACTTTTCCACTCAGGTAATCCTCCACCTGAAAATCGGGATAAACCCCTTCGATCAACTCAACATCATGCCGAAGTTGCCTGGCATTGTTTTCCCCAACCAGCCGGTCAACTTCCTCGTTGTTGATGTCTTTGATTTCGATACCTTCCTCAACGGTAATTTTACTGGGTGTAAACAAATGCAGGCTTTTCTCATACATACTATACACCCCTTTAAAGGTTTTACCCATGCTGATTGGCCAACTGAGTGGCCGCACCCTGATGTTTAGTTTTTCTTCAATTTCATCCAACAAATCGAACGGATCACGGCCTTCGCGATCGAGCTTATTGATGAAACAAATTACCGGGGTATTGCGCATGCGGCAAACCTCCATTAATTTTTCGGTTTGAATCTCCACACCCTTCACACAGTCGATGACCATGATCACACTATCCACAGCCGTTAGCGTGCGGTAGGTATCTTCTGCAAAATCCTGGTGGCCGGGCGTGTCAAGCAGGTTGATTTTAACATCTTTATAATTAAAGCCCATCACCGAAGTGGCCACCGAAATACCACGTTGTTTTTCAATCTCCATCCAGTCGCTTCGGGCATGGTCTTTTATCTTCGATGACTTCACAGCGCCCGCCTTTTGAATGGCCCCACCAAAGAGGAGCAGCTTTTCAGTTAAGGTAGTTTTTCCGGCATCGGGGTGGCTGATAATCCCAAAGGTTCTGCGTTTTGCTATTTCTGTTTCTAGCGACATTCGTGTAAAGTGGGTGCAAAAGTAAATAAAAACAAAACATTACAGAGCAATTGATTTTTCTTCAACTATAAATAAACATTGCAAGCTGATGCTGTAAAATCTTTTTATCTTTCAGCGCATCATTAATTAGCTCATGAGTAGGATTGCTGTCGTTATCAGTCTCTTTTTTATCATAAACTTATGCCATTCACAATCAATATTAGATGTTTCTGTAAAAGAGTTAACTAATTCTAAAAAACTTGTTGAATATTTTACGGAGCTGGAAAAGCAGTATCCGATTAAATTTTACTATCAGAAAGATTGGATTGATGGATTCATTTTGCAAAAAAATGATGAGGGAAAAAGTTTACGAACTATTTTGTCAGAGCTGTTTTTGGATTCAAAACTGAACTTCATTGAATTAAATCAACACACGATTATTATCGTAACGGATACAGACCAAGCCCTTCAACGCGTTGCCATGCTGAACGAGGCAAGAAGAGAACAAAAAAAGATTGATCAAATAGTCATTGGAACGCGAGACGGTACAACATTTAGTAAGTTGGTTACACTTACAGGTAAAGTTGAAGATGCCAAAAGCAAAATACCACTTGCTGGTGTTAGTGTCCAATCTAGCGATAATAATAGTAAAGCCATTACGGATGATAAAGGTGAATTTACCCTTCAAATTCCGGCCGGCTCGTATGCATTCAAGTTAAATTATGTCAATTACGAAGAAAAAACAGTAGATGTTGAAATTAATCAAAATGGTTTCTTGACTTTTCAGTTAGAGGAAATACCAATTTATCTTGAAAATGTCATTATCCAGGATTTAGCATCGCGTGAATTAGTTACCAGCGAAATTGGTCTGGTTCAGCTTAACTTAAAAGAACTTAAACGGGCTCCGGCCCTTTTAGGAGAAGTTGACATCATTAAGCAGATTCAACTGCTGCCCGGTGTGACTTCCGTTGGCGAGGCGGCATCGGGTTTTAATGTTCGTGGTGGTGGGGTTGATCAAAACCTGATTTTATATGATGGCCTTCCCGTATTTAATAGTGCTCACCTCTTCGGGTTTTTTTCTTCATTCAATGCAGAGGCAATACGTGATGTAAGCTTTTACAGAGGTGGAATTCCGGCAGAATATGGCGGAAGGTCTTCATCTATTTTGGATATACGATCCAAGGAAGGTGACCTTGAGAAATGGAAATTTCAAGGAGGAATCGGTCTTATATCAAGCAGCCTTTCAGCCAATGGGCCCATCGTTAAAAGCAAGAACTCGCTTGCTTTGTCTTTGCGGACAACATATTCAAATTGGTTATTGAAGGCCATACCAACCGATTATGTAAACCTATCAAGCACTTCAGCATCCTTTTATGATGGCACCCTTAAATTCACGCATATATTTTCAAAGAAGACAAAATTTAACATTTCCATTTATAAAAGTCATGACCAATTTAGTTTGTCGGGTGACTCCACTTTCAGGTGGAATACAACGTTAGGTTCTGCGAGGATTGATCATGAATTCAATAAAACTATAAGTGGTGCACTTACCCTTGGATTAGGCGAATACACATACAAGTTATCGAGTTCCGATCCGGTAACGGGATTTAATTTAAATTATAAGGTTACCTACCCAACCACTAAACTTGAATTCCTGGTTGTAAAAAATCAATACAAATTATCGTTTGGCTTTCAGGGTATGCTTTATCAGTTCAATCCGGGAACCTTGACCCCGGGTTCTCCCGACTCCAATAAACCATTTATTGATATTGAAGATCAACACGCGTTTGAATCAGGCTTATTCATTGCAAATCAAATAAAAGTAGGCCATAGGATTGCGCTTGATGCAGGCATTCGGCTTTCGGGTTTTGCACAAACAGGCCCTGGTAATGTCTACATTTATAACCAAAACAGCACAAAAGATATCCAGAATGTGGTAGATACACTGACTTTCAAAAAGGGACAGTCAATGAAGTCATTTAATAATTTTGAACCACGTGCGGGGTTACGTTTTGAACTATCACCAAAATCTTCCATTAAAGCAGGCTATCATCGATTGTACCAATATCTTCATTTGGTTACCAATACAACTGCTATCACACCCGTTGACATTTGGCAGCCTAGTGGATACTATTTTAAGCCTCAGCAAGCAGATCAAATAAGCTTAGGATACTTTCAAGATTTTAAGGAAAAGAACTATGATGCATTTGTAGAAGTGTACTACAAAAAAATAAACAATGTATTGGACTTTAAAGATGGAGCCCAACTAATACTTAACCCACATATTGAAACGGATCTTTTACAGGGGTCTATCGAAGCCTATGGCGTTGAATCACAAATCAGCAAGAAAAACGGGAAGCTAACAGGTTCAATAAGTTACACCTTTTCACGATCATTTCTTACCCTTAACGGGCAATTTCCTGAGGAGATTATAAATAACGGGCTGGCCTTCCCTTCAAATTTTGATCAGCCACACGTAATCAATCTGAATTGGAGTCACCGGGCCTCTAAACGTATCTATTTTACCGGAGGATTTACCTACCATACCGGGCGCCCAATCTCCCTCCCGTTGTCGGCATTTTATGTAGGTAACAACACGGTATCTTCATTCTCTGAAAGAAATCAATACCGAATACCTGATTATCATCGATTAGATTTAGGACTAGTTGTTGAGGGTAGCCATAAACGAAAAAAACTGTTTGATGGTACCTGGACCTTTTCGGTATATAATATTTATGCAAGGAGAAATCCCTACACAGTTTTTTTTAAAGAGGTTCGCCCCGGAATTTTCAGGCCATACCGCTTATCAATTATTGGAACAGCGCTACCCTCCATTACCTACAATCTGAAATTTTAAACTTCATGAGGAAAAAGTCTTTGTTTTCAATTCTATTAATTGTCTTTATGGCCGCCTGTATTGACCGGGTAATGCTCGATTTCGAGATTCCTGCAAAATTCTCGATTGTTGTTGATGGGATGATATCCGATCAGCCGGGGCCCTATACCATTGAACTAACTAGAGGTTTTGACATTGAATCAAAATCATCGTTTAAAGAATACGTTTCGGTTAAACGTGTAGTTATTTCCGATAATACGGGTAATGAAGAGGAGCTATCGGAAGTAAGTCGGGGTATTTATCGCACAAATGCTGATGGTATTAGGGGTGTTGTTGGACGAGTCTATAAACTTCGGATTGAATTACTTGATGACCGTATTTATGAATCAATACCGGATTCATTGATGCCCGCAGGTGAGGTTGAGCGCGTTTACCATCAATTTGTTGCCGAGAAAACACCAGAAGGTCAGACAACATATGGCTTTGATGTTTTCTTTGACTCCAATGCCAAAAATCTCAGCTCTTACAGGTTTTTATGGAAATTTGTAGGCACATATCAAATAGAAACAAACCCGGAATTCTTCACACGGTCATGTGGCGAGAGCCGATGCCCGGCACCACTTTTTTGTAGCTCATACGTGCTTGGACCGAATGGGTTAGAATGGGTTAAGCCCTGTGAATGCTGCACATGCTGGGTTAATTTTTTTAATACCCTGCCTCTTGTAAGCGATAATCAATTTAATCAAACCGGCAGATTTATTGGCGTAAAGGCAACCAGAGTTCCGATAAACCAATGGACATTTATGCATAAAGTACATGCCGAAATACAACAAATGAGCTTGTCCCGTAATGCCTTTGCTTTTTGGAAAGCGATTCGAACCCAAAAAGAGGCTGCTTCAAATATTTTTCAACCCATAACAGGAAAAATCCCCAGCAATTTCATTCAAATCAGTGGAGAGAAAGGACCGATAGAAGGCTTATTTTTTGCCACTTCCATTTTCAAAAATTCGGTTTACATATCACGAAACGATATTTCCAATCAAAGCATAATTCCGGTGCAGCAAATGCCGTTCTCGGACTCATGCTTAAAGCTATTTCCGTTCTCAACTAATATAAAACCCGAATATTGGGAAGAATGATGCTTAAACCAATAAAATCCATTATGTGCTTATTAGCCAGTTTATCCAAGGCTTCATTCTCAGCCCTCTTGGTGTTATTTACATTAACAAGCCTAAGCACGAATGACTTTCTCAATGAGTTGGAGAAAAGGTTTGAAAGTTATCAAACTAATTTTCAACCCGTTAGGCTTACGTTCGTTTTTAACCAACCCGCCTATTCACCAGGCGATACTGCATACTTTAGCGCCTGGTACCATAAAGAAGATTTTACCCCCATTGTTGGAAGCCACATAATAACGCTCTTAGTAATCAGCAATAAAGGAGATATCGTTAAGGTTAACCGTTTTAAACTAACAGAGGGACAAACCTCAAATCAAATCATTATTCCAGCCGAACTTTCTGCTGGTATCTATGAATTTACCGCCTTTAGTGATAGGATGAAAAATGCTGGCGAACAATGGTTCTTCAGAAAGAAGGTATCCATAATTTCCTCCAAAAATTTTTCACAACATTTAAATGCCAATAACCTGTTATCCATTTTTCCTGAGGGAGGCTCACTCATCGCCAACGTACCGTGTAAGATTGCCATAACCGGGCCTTCCAACACTTGGGTTAACATTGAAAAAGGTTCTGAACGGATCGCTCGTGTTTACATTGACTCGACCGGGCTGGGTGTGGCAACCATCACGCCTGATTTGGAATCAGATTTCACTGCCTCCATTTCTGGAGCGGGGAGAAATTGGCCTATACCAATGGTAAACAAAGATGGAGTTGGCGTTACATGGTCCCAACAAAGTTTTACATTTCACATATCAGAGAATTCAAAATATGTAAATGAAGAAATTGGCGCTTTAATCGTTTGCAAGGGTAAAATTATATTCCGCAAAAAAATCCGGTTTAACCAATCCCTTTTACAGCAGTTATACTTGCCTAATAACTTAACTGATGAATACCATCAACTCTATCTTTTCAGTTCTTCCGGAGAAATGATTGGGGAACGAATTTTTTTGCCTGAAACTTCGCCAAGTGTGATTGGATTTATCGAGTTACCCAAAACCGTAGCGCAACGAGAAACTGTGCCCTTTAGGGTCACACTTCAAAACAACTTGGATCAACCTTTAGCAGGCGAGTATGCTGTTTCCATTTTGCAGAAAAGACTCTTCCCTGATTTTCACCCTCAAAATATTTTCAAATATGGAGATTTACCCAGAACATTAGAGTGGTTGGAAAATACTGGAGATCTTTCAGCCCAGGCTATAAACAACTATTTAATTACCGAACATTGGGATAGAATAGATTGGCATGCTATTACTAAAAATATAGCCAAACCAATTACCGCAACATTTGAAAGTACCCTAAAAATTGAGGGTACAGTTCACGATCGGACAACTGGCGAACCTCCTCCAGATTCTACCATGCTCCTTATTTTTTTTCAAAAAAATACAAAGGGCTACGAAACTCAGGTAATTAATGGTGAATTCAAAATACCATTTGTAAATGATTTTTGGGGAGAGGATTATGCCTTTATGGGCTTACAACGAAAAAATTCTATTCTCGATAAAGAATATACAATAACCATATACTCCGACAGCGTTCAGCTTGTCATGCCGTGGGGCTATTCTCAAAATAATAGTCTTTCATCCTACGGAATCTACTCTGAAAACAGAAGGATCGTAAAAAAATCGTACGCGTTCCATGAAAATCATGAATCTGCTAGAGTTAACCGTCCGGGTAATCCAAATTCAGAATTTGAGGATGAATTTGGGGGCGCTGATTATGAAGTAAGACTTAATGATTTTGTGACTTTTTCGAACATGAAGGACCTAATCAAAGAAGTGATCCCATTTGTAAAGCATCGAGAAAAAGCGGGAGAATCAATTGTGCGGGTAATGTTTCGAAATAACTCTGGCACCAAAATATACGATCCTAACCCGCTTTACATCATCGATGGTTTAATGACCCGCGACACACACTATTTTATTGCTCTTAACCCTGTTGATCTGGCAAAAATTAAAATTATGAATAATCCTAATAAACTCTCTCGCTTAGGGTTAGTGGGTAAAAATGGTGTTATCCTGGTTGAATCAAAAAAAGGAAATCTTGCGCAAGCTTTACTAAAAAGCAATTATTCCTTACAAGTCGGGCTAAGCCGGCCTATTAAATCCCCACCTTCATTCGAGCAAAGTAATCATGTGCCCGTTCTACAGTCCACCTTGCTTTGGGAGCCGTTTTCTAAAGCTTCCAATGGAGCGGATGGGGGTCATTCTGTGTTCACATCCGATGACCTGGGAGATATGATAATAGTTTTACAGGGCATTTCTGAAAACCGGAACCCGATATTCTTAAAAAGAGATTTTACTGTTCAATTTCAAAGGAAGTAATCAATCTACTCAAACACGCTTCGGGGTGGCTGATAATCCCAAAGGTTCTGCGTTTTGCTATTTCTTGGTCTAACGTCATAATCGGGCGTAAAGCACTTAATTATGGCATCTGTAAAAGAACAATGCACACTCCTATTCTGTCATTGTGTCACCCTTTTACCCCAAAAAACCTGCTGGCATACCCATTGATAAGCCCTTAGCAGTTTTAAGAATTTGAATCTATAAAATACAGCATAATCATGGGAAAAATTATTGGAATTGACCTGGGTACGACCAACTCCTGCGTAGCCGTAATGGAGGGCAACGAACCCGTTGTTATACCCAACAGCGAAGGTCGCAGAACAACGCCATCCATAGTGGGCTTTTTAGATGGCGGAAAAGGTGAACGCAAAGTGGGTGACCCGGCCAAACGTCAGGCCATCACCAACCCCAAAAACACCGTTATGTCCATTAAACGTTTCATGGGCAAAAAATTCAACGATGTTGGCGAGGAGAAAAAAATTGTTACCTACCAGGTAGAAAGCGGCAACAACGATACCGTGCGTGTTCGCATCGGAGATCGCCTCTATACCCCACAGGAAATCTCAGCCATGATCCTTCAAAAAATGAAGAGCACTGCTGAAGATTATTTGGGCACCACCGTAAGCGAGGCTGTTATTACCGTTCCGGCCTATTTCAATGATGCCGAGCGTCAGGCTACTAAAGAAGCCGGTCAGATTGCCGGGCTGGATGTTAAGCGTATTATAAACGAGCCTACAGCCGCTGCATTGGCTTATGGCCTCGATAAGAAAAACAAAGACATGAAGATTGCCGTGTACGACCTGGGTGGTGGTACATTCGACATTTCCATCCTTGAATTAGGGGATGGTGTATTTGAAGTAAAATCAACCAACGGTGATGTACACCTTGGCGGTGATGACTTCGATATGAAGATCATTAACTGGCTGGCCGATGAATTCAAATCCGAACGCAACATTGACTTGCGTAAAGATCCGATGGCACTTCAACGCTTAAAGGAAGCTGCTGAAAAAGCCAAGATTGAATTGTCAAGCTCGCAGGAAACCGAAATAAACCTGCCGTACATCACATCAATCGATGGTGTTCCCGAACACTTAGTGAAAAAGCTGACCCGTGCCAAGTTCGAACAACTGGTTGACGATTTGGTGCGCAGGACCTTGGAACCTTGCCGCAAAGCGGTTGAAGATGCCGGTGTTTCCGTTGGCCAAATCGATGAAGTGATCTTAGTGGGTGGTTCAACCCGCATACCCCGCATACAGGAAGAAGTTGAAAAGTTCTTCGGCAAGAAACCTTCCAAAGGTGTTAACCCCGATGAGGTTGTGGCCATCGGAGCGGCCATTCAGGGTGGTGTATTAACCGGGGAAGTTAAGGATGTGCTCTTGCTGGATGTTACCCCGCTTTCTTTGGGCATTGAAACATTAGGTGGTGTATTCACCAAATTGATTGAAAGCAACACAACCATTCCTTCTAAAAAATCGGAAGTTTTTTCCACTGCAGCCGATAACCAACCTTCGGTTGAAATACACGTGTTGCAGGGCGAACGTCCCATGGCGAAAGATAACCGTACCATAGGCCGTTTCCACCTCGATGGCATACCACCGGCACCACGCGGGTTACCACAAATTGAAGTAACCTTCGACATTGATGCGAATGGTATCCTGCACGTTTCGGCCAAGGATAAGGGAACCGGCAAGGAACAGAAGATACGCATTGAAGCCTCCAGTGGGCTTACCGATGCCGAGATCGAAAAAATGAAACGTGAGGCGCAAGCCAATGCTGAAGCCGACCGTCAAGCCAAGGAACGCGTTGAAAAGATTAACCAAGCCGACTCGTTGATTTTCCAAACGGAAAAACAATTGAAAGAATATGGCGATAAACTTTCTGATGGAAATAAGAGTGCCATCACCAACGCCCTTGATAAACTAAGGGAAGCGCACAAGAGCCAGGATATTACCGCTATCGATGCCGCCATGGCTGCCCTTAATGGCGCCTGGCAGGCTGCTTCGCAGGAAATTTACCAGGCACAACAAAGCGCAGGCCCACAACCCGGTGCTAACACAGCAGACACTGGTGCTTCCACCGATAGCAATAACGTATCGGATGTTGAATACGAAGAGGTGAACGACAAGAAGTAATCGCTGGTTGACTTGTAAACTTGAAAAGTCCTGATGAGAACCGTCAGGACTTTTTTATTTTGTCACCTTCCCTAACTTTGTCGCCTCAATTTCAGGTATATGCTTGTACTCAAATTTGGCGGCACCTCGGTTGGCAAGCCCGAGCGAATGAAAAAAATTGCCTCACTTGTAACGGAAACACCCGGACAAAAAGTAGTTGTACTCTCAGCCCTTTCAGGCACCACCAATGCCCTGGTATCCATCGGTGATTTTTTGTTGAAAAATGATTTGGATGCGGCCGAAAAAGAAATTGCCTCGCTGGAAAAACATTATCAGGCCTTTATACTAGAATTATACGCATCTGAAAATTTCAAAACCATAGGCCAGGAAATTGTTAGCCGGTTTTTCATTTTCATCCGTTTGCTGGCAGCCGGGCAGTTTGATGATAAGAGCTACCGCGAATTGCTGGCCCAGGGTGAACTAATCTCAACAGAGCTTTTCTATCAGTATTTGATGGAGCAAAAAATAAACGCCCGGCTTTTGCCCGCGCTTTACTTTATGTCTATTGACGAAAACGAAGAACCTGAACTGGAAAAAATCTCGCAGCGGCTTAAGCCCCTGCTCAAGTCATTGCAACAAGTTGATATTATTATTTCGCAAGGTTATATCTGCCGCAACCATCGCAACGAAATCGACAACCTGAAGCGGGGCGGAAGTGATTATACGGCATCGTTAATGGGAGCCGCTATTGGCGCAGAAGAAATACAAATATGGACTGATATTGACGGCATGCACAACAATGACCCGCGCGTTGTTAAAAAAACCGTTCCGATCAGTGAACTCACTTTTGATGAAGCCTCTGAGTTGGCCTACTTCGGGGCAAAAATCCTTCACCCTTCCACAATAGTTCCTGCCCAGAAATACAATGTGCCTGTGCGGCTTAAAAATACGATGGACGAAAAAGCCCCGGGTACCCTTATCAGCAACAAGGAAACTGAGCGTACAATCAAAGCAGTGGCAGCCAAGGACGGCATTACCGCAATTAAGATAAAATCATCACGCATGCTCATGGCTTACGGGTTCCTGAGAAGGGTATTTGAAGTGTTTGAACAATACAAAACCCCGATTGATATGATTTCCACATCCGAGGTGGCCGTATCGTTAACCATCGACAACCATACACACCTGGATAAAATCATTGAAGAACTTACCACCTTTGGCAATGTGGAAATTGACCGAAACCAAACCATTGTTTGTATTGTAGGGCATCGGATCGGGAACCAACATGGAATATTAGATAAACTGTTCGGCTGCCTGGGCGACATTCCGATACGCATGGTTTCTGTGGGTGGTTCATACAACAACATATCCATACTGGTAGATACCCGGTATAAAGAGAAAACCTTGATACAGTTAAACGAGGGTATTTTTAAGCTCGGCTAAGCTGCCCTTACCGTTCAAAAAATTTGTAAAAATCAGGCTCCCGGCAGGGTTTATTCGGTCACTTTCCGTTAATCACAAATTAATTTGGTGATGCTGCCCTGATGCGCTAATATTAGTGCGTTGATACTAAACCTTTTGGATTAATGGAACTGGCCATCATTATCATTTTCATCATAGGGTATCTTGCCATTGCCCTTGAACACCCCATTAAAATCAATAAAACAGCTTCGGCCCTGTTAACTGGTGTTATCTGCTGGACACTCTTTATGGTGGCCGACTCTCCACAAACGTTGTTGGACAGTTCGCACTATAATCATTTTTTAGATGACCTGAAAAGAACCGCAGCCGATTTCAGTACTCTTTCAACTGGCGAAATTCACCGCGAATTTGTTCTTGAACAATTAGGTGAACACCTCGATGAAATTGCACAAATCCTGTTCTTTCTTATGGGGGCCATGACCATCGTTGAATTGGTGGACGCACACCATGGTTTTAAATTCATTACTGATCGCATACGTACCAAAAACCCGAAGAAACTTTTATGGATTGTGTGCGGTGTAGCATTTATTCTTTCGGCCATACTGGATAACCTGACCACAACCATTGTTATGGTATCGCTTATCCGAAAGCTGATACCGAACAAAGAGATGCGGTTGTTCTTTGCCGGTATGATTGTGGTAGCTGCCAATGCCGGTGGCGCCTGGTCGCCCATTGGTGATGTTACGACCACCATGCTTTGGATTGGCGGGCAAATAACCGCGGTAAATATTGTAAAGACTTTATTGTTGCCCAGCATTGTGTGTGCTGTTATACCGCTTATCTATCTCAACTTCAAATTGAAGGGAGAGCTTGGCGAGGCTCCGCAAAAAACAAAAGAAGAAGACCACCAAAGCAGTGGCGGTGGCACCTTAATGTTGATAGTCGGTGTTTGTGCGCTCATATCTGTACCCATCTTTAAAACCGTAACGCATTTGCCTCCTTACTTAGGCATGATGTTAGGCCTTGGCGTTTTGTGGGTAGTGTCGGAATTGATTAATCCCGATATGGATGAAGCCACAAAAAAACAGTATACAGCGGCCCATGCGCTAACCCGTATTGATATGCCCAGTGTGCTTTTCTTCTTAGGGATTTTGCTTGCGGTCGGATCGTTGGAGGCTATGGGCACGTTGCACAATTTCGCAGAAATGCTTACTGAAAAGGTGGGTAACATCAGCATTATTATAACCCTGATCGGTATTCTTTCATCCATCGTTGATAACGTGCCGCTGGTAGCGGCCAGCATGGGCATGTATGATATGAACATCTACCCTACAGACCACATGATATGGGAGTACTTAGCCTATTGTGCCGGAACTGGCGGAAGCATGTTGATTATCGGCTCGGCTGCAGGTGTGGCCGCTATGGGCATGGAAAAAATTGATTTTATCTGGTACCTGAAACGGATAACGCTTTTGGCACTAATGGGATATTTCGCAGGAGCTGCAGTTTACCTGCTTACGTATCCGTTCTTTGCAGTACATTAAACAACCTGTATTAACTTATACGAGTTGTTGTAACGCTATCTCAAAGGAAGCTTGCGCCAGGCCGGTTTTGGATTTATGTACCTGATAAGTTTTCGCCAGGGCACGCCCGATCGTTTCGGATATATCCGAAAAAATGGATTCATCATCCATGCTCACTTCCCTTTCCATAAAATGGGCAAAAACACGGGCCATGCCACAGTTGGCAATAAAATCCGGTATTACGGAAAACTTTTCATCGGCATATAACCCGGTTGGCCCAAAAAATATTTCGGGATCGGCAAAGGGAACATTTGCCCCGCAAGAAAAAACTTCCAGGCCGGAAGCCATCATACGGTCAACCTGGTCTCGTGTAACTAAACGTGAAGCGGCCGCAGGGATGAATATCTCAAAGCGCTGATCCCATATTTTCTTGTTTAACTCCTCATAAGGAATAAGATCTGTCGCTTGTATCTTATTGTTTACGCGGTTTACAACCAACTGTGTAATTTCTTCCAGCGTAAAGCCTTCATGGCGAACCACACCGCCATCGCGGGTAATGATACCCACTATTTTTACGCCCATTTTGGCCAGGTAAAAGCCTGCCGCTGCCCCGACATTGCCCCAGCCCTGTACAACTGCACGTTTCCCCTTCAGGTTGCCTCCCCAAAATTTATAAAAATGCTTTACAGCCTCTGCCACACCATATCCAGTACACATGTCGGCAACCGTGTACTTTTTTGAAAGAGAAGGTGAGTAGCGTTCATCTTCAATAACTTTAATAACCCCTTGCCTAAGTTGGCCAATTCGGTTTACCTTTTGTGCCTCGGTGGGTTTATAGTGGCCGGTAAACACACCTTCCTGCGGATGCCAGATGCCCACGTCTTCGGTTATGGGTATTACTTCATGGATTTCATCCACATTCAAATCACCACCGGTGCCATAGTAATATTTCAATAATGGCATTACAGCCGCGTACCAACGTTGCAGCACTCCTTCTTTACGCGGGTCGTTCGGATCGAAATTTATGCCTGATTTTGCACCGCCTATCGGAGGGCCTGAAACAGTAAATTTCACCTCCATGGTTTTGGCCAACGACTCTACTTCGCGCTTATCCAACCCAACACGCATGCGTGTACCTCCTCCGGCCGCGCCTCCACGCAGTGAGTTTATAACCACCCAACCTTCGGCATCGGTCTCGGCATCTTTCCACTCAAATACAATTTCGGGACGTTTGTTCTCGAATTTTTTAAGGAGTTCCTGCATACAGTAAAAATCTGGCGGCAAAGATGGTAAACCCTCAGAAACCAATCAACACACCTCCGCTGCTATCGCGTTCTGCCTTGGTTACACTCATCAAACAATTTGGTTCATGGCGTACACGTTTTACGCCCAAAAAGGCAAAAACCAGGGCTTCTTTGTATTTGATAATATCGTGTTCAGGAATAATCAGGTCTGCACGATCACCAAAATGCTCAACCAACCGATAAACCAAATATGCATTGAATGCACCTCCACCCGTGCAAAAAACAGAAATACGCTTTCGGCTATAATTTACTGCCGATGCAATCTGCAGGGCAACTGATTCGGTAAACGTGTGCAGTCTGTCGTTCAATAAAATTGTTTCATCATTAAGTACCGGAACAAAGTGTTGTTCAAAAAACTCACGCCCTAATGAAGGCCTTTTCGTTTCAATTCTTTTGTAAATCATGGAAAGCTTCTTCAACATATTCTCATCCATGGTGCCATCAGCAGCCAGTGCACCATCACGATCAAACAACTTGCCCTTCTTCTCCGCCAAATAATTCAGGCCCATGTTGGCAAAACAAATGTCGTAAGCTATACGTTGGCCCTTTACCTGTTGCGAAAGGTTTGCAATGCCGCCAAGGTTCAGGCAAACATCATAATCTGAAAAAAGATACTGATCACCGATGGGCACCAAAGGCGCACCTTCTCCACCCAGGGCAACATCCATGCTTCTAAAGTCACACACTACAGGCTTGCCTGCCGCGGCATGCAAGGCATATCCACAACCCAATTGAAATGTAAAGCCCTTAACGGGCTGATGAAAAATAGTGTGGCCATGCGAAGCAATAAAATCTACTTTCTTAATTCCGTACAAGTAAAAAAAACGCTTGCAAAGAGTGCCCAGGTATTTGCCATACTCGGCATGCAACTGCAAAAGTTGTTGTGCTGAAAGCTGATGAGCTTGAGAGAGTTTTTTTAGCCATGAAGCATTATAAGCAACGGTAATGGCCTTCTCAATTTTAAACTGCCATTGTTGGTTTTTGTATTGAAAAGTGCAAAAGGCTACGTCTACACCATCCAACGAAGTGCCCGACATCAATCCGAGCACTTTATATTTCTGTTTTGAATCCATACTTTTATTGCTTGCTTAAAGCCCAATCATGAATCTTGTTGTTGATTCCGGCAATACATCAACTAAGGTAGCCATTTTCGATCACGATACGCTGCTTGAAAAAATCGTATTTACCTCAGCAGATGATTTGAAAGAATACCTCGCTAAATCAACAGCAAAAAATGTTATTATAAGTTCAGTAAACATGGAGGGTGATGACTTGTTGGCCTACGTGCAACAGGCAACCACCAAACTTAAACTGCATTACCAATTGCCCTTGCCGGTCAAAATCCAGTATGCTACTCCACGCACATTGGGTGTTGACCGGATTGCCGGGGTGTGCGGGGCCGTACAACTTTTTCCGGATAAGGATACTCTTGCAATAGATGCCGGTACCTGTATTACCTACGATTTCATCGATCAGCACAAAAATTATCTCGGTGGCGGGATTTCACCAGGCTTAAGCATGCGATTTCAAGCAGTACATACGTTTACGGCAAAACTACCGTTAGTGAAACCGGTAGAATACCCTGAATTGATTGGGAACAGCACGGAACTTTGTATACAAAGTGGAATTGTTTTGGGCACTATTGACGAAATAAATGGCATTATTGATCGCTATCGGATAAAATACCCGCAATTACGGGTGATTTTGTGCGGTGGTGATACACCCTTTTTTGAAAACAAGCTGAAAGCGTCCATATTTGCGTGCCCAAATCTGGTGCTAATAGGTTTAAACCGCATTTTGCTACATAATGTCGCTCGTTAAGAAGTATTTATTCACCCTCGCATTATCTGTTTTATGGTTTGTGGCATCGGGTCAGGCAGCCCGGTCTCCTTTCTCTACTTTCGGCATTGGCGATCCCTACGGGAATGCACTCATTCAAACCCAGGCCATGGGCGGAACAGGTGTTAGCAACCCACAATATTGGTTTGTGAACAACCAAAACCCTGCGTTACTGGTGTTCAATTACTACACGGTATTTCAGGCAGGTGCATTGGTGGAGTCAAAAACTATTTCCGGTGATACTACCAATGTAAAGAGCACCAACGGAAACATGAGCTACCTGGTAACAGCATTACCGATAAAACCGGGCAAGTGGACAACCTCTGTTGGGTTAATGCCATACACTAATGTGAATTACCGCCTGGAGTATTTTGACGTGGTTGAAAATTCCAACCCGGTTGATAGTGTAGTTGTTAGTGAGCAAGGTAGTGGAGGGCTAACACAAGTATATTGGTCAAATGGCGTTAGGATTCATGATAACTGGTCTGTTGGATTAAAGGCTGCTTATTTGTTCGGATCAGTAGTAAATGATTACACTAACACATTATTCAACGTCCCTCAACCGATTGGATACATCATTGCAGTAAACGAACAAACTTTTCTAAAAGATTTTCAATTTACCGGAGGGTTATCCTTTAGCCAGGATTCGATTGGCAGCAAGGATGAGTACCGCATTAGTGCAGGTTTAACATACAGTTTTGCCACAAATTTAAAGGCATCAAAAAGAACGGTTTTCGAACGAAGGAATTTCGGTGGCAATCCAATAACATCAGACACCCTGGTGCTGCGAAGAGGAAGTGTTTCCCTTCCTGCCTCCTTTACGGCTGGCGCCTCCATAAGTAAAGCGGCCAAATGGAGCGCTGGCGTTGAATATACCTTACAAGATTGGTCGAAATTCAGTAGCTTAAATGCTGAAGACAATGAAAATTTAGGTCGTTTGTGGCGTTTTTCAGCAGGTGGCGAAATAACCCCTGATTATCTGGCCGACAATTTCTTCAAAAGAATCACTTACAGAACTGGATTTCACTACGAAAACTCCCCATTTTTGATCAATAATAACCCGGTTAGGGATCTTGGCATAAATATTGGCTTATCTATGCCGGCTGGCCGTTCAAGCCTCGATTTTGCCTTTAGCACGGGCAAACGCGGCAATAAGTCAAAAAATGTTTTAGAAGAATCCTATTTCAGGGTTTACTTTGGCATCACATTTAACGACCAGTGGTTTATTAGGAGACGATTTGATTAATATTAAACTAGAAATGATGAAAAAGTTTTTTGCGCCCCTTATCCTGATCGTGTTCATTTCAAACACTCCAGCATTGTTTGCCCAGTGCAAAGAATGGAAGTGGCCAACTGAACCTGAGCAGAAAGCAAAAGCAGAAGAAAAAGTTTCGTTGTATGACGACTACCGCAAAAACAGTGAGTTTGCAAAAGCAAAACCTCACCTTAACTGGTTGTTGACCAACACACCGAACCTAAACACCAGCATCTACATCAACGGTGCCGAGATTTACCAAAAGCTGGCCAGCGCAGAAAAAGATGCAGCCAGGAAAAATGCTTTGGTCGATTCGCTTTTGCTTATCCACGATTTGCGGATTAAAAACTGTGGTGAAGAAGCCAGTGTGACCAACCGCAAGGCATTGGCCGCTGTAGCTTTTTGGGCCAATGAAAACGGGAAAGAAAAATATGTTTTAGACCTGATGGACCTTGCCTTCAAGCTTAACGGCAACGATGTGCTTGATGGAACCATTCTACCGTTTATGCAAGTGATTCGGATTAACAAGGTTAAGTTGAAAAACCTTACCGATGAACAGGTATTGGAGCGTTACGACATGGTAATGGGAATATTGGATGCAAAAATTAAAGTCGCTTCCAGCCAAGGCAAGCAAGATGGTGTTACCCGCTATCGTTCATGGAAAGATGAAGTGGACAAAATACTGATCACCATTGTAAAAGTTGATTGCGATTTTGTGCGCACCAACCTTGGCCCCAAGTTCAAGAAAAACCCTGCCGACATTGGTTTGGCCAAGAAAATATTTGCTTTCATGCTCCAGGATAAGTGCACTGATGATCCGTTGTGGATGGAAGCTGCAGAAGCCATACTGAAAGACGAAAAGGACTACGGCATTGCTAAAAACTTAGGCATACGCTACCTGGCAACCGAAAACTTTACAAAAGCCAATGAAATGTTCGCCATTGCACTTGAAACAGCCCCCGGTAATTCTGAAAAAGCGGATGTGCTGATTTACAAGGGTAGCATTGAAGCCCGCAAAGGTTCAAAAACTGCCGCACGCGACCTATACCGTCAGGCTTTAGCGGCTGACGGCAGCAAAAAGGAGGCTTACGAAAAAATTGGCGACTTGTACTATGGAAGTTTCTCTGATTGTGCCAAGAAGGACAATATGGCTGAGGATCGCCTGGTGTACCTGGCTGCTTATGATATGTACCAGCGTGCCGGTGAAGCCAAAAAAATGGCCATGGCAAAAGATCAGTTCCCGTCCAAGGAAGATATCTTCCTGGTTAACTGGTCGTCAGGTGATACCCAACGCGTCACCTGTTGGATCAATGAAACCGTGACCATTCGCACACGCGATTAGGGAAAAAATAAAACTTAAAAAGGCCATAGTATTGCTATGGCCTTTTTCATTTATATGAACCGCCTGAAATTCCTTGCCTTTATTTTACTGCTGGATGGCTGCGGAAAAACCGATGCCGTTCAACCGCTTGAGTACGATGGCCCGCAACGCGAAGCGGAAAAAGTAGAAATGCACTACAGCGAAAATGAGGTGGTTAAGGTAAGGATGCTGGCCGACCTGGTGTACGAATACCAGGTGGGTGATCGTGAATTTCCCAAGGGCATATACATGGAATTTTTTAACGAACTGGGGGTGCTCTCCTCTACCCTTCGGGCCAACCACGCTTACTACTCCAAAAAGGATAACACCTGGAAAGCAACCGGTAAAGTGGAGGTTATTAACCTGGAGAAAAATGAGCAACTCAACACGGAAGAACTTTTTTGGCGACCTGACAAAGAGCAGATATACACCGAAAGTTTCGTTACCATTCGCATGCAAACCGAGGTAATTTACGGAGAAGGACTTGAAGCGAAACAGGACATGTCTTCCTACACCATTAAAAAACCGCAAGGCGAGTTTACCCTTGAAGAGGGTACAGAAACACCGGGCCGGAACTAGCTCCTCAAAATCGTTATCTTTGCCTGACGTATGAAGCTTCCGGATATTCTCCTGCTTTCCCTTTCGGCTACATTTCTAATCATCGGCATACACCAGATCATGACACTCGGGTTGGGCCATGCCTACTGGGCCATTATGCTTTCCGTAATTTTCTTTTTTGTGTTTACTTACCGCAAGCGGAAATAATATGGATCCTGCTTTACTACTACTTATCCTGCTTTCTCTTGCCTTCTCTTTTTTCTTTTCAGGGATTGAAATAGCTTTTCTCTCGGCAAACAAACTTCAACTTGAATTGCAGGCAAAGCAGGGCTCTATTTCCGGAAAAATATTTTCCAAGTTCATAAAAAAGCCCTCCTTGTTCATTGGCACAACGCTTATCGGTAACACTATTGCCCTGGTGCTGTATGGAATTTTTATGGCGCAACTGCTGGAGCCGCGGCTCCAACTCTGGTTACCCGATCCCTTTCAGAATGAAGTGACTATACTGATCATCCAAACATTAGCCGCAACAATACTGGTTTTGGTAACTGCCGAATTTCTTCCGAAGAGCCTTTTTCTCATTAACCCTAACCTGATGCTCACTGCTTTGGCAGTGCCATTTAATATCCTCTATTATTTTTTGTTTCCCTTGGTCATCAGCATTGTATCGCTTTCGAAATTTGTCATTACAAAAATTTTCAGAACCGAATACTCGGATGAAAAACCTGTATTCGGGCTAACCGACCTGAATCATTACCTGAAGAATATGTTGAGGGTAAAGCACGAAGACGAAGACATTGAACTGGACAAAAAAATTTTTCACAATGCACTTGAATTCAAATCGGTGCGCGTTCGCGAGTGCATGATACCGCGAACAGAAATCATTGCAGTGGAGATTCAGGACGGTATGGAGAAGCTGCGCAAGGCGTTTGTAGAAAGTGGACATTCTAAAATCCTAATCTACAAAGATTCCATCGATGATGTAATCGGTTATTGTCACTCCTCGGAGCTGTTTAAGAAGCCCACACGAATTGAAGATATCCTGACACCCATCATTATCGTACCTGAAACCATCTTAGCCAACGAGTTGATGATCCGCTTCATTAATGAACGAAAAAGCCTGGCCCTGGTGGTAGATGAATTTGGCGGTACCTCGGGCCTGGTAAGCATGGAAGATGTGATTGAAGAAATTTTTGGTGAAATTGAAGATGAGCATGATGAAGACGACCTGGTAGAGCAGCAACTGGACAAACACACCTGGCTGCTGAGTGCACGCCTGGAGATTGATTACTTAAACGACACGTATAACTGGAACCTTCCTACAGGCGAATACGAAACCCTCGGGGGGCTTATACTAAGCTACCGCGAAGACCTGCCCCAGCCTGGGGAAACCATTTCTATACCCCCTTACTCCTTCACCGTCCAGTCAACCCTCGACAACCGGATAGACACCCTGCGGATAACCGTGGCCAATGGTAGCGACTGAAGTATTTAATAGTATAAATCGCTTATTTACAGGCATTTAACTCTCCAGGTAATAAGTAGTTTATTTTCAAAACCATATTTTTCTAATCCACAAAGCGGGTTAAATTTGCGGTCTTTAAATTTTGACTTATGGCATTTATTGGAAAGTTGAGGGACAAGATGGGTACCTGGGTGGTTGTTTTTGTCTTCCTCGCAATTTCTGCATTCGTATTGCAGGATATTTTTAGCAACAATTCTGTACTGTTTAGCAATAGTGATTCCGTTGGGGAAATAGCCGGGCATACGGTATCGCTAAAAGAATACCAGCAAGCCGTGCGCGAACGCGAAGCAAATTTTATCATGTTTTTCAACCGTCAGCCCAACGACCGCGACATGGTAACCATACGCGAACAGGCCTGGGAAATGCTCATCCTGCGTCATGCCATTGAAAATGAATTTGAAAAAGTTGGCGTGAAGGTTAGCGATGATGAAATGGTGGATATGATTTCGGGGAAAAATATAAATGACGGTATAAAGCAATCCTTCATTAACCCGCAAACCGGTCAGTTCGACAGGGGCATGTTGGGCAACTACATATCTCAAATCAAGCTCGCACCTGAAACTTCACCGGAACGCATGCAGTGGGAATTATTCCAACGTGATTTAAGGCCAAGCCGTGAAAGGCTTAAGTATGAAAACCTGTTGATCAAGAGTGCTTTTATAACTTCTGCCGAAGCAGAAAAAGAATACCACTTGCAAAATGACGTAGCTGAAATCCAATATCTGTTTGTGCCCTATTATGCTGTTAGCGACACTGCCATTAAAGTAAACGATAGCGATCTGAAAGCCTATTACAACAAGAACAAAGAGAAATACAAAAGCGAGCATACCCGCGACATGAAGTTCGTTACCTTTCCGGTAGTGCCTTCGGCAGATGATTCGCTTTCATTTAAAGAAGAATTGACACGCCTGGTAGGTGATTTTAAAGCAGCCCAGGATGATTCTGTTTTTGCCATCATCAACTCCGATAATTCAGATGCCTACACCAAATTCAATGTTTCAAACCTGCCGTCATATATTACCGCTGATGAACTGGTTGCCGGAACGGTTAAGGGACCTTTTTTAGATGAAGGATCCTATAAACTGGTAAAGGTTTCAAAAGTCGGAAAAGATACCATTAACAACGCGCGGGCCAGCCATATCCTTATCCGTTGGGATAATGACACCGAGGCTGCCAAAAAAGAAGCCAAAGAGAAAGCCAGGAACATTTTAAAAGACATTAAAGCAGGTGCAAGCTTTGCCGACAAGGCTCGCGAATTTGGTACTGACGGAACGGCTACCCGTGGGGGTGACCTGGGTTGGTTCAGCACCGGTGCCATGGTAAAGCCATTTGAAACAGCCGTATTCTCTGCCACCAAAAAGGGTGTGTTAAATGACGTGGTTGAAACGGAGTTCGGTTACCACATTATTGATGTAACCGAAGTGAAAGACAACAACTACTATACGCTGGCCGTGATCGAGCGCGAAATCCTCCCCAGCGATGCTTCCATCAATGCGGCTATCCGCAAGGCAGAACTGTTTGCCAGCGAGCTTTCAGGGCTAAAGGAATTTACCGACCGGGCCACCAAAGAAGGATTGACCGTTTACGAAGCTAAAAATATAGCTCCAGCCGAAAGGCGTATTAACAACCTGGGGGATGCACGCCAGGTGGTGCAGTGGCTGTTTCGCGATGCGAAAGAAGGTAAAGTATCGTCAGTTTTTGACTTGCAGGATCAATATGCCGTGGCCGTAATGACCGGTGAAATTGAAAAAGGCTATAAACCGCTTGACCTGGTTAAAGATGAGATTACACCGCTTGTCAAAAATGAAATGAAGGGCAAAGTAATCGTGGAAAAATTAAAAGGGCTGCAAGGTTCACTAAATGACATAGCCGCTGCTTTTGGAAAAGATGCTACCGTATACACCAATAGCAGCGTTAGGCTAAACTCCAATTCCCTCACTTCGGTAGGATTTGATCCGGTGGTTATCGGAAAAGTTTTTTCCCTTGCCGATGGTAGTCGCTCGCAGGCTTATGCAGGTGAAAATGGTGTAGTCATCATCGAAACCAAAACCAAAACACCTGCCCCGGCCATAGGCGATTATACCATGTTTAAAACGCAACTACAACAAAGTGCTACAAGCCGTAACTCGGCCAACATTGCAAGCGCTATTAAAGAAGCAGCCAATATAGAAGACACTCGCTTCAGGTTTTATTAAACCACAAAGCAATTAATTTTGGGCGCCCCGATACCTATCGGGCGCCCATCTTTTTAACTATGGACCAGGACTGGGTAAATTCATTTCGCACCAAACTCGACCAGCATTACCAATGGCCTGCCCTTTATATCTTTAAATTCATCGTTCCCAAAGGAAAAGAGCAGGAAGTAAAGGATTTATTTCCGATGCACACCGTTACTGAAAAGTCCTCGCGCGAAGGAAATTACACCAGCATCACCATTCAGGTTATGGCTCCCTCAAGCGATGTTGTTATCGCCATGTACCAAAAAGCTTCAGGCATAGAAGGATTGATTGCTTTATAAGCCCGGTTACAGCTAAATTCTTGTACCTTCGTCAGGCGATACCCGTTTTGGTTTATGTGGCAGGAAGAAAACAACAAACTCACAAAAATATTTACGTTCAAAGATTTTACGGAAGCCTTTGCATTTATGACCAAGGTTGCCCTGGTAGCGGAGAAAATGAACCATCACCCCACCTGGACAAACACCTGGAATACCGTAAGCATTGAGTTAAGCACACACGATGCAGGAAACATTGTAACTAATAAGGATAAGAAACTGGCAGAGGCCATTGATGCACTGGTATAATGGAGTTGAAGGCCTCGTTATATATTGTTCCCACACCCATCGGAAATTTAGGGGATATAACCCTTCGTTCATTAGAAGTCTTAAAAGCCGTTGACCTTATTCTGGCAGAAGACACACGAACCTCGGGCAAGCTGCTAAAGCACTACCTCATTAGCAAACCGTTACAGAGCTTCCACAATTTTAACGAACATAAAGTTGTGCATACCTTGGTTAAAAGGCTGCAAGCGGGAGAAAAAATGGCATTGGTCAGCGATGCCGGTACACCCGGAATTTCCGACCCAGGGTTTCTAATTGTGCGCGCAACTTTGCAGGCAGGTATTGAAATTGATTGCCTACCCGGTGCCACAGCTTTTGTTCCGGCATTAATTAAATCAGGTTTACCCTGCGACCGGTTTGTTTTTGAGGGATTTCTCCCACACAAAAAAGGAAGGCAGACCCTGTTAAAAAAACTGGCCGAAGAAGAACGCACGATAGTATTTTACGAGTCACCTCATCGTTTGGTGAAAACCTTAGGGCAGCTTAAGGAATACTTTGGGCCGGAAAGGCAAGTTTCTGTTTCGCGTGAACTCACGAAACTTTTTGAAGAAACGAAGAATGGTACCCTGGAAGAAGTTTACCGCCACTTCTCAACCAAAGAAGTAAAAGGGGAAATTGTAGTAGTAGTTGGTGGAAAACCATAAACCTGAAACAATTACCGGTTGGGTGATGTTGGATATACATGCGTAAAAACAAAAGATGATACAGTTAGCCCACCTTGAAAAAGAAGTAATACGGATTTGCCGCGAAGTAGGCGCTTTTATCCGAAAAGAAGCAACGGAGTTTGATCGCTCAAAAATTGAATTTAAAACCGGCTTCAACAACCTGGTGTCGTATGTTGACAAGGAAGCTGAAATTCAACTGGTACGTGAATTAAAAAAATTAATACCCTCCAGTACTTTTATTACGGAAGAGGGTACTGTTCAAACCAACACCGGGCAGGAATATTGCTGGATCATCGATCCGCTTGACGGTACCACGAACTTTATGCACGGCCTGCCAACATTTGCTATTAGCGTGGCACTTGCACAAAATAATAAAGTTGTGCTTGGGGTTGTTTATGAAGTTATGCATGATGAGTGCTTTCACACCTTTGCCGGAGGCCTTGCAGCATGCAATGGAAAACCCATACAAGTTTCCAGCATCACTACGTTAAGTGAGAGTTTACTTGCTACGGGTTTCCCTTACTATCACCTGGATAAAAAAGATGTTTACCTGGAAATCATAAAAGTATTTTTAGAACAAACGCACGGTATACGAAGGTTAGGCAGTGCTGCCATTGACCTGGCTTATGTATCCTGCGGGCGCATGGATGGTTTTTTTGAATACAACCTCAATCCTTGGGATGTTGCAGCAGGCGCCTTTATTGTTCAGCAAGCTGGCGGAAGAGTTACAGATTTCAGCGGAGGCAATAATTTTTTACACGGTGGTGAAATTATTGCGGCCGGTGCTGTGCAGCAACAAATGCTACAGGTTATAAACGAGCTTTGGTATAAAAAATAAGCCCTGACATGCGCCAGGGCCTTGCAGAGAAATCTGTCCGCCTGACAGATTATATTATTCATACCGTAGCGAATCCACCGGGTTAATCGTTGCCGCCCGGAAAGATTTATACCCTACCGTTACCAACGCGATAATCAAGGTTAAGCCAATGCCCGACAAAAACAACATAGGGCCTATTTCGATGCGATAAACAAACCGGCTTAGGTACAAATTACCCAACCACCAGGCCAACGGTGCAGCCATTACAAAACCAACCAGCACAAGCACGATAAACTCACGGGAGAACATTACGAGAATGCTCTCAACCGAAGCACCCAACGTTTTGCGTATCCCTATCTCTTTTGTTTTTTGGTTGGCCATATAGGTAGCCAATCCTAACAAGCCCAGGCAACCAATAGCAATAGCGATCGTTGAAAAAACCGTTAACATAACAGACGACCGTGCCTCACCTTCATAAAATTCGCGGATGTTTTCATCCAGAAATTCATAACTGAAAATCGATAAAGGATAGGCTTCTTCCCATCGTTTTTGAATCTGTGGAACCAGTTGCTGAAACTGATCAGGCTGGATCCGCAAAGCCAACAACTGGTAACGTTCCAGGCGGTTTAGGATAACGGTTGGTTCAATGGCGTTGCTTAGTGAAAGCGTGTGAAAATTCTCCACTACCCCATCCACAGGCAGCGTCTTTCCCCATAACCTGATTTTTTTTCCAACAATTTCTTCCGGGGTTGAATAGCCTGCTATTTCAGCAAACTTTCGGTTAACCACAACACTGCGTGCTGTGTCCAGGTCATCAATATTCTCACCGGCAATTAATTTTATATCGAACAATGAAACATAATTTCCATCCGCAATTTTCACCTGTGTGCCTTTGGCCTGATCTTCACTTTGTCCTTCCATCCAAAAGTTGGAATCCCACACGCGACCCGAAGATGGAGCAGAAAGGCAGAGACTATAACCTTCTACCCCGGCCATACGCGAAATATCATTGGCCAATGAACGGACTCTACTTTGGTTGAGGGTATCCAAGCGCATGGCCTCCGGTACAGGTATGGTTATAATGGCATCTTTGCGAAAGCCCAGGTCTTTAGTGCGGAAAAACTCCATTTGATTGATCAGGACCAACGTGAGGATGACCAGCAATTGGGAAATAACAAACTGCGTTACCACCAACCCCTGCCGTAACCGGTATCCTGATGTGAATTTACTGGACGTGGAGTTTTTCAATGCCGATACCGGATTAAAGCCTGATATGACCAACGCTGGATATAGACCCGACAACAAGGAAACCATGCAGAATATGCTGATCAGAAAAATCAACAACAATGGATTATTGGTTAAATCAAATGTGAGCGATAGCTCAAGAAAACTATTTACAATACCTAACACGCCCTGTACTACAACAAACGAAAGCAGCATAGCGCCCAGCGTCACCAAACTGGTTTCGCCCAAAAACTGAAACACCAATTGAAGACGTGAGCCACCTAATGATTTTCTGATTCCAACTTCTTTCGACCTGCGGATGGCCTCAGCCGTAGTAAGGTTAATGAAATTGATGCACGCGGTAACAATCAGGAAAAGACTGACAACACCCAATGCGATCAAATAGTCTTTGCTTACAGCATTATAGTTGTAGTTGCCAATGTCATCGTTAAAATGAAGGTCTGACAACGGTTGTATAACATACCTGCGCTGATCCCACGAATTTTGAGGATCATGTTTAACAGAAAAATCAGGTAACTGATTCTCGATGGAACTAGTGGATTCTCCTTCGCGCAACAGGAAGTAACAGTTTTCATCGCTCCAGATGCTGCGCCATCCACGGCTTTCATTATTGGCCCGGATGGTTTCGTACGATAGCAACAATTGAAATGGCAGGTCAGATTGAACCGGTGCGTCTTCTACCACTGCCCCGATTTTGTAATCACGTTCTTCAAAACGAACCACTTCGCCAACAGCATCTTCGCGCCCAAAATATTTAACGGCAAGCGATCGGCCGATAACAGCTTCATTCGGCTCGTCTAATGATTTCTCTACATCGCCTATCAGCACGGTGCGGTCAAACACCTTGAAAATGTTTGGCTCGGTAATCACCACACCGCGCTCTTCGTCAAACTTTTTAAAATCACCGTCACGTTGTGGAATAAGGATAAGCGAATTTGCCCGGTATTGGGTAAACACTACTTCTTCGGCCTGCGGAAAATCCAACCGAAATGCCGGGGGAAGTACCGTAGGTATGCCGGCCGTGAAGCCCCACTCGCCATCATTGCCCTTACTGGAAGTTACAATACGATAAATGCGATCGTACCGGCTTTGAAACTTGTCGAAACTGGTATGGTACTGAAGGATAAGGAAGAGTATTATGGTGCCGGATACCCCAAGGGTGAGCCCACCTAAATTAATAAACGTGGAGCCTCGCTTACGCATTAATGAACGGAAACTGGTGATCAGGTAATTCTTAAGCATGTTGGTAGAATGGTTAGCAACCCACGCTGGCGAATGATGTGCCAAGTGAAAAAGTGCCTGAATTTTGCAAAAAATCAAGTACACCACGTTCGGATTCGAAAATGAGCGTCCATCATCGGACGGTAGGAATTAATCGCATATACCGATAAATTTGCCACATGGTTCAAGAACTGATGATCGGCCTCCTATTCGCAGCCGCACTGATTTACCTCGGTCGGCTGGTATGGCAATCGTTCCAAGCGAAATCCTGTGCTTCTGGCTGTAGGAAATGCAACACGATTGATGTAGACGCTATCGAAAAACAAATCAGGCTAAAAGGTTAATTGGCCTTCGAAAAACTTCTTACCCTTAAGCCCACACTTTCGTTCCTTCCGTACAGTTTTTACAAATCTCAATTTCCTTCCGGGATTTAAGTAGCGAAGCCCGAAAATTATTATAGGATTCGCCAAACCAGATCTCTTCAAATGTATTTTTTGTCAGGTCGCCCAGCACAAAGTGCGCGTCTTTATCAAAACAGCAGGGCACAACTTTTCCATCCCAGGTGATCACACAACTGTGCCACATTTTCCAACAGTGATTATCGAGGTTATTCTTAATGGCATATTTACCGGCTTCGTTCTTCTTATACCTTGAATACTTATCCTGAACAGGAATTAAATCCGAACCATTTTCAAAGTCGTAAATCTGTGCTGTCTTTAGTACAACCTCATCAACACCCAACTCATGGGCTAGTTTATAAACATCTGGTATTTCATGTTCATTCGGTTTAACCACTAAAAACTGAAATATTGTATGTGGCGTTTTTGAGTGGAGCTTTCTCTTCCATTCCAGTATTTTTTTCGTGCCTGCAATCACTTTGTCCAGGCTTCCGCCTACACGATAGGATTCGTACGTACCCTGAGAGGTCCCGTCAATGGAAATAATTAATCTGTCAAGTCCTGATTCAATAGTTGCTTTAGCCGTTTGATCTGTAAAATAATGCGCGTTAGTGGAAGTGGACGTATAAATTCCCTTACTGCCTGCGTAGTTCACCATATCCAAAAACTGTGGGTTCAGGTAAGGCTCACCTTGAAAATAAAAAATGAGGTAGCTGAGCTTTGATGCCAGTTGATCGATAACGTTTTTAAAAAGCTCCTGCTGAAGCATTCCGGTAGCACGCGTGAAGGATCGTAACCCACTGGGGCATTCGGGGCAGCGTAAGTTACAACTGGTGGTAGGCTCTATTGAAATACTGATGGGCAAACCTTTAATGAGTGCCTTTCCGGTTAACTTTGATTGATGGTAGCTCGACCAAATACGCGCAGCATTAAGCACACGCTGAGGTGAGGATTTTGAAATTCCATTAATTATGTCGCGCAAGTTCGACATTACTGTTTTGACTGAAGTGGAATTGTTATGAAGAAAGTTGTGCCCGCGCCAAATGCTGACTCCACCCGAATGGTTCCGTTAAGTTTCTGAACCATTTCTTTCACAATGTATAACCCAAGGCCTGATCCGCCTGCTCGGTCGCTGGCCCGGTAAAACATATCAAAAATTTTTGGTAGTGCCTCGGTTGGTATTCCGGCACCATTATCGGCAATGGATAGATTAAGGTTTTCATTTTCAATTTTTGCCGAAATTTTAATGAAGGGAGTTTCATGCCTTAAGTTGTGGTATTTAATGGCATTGGCAATAATATTCGATAACACAATCTTCAGTCTGCTCTTATCGGTAACCACGTCAGGGAGTGGGCGATCAATATGGAAAACAATTTTATCCGCGCCTTCAATGTACTTCAGGTTTTCGATGATTTCACAAATCATGGGTTCCAGTGCAAAAGTTTCCCTTATTAATTCTGTCCTGGCGTTGCGTGAATAATCAATAATATCGCGGATAAAGTCATCCAACCGGACTACACGATCGTTGATCAACTTGAAATACCGCTTGTCCGTTTCGTGCTGTGCTTCTTCCATGGCTATTTTTGAAAGCCCCTGAATGGATACGAGCGGGGCGCGCAAATCATGTGAGGCGCTGTAAACAAACCGATCCAACTCGGTATTGATCTTCTTCAACTCCAGGTTTTGTTGTGCAATAAACGCTGCCTGCTTCTTTAAGCTATCTTCTGCCCGCTTATTTGAACGGATAAGGAAATCAACGCAAAGGGAAATAATGATAATCGTTACGATAATATTGATAATCATATTTTTCTGGCCCAGTTCCGAAACCGAAAGCTGGTAATCCCAGAATAGTTTAAAATCAGTAAAGGCAAGCAGTAATAGCATCACCGAAGAAAGGCCAACAAAAAAACGCTGGTAAGCACGCTGGTGATCTTCGAAAAGAACGTAAGCCATAATCAGCAGGGGAAAGAAAAAAACAAATGCCAACCGCTCGGGCGGGATTACCGAACACAATAAGCCTATGACCAGGTTCAACAATAAAAGAAAAATTATTTTAGAGGCTGTGGTTTTACCTATTCGATTTAAAACAATGGAAATACTGATAACAACTGATAATAAAAAAATAACAATCGGAACAAAAGAAAAACCCTGGTCGATGACATCTTTTATCAACGTGCCAAATATGGCGACAGCCGTAACCAACAAAATACGGGTATATAGCACTGCCCTGCGGGTAGTAAAAAAAACACCTGCGTCATCCGGATGCCGCACCCCTAACCAATCGCTCAATTTTTTCAACTGCTCCGTCATGATAGACACTTTCACGGTGGGCAAAATAACAAGTAGTTTGAATTAATCTCATTTATTGGCCATCTTTCCAAGCATGAAAAAAGTAATTGGCTGCCTGCTAAGTTTACTGGTTACGGTAGCATCCTTTTCACAACAACTATCCGATAAGGCTGAAATATCGGTGATAACCTGTGGCCCCGGGCAAGAAGCTGTTTTTACTGCTTTTGGCCACAGCGCATTTCGGGTTTACGATCCGGAAAACGGGATAAATGCCGCCTTCAATTACGGTGTTTTCGATTTCGACCAGCCCAACTTTTACCTGAATTTTGCCCGTGGCCATAATCGCTACCGGTTGGCCGTTCAGGATTTTGAACGCTTCGAATACGTTTACCAATATTACAACCGGTACGTTCATGAGCAGGTACTGGACCTTACCACCGATCAAAAACAAAAACTTTTTGACTACCTCGCCTGGAATGCACGACCCGAAAACCAGTTTTACTTTTACGATTACTTCTACGACAACTGCGCCACAAAACTTCCGGAAGTTGTTCAAAAAGTATTTGGTGGGTCTGTTGTTTTTGATGGATCCTATATTACTAAACCCTTGTCCATCCGGGCGCTTACAGACCTTTACCTGAAGTACCAACCCTGGGGCGATTTAGGCATTGATCTTTGCCTGGGCTTGCCCATGGATAAAATTGCCACCCCTTACGAACACATGTTCCTACCCGACTATGTTGAGTATGGATTTGACCACGCCACCCTTAATGGTAAGCCGCTGGTAAAAGAAAAACTAATCCGGTATGAAGCAAGGCCTGAGGCTTATAGCAACGGCATCGTTCAGCCACTTTATGTTTTTTCATTGTTCGCACTCATTACGTTGGTGATAACTGTTTACGATCTAAAGCGAAAAAAGACATCAAACTGGTTTGATGTTTTGCTGTTTGGCATGATTGGATTAATCGGGCTATTGCTGTTTCTTCTTTGGGTTGCAACCGACCATCGTGCGGCAGCCAATAACCTGAATGTGCTATGGGCATTACCCACGCACATTGTAGTCGCTTTTATGGTTTTTACACCCCGTGAGTGGTTGCGGAAATATTTTTTAATTGTGCTGATCATTAATTCCCTGCTGCTCATTTCATGGGCATGGCTACCACAAACCCTGCATTTTTCCCTCGTTCCTATTGTTATCGCACTTAGCGCACGAGCATATGTTCAGTACAAACGTTAAGCAACATTACAGGTGCAGGGGGCGGTTAGCTGTTGCCGCCAGGCAGGCTTCCTTAACCGCTTCCATGTAGGTAGGGTGCGCGTGCGACATGCGGGCAACATCTTCGGCTGAAGCGCGGTATTCCATAGCCACCACTCCGGCAGCAATCATGTCGGCTGCGCGAGCACCAATTATGTGCACACCTAAAATTTCATCCGTGTTTTTATCGGCCAGTATTTTTACAAGGCCATCCAGGTCCATGGAGGCGCGTGCACGGCCAAGCGCTTTGTAGGGAAAACTGCCAATCTTATAGGCCTTTCCGTCTTTCTTTAATTGTTCTTCGGTATAGCCAACACTGGCTACCTCTGGCCAGGTGTACACAACGCCTGGAATCAAATTGTAGTTGATATGAGGTTTTTGTCCGGCCAATTGCTCTGCCACCATCACCCCCTCTTCCTCAGCTTTGTGTGCCAGCATGGCGCCACGCACTACATCGCCAATGGCATAAATATTTTCAACCTTGGTACGTAAGTGATTATCAACTGGTATTTGCCCACGGTCGGTTTCAATACCAACTTTGTCTAAACCTAAACCTTCGGTATACGGCCTGCGCCCGATACTCACCAGGCAATAGTCGCCCTTTAGTTCTACTTGCTTACCACTTTTATCTTCTGCCTTTAGTAAAACTTCTTTGCCCTTGTTTTCAATTGAAGTGACTTTATGGCCGAGGTAAAATTCAATGCCAAGTTTCTTGGTTGCTTTTTGAAGCTCCTTACCCAACGTACCATCCATGGTAGGGATAATGCTGTCCAAAAATTCAACTACCGTTACTTTTGAGCCGATGCGGGCGTACACCGAACCCAGCTCCATGCCAATTACTCCTCCGCCCACAACAATAAGGTGCTTGGGTATTTCTTTCAACTCCAATGCTTCTGTACTGGAGATGATGCGTTTCTTATCAAAAGGTGCGAAAGGAAGGGGTGTTGGCTTTGAACCGGTTGCGATAATAATCTTTTCGCCAGTAATGGTCTTCTCCTTGCCGTCATTCGAAGTGATCTTGATCGTATTTTTATCTACAAATGAACCTTCTCCCGTGTGGACATCTATTTTATTTTTCTTCATTAAGAAAGCGATACCCTCAACATTAGCCGTTACCACACCGGCTTTACGTTTAATCATTTGAGCCAGGTTTGCTTTAGGCTTTGAAATGTCAATACCATGTTCGGCAAATGTATGCTCGGCATTATGAAAATGTTCAGACGAGTCAAGCATTGCCTTGGAAGGAATACAACCCACGTTTAAGCACGTGCCGCCAAGAGTATTATATTTTTCAATGATGGCGGTTTTCATGCCAAGTTGTGCGCACCGGATAGCGGCCACATAACCACCGGGGCCAGAACCGATAACAACTACATTATATTGGAAGGAGCTCATGGTTAATTCTAAGTTTATGATTCAAGATTCAAAACGATTAAACTCCGAGTATCAATCTCCCGGGATCTTCCAGCATTTCTTTCACCCTCACCAAAAAACTAACCGACTCGCGGCCATCGATAATACGGTGGTCATATGACAGCGCCACGTACATTACAGGTGTAACTACAACCTGTCCGTTTTTTACCACGGGTCGTTCCACAATGTTATGCATACCTAAAATAGCCGATTGTGGCGGGTTAATAATTGGTGTTGACAACATGGAGCCAAATACGCCCCCATTTGTAATGGAGAACGTTCCGCCTGTCATTTCATCAATGGAAAGTTTACCATCGCGGCCACGCGCTGCGAGCCTTCCTATCTCCGTTTCAATTTGATCGAATGTTAAAGATTCTGCATTGCGGATTACCGGAACCACCAACCCGCGTGGTGTAGAAACTGCTATTGAAATATCGCAGTAATCGTGGTAAACAATTTCATCACCATCAATTTGGGCATTTACCGCTGGCCACTCTTTCAACGCCTGGCAAACGGCTTTGGTGAAAAACGACATGAAGCCCAGGCCCACACCATATTTCTCTTTAAACTTATCCTTGTACTTTGCACGCATGTCCATAATCGGTTTCATGTCAACCTCATTGAAGGTTGTGAGCATGGCGGTTTCATTTTTTACAGCAACCAGCCTGCGTGCTATGGTTTTGCGCAGTGATGTCATTTTTTCCCTGCGCTGATTACGGGAAACCCCACCACTAATAACCGGAGGACTTGAAGCAGCAGGCTTGGTTGCTTCCTGCTTCGAGCCGGGTTGTGCTTTCAAGGCATCCTCTTTGGTTATTCTTCCACCTACACCGGAACCTTGAACCTGGGAGGCAGCTATTCCTTTTTCATCCAGGATTTTTGCTGCGGCCGGTGAAGGGTGACCGGCTGCATACGACTTGTCGCCAGAAGTTGATGAGGTTGAGGTTTCTGCTGGCTTTGCCGATCCTTGTTCGCCAGCAGGCACACCTTCCATCACTTCAATTTTACAAATCAGTCCGCCAATAGGTAGTGTTTCCTTTTCTTTCGCAACAATTCTAAGAATACCGTTGGCTTCTGCCGGCAACTCAAAAGTTGCTTTATCGGATTCAACTTCTGCAATCACTTCATCCAGTTTCACAAAGTCGCCATCCTTTTTTAACCAGGTAGAAATAGTTACTTCCGTGATGGACTCGCCTACGGCTGGCACGTTCATTTCTTTTACAGCACCGGTAGCCTTAGGCACAGCAGGTGCTGATGTTGCCGCAGGCTTACTTTCAGGTTTCTGAGCGGTTGCCCCGGTTGATTCTTCGATCTCACAAATCAGGTCACCAATGGGCACAGCATCGCCAACCTGTTTTTTTATGCGCAAGACACCCGCTGCGGGTGCTGTCAATTCAAAAGTTGCTTTGTCCGATTCCAGTTCAGCAATTACTTCATCCATCTGCACAGCATCACCATCTTTTTTAAGCCAGTTGGCAATCGTAACTTCAGTAATGGATTCACCAACGGTGGGTACTTTTACTTGTATAGCCATGTTTCGATTTTTGATTTATTGATTTTTAATTGATGGTCGGGTACTATTAAATTTCGAAAGCCAGGTTGATGATTTTTTCCTGCTCAGCTTTATGAACTTTAGAGTAGCCGGTGGCCGGTGAAGCACTTGACTTTCGGGCCACTACTTTCAGTTTTTCATCCGGCATAAAACGTTGAATGTATGCCCAGTAACCCATATTGTAAGGTTCTTCCTGTGCCCAGATCAACTCCGCATTCTTATATTTTTTGAGTACCGTTTCCAGTTGCTTTTTAGGGAATGGATAAAGTTGTTCCAGGCGAACCAGTGCAGTATTTTTTATTTTCTTCTTTTGCTGATATTCCTGCAAATCAAAGAATACTTTGCCTGTGCATAGCACTACACGCTTAACCTCTTTAGCCATGGCGTTAGGGTCGTCAAGCACTTCGGTAAACACGCCTGAGGAAAAATCTTTTACAGGAGAAACAACACCAGGATGGCGCAACAATGATTTCGGAGAGAATACCACACACGGTTTTCTAAACTCCCACTTCACTTGCCTTCTTAACAAGTGGAAGTAATTGGAAGCGGATGTCATATTCGCTACCACCATATTCAACTCAGCGGCCTGCTGTAAGAAGCGTTCGGGGCGGGCACTTGAGTGTTCGGGACCCTGACCTTCGTAACCATGAGGAAGCAGTAATACCAATCCGTTTTGTCGTTGCCATTTCGATTCTGCGCTGGTCAGGAACTGATCGATAATCACCTGCGCACCATTTACAAAGTCACCGAACTGGGCTTCCCAAATAACCAGTGCGTGAGGGGTTGCCATGGAATACCCATATTCAAAACCCATTACACCAAATTCAGAAAGAAGGGAGTTATACATATGCAATTTTGCCTGTCCCTCGCCAATATGATTGAGGCCGCAATAAGACTGATTCGTGTTGGCATCCCAGAAATAAGCATGGCGGTGCGAAAACGTGCCACGCTTAACATCCTGACCCGACATGCGGACAATAATTTTTTCTTGCAACAAAGAACCAAATGCCAAAAGCTCAGCTTCTGCCCAGCCTAAAAGTTTATCTTCAAAAAAAGCAGCCTTCCTGTCCTTTATTAATTTTTCAATTTGTTTGATGGGCTTAAAGCCTTCCGGTATAGTAGTTAATGCTTTAGCCACCTTTTCTACTACTTGACCCGGAATGGAAGTGTCAGGCGATTTATCGAAATCTTCGGCAACGGCTTTGCGCATGGTAGCCCACTCTTCTTCGCTATCCTGGAATTTATAAGGCAGTGGTTTTTGCTTTACTTCATTCAGGCGATCCTGAAGTTGGTTGCGGAAATTTTTGTCCATTTCCTCCGCCATTGCGGCACCGTCAACCCCGCTGGTGGTTAGTTTTGATACGTATACTTCGCGTGGGTTAGGGTGCTTTGCAATGATATTGTAGAGTTTGGGTTGGGTAAATTTAGGCTCATCGCTTTCATTATGGCCATGCCTGCGGTAGCAGAGCAAATCAATAAAAATGTCCTTTCCAAACTTCTGCCGGTACTCTACGGCAAGGTTAGCAGCAAACGTAACGGCCTCCGCATCATCACCATTCACATGTAGCACAGGCGCATCAATAATTTTAGATACATCCGTGCAATAAATAGATGTACGCGCATCGTCATAATCGGTAGTAAAGCCCACCTGGTTGTTGATCACAAAATGAACCGTGCCACCGGTTGTATAACCCGGCAACCCCGACATTTGTGCTACTTCATATACAATGCCCTGGCCGGCAACGGCCGCATCGCCATGGATGAGAATGGCCATGGCTTTTTTAAGGTCACCGCCAAATTCATCATCAATCTGGCCGCGGGTATAGCCAACCACCAAAGGGTTAACCGCCTCCAGATGCGAAGGATTGGGCGTTAACTTGACGTATATCTTTTTTCCGGATGGTGTGTCTATGCGGCTGGCATACCCCAGGTGATATTTTACATCGCCATCGCCCATGGTAGCATCGGGATTTATATTTCCTTCAAATTCGGTAAAAATCTGCTCATAGGTTTTTCCAAGAATATTCGAGAGCACATTTAACCGGCCACGGTGAGCCATGCCAATAACAACTTCCTTTACATCAAGCTCGGCAGCCTTATTGATAATGGCCTGAAGCGCGGGTATGGTATTTTCACCACCTTCCAATGAAAACCGTTTCTGGCCGAGGAATTTTGTGTGCAGAAAGTTCTCAAACACAACTGCCTCATTAAGCTTGCCTAAAATTCGTTTCTTCTCCTCCAGGCTGGGATTGTGGTTGAAATATTCATTCTCGCATTTATTAAAAAACCACTGGCGTACCTCATCGTTGCGGATGTAATTGTACTCGAAACCAATGGGGCCCAGGTAAATAGCCTTGAGCTTATCAACAATGTTACGCAACGTGGTGCGGCTCATACCAATTTCACTGGCTACATCAAACTCGGCATCCAGGTCGGCATCGGTAAGGCCAAAGAATTTCAAATCAAAATGAACATTATGATTTCTCCTTTCCCGAACAGGATTTGTTTTTGACGCGAGATGCCCAAAAGAGCGATAGGCAAAAATCAGGTTGCGCACCTGGGTTTCCTTAATTGAATGCGTATCGGCAGTTCCGCCTCCTGCACCATTTTCGCCATAGCGTTGTTGGGAAAATTCATAACCTTCAAAAAACTTCTGCCAGGTATGATCAACGCTGGATGGGTCACTTTTATAATTCTGATAAAGTTGGTCGAGGTAGCTTACATCAGCATTGGAGAGGTAGGAATATTTATCCATAAATTCTAGGGGATGAGAAATCAAATGTATTGAACAGGAATAGGATAAAAAAATTGAATACTCGCTTAAACAGTTATTTAATTTTCGGTTTCCCTCCAGCTTTCTCAAAGGCCAGCAATTGGAAGGTCTCTGAAATAGACTATATTTGCAGCCCTAATTAAACTAATGGACGAGTTCCACCACTAAACTGAAAGAAAAATGGCAGTTAAGATCAGATTGGCCCGCAGAGGCCGCAAAAAACTGGCGAAATACGATGTTATAATCGCTGATGCCAGGGCACCACGCGATGGTCGCTTTATTGAAAAGATTGGTACGTATAACCCGTTAACGGTTCCGGCCAGCATTGAATTAGACGAAGAAAAGGCCTTTCAATGGCTTATGAATGGTGCACAACCTACAGACACCGTAAAAGCTATGCTTTCTTACCGGGGTATCATGTTACGCAAGCATCTTCAAATTGGCGTAATTAAGGGTGCGCTTTCACAAGAAGATGCCGACAAGAAATTAAGCGATTGGAAACAAGCCAAGGATGCTAAAATCAAAAACCGGGTTAACACCCTGGCCGATGATAAGCAAGCCAAAGCAAAAGCCCGCAAGGAAGCAGAAGCCAAGATTAAGGAGGCAAGAGCAGAAGCCATTCGGAAAAAAGCAGAAGCTGCTTCCGTTGCTGAAACTCCCGAAGCCACTACCGAAACGGAAGCTCCCACGGCAGAAGTATAAGGCACGATTTAAGGCGATAGTAATTGGTAAAATGCCAGTGTTCAGAGCACTGGCATTTTAGTTTCGATTAATTTGTAACAATGAAAAAAGAAGATTGCTATAAAGCAGGCTTCATCATGCGGCCCCATGGGCTAAAGGGTGAAGTAACTGTTTCGCTTGATCCCGACTCACCGGCAGACTGGGGGTCATTGCAATCGGTGCTGATTGAAAACCACAACACCCTGGTACCCTATTTTATCGAAAATGTGTCCGTCAAAAATGACAAAGCCTTTATAAAATTTGAAGATGTTTCAACACCCGAAGAAGCCACAAGATTAAAAAACCTATCCATTTATCTTCTCAAGAGTTCACGACCCAAATTAACCGTTGCAGACTTTTATGATGATGAAATTATAGGCTTCGATGTAAACGATCAAACATTAGGGCTGTTGGGCAAAGTGGTAACATTGGAGCGGGCCGGGGTTAATCGGTTTATCATTTTAGATCACAAGGGTAAAGATGTTATGATTCCGGCACAGCCACCCCTTGTCAAGTCAGTTAACCGAGCAAAAAAAGTTATAAGCGTAAACCTTCCTGATGGTTTTTTGGATATTTGATCATGCACATTTCTATTATAACTTGCTTGCCACGCCTTATTGAAAGCCCATTCAACGACTCCATTTTAAAACGAGCCCAGGCAAAAGGCCTGGCTAGTGTCGAAATTATAGATTTGAGGGAATATGCAACCGGAAAGCACAAACCTGTAGATGATTATGCTTTTGGTGGTGGTGCCGGTATGGTGCTTATGATAGAACCGATTGACAAGTGCATTGCCGCTTTAAAATCAAAACGCCAATATGATGAGGTGATTTACATGAGCCCGGATGGAGAGTTATTCGCGCAATCAGTTGCCAATGAACTTAGTCTTAAAAAGAACCTTATTTTGTTATGTGGCCATTACAAAGGCGTGGATGAGCGGGTTCGTGAACACCTGGTCACGCGCGAAATAAGCATTGGCGATTATGTGCTCTCAGGAGGCGAGTTGGCGGCTGCCGTAGTGGCCGATGCAATAATAAGGCTTATTCCAGGTGTCCTTTCTGATGAAACTTCAGCTTTAAGTGACTCCTTTCAGGATGGTTTAGTCGCACCCCCGGTTTATACCCGTCCTGCAGATTATAAGGGCTGGAAAGTGCCCGACATCCTTCTTTCAGGGCACCAGTCAAAAATTGAAGAGTGGAAACACGACCAAGCCCTTGAAAGAACCAAAAAAAGGCGGCCAAACTTGCTTGAATAAGCTAAAAACAAGGCTAATGGAATAAAACATTCTGGTAAGGCATTCAAAAATCCCGATTCTTTCCCTACATTTGCAGTCCATTTTTGAAAATACGCTTGTATGGCTGATTTAATAAAAGTTGTGGAGCAGGAATTTGCTGCCGCCCGTGAAAAAATGCCTGATTTTAAGGCTGGTGATACCATCAATGTTCACGTAAAAATTAAAGAAGGTAACAAAGAGAGGATACAGCAATTCCAAGGGGTTGTTATCCAACGCAGAGGCTATGGTACTAACGGTGAGACTTTTACCGTTCGCAAAGTATCCAACGGGGTGGGTGTTGAACGTATCTTCCCGATCACTTCTCCCAGCATCGACAAAATTGAAGTGGTTAAAGAAGGTAAAGTGCGCAGGGCCAAATTGTATTACATGAAAGGCCGCCAGGGCAAATCAGCCAGGATTAAAGAAAAGGTTTGATAATGAGCTAGTTACAAGAGCCATCCGAATAGAATCGGATGGCTTTTTTGTTTACTGGTAAACTGTATTTTCTTCATTAGCTAACTTTTAAATAATTGATAACTTTGCTTCCCTACTTAAAAAAATATGGCAAAACAGGCTAAACAAAGCATTTCCAAGATCCTCGGCAAAGACGCCAAATACCTTTTGGATCACAAAAGCAAAACCATTTCTTCCAACCAGATTCATGCCCCAGGGCCTGATTTTGTAGATCGTGTGTTCGCACAATCCAACCGCACACCACAAACCTTACGCAGCCTGCAAACATTGTTTGACAAGGGACGGTTAGGCGGGACCGGCTTCCTTTCCATACTTCCAATCGACCAAGGAATTGAACATAGTGCCGGGGCTTCGTTTGCCAAGAACCCAATTTATTTCGACCCGGAAAATATTGTGAAGTTGGCCATAGAGGGCGGGTGCAATGCTGTAGCTACCACCTACGGTGTACTGGCCATGATGTCGCGATCCTATGCGCACAAAATTCCATTTATTGTAAAAATTAACCATAACGAACTGCTTACTTATCCCAATAAACATGATCAGATCATGTTTGGAACGGTGGAAGAAGCTTGGAACCTGGGAGCGGTTGCTGTTGGGGCAACTATATATTTCGGTTCCGATAATTCAACGCGCCAAATCCAGGAAGTTGCCGCAGCTTTTGAACGTGCGCATGAACTTGGCATGGCCACAATCCTGTGGTGCTACATCCGTAACAATGCCTTCAAGCAAGGTGGAAAAGATTACCACGTTTCAGCAGATTTAACAGGGCAGGCTAATCACCTGGGCGTTACCATTCAGGCTGATATTATCAAACAAAAGCTTGCCGAAAACAATGGAGGTTATAAGGCACTTAACACAGGAGGAAGCAGCTACGGCAAGCTTGACGAACGTATCTACACCCACCTGACATCGGACCACCCGATTGATCTGTGCCGCTACCAGGTGGCAAACTGCTATATGGGGCGTGCCGGGTTAATCAATTCAGGAGGCGAATCAAAAGGAGCCAGCGACCTGGCGGATGCAGTGCGCACAGCCGTTATCAACAAGCGCGCAGGAGGCATGGGCTTGATCTCCGGAAGAAAAGCCTTCCAACGCCCTATGAAAGAAGGTGTAGAAATCCTAAACGCCATTCAGGATGTTTACCTGGACAACAGCATTGACCTTGCCTAACCTAATCTGATTTACAATGTCTTGGTTTAACCGAACAGACAAAGGAATATTAACACCCACAGAAGCTAAACGCGAAGTGCCCGATGGGCTTTGGTTCAAATCGCCAGGGGGAAAAATTGTTCACACACGCGAGCTTAAAAACAATGCCTACGTTGTCCCCGAAGAAGATTACCATGTTCGCATAGGATCAAAAGAGTATTTTGAAATACTGTTTGATGATGGTGTCTTTATCGAATTAGATCCCGACATGGAATCTGCCGATCCGTTGAAATTCAAAGACACTAAAGCTTATCCAAAACGGATAAAAGAAACCCAGGAAAAAACTGAGCTTAAGGATGCGGTGCGTACAGCCTACGGAAAAATGAACGGCCTGGACATTGTAATTGCCTGTATGGATTTCAGTTTTATCGGAGGATCAATGGGCTCCGTAGTGGGCGAAAAAATTTCTCGCGCCATGGACCATTCCCTTCAGCATAAAAAGCCCTTTCTGATGATCTCACGTTCCGGAGGGGCACGTATGATGGAAGCTGGTCTTTCGCTTATGCAGATGGCTAAAACTTCAGCAAAAATTGCGTTACTCGATCAAGCAAAAATACCATACATCTCATTACTTACCGACCCAACTACAGGGGGCGTGACAGCATCGTACGCTATGTTGGGTGATTTTAATATTGCCGAGCCTGGGGCGTTGATTGGATTTGCCGGGCCTCGGGTGATCCGCGAAACGATTGGCAAAGACCTGCCGAAAGGCTTTCAGAGTGCCGAGTTTGTGTTAGACCATGGCTTTCTGGATTTTATTGTAGACCGAAGAAATTTAAAAAGCAAGCTAACTACGCTGCTTAAGATGCTTACTTCTTAAGAATAAAGCAGCGATTCCCGCCATTGTCATTGTAGAAGTTAACTTGTGCCTCGCATAGGCGTTGGAATCCAGGAGAAGTATATCATACTCTTTACTCAAACCCATTCACCAATAATCAAAGTCTTAGTTGTATCCTTTGATCGTACATGGTCCGTTATGATAGATGTGGTTATTTCAACTTTGGTAATTAATTTATCGGTACAACTTCCTAACATTAAAACAGGCCGAAGGAACACAATCTATTTATTCGCTCAAATTTAGCTTTACTCATCAGACAACCATTTTTATGTTTCGTCTTGTCATGCAAAAATTATTGGCCGCCCTGTTCAGAAAAAAGTCAAAAAAATAGACTGTCAGCAAAGACAGTCTATTTTTTTAAGAGAACTATATAGAATTACTTCTTTTTAAGCTTCCAAATAAATTTATCCAGAACTTCACCATCAGAATCTCTTACGTACAGGAAATCCAAAGTTATTTCGTTTGTACATTGATTGTAGGTTCCTTCTGCCGAGATTGTCCTCACACCATTCGGGTGCTTTTGAGCAGGAGCGGTAACCACTTGCGTTACTACATCAACCGAGGGCTGAAAAATGATATAAATAGGGATCCCTGAATCGTACCAATTATTGATATTAAAACGATTAGGATTTCCAACATCTTGCGCCAAGGTAACATCATAAGGGCCATAACCGCCAAAAAACTCCGAGGACTCAGTGGCATCATAAAGACCAGCCCAATCACTATTGTCATATGTGCAATAATCAGTCACCGTATAGGTAAGCCGTTGGGCTGGGTAAAACTGGCCACTTTGATATAAACCAGACGCAATTATGTCCGAGGCAAAAACCTTTGAACCATCTTTTAAATTCAAATCACTCTCGATAGCTACTCCAAACTTATAAACCGTTAGCATTTTCTCTACATCCTCTTCTTTTGTGTAGTCCAATCCTAAGGCGGTTAGTATATCGGTCAACTTGATGGAGACAGAAACCCAAGGCCTTAAGTAATCAGAAGTGGTTTTAAAGTCTGAGAAAGGCACATTCTTTAACAGCTTTCTTTCCAAAAGTACGCTTCCGTCTGGCTGAGGGATACGCTTGATCGCAAATACATCGAAACTGGCCAAAGTACTCGGATCTTCTGCAAGGAACTCAGCATCGAAATCAAAAGTCTCAGTACCTGTGATAATACGCGGAAAAAATTCTGCTCCTGGTTTACCAAGAACATAGATATTTTGTAATTGATCTCCACGTAAAGCTAAAATGGAACCTTTTTTTACACTTTTAAACTGAAGTGGATCTAGACTGTCATCTGCACAAGAAAATGCCAGCACAGAAAACAGCATTACGAGCAATTTATATATCGTTTTTTTCATAATGTTCTTTAGTTAATAACATCTGGATTTGTATCCCAAAAAATCTTATTAGTCGAATTGAAATCCTTCTGACTAGCATTCTGATTTAAGTTTACATAATCAGCAGGATAAACGTAAGACCTGTAAAATGGACCGGGGTTGGGTTGTAGAGCTGGCTGAAGATTTCTTGGGGCACTGGTTCTGCGCAAGTTATTGTAAGCTTCAACACCATTTCCCCAGCAAGAGATGTAAAACTCCCGACCAACTACATCCAATTTAGTGGTAGCAGCATCGTATGCAGCTAACACAGCCGCAACATAGGCATCTGTGGAAGATTCCCGTCCCGGCAATAGTGTTTGGCCTTTGCTGGCCGCAAAGTTTTTCACTTGAGTAATGGACTTTCGAACGCCATTCTCAAGATCAACCCTGGCACCAACGGCATCACCGGCACGCAATTTAATTTCAGCCTTCATGAAATCAGTAAAGAAGGACATGAAGATCGGGTGAATTCCGGCACCATTGGCACCTTCTCCCTGAATTGTCGCACCCCAATAGCTAGCAGCCAGATTATTGTCGGCTCGTCCACCCGCAGGATATACTCCAGCACAGGTTAAAACAGGTCCATCTGGTGGAATGCCAAAGCCATCACCATGATCTCGTCCATAAAACCCGGGATCAAATACACAAAATACAGGCACTCCGGCTGCAATGTAATTTGGTGGTGGGGCACCCGGGGCGCAACCTAATGACTTAGGGTCAACTTCAAGCGCACGGGCTATACTTCCAACCTGACGATAGAAGTAATAACGCCATCTTGGATCTTCTAAACCATACCCGGTGTACATTTCATACATAAAGTAGTTTGCGATGTATCCACCAGCACCACCTCTTCCAGGCGTATAGTACTGACGATACACTGGGTGCTGAGATACTGGCACAATGGCTGTGCCATATTTATATGTGAAATTCTCCGCTTCAGTATCAATCAAATCAGAAGTTAAGAGGGTAGTAATTTTAGGGTTAGCCTCTGTAGCGTTAAACATCCGAAAATTCAACCAAGCCTTCAATTCGAGTGAATTTGCCAAAGCATTCCAACGTGCCCTGTTTCCTCCGTAAAAATTATCACGGCTTAAAGCCGCTCCTGCATCAGTACCTGTTTTAGCCAGTTCTGCTTTAGCTTCAGTAAGCAGTTGAATTGCATGTCGGTATACTTCCTCGCCAGTTGATGCTCTGGGGTTGAAGTTGCCTTGGGGAGCCTGTAGTGCCTCTGCTTGCGGAACATCACCGAAAATATCAACTAACGTCAAATAAACGTAAGCTGAAAGAATCTTAGCAACTGCTACATGTGTTGTTAAATTCTTTTCCTCGGCCAGTTTAATAACTAGTTCTGCATTTACAAGTACATCTTCATAAGCATAGCTCCATAAAGCGTTTACACTTTCGGGAGTGTTAGCTGTTTGGTAGCGAAAACCGCCTGTCATGGCCTCCATTCTACATAGAGGGTTTACTGATCTTTCAGCGTCATTAAAGAAATTCGAAAAACTTAGCTGAACGGAATTCATGATCAAATCAACATCAGCATTACCAATGTTAATTTGATTTGGATCCTCAAGGTCTCCATCAAGACTACATGCGTTGAAGACTAACATCAACGCTATGATTATTTTAACAATTTTATCTTTCATGTCTGATCATTTTATATATGGTCATTATTGAATTTAGAATGTGATCCTAAGATTTACGCCATATCTTCTGGCTGAAGGGCCACCAAGATAGTCAAAGCCTGCGCCATTATTTGAACCGTAGGCTGTGCGGTCAAAATCTGCTTTTGAATATTTAGGTGCGTTAACTGCACGCCACCATAGATTATTGCCAATAGCAGTGATACTAATTCCGCCAAGTTTAAGTTTTGATACCAGATCACGTGGCAGGTTATACGATAACGATATTTCACGGAAGCGAATACGCGTAGCATCATAAACACCGCGATCATCCGGGCTTCCTCCAATTATTGTATTCGAGAAAAACACACCCGATGTTGTTAGTGGAATAGTATTTGGCTTGTAACCAATAACGTTATCATTTTCATCCAGTACTTCATTAACTCCTGGAAGGATCAACGACAGTGTCGGATCAAAGTTTTCCAGATCTTTTGCTACTCCGCGACCAATCATTGTGGCTGCCGTGAATGAATATATCTGTCCGCCTTGCACATAATCCCACTGCATACCCAAGGATAATCCTTTCCAACTTAGGTTGAACAAAGCTGAACCAAACCAATCTGGATTAGGATCAGCAATTATACCGATGTCATTAGCTTGTTTATAATCGCCTGCATCATTTACAATAAGTTGACCATCTGGGCTGCGCTCAACAAATGTTCCCTTTATAACATTCAAGGGCTTGCCTTCAATGGCGAAATTGCCCAAGTTCGAAAATCCGTTAATCAAAATTTCTTTAGAGCCTTCCGGCAGTGATTCTACCTTACTTCTGTTGCGTGTGAAATTCGCACCAACTTCAATTGTCAAATCACCTCGCTTAATTGGTGTTACCCATAAAGTAGCCTCAATACCCTTGTTGGAAATGGCTCCGGCATTAATAAAAGAAGATGAGTAACCGGTGCTTGGATCAAGCGGTCTTTCAATAATCTGATCTTCTGCCAAGCGATTATATACGGAGAAATCCAAACGTATTTTATTTTGAAACATCCTCGTTTCAAGACCAAACTCAGTTTCTTTTAATAATTCTGGCTTAAGATTTGGATTCGCCAGCAGAGAAGGAAGGCTCGATGTAATCACATTGCCTATACCATCGACACGTGCTTGTGAGTTAAGGGATAATGTTGGCCGTGTGCTGTAAGGATAGCCAAAATTAGCTGAAGTTCCATAAGCCAAACGAACCTTCAAGAAATCAAGAACCTCCGGAGCAATTGAAGGAAAGGCAGCGGTTGGAATAAAGGCCACACTAGCTCCTGGATAAAATAACGTACGGTTTTCCTTTTCCAAAGTTGAAGACCAGTCATTGCGGCCTGACAGGTTAAGGTATAGGTAATTTTTATACCCTAAAGTTGCATCGAAAAATACACCTTGAATGGCACTATTTTGTTTATAGTTTAAATTGTTGCCTCTAAAGTCCCGAGGAAATGTTGAAGTAAAGTTCCTGTGCTCCATCAATCCAAAAACAACCTGATTAAGACTCTCCAAACCTTGCTGACGATACTCGTTGCTCCGGTAGTTGTAGCCAACCAAACCGGTTAAATCGAGGCTCTCATTCAAATCTTTGTTAATCGTTGCGAGAAATGAGTGATCAAATATTGTATTGTTGCTGGATACCGAACGAAAGGCCCCTGGAATTAATAAGGAACTATAACCACCGGACAATCCAGACTTATTAACCGAATATGTTTGATCCTCAGCATAGGTGTCCAAACCAAGACGGTAAGTAGCATTCAACCAATCTGTAAGTTTATAATCTATACTCGAACTGGAGAAAAAGCGGTTAGTTAAACTGCTCTGTCTTGCATTCTTAAGCACCCAACGGGGATTTGGTATATCGTTACCGTTTCTGTAGTAAACAGAGCCCTTCGTAACAGGGTCCTCAAATGGCCAGTTCATCAGGTCAATATTGCGTGGGGTGTAAAACAGGTTCGCAAAAACTGATGGCCCCCCGGCTGAGTTTGAACCGAGACCTGCACCTGTTGGAGGGGTTTCAAAATCCGTTCTAACAAAATTAAAAGTTGAAGAAAGTGTGAGCCGATCTGTGAATTTCTGTGTTCCTCCAAACGAAAAATTATCTCGTTTTAAGTTGTTCCCTGCAATAAATCCAACCTCATCAAGATGGCTGTAATTAAAGTTTACACTTCCAAATTGGTTAGTTGCGCCCAAATTGAGGGAAGTAGTTGCTGAATGTCCTTTTTGGAAAAAATCTTTGACATTGTTAGGCGCTGCTCTTGGGATGTATCCGCCATTATCGGATCCCGCTTGCGCGAACTCAGGAAACTCCGGAAACAAATTACGGTGCTCCCAATAAGGATGGCGGAAACCCGTTGGTTGGCCGTTAAAGAGGCTGCCCCAGTTACTGAAAAATTCTCCGTATGATCCGTCAAAACCGTTGGCCCATTTATTCTGATATTCTGGAATTACGGCCTCCACCACAAAATAAGACTGCGATACAGCACCCGTAAACTTATTCTGTTTCGTTGCGCGTGATCCTGTTTTAGTGGTTATCAAAATAACCCCATTTCTTCCCTGCGATCCATAGGTAGTTGTGGCGCTCAATCCGCGCAAAACACTAATGGACTCAATATTATTAGGGTCAATATCAAGGAATCTGGTAGGGGCAACTTGGCCATCAACAAAATTCTGGTTGATATCATTTGATTGTGTATTAATAGGTACACCATCCACAATCCAAAGGGGTTGGGTATCCCCGTTAATTGAACTGTTTCCACGAATGTTTATCCGGGAACTTGAACCTGCTAACCCAGATGCGTTAAGAATTTGTAAACCTGGAGTTCTTCCCTGCAATGCACGACCAATGTCTGTTTCAGGTTTTTCGGCTAATAGGGCAGAAGAAATTGTTGTTGTTGCATATCCAAGAGCCTTTTGTTCACGTTGGATGCCTTGGGCTGTTACAACGACCTCGGAAAGCTGTTGAATGTCTGAGGCGAGCGAAACATTAATTGTAGTTCTATCTCCAATTAACACTTCTTGCGTTTGCAACCCGATAAATGAAAAAATCAAAGTACCCCCAGATGCAGGAACACCGCTAATTCTGTAATTGCCTTCAGAGTCCGTAACTGTTCCAGCGGTGGATCCCTTGATGACAACATTCACACCAGGCAAAGGAGATCCATCATCTGCAGATGTCACCTTCCCTGTTACTGTTCGTTCTTGGGCTAGCAATGGCCCCCCAAGAACCAATAAAGCGAAGAAAAATAGTAAAAACTTCTTCATAGAATTTGGTTTAGGTTAAGCGCCAAGGTAAACTATTTTATCTCGAAAGAAAATGGGTTTTTTTAAAATTTTCAGAACATTATTTTACTCAATTGATAATCAAAGAATAATCCTTTCTAAAACACCGATAAAATGGAAATAAAAAAAGCCCCGGAGTAAGACCTCGGGGCTTTAGAATATGCTTAATTCTCTAATGGTTTACGCCTCTGCCTGTGGCAACACCGATACAAAAGACCGGTTCTCTCTACCCTTTTTAAACACAACTACTCCATTGGTAAGGGCAAATAAGGTATGGTCTTTACCTAATCCTACATTTTTGCCCGGGTGGTGCTTTGTACCGCGTTGACGCACAATAATGTTACCGGCAACCACCTTTTGGCCGCCAAAGACCTTCACGCCTAATCGTTTGCTTTCCGATTCGCGGCCGTTCTTTACTTTACCTTCACCTTTTTTATGTGCCATTTTTAAACTCTTTTAGGTTAACCGATACTTTCAATTTGAACCTTTGTGTACTGCTGGCGATGCCCGTTCTTCACGGCATAACCTTTTCTGCGCTTCTTTTTAAAGACAATCACTTTATTGCCCTTTACATGCTCCAGTATCTTTCCCGATACCTTCGCGCCTTTAACAGTAGGGGCGCCAATTTCTACCTTCCCGTTATTGTCCAGCAGAAGAACCTCGTCAAAATTAACTGACGATCCGGCTTCTCCTTCCAGTTTGGGGGCATAGATGTACTGGTCTTTAGCCACTTTAAACTGCGTTCCGGCAATGTTTACAATTGCATACATAGCTTTGAAAATTGGACTGCAAAGGTAGAAAAAGAATTCACATTTCGGAATCCTAAAACCTGAATTTGGCTTTCACAGCCAAAAAACTAGGCTATTTCAAGGTTGCGAAAAAAAATAAAAAAATTTTCAAGGCCATTTTAGTGAAAGCACAGCATTGAAAGACTCAATCAACCATCTAAAACACAACCAATTATAAACCTTCCAAATATGCAAATTCAGCCCGAAAAACGAATTTTTGAGAGTTTGTCGGCTTTTGATTTGTAACCACCATTTCAAATATTTGTACGCTTACACTGGGCGGAAAAAGGACAGTCTTCTTTCAGCCTTACATACAGTAAATTTTTTAAGATTTTTTAACCTGGCAACCACAGCGGCAATGCCCTGACATGCTGTCTCCGGAAGCCTGATAAATAGTTAACAACCCTAAACCCATCAAAAGATGAGTCATTCTTTACCGGAAGAACCTATTTTGAGAGAAAACAAAGACCGTTTCGTCCTCTTCCCCATTCAACATCACGACATCTGGAAATTTTATAAGCAGGCTGAAGCCAGTTTCTGGACGGCCGAAGAGATTGACCTGAGCCAGGACCTTACCGATTGGGCAAACCTGAATGACGGTGAACGACACTTCATCAAACACGTGCTGGCATTCTTTGCTGCCAGCGATGGGATTGTAAACGAAAACCTGGCCGAACACTTTGTTGCGGAAGTCCAATACACGGAAGCAAAGTTTTTCTACGGGTTTCAGATTGCCATAGAGAACATCCACTCGGAGACGTACTCATTATTAATAGACACGTATGTTAAAGACCCCAAAGAAAAGGATTCTTTGTTCCACGCCATTGAAACTATCGATTGCGTAAAGAAAAAAGCAGATTGGGCATTGCGTTGGATATCGAACGGGGGTTTTCAGGAGCGATTAATAGCCTTTGCCGCAGTGGAAGGCATCTTCTTTTCCGGTTCTTTCTGTTCTATTTTTTGGTTGAAAAAGCGTGGCTTAATGCCCGGCCTGAGCTTCTCCAACGAATTGATTTCCAGGGATGAAGGCCTTCATTGCGACTTCGCCTGTCATTTATATACACAACATGTGGTGAACAAGTTGCCCGAGCAGACCGTGATAGACATTATAAAAGATGCCGTGGAGATTGAAAAAGAATTTGTAACCGATGCCCTGCCCGTAAACCTTATCGGCATGAATGCCGAACTGATGCGGCAGTACATTGAATTTGTTGCCGACCGACTGCTTAATGAATTGATTGGAAAAAAAATCTACGGAGCTACCAATCCGTTCGATTTTATGGATATGATTTCGTTACGTGGCAAAACCAACTTCTTTGAAAAACGGGTGGCCGAGTACCAGAAGGCCGGAGTACTTAACAGTTCTGAAAAAGATTCAGCACCTAAGTTTTCACTGAACGAGGATTTTTAATATCTTCAAAACACTTTTCACCATTTTTTAAACTTTTTAAACAACCCTATCAAGAAATGCTTGTCATAAAAAGAGACGGACGCAGAGAGTCCGTAAAGTTTGACAAAATCACCGCACGCATTGAAAAGCTCTGTTACGGACTGGATATGAAATATATCAGCCCGGTAGAGATTGCCATGAAGGTGATTAACGGTTTGTACGATGGCGTAAGCACGATCCAATTGGACAACCTCGCTGCGGAAATTGCCGCAACGCTGACGACCAAGCACCCGGATTACGCCAAGTTGGCTGCTCGTTTGGCTACCTCAAACCTGCATAAGGTTACGAGCAAGTCTTTTTCCAACACCATGAAACGCCTGTACACGTACGTGGATCCTAAAACTGGGGAGAACGCCCCACTGATTTCGAAAGAAATGTGGAAGACCGTGCGTGACCATGCCGCAGAGCTTGATGAAGCTATCCTTTATGATCGTGATTTCAGTTATGACTACTTCGGGTTTAAAACCCTGGAGCGCTCGTACCTGATGAAGATTGACGGTAAGGTAGTGGAACGCCCACAACATATGCTTATGCGCGTAGCGGTAGGCATACATGGCGAGGATATTCCCGCGGCCATTGAAACATACAACCTGCTTTCGGAAAAGTGGTTTACCCATGCTACACCAACTTTATTTAATGCAGGAACACCCAAACCGCAGCTTTCTTCATGCTTCCTGCTTACCATGAAGGATGATAGTATTGACGGCATTTATGATACATTGAAGCAATGCGCCAAAATTTCTCAGTCGGCAGGGGGCATCGGCCTCAGCATCCATAATGTCCGGGCAAAAGGCTCCTACATCAAAGGCACGGGCGGAACCTCCAATGGTATCGTTCCGATGCTACGCAACTTCGATATGACGGCCCGGTATGTTGACCAGGGCGGTGGAAAACGTAAAGGAAGTTTTGCCATTTACCTGGAGCCTTGGCATGCCGATATTTTTGATTTTCTCGACCTGAAGAAAAACCACGGCAAAGAGGAAATGCGTGCGCGCGATCTGTTCTACGCCATGTGGATTCCGGACCTGTTTATGCAGCGTGTGGAAAACAACGAAATGTGGTCGCTCTTCTGCCCGAACGAAGCACCCGGTTTGGCTGATGTGTGGGGCGAAGAGTTTGAAAGACTCTACGATAAGTATGAAAAAGAAGGACGTTACCGCAAACAGATAAAAGCGCAGGATCTTTGGTTTGAAATCCTCGAATCACAAATCGAAACCGGAACGCCATACATCTTGTATAAAGATGCCGCTAACCGCAAATCAAATCAGAAAAACCTGGGCACCATTAAGTCCAGCAATTTGTGCACAGAAATTATTGAGTATACCTCGAAAGATGAAGTTGCTGTATGTAACCTCGCCTCGCTTGCGCTGAACAAATTTGTAACAGAGGATGGCAAGTACGATCATCAGAAACTTTACGAGATCACTAAAGTAGTAACCCGTAACCTGAACAAGGTTATTGATGTAAACTACTACCCGGTAGAAGAAGCGCGCAACTCCAACATGCGCCATCGCCCGATTGGGTTAGGCGTTCAGGGGTTAGCCGATACGTTTATCATGTTGCGCATGCCGTTCGATTCAGAAGAAGCGCGCAGGCTCAATGAAGACATCTTCGAAACCATTTACTTTGGTGCCATGGAAGCTTCTATGGAGCTTGCCAAAGTACACGGCCCTTATGAAACGTTTAAAGGATCACCAGTATCGAAAGGAATTTTTCAATTTGATATGTGGGGCGTAACCCCGAAGAGCGGCCGATGGAACTGGGAGCAATTGAAGCAAGATGTGAAGAAGCATGGTGTTCGCAACTCTTTATTGCTGGCCCCCATGCCAACTGCTTCTACTTCGCAGATTCTTGGTAATAATGAATGTTTTGAACCTTATACTTCGAACATTTATACACGCAGAACACTTTCCGGTGAATTCATCATTGCCAACAAACACCTGATGAAAGACCTGATTGATCTTGGTTTGTGGAATGAAACGATGCGCCAAAAACTCATTGCTACCAACGGCTCGGTACAACCCATTCCTGAAATTCCACAAAACATCAAGGATATTTACAAAACTGTTTGGGAGATCTCTCAAAAAGCAATCATCGATATGTCGGCCGACCGTGGGGCATACATTTGCCAGTCGCAAAGCCTGAATATCCACTTGAAAGATCCAAACTTCGGTAAGCTTACTTCCATGCACTTCTACGCCTGGAAGAAAGGATTGAAGACGGGTATGTACTACCTGCGCTCAACAGCCGCTGCTGATGCGATCAAATTCACGCTCGATAAATCGGCCATTCAACAAACGGTTGGTGCCGAGGTAAAAACAACCACCGTTACGGCAACCGTTGCTGAGCCGCAGCAAGAGATGGTTTATGGCAACCAACAGGTTGCCGACTATGAGCAAAAGAAAGCCGACATGGCCTGCTCATTAGACAATCCGGATGCCTGTGAGGCTTGCGGAAGTTGATTCCAATAAAGAACAATAAATAAAAAACCCTGATGGTGATCCATCAGGGTTTTTTGTTGGGGAATAGTCGTCCTACCACTTGAAGTGGTAGGACGACTTATTTTAGAATGGCAAATCGTCACTGGAATTGGTATCCGGCATAAACGACTGATCTGGCGGTGGAGCCATTTCACGTTCCTGCCCTGTTTGTTTTGCAATTTTCCAGGCGCGCACATCGGTGTACCAACGGCCGTTATACTCGCGGCTTTCAATATTGATCGATGCCGTAATTTTATCCCCGGCATTTAATCGGTTTTCATCCACTTTCTCACCCCACAGCGAAAGGCAAACTTTTTTTGGGTATTGCCCCGGTGTTTCGAGGATAAATTCTTGTTTTTTCCATACTCCGTTTTTTCCCTGCCCGGTTTGAAGCGGCAGAAGGCTAACTACTGTTCCTGATATTTCCATGTTTACATTGTTTTACTTCTATAATGCCCCGCTTTTTATTTCTTCCACCACCGCAGGGTCGAGCAAGGTAGTAACATCTCCTAAATTGGTGGTATCTCCCTCGGCAACTTTTCGCAAAATCCTTCGCATAATTTTTCCCGATCGGGTTTTGGGAAGCCCACTTACAAACTGGATCTTATCTGGCTTGGCAATTGGGCCAATAATTTTAGCAACCAGTTCGCGTATTTCCTTACGTAGCTTCTCTTCTTCGTGGGGTTTATCGTAACAGATTACATAGGCGTAAATGCCCTGTCCTTTTATATCGTGCGGATAGGCCACCACAGCCGATTCACAGACTGCTGAATGCTCATCAATAGCACTTTCAATTTCGGCCGTGCCCATATTATGGCCCGATACGATAATAATATCATCAACCCTGCCGGTTATGCGATAATAACCCTCGTCATCGCGTTTACAGCCATCGCCTGTAAAATACTTTCCAGGAAAGGTAGAAAAGTAGGTGTCTCTAAACCGTTGGTGATCTCCATAGATAGTACGCGCCATCGCAGGCCATGGAAACCGGATCGCCAACCGACCCTCTACGCCATTGGCCAACAGTTCATTTCCGTTTTCATCCATGATGGCGGGCTGAACACCGGGCAATGGAAAGGTAGCATGTGCGGGCTTCAATCGGGTAACGTTGGCAATGGGGGATATCATAAAACCACCGGTTTCGGTTTGCCACCACGTATCAATTACCGGGCATTTGCCACGGCCAATATTTTCATGATACCAATGCCAGGCTTCTTCGTTGATAGGCTCCCCTACCGTACCCAATATTTTAATCGAATGCAAATCGTACTGTTTTACAAAACTCAATGGAGCTTTTTCCAACGAGCGGATAGCCGTTGGAGCAGTGTAAAAAATATTTACCCGATGTTTTTCCGCAACATGCCAAAACCTGCCCATATCGGGCCAGGAAGGAACACCTTCAAACATGAGCGTTATCGCTCCGGCCGATAATGGACCATAGACAATATAGGAATGCCCGGTGATCCAGCCTACATCTGCCGTGCACCAGTACACCTGGCCATCCTGGTACTGAAAAGCTGTTTTAAATGTATAGTTGGTGTACACCATATAGCCACCACAGGTATGAACCATGCCTTTCGGTTTTCCGGTTGAGCCGGATGTGTACAAAATAAAAAGCAAGTCCTCAGCATCCATTTCTTCGGCTGCACATACATCCGAAACATTTTTGATCGCTTCTTCCCACCACAAATCACGCCCGGGTTTCATGTTTACTTTTGATTTAGTGCGCTTAGCCACAAGAACCCGTTCCACTGAAGGGCATTTTTCCAGCGCTTCATCTATTATGGATTTAAGATCAATGACTTTATCACCCCGATAGGCTCCATCGGCTGTCAGTACCAGTTTGCATCCCGCATCATTAATACGATCGATCAAGGAACCTGCAGAAAAGCCGGCAAACACCACTGAATGTACGGCACCAATTCGGGCACAGGCCAGCATGGCGTATGCCACTTCGGGAATCATGGGCATGTAAATACACACACGGTCACCCTTTTTAATGCCTTGAGCCTTTAACATGTTGGCCACCCGGCACACATTGCGGAAGAGCTCCTGATACGTGATATGTTGTGACGCATCAGCAGGATTATTAGGTTCCCAAATAATGGCCGTTTGGTTTGCCCGCGCAGGCAAATGCCTGTCAAGGCAATTTTCTGTAATGTTCAATTTCCCACCAACAAACCATTTCACTTCAGGTTTATGAAAATCCCACTCCAGTACACGATCCCATTTTTTTTGCCAATGAAAATCCTCAGCAGTACCTGCCCAAAAGGCTTCCGGGTTCTCGACACTTAAAGCATACTGCTTTTGGTATTCCGCAAAGGAGTTTATCGGATTCATGGGCTTTCCGGTTGAAGGCACCTAAAATCGGATATTTGTTTGATTTGGAAAACCCTAAATTAAAGGAAGTACTCAACAGCAACCGCTACCAGTGCGCCCAAAATGGCTACCGTGAGCTTGCGGGCATTAAAATGATGCTCAGGGCTGCTTTCAAAAACGATGGTGGTGGAAATATGAAGAAAGTTACCGCTAACCAACGCATACAATAATACCAATCCGGATTGCGAAAGGATTTCGGCCTCTACCAGGTATGTACTGATCAGCAAGCCAACAGGTGCGGCTACAGAAAAAACAACGAGGTAAGGTATGGCCTTGTTTCGGGAATGGAGTTGAAAGGTGAGCACCGTCATCAAGGCAAAAGCTGCGGGGGCACGGTGCAGCGCAATCCCTAACAAAATAGCATTCACATCGTACTGAAAACCCATGGTTACGGGCTGTGCCAGCATAGCACCCTCAAGAAAGGCATGCACGCACAAAGCCATTAAGAGTACAATAGCCGATAGTTGATGATGGGTGTGTTGGTGATCATGAACATGCTCATGTGTGTGGATATGTCCATGCTCTACACCGGATGTAAAGTGCTCCAGAATTTGTTGCAGAAAAAAACCGCACAGTACAAACAACCCGATCAACTCTACCTCACCGTTGCCACGGTACAGTTCCGGAAGTATGTGTACTACGGTAATACCAAAAAGATAAGCCCCGGCAAATACAAGCAATAGCCTGAAGTTTTTTGTTCTACCTCCGGGCATAAGGTAAACCAACAAACCCGAAAGCAGTGGCGTGAAAAAAAGAACAAGTAGCTTTAGGGTCATGTTTTACTGGTTCAGCACCACGCTTTTCTTAATTCCGTTTGATATAAATACTTGCTGGGCGCCTTGCTCGTCTGAATAAATAAGCAACCCATCCAAGTCGTTGCGGCTATTCAAAATTTCGATGGCATGTTCATGCCCCATTACCATAAAGGCCGTAGCCCAGGCATCGGCCGTGGTGCCATCTGCTGCAAAAACAGATGCACTTAAAATTTCTTTACGAACCGGGTAGCCCGATGCTGGGTCAATGGTGTGCGAAAACTTCTTGCCATCAACCTCACGGTAGTTAAAGTAATTTCCGGAGGTTGTAAAAGATTTATCCTTCAATGAAATATAGGCCTTAAAAAAAAGATTGTCGCGTGTAGAGGCCGGATCAAGAATGCCTATCTCCCAGGGCTTTTGGGTTTTAAGGTTTATGCCACAAGCCATTCCTTCACCACCAAGTTCAACCAACATATTTATTATGCCTTTCGCTTTCATAAATTCCGTTACCACATCGGCACCATATCCTTGCCCGATTCCGCCAAAATCAAGCTGCGTGCGCGGATCCGTTTTCCACACACTGTCCGTATTGAATTTTATTTTATCAAACCCAATAAAGTCGCGAATAGAATCCACCTGCAAGTTACCCGGGTTAAGCGGCTCAGCCGGGCCAAAACCCCATGCATTGACTAACGGCATTACGGTAGGATCAAACGCCCCGGAAGAGGCCGTAAAAACTTCCTGCGACTTCCTCAACACCGGTAAGAAATACGGAAGTGAAAAACTAAAGGACCGCTCTCCTTTGTTAAATAACGTTATCTCTGAGTTTGGTAGATACGTGTTTATGCTTTGATTGACTACTTCCAGCAGGGAGTCGACCGAGGTTTTAAAGTTTCTGCGCTGATCATCAAAATAGGTAATGTGATAGGTGGTGCCCATTGTTTTACCCTCAATCATCATGGGTTCCGGTGCCTGGTTTTTGCGGTATAACCAAACGGCAAATACCGAGGTGATTAGTATTAAACTATAGATGATGTTCTTCTTCCGATTGTCCATACCCAAAAAATGAAGGCGCAAGTTATGGAAATTGCGCTAATGCAACAGTGTTGCTTTAACAAAATCCGTCTAATTGAGTACCTTCGCAAAACTCTAGTTAATGCGCGAAGATTATTTGCAGGGTGATGCCGAGAACCAATCAGCAACCGAAAAGGAATTCGAAAAAGCACTCCGGCCGCTTTCGTTCAGCGATTTTACCGGACAGCAAAAGGTTGTTGACAACATAAAGGTGTTTGTGCAGGCGGCTAAGCAGCGCAGTGAGCCGCTGGATCATGTGTTGCTTCATGGCCCCCCAGGCTTAGGCAAAACAACGCTATCCTACATTATTGCCAACGAACTGGAAACGAACATAAAAATTACCTCTGGGCCTGTACTTGATAAACCCAGCGACTTGGCAGGCCTGCTGACCAACCTTGAGGCGCATGATGTTCTCTTTATAGATGAAATCCACCGGCTTAATCCCATTGTGGAAGAATACCTTTATTCGGCTATGGAGGATTTCAAGATCGACATCATGCTTGATACCGGTCCGAATGCACGATCAATTCAAATCGGGTTAAATCCCTTTACACTAATCGGTGCAACCACACGGGCTGGTTTACTCACTTCACCATTACGGGCACGCTTTGGTATTAATGCGCGTTTGGAATACTATGATGCTGCCTTGCTGAATAAAATCATTCATCGGTCAGCCAGTATTTTGAATACTCCACTTGAAGAGGATGCCGCATTTGAAATTGCCCGAAGAAGCCGCGGCACACCGCGTATAGCCAATAACCTTTTACGCAGAACGCGGGACTTTGCCCAAATTAAAGGTGATGGAACGATTACCCTGGCCATTGCGCAAATGGCGTTGAGGGCGCTGGACGTGGATGAACACGGGCTGGATGAAATGGACAACCGCATTCTGCTAACCATTATCGAAAAATTTAAAGGCGGTCCTGTCGGATTAACCACCATTGCCACTGCTGTGGGAGATGAAGCCGAAACCATTGAAGAAGTATATGAGCCATTCTTAATTCAGGAGGGGTACATCAAACGCACTTCACGCGGACGTGAAGCAACAGAATTGGCCTACAAACACCTAAAGCTCGCTCCGCCCCAATCGAAAAGGCCAGGGTTGTTTGATTAGTCAGTATGAAACTCCCTAACTGGATTAATGCGAAGATCGATATAACAAAACTTAAAAATTATGTTTTGAATGATGGTCATCCCACAGGAAAGTTTAAAGCCAGGGTATTTCTATCCGCACTCTCCTTAAAATCATCTGATGCAGAAAAATTAAGTAATGAGATACTAAAAGGGTTAGGGCAAGGCGAGGCTATTACTGGCCATAACGATCAATATGGCACCCGATATTTTGTTGATATAAATATTACTAACTTTAATCAAAAGGCTACCGTTCGAACGGTTTGGATTATTCTGAAAAACGAGGAATTTCCAAGGCTTATAACGTGTTATGTTAAAACCTAAAAGTATGCAAGCTTTTAAACTATTAGATGTTGTTGCGCTTCTTAATGATGTGCCTGAAAAAAAACTAAGTAAGGGACAAGTTGGGACTATTGTTGAACAATTAGATGATAATATTTTTGAAGTGGAATTTACTAACAAGAATGGTGAAACGCTTACTATTGAATCATTCAAAGGAACAGACCTTATGCTGCTTCATTTCGAATTTGAAAAAGTCTAACGGTTGAAATCATCATCGCCAAAAACCCAAACGCACTTCATAAAATCCACAGCCGCAAAACTCGGTTTTAGTTTTTGCGGTATCTCAAAAGCTGCATTTCTGGAAGAGGAGGCAGACAAGTTAGAAACCTGGTTATCCAAAGGCTACCAGGGAAAAATGAGCTACCTCGAAAATCACTTCGATAAACGTCTTGATCCAACCAAACTGGTAGAGGGAGCAAAATCGGTTGTAAGCCTGGTGTACAACTACTATCCCGAAAAAGATCTGGCCAGTGACCACAATCTTAAAATTGCCAAGTATGCTTATGGTGAGGATTATCATTTTGTGATAAAAGATAAACTCAAGGAATTCCTATTCTTGATCGATGAAGAAATTGGTGATGTAAATGGTCGCGCCTTTGTTGATTCAGCCCCGGTGATGGAACGGGCGTGGGCAAAAAAATCGGGCATCGGTTGGATCGGCAAAAATTCCTTGCTGTTAAACCGATCGATGGGTAGTTTCTTTTTTCTCGCTGAACTTATCCTTGACCTGGAACTGGAGTATGACAGACCGATTAAAGATTACTGCGGCACGTGCACGGCCTGCATGGATGCCTGCCCTACGGAAGCCATTCCACAACCGTATGTGGTGGATGGCAGCAAGTGCATCTCCTACTTCACCATTGAGTTAAAGGAAGAAATACCGAATGAAGTAAAAGGAAAATTCGAAAATTGGATTTTCGGGTGCGACATCTGCCAGGATGTTTGCCCGTGGAACCGTTTCTCACAACCACACCATGAAAGCCGTTTTAAACCGCATGCTGAATTGGAAAATATGTCGGTGAATGATTGGAAAGAAATTACGGAAGAAGTGTTTAAGAAAGTGTTTAAGAAATCGGCTGTGCAACGAACCGGATACAAGGGATTGAAACGCAATATAGAATTTGTGCTAAAGTCTAAGTCAACCTGATTAATTTTTCGATCAACTCATCAACGAATAAACGAATTAATTTTTAAACGCCCACTTCAAAAACTCCGGCATGGCACGTTTCCAGGTGGGCAGGTTATGTTCGCCATCGGCCATCTCATAATATTGGATGTCGTGAAAAGGGCGGTAGCCTTTTTTCGTCAGCTCAACAATCAGGTCCAGCGTATCATCAATCGAATCAATCACACCATTTTTATTCCGATCAGCCGTTTCATCCAATAAACCGGTTTGAAACCAAAATTTTAACCCCGGCTTATGCCTTCCTTTCCGGATAACGCTATGCATAATCCTGTCGCGGGTATCGGAATACAGCCTGCTCTTTGCATCGCGTTTGCGCCACCAGAATGATCCGCTAAACGCACCCGCTTTGCCAAAGTAATCGGCATGATGCCAGGCGATATCAACAGCCGAAAGACCCCCCATGGAAAATCCGGCTATCGCCCTATCGGCCACTTCATCGGAAATGGAGTACCGGTAATGAATATAGGGTATCAACTCCGCCATCACAAAGCGGGTGTAATCCTTGGCTTTCTTTCCCCGCTTTTTAAAATCGGGGTGGCCGGCCACACCATATTCCTGCATGCGGTCACCGGCATGTACCGCCACTACTACAATGCCCTTTATGGACTTATTTAGTGTAAGTTCCTCAAGGGTTTCTTTCAAGGCTATCGCTTCCCCGTCCTGGCCATCGTTCAGGATCAGCAACGGAAAGGGCTTTTCGGCTTTTTCAAACTGATAAGGTAAAAAAATATCGACTACTGTATCGCGGTCTAAAAGTTTGGAATGAACGTCCGTAAGGCGTTCTAAATGATAATGATGTTTGGCTGTCAATGAATTTAATTTATTGAAATGCTTATTTTAAAGCTGTAAAAATATAAGTTTACCATTAACCATCGGTAACTGACCTGCCCATGCCCCACGAACATTTCCACAAATGGTATAGCCCCAACCTGGGAAGAGAAATTGGTACACTGGCCTTTGGCACACGTGGATACCCCGTCATACTGTTCCCAACCTCTATGGGTAGCTATTACGAAAACAAAGATTTTAAACTAATTGATAGTGTTGCGTGGTTTCTGGATGAAGGGTTAGTAAAAATTTATTGTCCGGATGGAATTGATTCGATGAGTTGGTATAACAAAAACATCCATCCGGCCGACCGGGTGAAGAACCACATCTGGTACGATCAGTTTCTGCTGCACGAATTAGTACCGTTGATGCAGCACGAAACAGGCGTACACCGGGTGGCTACGGCCGGTTGTAGTTTTGGAGGTTACCATGCTACCAATTTTGCTTTTCGCCACCCGGAAGTGGTGAAATACGTATTCAACATGGGGGCAGCCTTTGACATTAAAGATCAGCTGGATGGGTACTACGATGACAATGCTTATTTCAACAACCCCCCGGATTTTATTCCCAACGCCCAAAACCATCACTTCCACGATATGTTTGTAGTGTTGGGTACCGGCACACACGATATGTGCTGGAACGCAAACGAAAAAATGGCTGAGGTATTACGCAACAAAGGCATTAACCACTGGCTGGATGTTCGTCACAACCATCCGCATGACTGGCCCTCCTGGCGCGAAATGTTTCCGCATTACCTTTCCTTGATCAAATAACAAAAACCCCATACACATGAAAAAAATAGGCATACTGCACGGCATGGAACGCACTTTTCCGGAAGCCTTTGTTGAGCGCATTAACAAAATGGGATTAAAAGATATCGTTGCCGAACCCGTCCTGATCGACAAAGTTGAGCAAGGTGAGCCTTCGGACTATGCGGTAATTATCGACCGCATTTCGCAGGACGTTCCTTTTTATCGTGCCTATTTAAAAAATGCTGCCATTGGTGGCGCGGCAGTCATTAACAATCCCTTTTGGTGGAGTGCCGATGAAAAGTTTTTTAACAACGCGTTGGCCGTAAAGCTTGGCGTGCCGGTACCCAAAACCGTTATTCTTCCTTCACATGATAAACCCACCGATACCAGTGATGAGTCGTTCCGGAATTTAAAATTCCCTTTAACGTGGGAAAAAATATTTGAATACATCGGTTGGCCGGCCTACATGAAACCCCATGCCGGTGGAGGTTGGAAAAATGTGTACAAACTCAATAACATGGATGAGTTCTTCAAATCTTTTAAAGAAACCGGTCAACTGGTAATGATGCTGCAGGAAGAAATTATTTTTGAAGAATATTTCCGTTGTTATTGCCTGGGCAGAAAGTACGTGCGCATTATGCAATATGAACCGCGCAACCCGCATCACTTGCGCTATGTGGTTAACGGGCCACCGGCATCGGAAAAGCTCTTGAAAAAAGTACACGACTATGTACTTACATTATGCAATGCATTGGGCTATGACTTTAATACTGTTGAAATGGCCGTTAGGAATGGCATACCCTACGCCATTGATTTTTGCAATCCCGCCCCCGATGCGGATGTGCATTCCGTTGGGCAGGAAAATTTTGAATGGGTGGTGGAACATGCCGCTAAAATGGCCGTTGAACGCGCACAACAGCAAAAGCCTGGCAAAGACAACCTTACGTGGGGAACGTTTGTTACCGACTCGGTTGCAAATTTTATGAAAGGATCGGCCGCAAAACCTGCTGCCAAGCCCAAAGCCCCCACAAAAACAAAATTAAAATAAGCCGTTCACCTATCCGCGACAAAGTGGTTTATGGAAAAGTTTACACTTGGCATTGAAGAGGAGTACATGGTGATCGATCCGGTTACCCGCGAACTCACCTCGCACGATCAACGGATTGTTGATGCCGCCCAACACATTTTAAAAGACCGTGTAAAAGCAGAAATGCACCAGGCTGTGGTTGAAGTAGGCACCGGAATTTGTGCCGATATTCAGGAAGCCAGTGCCGATATACGCGGCTTGCGAAAATTGGTATGCGGCATTGCACAAAACATGGGCTTTCGAATTGGTGCTGCCGGTACGCACCCGTTTTCGCATTGGTCGAAACAATTGATTACGCCCAATCCGCGCTACGATGAAATCGTGAACGAGATGCAGGAAGCTGCACGATCAAACCTGATTTTTGGCTTGCATGTGCATGTGGGTATTGCCGATAAAAATATGGCAATACATATCATGAATACCATCCGGTACTTTCTGCCACACGTATATGCCCTGTCGTGCAACAGTCCGTTTTGGGAAGGGCGAAACACCGGCTTTAAATCCTTCCGAACAAAAGTTTTCGATAAGTTCCCCCGCACCGGCTTACCCGATTATTTTGCTGACTGGGATGAGTTTAAAAATTATGTAAACCTGCTGATCAAAACCGGTTGCATCGACAACGCCAAAAAAATCTGGTGGGATGTTCGCGTACATCCCTTTTTCGATACCATTGAATTCCGCATTTGCGATGTGCCCTCACGCGTAGATGAAACATTGGCCATTGCAGCAGTTTTCCAGGCACTGGTAGCTAAACTGTATAAGCTTCGTAAGCAAAACATGAGTTTCATTGTTTATACACGTGCCCTCATAAACGAAAACAAATGGCGCGCCTGCCGCTATGGCATCGATGGTAAACTGATAGACTTTGGCAAACAAACAGAAGTAGAAACACGGGCGCTGATAATGGAACTTCTTGAGTTTATTGATGATGTTGTTGATGAACTTGGAAGCCGGGACGCCATCCGTTATGTTTACACCATGCTTGAGCACGGAACCGGTGCCGATCGGCAACTGGCCGTGTTTAACCAAACCGGTAACCTGGAAAATGTGGTTGACTACATTATTGCTGAAACAAGTAATTGCTGAAGCAGAAATTTTTAAACTGAAATATTACATTAGTGACAGCACGGGATAACATACGCATAGCTGTACTTGATTTGTATGAAGGAATGCCCAACGAAGGCATGCGCGGCATCCGACAACTCATTCAGGAATTCACGGCAGACTCCCATCTTCCAGTCACGTTTGATGTATTTGATGTGCGGTTACAATGCGAAGTGCCTGGAACGGATTATGACATTTATATCAGCAGTGGCGGACCAGGAAGTCCGTTGGATAGTAAGGGCTCACTTTGGGAGCGTAAATACTTTGCCTTAATGGATGCACTGCACGAGCACAATGCCCGACATCCGCAGGAAAAAAAACATGTGTTGCTCATCTGCCATTCCTTTCAACTCTATTGCCGGCATTACGGTTATGCCAAAGTAAGCAAGCGAAAAAGCACTTCCTTTGGGGTAATGCCCGTGCATAAAACGGATGCCGGTATGCATGAACCCCTTTTCAGGAGCCTGAACGATCCGCTATGGGCCGTTGACTCGCGTGACTATCAGATTACCGAACCCGATGTTGATAAAATTGAACAACGCGGGGGGGCATTGTTGGCCATTGAAAAGTATCGTCCGCATGTCCATTTCGACAGGGCCGTAATGGCCATACGCTTTGATGAAGCCTTTATTGGCACACAGTTCCATCCCGAAGCCGATGCTCCCGGCATGCGCATGTACCTGCTTCGCGAAGACAAGAAAGAACTGGTTATTCAAAAACACGGTGAGAAAAAATACTGGGACATGCTTGACCACTTGGGTGACCCGGACAAAATTATGGCCACGTACCATGCCGTAGTTCCACGCTTTTTAATGATGGGCCTTCAAACACAGTTATCTTCTGTTTTATCATGATCGATTCGGTCAGGCGTGAATACAATAAGTTCTTTTCAGACGAGAAGTACAATCGCTTTATTGATGCCCTTAATCGCTACTATGATTTCCCGATAAAATTCCGTGTGGCTGAAACACCTGTATTTGTTGGCCGCGACTTAAAACAAAAATTAATTCAGGCTTCGGATAGCATCGTGGATTTGTTGGCGAGCGATGAACTAAAGAAAAAAACCGAACGGGCTATACCAAAACATTTATATGTGCCAAACGAAGATGACCATACCCTCTTTCTGGCGCTTGATTTTGGTATTGTAAAATCATCAACAGGCGAACTGCAACCTCAACTCATTGAAATGCAGGGTTTCCCTTCTTTGTTTTGCTGGCAGGATTTTCTATCGAATCGCTATCGCGAGCACTTTCCGATTCCTGAAACCCTGAATTCACATATTGGCTTGAGTAGCGCTGAATATCAGCAATTGATTTCAAAAATTCTGCTGAATGGTCATGATCCGGCAGAAGTAATTTTGCTGGAAATCGATCCGCTTCAGCAAAACACCGCTATCGATTTCGTGGTTACCAAACAGTACACCGGCATTGAACCTGTACACATTGGCAATGTGAAGCGCGAAGGAAGAAAATTGTTTTATTCCCTTAACGGAAAAAAAACCCAGGTAAAGCGCATTTATAACCGCGTAATTTTTGATGAACTGACCGCCCGCAAGGATTTACCACTTGACTTTAACCTGACTGAAGAAGTGGATGTGGAGTGGGCCGGACATCCCAACTGGTTTTTCCGCATCAGCAAATTCACCATGCCGTTTATTAAAAGTGAGTATGTTCCTGAGTGCCGCTTTTTAAGCGACTATGATCAATTTCCAGATGATCTGCAGAACTATGTACTTAAACCCCTATTCTCTTTTTCCGGCAGCGGCATCATCTTTCATGTTAAAAAAGAAGACGTGACTTCTATTCCCAATGAGGAGCGTCATAATTTTTTATTGCAACGAAAAATCCAGTACGAGCCCGTGATACAAGCGCCCGATGGTTTGGTGAAAACTGAAATCAGGTTATTGTTTGTGTGGGAAAAGGGAGAGGCTCGTCCACGTTTAGTTACCAACCTCGCCCGGTTAAGCCGTGGAGAAATGATTGGCGTAAAATTTAATATGAACAAAACCTGGGTGGGCGGATCGGTGTGCTTCTTTGAATAGCGCCAGCACTAAATGGCTAACCGTCTAAAAAAATTTAAAGCCCCCATGCTTTAACAAGGGGGCTTGATGTTTCTACTAAAACTACGCTACTACAAAACAGCGATTTAAAATCGCCTCATACTGATTCCCAAACCTGGTGTAACACCATTGTTTGAGCTCCCGGATGTCATCGCCAATCAACATTTTGATGGCCTTTCGAAGCTCTTTTTCAAAGAGCTGGGCGTCAAAACTCACTTTCGTGAGCACCTTCTTTACATAACTCAGCATAGCAATAAAGTAAGGAACGGTTTAAAAAATAATTACGCTTAACACAGTTAAATTTAGCATGGAGTTAAATTAACTGAAAGAACATTTTTACTTTTAAACGTTCATTTTGGTACAGCGATTGAGTATGAGGCCGGATTTTTCGATAAACGTTCTTTTCACGCTTTTACTAACCAGTTTAGCCGCAACGTTCGCTAGCGGACAAGGCATCCAAATTACCCTTGGTCCCGATGAAATCGGGCAGAATCAGGGTTGGACGATAACGGTAAGCATTCAAAACGACCGTTTAAGAAGCATCGATAACTTCCCCGATATTGAAGGTTTTACCAAAGGCGGCCAGTCAACCTCATCGCAAACCAGTTTCATCAATGGTCAAACCTCCTCCTCGCAAAGCATCATCATGAACTACATCCCCAAACGCCAGGGTGTTATTACGGTGCCCCCATTTAAAATGAAGGTTAACGATCAGGTAATTTCATCCGAAGGGAAAAAAGTAACAGTAGGCGCACCGGTAACACAGCCACGGCAATACGATCCTTTCAGGAGTTTCTTTGAGCGCGACAATACTTATGGTGCCCCGCCAACAGAATATATCGATATTAAGGAAGATGCCTTTTTGGCATTGACCACCGGTAAAGATGAAGTTTATGCAGGCGAAGGTTTTAATGCCGTGCTCGCCTTTTATGTAGCCGAGGACAACAAGGCTCCCCTTTACTGGCACCAAATCAGCAAACAACTTTCAGAAATTTTAAAAAAGATAAAACCTGCAAACTGTTGGGAAGAAAACTTTAGCATTGAAAATATTGAAGGCGAACGGGTAAACGTGAATGGTAAAATGTATACCCGGTATAAGATGTACCAGGCAAATTTTTACCCTTTAAATACAGAGCCTGTTACGTTTCCCAGTGTGCCCTTGGAAATGTTGAAATATAAAGTGGCAAAAAATCCTTCCTTCTTTGGTCAGAACCGGCAAGAAGATTTCAAAACATTTTATTCCAAACCCAAAACAGTTAAGGTTAAAGAACTGCCGCCACACCCGCTAAGCAAGCAGGTAGCCGTGGGCGATTATCGGTTGGAGGAAAAAATAAGTTCAACCGCGCTGGAAACCGGAAAAAGCTTTTCATACGATTTTATTATCTACGGTGAAGGAAACATATCATCCATTGAAAAACCTGCTGTAAAGAATACGGCTAACTTTGATTTTTACGAGCCCAACGTAAGGCAGAACATCAGGCGCGAAAACAACCGCGTTACCGGCAGCAAAACATTCAGCTACTTTATTATCCCAAAAGAACCAGGGGAATTTAAGTTAGGTGATGATTTTAAGTGGGTGTTCTTCAATCCGACAAAAAAAGCATATGACACACTGATGGCCAAAGCAGCAGTAGTAGTGCAGGGAGAAAGTTTGAAGAACGAAGTAATTGAATCGGTGGATGCAGGTTCCTTCTATGATCAGATCAACTTTGCAGACAATACGTTGAGAAGTGTATCCAATGGCGGGTGGATGAAAATCGTTCTGAACATTTTTATTTTGGTGATGTTGGCCGGATCGGCTTATCTTGTGTTCAAGAAGTAAATGAACAGCTACGGAAAACTTTTTCGGATAACCACCTTTGGCGAATCACATGGTCCGGCTATTGGCGTGGTCGTTGATGGTTGTCCGGCCGGACTTGAAATAGATGAATCTTTTATCCAAGCCGAACTGAATCGTAGAAAACCTGGCCAATCGAAAATAACTACCCAACGCAAGGAAGACGACACTTTTAAAATACTAAGCGGAGTGTTTCAGGGAAAAACAACCGGTGCGCCTATTGCCATTGTTATTGAAAACCAGGATCAGCGAAGCAAAGATTACAGTCATTTGGAAAATACGTTTCGTCCCTCCCATGCCGACTATACCTATGAAACCAAGTACGGTATTCGTGATTACCGTGGTGGCGGAAGAAGTTCAGCCCGTGAAACGGCTGCCCGTGTAGCCGCTGGGGCGATTGCCAAACAGTTGTTGAAAAATCATTCCATCGAAATAAATGCTTATGTGTCGCAGGTAGGGGATGTTCAATCACCTTCTTACACACAACTGGATCTTTCAAAAACCGAAGACAATATTGTTCGATGTCCACATCCGGCTACAGCCGAGAAAATGATTGCGTTGATTGATCAAATTCGCCTAAACCGCGATACTATTGGTGGTGTGGTAACCTGTGTGATAAAAAATACACCCGTGGGTTTAGGTGAACCGGTGTTTGATAAACTTCATGCCGAACTCGGAAAAGCCATGCTCAGCATAAATGCGGTTAAAGGTTTTGAATACGGCAGTGGCTTTGAAGGAACAAAACTCACGGGCTCGCAGCATAATGATGAGTTTGTAAATGAGGGTGGAAAAATAAAAACTAAGGGCAATCACTCAGGCGGTATCCAAGGCGGCATCAGTAATGGAGAAGATATCTATTTCAAGGTGGCCTTTAAACCCGTGGCCACCATTATGCAGGACCAGCAAAGTGTAGATAAAGAAGGAAATGAAGTTACCGTAAGCGGAAAGGGGAGACACGATCCGTGTGTGGTCCCGCGTGCAGTGCCCATTGTTGAAGCCATGGCTGCCCTGGTGCTGGCCGATTTCTTACTTCGCGCAAAAATTTCGCGGCTATAAATGAAACATGTTTATCTAATATGGATGTTGCTGGTAATCCCACTGGCAACACAGGCACAGTCATACACAGTAGAAACGGTGCCCAACACCAAATTGGTTAACAACAGTTATGTAAGCGATCCTTCGCGAATTCTGAATGACAGCACAGTGGCGCGTATTAATCAGTTGCTTGGTAATTTAGAGAAGACCGCTACAGCTCAGGTTGCCGTGGTTATGCTGCCATCCATTGGCAATGAAAATCTTTTTGATTTTGCGCAACGATTATTCGTCTATTGGGGTATTGGCCGTGCCGGTAAAGACAATGGTTTGTTGATTCTTTTTGTTATGGATCAACGAAACATTCGATTTCATACGGGTAAGGGATTAGAGGGTGTATTGCCTGACGTTACTTGCAAGCGTATTCAGCAGCGGTTTATGGTACCCTACTTCAAAGAAGGTGACTATAACACTGGGATGTTAAACGGAATTAATGCTACTGTTTCAATCCTGTCGAAACCTGAAGCAATTGAAGAAATATTTGCACGCGATTCATCACAAGATCACTACGCTTACCTAGCACTTGCCGGGTTATATGCTGTTGTTGCCATGGTGTTTTTTCTGATCGTCACCTTAAACGGAAAATTCAAACCATCACCGGATTATCCTAAGGTTACCATAACCAGATTGTATTGGCTGCTTCTCTATCTTGTTTTGCCATTATTGCTGCTTTTCACTGCATACAATCTAAAATGGTCGCTCGGCTTATTCATGGTGGTGCTTTACAGCCTTATTGTTTTTTGGTTTGCCGAACGGTTTGTCCGGGTTTCTTCTATAGGAAAGAAATTTGTGAACCACGGTCAGCAGCAGGATGCCTACAACTTCATGAATAAACAGAAATGGTATTGGTTACTAGCGGCTATATTTTTTCCGATCCCCATGATTTTGGTTTATCAACTTCTTCGAAGAAAGAGGAACAGTTTCAGGAACCACCCGCGCTTATGCAGGAAATGCGGAACACAAACCGTTAAACTTTCGGAAGCGCAGGAAGATGAATTTTTAAAAGACGGACAAATAACCGAGGAAAAAATCGGCACGATTGATTATGATGTATGGAAGTGCAACACCTGCGGATCCGTTGAAACACTACGTTACCCGAATAAGAAATCAAAATTCACGCATTGTCCTAAATGTGGTTTCATGACATATCACTTTGGCGCCAGGCGAACCATTGAAAGTGCTTCATACACTTCAGATGGCTATGGTGAAGAAGAACGCACATGCATGCATTGTGGTCATCATCATTTGGATAAATTTATCATTCCCATGCTGGTTGTATCTTCTTCATCCGGCAGCGACAGCAGTTCCTCGTCCTCAAGCGATAGTGGTGGCAGTTGGGGCGGTGGCGATTCGGGTGGAGGTGGTGCCAGTTCAAGCTGGTAAATTCAGGGTATGATTTTTCTTTCGTTTTCGCCACTTCAACGCCTCGAACCAGATAACGGATAGAAAGCCCACGGTTATACTAAAAAGTATCTGCTGTACGGCCAGCCTTTCAAACTCAAAAAAACTGGTAAGTGGCGGAACATATAATATCAATCCGGATAGCATAAGGGTTAATATGATGATCAATGGAACAAGATTATTTTTATAACCTGCGGTGGTGAGAATAGAGTAATAAAATGAGCGGTTAACTAATGTTAAAAAAACATTAGCTGAAATAAGGGAAGAGAACACCATCGTGCGGGTAGTGGCCTCGCTGGCACCTTGATATACGGCAAATTGATAGGTGATAAGAATGCCCAGTGTAATCACCAGCCCCTGAACGATACTGGTACTCAGTTCACGCCAGTTAAAAAAGTTGTCAGTAAACGGTCTTGGTTTTTGAATCATCGTATTCTTTTCCTGCGGCTCGTTCTCGTAAATGATGGAGCAGGTTGGACCCATAATCAATTCCAGAAAAATGACATGTACCGGAGAGAATATGTTTGGATAAATCCAGCCCAATACCAATGGCATGAGTACTGTTAATATTATAGGAATGTGAATTGAAATAATATACTGAATGGCTTTTTTGAGGTTAGCATAAATCTTACGCCCCATGGCTACTGCATCAACCATTCTGGCCAAATCATCATCGATAAGAATAAGGGATGCTGATTGTTTAGCAATTTCCGATCCTTTCTTTCCCATAGCAATTCCAATATGTGCAGCTTTCAAAGCCGGGCCATCATTCACACCATCGCCAGTCATGGCCACCACCTCACCATTTGCTTTCAATGCATTAAGTATCCTTAGCTTCGCTTCCGGAAACATACGTGTAAAAACATGAGTGTCTTTAACCTTATGTTTCAACTCCTCCTCATCCATGGTTACCAACTCATCACCTGTTAAACTATTTTCAGCTCCTTTAAAATTTACCTGACGGGCAATAGTGGCCGTAGTTTCGGCATTGTCACCGGTTAAAATTTTTACATCAATGCCGGCTTTATAAAAAGCATCAAATACACCGGCAATATTCTTTTTGGGCGGATCGTAAAAAGCCAACAACCCCTTGAAGTTGAATTTATAATGCTGCTGCTGCTCCGGAAAATCGTTGCCATCCATATGGGTTTCGCCTACGCCCAGTACCCTGAAGCCTTCCAATGAAAGTTTACGCACAGCTTCTTCAATTACCTGTTTTTCCTGCTGCGATAATAATGACACCGCTAGTAGAGCTTCCGGTGCGCCTTTAGCGGCAATTATTCGTTGGCCTTGTTCATTTTGAAATACATGCGTCATCATCGGTGGTTTTCCGCTTAGCGGGTACTCATGCACAAACCGGAAATATGGGCGCTCATCTTCTTTTGTATGCTTTTGATAAACCTCATGTAAGGCAATTTCCATGGGATCGAAGGGAATAGGTTCACTGGCCCACATCCCCATCCGAACAAGTTCTTGTGCCGCTTCATCAAACACTGGTGGCTCGGCTATTTTTTGGTTCGCCATCACAAACACTTTGGCGAGTTTCATCTGGTTTTCTGTAATCGTTCCGGTTTTATCCGTACAGATTACCGTTGCGCTACCCAGGGTTTCTACTGTTTTTGTTTGTTTGGCTAATACACCCATTTTCATCATACGCCAGGCGCCTAAGGCCATGAAGGTTGCAAAGGCCACCGGAATTTCTTCTGGCAGAATGCTCATCGCCAACGTAAGTGCCTTTAGTAAACTATCCAGCGGGTCGTGTGACATCGTGAAGTTAATAGCCCAAACGATCAGGAAAACGATCAGGCCTGCCATGGCCATCTTCTTCACAAAATTCCGAATCTGAATCTGCAACGGAGTATCCTCTTCTTCAATTGCTTCAATACTCTTTCCAATTTTTCCCAAGCGCGTTTTATTACCAATAGCCGTTACCCGGCAAATGGCTAAACCACCCGTTACAAGTGTTCCCTGATAAACCTGGTTATCCTGCTCATCCTTTTGAACGGGAAACGTTTCACCCGTTAAAAGTGATTCGTTAACAAAAAAATCGTTCGACTGAACAATACTGCCATCAGCAGGAATCATGCTTCCCTCCTCCACCATCATAATATCACCCAGCACAATCTCTTCACTACGAATTTCCATCACCGCTCCATCGCGGATTACTTTGCAATGAGGCCGGGTAAGCGTGCGAAGGGCCGATAATGCTTTGCGGCTTCTGGATTCCTGGTAAAGCGAAATTGTTGCAACCAAAACAATGGCCGACACCATAAAAATCCCATCACCAATTTCACCGGTGATAAAATAAATAGTTGATGCGGCCAGCAACAGCAAAAACATGGGTTCAACCAACAGTGCTTTAAGGGCAATCAAAAATCCTGTTTCGCCCTTCTGATCCTGTACATTTTTTCCATTACGTATTCGCGAATCTTCAACTTCGCTTGACTTTAAACCATGTTGATTAAAATTAACTGCTGCGTCTTGAATACTCATAACAATGAAAGTTAAGGATAAAGCCAACGATCAGGTATGGATATATCCACTAAAAAAGATCAGCATAGGCTTCTTTAAACAAATCCTCTTATTTTTAAGCCATGAAGAAGCTACCCCTATATGGTAAAATACTCATCGGCATGGCCTTGGGCATTATTTGGGGCCTGAGCGCTGAACCGCTTGGCCTGGCTGAATTCACTATGGCGTGGATAAAACCGTGGGGCACCATCTTCATTAATGGATTAAAGCTGATTGCCATACCATTGATCATCTTCTCGCTGATTGATGGCATCTCTAACCTTTCCGATGTTTCAAAACTTTCCCGCATCGGTGGGCGTACCATCGGGTTGTATCTTGCCACTACGGTAATTGCAGTAACCATCGGGTTACTGTTAGTGAATGTGATTAAGCCGGGGAAATTCCTATCCCCTGAAAAAAGGGAGGAGCTCGGTAAAGCTTTTGCCTCCGATATGGATAGCCGTATTTCATCGGCACATAATTTGAAAGACGATGGCCCGCTGCAAATCCTGGTTGACATTGTGCCCGATAATATTTTTGGTGCGGTGTCCAGCAATACCAACATGCTCCAGGTAATTTTCTTCGCTATGCTTTTTGGTGTGGCCATGATCCTGGCCAAGCCTGATAAAATACGGCCGGTAAAATCTTTCTTTGATGGCACCAACGAAGTGATTTTAAAAATTGTCGATCTCATTATGCGCTTCGCCCCCATTGGTGTATTTGCGCTGCTCGCCAGTTTGAATATTGATATACCACTGATGAAAGCCCTTGGCGTATATAGCCTGAACGTTGTGTTGGGATTGGCGCTAATGGTATTTTTAACGTACCCGCTAATCCTGAAGGCTTTTACCAAAATGCCTTACCTGCGGTTTGTAAAAGGTATTTTACCGGCACAGGTATTGGCTTTTTCCACCAGTTCAAGCGCAGCCACTTTGCCTGTTACTATTGATTGTGCTGAAAAAAATCTCGGTATCTCTGAGGAAGTCTCCAGTTTTGTTTTGCCGTTAGGTGCAACTATTAATATGGATGGCACCAGCATTCACCAGGGTGTTTCGGCAGTGTTTATTGCACAAGCTTTTGGGTTGGACCTCACCCTCGGTCAACAATTAACGATTCTGATGACGGCCGTGCTTTCTTCCGTTGGCGCTGCGGCCGTTCCCGGGGCAGGGATTATTATGCTTATTATCGTGTTGGAGGCCGTAGGCTTAGACCCCAGCGGGTTAGCCTTGATTCTTGCGGTGGACCGGCCGCTGGACATGTTGCGAACGGTGGTTAACGTAACCGGTGACTCCACTGTAGCCACGGTGATTGCCGGAACCGAAGGTGAATTAATGGAGCCAAAAGCCGAAAGCCAGCCGGTTAAATAAATCCTGTTAAGCCGCATTTTTTTAGCAACGCAAACCCATAACTTGCGCGGATATGGTGTTCGCTATATGAAGAAATTTCCACTGCACATCCGCATTTTTACAGGTATGTTTTTGGGTATTGTGTTGGGCACAATCTCCATTTTTTTTGAACTCGGGCCGTTTATTTCCGATTGGGTAAAACCCTTCGGAACCATCTTCATCAACTTATTAAAACTCATTGCCATACCGCTTATCCTTGTCTCACTGATTAGTGGTATCTCGAACCTGAAAGATATTTCAAAACTTTCGCGCATTGGCGGCAAAACCATGGGGTTATACCTTATTACCACCGTTATTGCCATTACGATAGGTTTGATTACCGTAAACACCATTAAGCCCGGAAACTTTCTTTCTAAAGAAAAACAAATTGAACTATCGGCTAAGTATGCACAGGATGCCAACCTGAAAGTTTCAGACGCCCAGAAACTAAAAGAATCCGGGCCACTTCAGGTAATTGTTGACATTGTTCCCGATAATATTTTTGGTGCGGCCAGTTCAAACCGCAACATGCTCCAGGTAATTTTCTTCGCTATTTTATTTGGCATCGCCTTAATTATGGCGCCCGAACAAAAAGGCATTCCGGTAAAAGGATTTTTTGACGGTGTAAATGAAGTTATCTTGAAGATTGTAGATATGGTGATGCAATACGCACCCATTGGTGTAATGGCTTTATTGGCCGCACTGATGGTTGATGTTGCCGGCAATAACCCCAGGCAGGCACTCGAATTATTCAGCGCGCTCGGTGTGTATGCCTTTACGGTATTGCTGAGCCTTGCCTTGATGGTTGTGGTTATCTATCCATTAGCCATGCGGCTATTCACCCACATAAAGTACAAAGCTTTTACAAAAGGAATTATACCGGCACAAATTATGGCGTTCTCCACCAGTTCAAGTGCTGCCACCTTACCGGTTACCATGGAGTGTGCCGAGAAAAACCTGGGCATTAAAGATGAGATTTCAAGTTTTGTTTTACCCCTTGGCGCCACCATTAACATGGATGGCACCAGTATACACCAGGCTGTGTCGGCTGTGTTTATTGCCCAGGCGTTTGGGCATGATTTAACCATTGTGGATCAACTGGTAATTGTACTTACTGCCACGTTGTCATCAATCGGTGCCGCGGCAGTTCCCAGCGCAGGGCTGATTACGCTTGTTATTGTGCTGGGCGCCATTGGTGTTTCACCGGAGGGCCTTGCACTAATCATTGCTATTGACAGGCCCTTAGATATGTGCCGGACTATTGTAAACATTACCGGTGATACCGTGGTGGCCAGCATTGTAGCCACTACCGAAGATGGTTTTCGAAAAGAGTCCGCAATGAACTAAATTTACAACCTGCTGTTTTACTTTTGAGCCTGAGAATTTTTTAGTGTTTTTGTGCTTTGTTGACATCTTTTGGCACTAAAACCCAAAAGCACAAAAAATTATTTCAGCGATTATAACAAACGCTAATTTTAAGCCATCATGAATATAACGCCCAAGAATATTACCATTTACCTGGAATCAAACCCTAATCCGAATTCGCTGAAATTTGTGGTGAATGAAATGCTGGTGCCCGAAGGCATGAGTTTTGACTTTCCTACACGCGAAAGTGCAGTGCACGCACCCTTGGCGCAGGAGTTGTTTGACTATCCGTTTGTAGAACGGGTTTTTTACATGAGTAATTTCGTTACCGTAACCAAGCGCGAAGATGTAGAATGGATTGAAGTTCAAAATGTACTGAAAGATCATATCACCAAATTCCTGGAATCCGGAAAGTTCATTATCGAAATGCAGGAGGAAACCGCGGGGGATGAAGCCAACGAACCTGAAACAGTAAAAAAGATAAAAGCCATATTGGAGGAATACATTCGCCCGGCTGTTGAGCAGGATGGTGGCGCCATCACCTATCACTCGTTTAACGATGGTATTGTAAAAGTAAAGCTGCAGGGCTCGTGCAGCGGCTGTCCCTCATCGATGGTAACCCTCAAAGCCGGTATAGAAAATCTTTTTACACGCATGATGCCCAACGAAGTAAAGGCAGTTGAGGCCTTTTAATTTACAGTTCATCCAAATTTAACCTGAATTATTCCTGTAGTATAGGTAAATTTCGGAATGCGGATTTTTTCTGTAGTTCTGTTTTTACTCATGAGTAGCCTGGCGTTCACCCAGCCGGTGAAGGTCATGTCATACAACATTCGGTTTGATAATCCGGCTGATGGAGTTAATGCATGGCCGAACCGGATTGAAAAAATGGCGGCCCTTATCCGCAAATACAACCCTGATATTATTGGTGTACAGGAAGCACTGCTTCACCAACTACACGACCTTATTCGCGTGTTGCCCGATTACTCCTTTATAGGTGTGGGCCGCGATGATGGGAAAGAAAAAGGCGAGTATAGTGCTATAGTATACAAACATGGCCGGTTTGGTTTGCTCAGCAACCAAACCCGCTGGCTGTCAGAAACGCCCGATGTACCCGGCAGTAAAAGCTGGGATGCCGCCATTACCCGCATTGTTACCACAGCACGCTTCTACGACAAAGAGCTTAAACGGGAATTTGGAATTTTCAATACGCACTTCGACCATATTGGAAAGGAAGCGCGAACGCAAAGTGCGCATCAACTTCTTGCCATGCTAGCCGATACCCGAACCAAAAACGAAAACCTGCCCATAATCCTTACCGGTGATTTTAACTGCGAACGCACCGAAGCCCCATATGAAGTATTGGCCAAAAATGAATTGCTGCACGATACAAAACCCGCTAACGACCCAACCGGGACCTTCTGCGATTTTGAAGTGGGCAGTATAGCATGCAGGGCAATCGATTACATCTTCCATACCAAAGAATGGATCTTGCGCAGCTACAAAGTAATTGAAGACCATGACGGAAAATACTACCCCTCCGATCACTTGCCGGTGCTGGCCGAGTTTGAGTTGAGTTTGGAGCGGTAGACGCTATATTGGAAATATATTCATTAAACATAGCCAGGAGTTGTAGGTAAGGCGGTCGGACGAGAAACAAATAACGGCTTCGATTTACAAAGACTCCGCAACCTGAAAACCGATAAGACAAGCAGAATATGAAAGGATATAAAATGAAAGAAAAAAAATCAATGATAATTGGACTAATTGCAGTGTTAGTATTATTTACTGTAACGGGTTGTAAAGAATCTAAATATATAACGGTCTTACGAAACCGCCCTACTGTAAGCTCCCCATTTTTAGGACAACTCTAAATTAGGAAATTTATTCATTGTTATTGTTGTAACCGGTTGTGGGTTTGTGGGAAACTCGTTTCGAGTTTCCCATAAATCCACGGCCAGCATGTCCGCAGGACTGCGCCCTTCGAGCGCATCATGTGGACGGTCATAGTTGTAATCATTCATCCACTCATCAGCTAGGATTCTTACCTGGATAAGGGATTCAAATAAGTACGCATCGAGAACATCTCTTCGGAAGCTTCCATTGAAACGCTCGATGTATGCATTCTGTGAAGGCTTGCCCGGTTGAATAAACTGAAGCTGGATGTTGCGTTCTTCGCACCATAGGCCGAGTTTGCTTGAGATGAATTCGGGGCCATTATCAACCCTGATTCGCTGTGGTTTTCCTCTCCATTGAATGACTTGTTCAAGTACCCGTATCACTCGCTCAGCCCGTAGCGAAGTATCAACTTCAATAGCAAGGGCCTCACGGTTAAAGTCGTCCAGCAAGTTGAGTACTCTGAACTTGCGACCCGATAGAAGGGAATCACTCATAAAGTCCATCGACCAGCTTGCATTGATGTGGCTAACAGCCTCCAGGGGCTGAAGAACGCGTGCTGGTAATCTCCTTTTTCCTTTTCGTTTCATATTCAACTTCAATAATTTATACACCCGATGGATGCGTTTGTGGTTCCACAACAATCCTTCTTTCCTTATCCTGAAATACATTTTCCAAAATCCTTCGGTAGGCCGTTTCTCAGCTAAGTTCTGGAGTTTATCAATCACCGCATGATCGTCCGTCTTACTTCGATAGTAGTAAACCGAACGTGAGAGATCCATCACTTCACAGGCCCGACCGAGGCTGACTTGAAAAGTCGTTCTCAGATAATCTACACGGGTTCGCTTCTCAGCGGGCCTTAGAACTTTTTTCCCAAAACGTCTTTGAGCATCTTGTTGTCCAGCGCCAGGTCACCATACATCTGCTTGAGCTTCCGATTTTCTTCCTCAAGCTCCTTAACGCGCTTAAGTTCGTTCATCTCCATACCTCCGTACTTAGCCTTCCAATTATAAATAGTGGCTTTGGACACTCCGTGCGAACGGGCAATGTCCTGGATGTTTTTGCCAGCATCAAACTCCTTGAGAATAGTGAAAATCTGGGCTTCGGTAAATCGTGTTCTTTTCATTTTTAACAGTTTAAAGTTAGACCTTTTGTCTAATTCAAAACTGTCCTATTTTCGGGGGAGCTTACACTACCTACAACAAAATGTTTGCGCAATGGTGGGGGAACGTGTAACTCAAAGTGTTATCTTCGTTCAACGTTTGGTCACGTGGGACAAATATGTTTTCAAAAGCCCACCACTGCGCAAACACAAACGTTAGCGTTTATGCCGGTGGACTCCTAAGGAAATTTGGAGTATATCTAAAAAGTATATACCTTTGGACAAAGGTAATACTATGAAAAATCTATCATTAAAACTTGAGGACGATATTTTTCAGGAGACTGAGAGAATCGTGACAAAGGTTAAAAAGAACCGCAATAGATACATAAACGAGGCTATTGAATTCTACAACCGACTTCATAAACGGAGACTTCTTTCAAAGCAGTTGAGTAAGGAGTCAAAAATTGTTTCCAAGGACTCATTGGAAATATTAGCCGAGTTTGAAAAATTGAACGATGAAGATTAAGCAATTCGAAATCTGGATTGCCGACCTCAATCCAAGAATTGGGACAGAGACAGGGAAAATCAGACCTGTTATTGTTGTTCAAACAGACTTGCTAAATAAAGAACATCCATCGACTATTGTTTGCCCTATAACGACAAATGTTAAGCCGGACTCAGAAATATTGAGAGTTCATTTGAAAAAATCAAAATTTGGACTCAAGGAGGACTGTGACATAATGATTGACCAGGTAAGAGCAATTGATAACAAACGACTTGTGAAAAACGTTGGAGAAGTGGACAGCGACACGGCTGACAAGATTAGAGAGAATTTGAAAATCGTTTTGGACTTAGACTAACCGGCACGAAACGCTAACACCGTGTTTATTTAATTGCGGGGTTTTGTGCTAATATCTAAATCGGTTTCTTAATTTAGTCCGCTGTAGTCGGACAGTTGCAGAGCAAATCGGACTAAACATTCCGATACGCTTCATTTTTTAGCGCTCTTATTCCCCGCACTGCATAAAATCAAACGTTGTAGGCAATGCCCCTCAAAAAATATTGAGTAACTAATGACAGACATAATTGACGCACATAGATATTCAATTAGACATAAATCTAAATTGATTAATGACGAACAGTGTGGATGCTTTTATTGCTTGAAGACATTTCCTCCTAAAGAAATTACGGAATGGGTCAATGACGGTGAGGACTTCACAGCGATTTGCCCTTATTGCGGAATTGATTCTATCATCGGACAAAGTTCTGGTTACCCAATAACACAGGACTTTTTAAAAAGAATGAACGACTACTGGTTTTGATAAATGGACAAATGACCAAGACGGTAAGGATTAACGCTGACCTCATAACAGCTCCCCTTTTGGCAAAGCCATGCTCGGCAAATGGGAAATTACCTATGAGGGATTGAATGAACCAATTTTTCTGAACCTGAATGGGTATGATAATCAAAAGCCCAAATGCCCGATGGGGTTAAATTTTAAAAGGCTTTAAATACCCAATCATGTAGTGCCCTGATTAATCAGGCACTGGAATTAATTAATCAGACTTGCACACCTTTGTGAGGTTTTGTGTTTTCGGGTTTTAGTGGCAAATAATTAGGCCACCAAGGCACCAAGACACTAAAATTTCCTAAAACTTATTGTCGACTTTAGAACAAATAATCTATTGACTCTGCCCCGGCAGAAAATCCCGCTCAAACTCCCCCAACTCAATTGAAAAATCATCCGCATCAAGGTGTGCAGGAAATTTATCGCGGAAGGCTTGTAATGAATGTGCATTTAATTCTATTGTCTTAATCGTCTCCATGCCTTCTGAGATAAACATCAACTCCCCTTTAGGTGAATAAATAGAAGAATGTCCGTTATACTCAATACCATTGCCATCAAAGCCTACCCGGTTAACTCCAACGGCATAACTCAGGTTTTCAATAGCGCGGGCTTTCAGTAACGCATCCCACGCATCCACACGTGCGGTGGGCCAGTTGGCTACAAAAATCAACACATCGTAATTCAGCCGATTGGAAGTTATGTCAAACGTGTTGCGGCTCCATACCGGGAAGCGCAGGTCATAACAAATCAACGGGCAGATGCGCCAGCCTTTCCAGGAAGACACCAGCAGGCTCTCGCCCGGTGAATAGGTTTTATGCTCAGCGGCCATACGAAACAAGTGGCGCTTATCGTAGGTTTTGTATTGGCCGCCCGGTTCCATCCACAACAGGCGGTTGTAGTAGCGTTCATGCACGGTAGCAATGTGGCTACCCAAAATCAAAGCACCGGTTTGGTCGGCCATTTGGCGCATCCATTTGAAGGTGCGCATGTTCATGTGCTCGGCCAGTTTGGGCGCGTTCATGGTAAACCCTGTAGTAAACATTTCGGGCAGCACAATCACATCCGTATCCTGACCGATTTGCCATATTTTTTCCTCAAACGATGAAAGGTTGGCATCCATTTCTTCCCAGTAAATATCGGATTGGATGAGTGTGATTTTTAGATCTTGCATAGTGGTTGATTCGGCTTGCAAGTAACGAAAGAACAAGTCAGCAGACAATATGTAATAAGCAAATGTAGTGGCTTGTCAGGTTTCGACTTGCTCAACCTGACACTATAGGTATGATGGAATGAGAGGTTTATATTTTTCTCAAAATCTCAATTGCCCGATCGAGCGTTTGTTGGTTCTTGGCAAAGCAAAACCGCAGCAGTTTATTATCGGTTTTATCATTATAGAAAACAGATACCGGCACGGAGGCCACTTTGTGCTTGATGGTTAGCGCTTCCGCCATCTGCCAGTCGGGTAAGGAAGAGATAGTTTTATAGGAAAGGTTTTGAAAATAGGATCCATGACAAGGCATGGGCTCAAACGATGAACCCCTTATTCCATCCAGAAAATAATCGCGCTTCTGCTGGTAAAAAGTGCCCAGATTTTCGTAATGAGCCGGGGTTTGCATGTATTCGGCCAGTGCCAGTTGCACGGGGGTATTTACAGCAAATGTTATAAACTGATGGGTCTTCCGGATTTCCTTTGTAAGGTATTCGGGCGCAAAGGCATACCCAACCTTCCAACCGGTGGCATGAAATGTTTTTCCAAACGAAAACATGGCCACACTTCGTTTTGCCAAACCCGGATAGTGGAGCACACTTTCGTGCCTGATGTTGTCAAAGATTATCCGTTCGTACACCTCATCGCTTAATACAATAAGGTCGCGCTCATCGGCAAGCTTCTCTAACTCACGTAAATCATTGGCCGTTAATACAGCCCCACCGGGATTGTGCGGTGTGTTGACCATGATCATGCGCGTGCGCGGATTAATTCGCCCTTTCACCTCATTCCAGTCGATGGAAAAATCCGGGTACCTGAGATTAATATGCACCGGCACACCACCATTTAAACGAATGGCAGGATTATAGGAATCATAAGCAGGATCAAAAACAATTACTTCATCGCCCGGACGAACAAAGGCGGCAATTGCAGCATAGAGCGCTTCTGTAGCCCCGGCTGTTATGGTTATTTCCGTTTCGGGATTGATGGTTCTCGAATAGGTTTTTTCAATCACTGCTGCAATCACTTGCCGAAGCGCAGGCACACCAGGCATGGGCGCATATTGATTATGCCCCTCCTGCATAAAGCGATGAACCAGGTTGATGGCTACCGGATCAACATTAAAATCGGGGAAACCCTGCGAAAGGTTAATGGCTCCGTGGTCGTTCGCCATTTTTGACATGATGGCGAAGATGCTGGTGCCAACATCGGGTAAACGTGACGTTATATTCAAGATTCAGAATTTGAGGTTCAAGATTTAAAGTTAACCAAATTCAACAACCTCAAATTTTGAATATTGAATCTTGAACTATTTTCTGAGGGGAGCCAGGATGCGGTATTCGGTTTTCACATCACCGCGGCTGATGTCGTTCAGTTTGCCTTTCAGTAAACGTTTTTTTAAAGGAGTGAGGTAATCGATAAAGAGTTTCCCTTCAATGTGATCGTATTCGTGTTGGATAATGCGCGCCTTCATGCCATCATACGCCTCTTCCTTCAGGTTCCACTGCTCATCGTAGTACCTGATTTTGATGGTATCTTTTCGGGCCACTTTTTCGCGGATGTTGGGTATGCTTAAGCAACCCTCTTCAAAATCCCAGGGTGTTCCCAATTCCTCCACCATTACCGGGTTAACAAACGCTTTTTTGAAATTTTCCATACCCTCTTCGGCCTCATCATCATCCTTATCCAGCACGGTGCCATCAACCACAAACAAGCGTATGCCTTTACCAATCTGTGGTGCGGCCAATCCAATTCCCTGGGCATTGTGCATGGTTTCATACATATCCTCAATCAATTGGGTGAGGTCCGTTCCCAGTTCAATATCCTTTGCCCGCTGACGCAAAACGGGATCTCCATACATTACAATCGGGTAAACCATTGATCACTAGCTATTATTGGCTGCAAAAATAATTATTATTCGCGCCTTTTATAAATTCACAGAACCGAAGAAATCCAGTCAGCGCGATTCCATAAATGCCTGCAAGATCAACACTGCACTTACTTTATCCACATTGCCTTTCACCTGCCGGTCTTTCTTTTTCATCCCGCCTTCACGCATGGCACGTTGGGCGAGTGAACTGGTAAAACGCTCGTCCACTTCATGAACAGGTTTATCTGGAAAAGCTTGTTTTAAGCTCTCAATAAACTTACGAACAGCGGGTGCTGTTTCAGAATCCTCATTCATCAAGGTGCGGGGCATCCCTACAACAAAACGATCTACTGATTCCTTTGTCAAATACATCTTCAGGTAAGATAAAAGCTGCGCGGACGGAACGGTATCTAACGCTGTGGCTATAATTTGCAGCGGATCGGTAACGGCAAGCCCGGCACGTTTTGTTCCGTAATCAATGGCTAATATTCTGCCCATGCCTTTAGTTGAAGCGGATGCGCTCCACAAAAATCTGCTTCACTTTTGTTTCCAGCATCATGGCCTTGGGGAAGAGGATTTCATTTTCAATACGCGCGTGTGTAATTAAACTTTTTTCAAAATCCTTCAGCTCGTTGTAAATCACTTTCATCCTAAGCGGTGCATCAGGTTTCAGTAAGTAATCGCTAGTAATTCTCCGTATGCCTTGCATCTCATCGTCATGCACATCATGATCTATGGCAAACTTCTGAACCGAATGCCGCTCCATCAAATGATACAACCGGGTTGGTATGTAGTTGCCTTTTGCGGCACGGTCTAAGGCCTTAATGTAGTTAAATAAGGTGTCCTCTTCTTCGTATATGTGGTATATGAAATCTTCCACAAACAATGGAAAAACTATTTTGAGGTCGCGCTCAACCGTATAATAATCTTGATGCGCGGCCTTAAAGCCCTCAACCAGTTTAGCAATGTAAGGCAATTTATGCTTGATGAATAGAAAATGAGAGTGTTTAAGGTATTCGATGATTAAATCAACCGGATAAGAAATCAACGGCAATTCGGCTTCGCGCAGGTGGGTTGGCGATTCCAACTCCCGCACTACCTGCTCAACGATTAAGCCCCGGTCACGGCAGGCTTGTTCCAGGGTAAACGATGAATACTCTTCAAAGCGAATCCCAAAATAAAAAAGCACGTAGGCATGAACATAATTCTCGTCAACGAGTTGGCCTACCAGCTTATTTTTTAACCCTGAAACCTCCATAGTATCTTCAAATATAAATAAACCTTAAAAAATCGCATTGGCAGAACCGGGCATTGTCGATTAAACGTTTTATTTCCGGAAATTTGATGTTTTGCTGAAAATAAACTGTGCTTAACATTTAGTATCCTTACCCGTTAAAAGGAGAACGCCAAATGATTTTATGAGCGAACAACCAAAAAATACACCTTACCAGATTCGTTTACCCCTGGTTTTATGCCTTGGCCTGGCGGCCGGGGTTTTTATAGGCACCAGCTTTAATGCCCGAAAACCCTCGCGCGATGTGACCAAAGATGTACAAAAGCTGCGCGAAGTGCTCACCTATATTGACACTAAATACGTTGATGATATCAAGACCGATAAACTGGTTGATGAATCCATCCGTCACCTGCTCTCCAAGCTCGACCCGCATTCTCATTACATTCCGGCCAGTGACCGGGTAGCGGCAAACGAAGAATTGCGGGGCAATTTCGATGGCATTGGCATCGAGTTCAACATCTTTCAGGATACCATAGTAGTGGTTACCCCCCTAAGCGGTGGGCCATCCGAAAAACTGGGTATCCGCTCGGGCGACAAAATTATAATGGTAGATGACGTAAATGTTGCCGGCATTGGCATTACCACACAAGATGTGATGCGTAAGTTAAAGGGGCCGCGCGGTTCGGAGGTACAAGTAACCATCCTTCGCGGCAAACAGGTGCTCGACTTCAATATCATTCGCGATAAAATCCCGCAGTTTTCCATTGATGTGTCGTACATGGTGAATGCTGAAATTGGGTATATAAAGCTGAACCGGTTTTCCGCTACTACCTACGAAGAATTCAGCAAAGCCTTGAACAAACTCAAGGAGCAAGGGATGAAAAAACTGGTGCTCGACTTACAGGGAAATGGCGGAGGCTACATGAGTATGGCCATCGACCTGGCTGATGAGTTTTTGTCAGCCGACAAAAAAATCGTGTATACTGATGGAAAGGATAAACGCCTTAACACCAATGCCTCATCAACCACGCGTGGAAGTTTTGAAACCGGTGACCTTATTATTTTGGTGAATGAAGGCAGCGCCTCGGCTTCTGAAATACTGGCCGGGGCCTTGCAAGACAACGACCGTGCCTTGATTGTTGGGCGAAGGACTTTTGGAAAAGGACTCGTTCAAAATCCATTCGACTTAAGCGATGGTTCGGAATTAAGGCTAACTATTTCGCGTTACTACACGCCCAGTGGCCGATCTATCCAAAAACCGTATGACGATGATGAAGCTTATTCGCTGGACATTATCGAACGCTACAAAAAAGGTGAATTCTTTTCGGCCGATAGCATAAAACTGAATGACTCGCTGAAGTACAAAACACTGAACGGGCGCACCGTGTATGGCGGTGGTGGCATTATGCCCGATTATTTTGTTCCGCTGGATACTTCCATGAACAGCCATTACCTCAATGCCCTTTATTCATCACTTTCCATTTATGAGTTTGCATTCAACTATGCCCATCATCATAAAGATGAACTGGAAAGCAAGGGTTTTGAACAATTCCGGACCAGGTTTGTAGTAGCCGATCAAATGTTGAACGAACTTATCAGCATCGGGCAACGCAACAAAGTTAAACCCGACTATAAAGACCTGCAGCGGAACAAGAAAATTTTTCAACTGCATGTAAAGGCGCAAATCGCCCGCCGGATTTGGGGAAATGACGGGTTGTTTCCGATCATTAACGAAACCAACGAAATCTTTCTACAGTCCCTTAAATTATTCGACAGGATACCCGAATTGAACCGGACGGCCATGTAGGAAACCCACCGCCCCAAAGGGTAAATAAATCCAAAACGGTTTCTTAATTTAGCCCGCGAATAACCTAGCGTGCCATGTATTACTACCGTCTTGGAAACATCCCGCATAAGCGTCACACACAATTCCGCCAGCCCGATGGAAGCCTGTATAAAGAAGAACTGGTAAGCTCGGAAGGATTTTCGGGCATTTACTCAAACCTCTACCATATCCATCCGCCCACACGCGTAAAAGCGGTTAACAACCCGGTGAAATATGGTCCCGAAATCGTAGCGGATTACGCACTGCGGCAAACCCACCTCAATACTTCTAAAGTATCCACAACTGGCCATGATTTCCTGGAATCGCGCAAGGTTTTGCTCAAAAACAATGATTGCGCCATCTCCATTTGCTCACCCAAACAACGCAAGATGGATTACTTCTATAAAAATGCCGAGGGCGATGAGGTAATTTTCGTTCACGATGGTAAAGGAGTATTGATCTCACCTTTCGGTAAACTTGACATCCGCCAGGGTGATTATGTGGTTGTACCGCGCACGGTAATTTATAAGCTGGAGTTTGAAGAAGGCCCACTCCGGCTGCTCATTGTTGAATCTGCCTCACCGATAGAAACTGTTAAACGTTACCGCAATGACCTGGGCCAATTGCTGGAGCATTCACCCTATTGCGAGCGTGATATTCGTCCGCCTCATGAATTGGTTACCGATGGCAGTCGTGGAGAGTTTTTGATGAAGATCAAAAAGCAAGGCTACTTGCACCACTACGTGTATGATTTCAGTCCGTTGGATTTAGTGGGTTGGGATGGTTTTTTATGGCCGTATGCTTTTTCCATTCACGACTTTGAACCCATTACCGGTCGTATTCACCAGCCGCCCCCGGTGCATCAAACCTTTCAGGCCCATAACTTTGTAATTTGTTCGTTCGTGCCAAGGCTGTTTGATTATCACCCCCTGGCAATACCGGCTCCCTATAATCACAGCAACATTGATAGTGATGAAGTTTTGTATTATGCGGAAGGGAATTTTATGAGCAGGAGAGGCATTGATCGCGGATCATTCACGTTACACCCGGGAGGTTTGCCCCACGGGCCACACCCGGGCACAGTAGAAAAAAGTCTTGGTGCCAAAGAAACACACGAACTGGCTGTAATGATCGACACGTTTAAGCCTTTGTACTTAACCACCGATGCGTTGGAGTTTCTGGATAAGAATTACCCGATGAGTTGGACAGATAACGATCCGAATGTTCCTTTCAATGAAATAAACACGCCATAAAAAAAGAAGGGGCTCAGGCCCCTATTTTTATTAACTACTTGAGTTAAGTATCCAATCCTCAATAACCTGAGGATACCAATAATACTCCAGCTTGTGGACCTTATTGGCAATATCTTCCGGTGAGTCGGATGGGCTGACCGGGCAAATACCTTTAAAAAGTATTTCGCCTTTATCGTAATGCTCATTGACTTTATGTATAGTAATGCCGGTTTCCGTTTCCCCGGCTTGCTTCACCGCTTCATGTACCTTCATCCCGTACATGCCTTTGCCCCCGAATTTTGGCAACAAGGCCGGATGGATATTGATAATCTTACCCGGAAATGCGCGGATAATGTTTTCCGGGATCAACCATAAAAACCCGGCTAACACTACATGGGTTATCGCATGTTCCTTCAACCACTTCAACACCTCATCCGTTTCCCTAAATTGTTTTCGGTTAAAAATAAACGTGGTAACGTTATGGTTGGCCGCCCGTACCAGCGCATAGGCCTCAGGATTATTGGAAAGCAGTGCTGTTACTTTTATTGCAGGATGATGCTGAAAGTATTTGATAATCTCTTCTGCATTGGTCCCGTTTCCGGATGCGAAAATCGCAAGTCGATATGCGGAGGTATTGATGTGCTGGTGTACTGGTGTACGAGTATGCCTCAACTTTCTTGCTGATTAAACTTTACAAATATTTTTCCTAAAAAAATAACACATAAGCACATCATCACCTCCGCACCTAAGCACATTAAACCAGGGCCATGCTTAAAATACCCAACAGCATAATCACTTTACAAAAGCTGCTTAGCCAGGAGAAATCGCGCTTGGTATCGGCTTTTATCAGTTGCATCACCAGCCAGGCCAGCGGCACAAAAAGCATCATAATGAAATAAATCAATGGCAGTTTAACATAAACCTGGTTGATAAAAAGCACCGCTGCGCCAAGTACAGCAACCATACCATAGATAAAATTTTTTGTTTTGCGTATTCCCCAAACTATGGGCAACGTTTTGCATCCATAGGTGTTATCGCCCTTCAGGTCTTCCATATCCTTGATCACTTCACGGATCAACGTCACAAAAAAAGCAAAGAGCGCATAAATTATTACCAACAAATTGTTTTGAAAGTACAGCACATTAAGCACGGCAATCGAAATACCGGTAAGCAGGGCTACTGCTAAATTGCCCACAAACGGCAGGCGCTTAAGCAGGTTGGAATAAAACCATAGCAACGACACTGAAAAAATATTAATGGCCACCATCCACCACGATAGAAAAACGCCCAAGGCTATGCCTGCCGCGGAGAGCAGGCCGTGTAATAAAATAGCAAACCTGCGGGGCACACTACGGCCAACCACCACCCGGTTTGGGTTGTTCACCAAATCAATTTTTACATCGTAATAATCATTAATAACATAACCCCCGGCAGCAATTAAGGCCGAAGAGACCGTGAGCAACAACAAACGCCAGTCGGTAAAAACATTGGCCTTTAGCAGGAACCACGCAGTAAAATACTGGGCAAACACCAGTATAAGCAGGTTCCACGTACGGGTAAGCCTGAGCAGGGCAACAATAATTCGTTTGCTGATACGCATGAACAAGGGTTGGGCAAAAGTACAAACAAGCATACTAAGTTATTGCCCAACCCTTGGGTTAAATTCCTAATGAACTTAAAACCTTGCGCTCAGCATCGCCATGAAATTACGCCCGGCCTGCGGGTAGTAATAATTTTCACGAAATTCCTCACCACCTCCAAGAAAGCCCCAGGTGTATCCGTTCGATTCATAGGCAACATCGAACACGTTATTCACCAAAAAACCCAACCGCAATTCCTTCATAAACTTTGGGCTAAATGCGTAAGATACCCGCACGTCATTCGTCAGGTATGCATCAAGCTGGCGCGTTGTTGTTGAGGTGTTGTCAAGAAATTGACGGCCAACATATTTTGTGAGCAATGAAAGTTCAGCCTGTGGTACGGGCATGTAGCGCAACACCGAACCACCAATAATGTTGGGCGAAAAGGAAATATCTGTATTGCGAAATGTTCGGGTTAGTTCATTGTATTCGTCAAAATTTGCCCCGTAATCGTAAAGTATTTCGCGGAAGGTTTCAATTTTATTCCGGCTTAACGTCAGGTTCGCATCCCAGGCCAGTTTATCCGAAAGTTTTACAGAGCCATCCAACTCAACGCCCATCCGGTAGCTTTTATCAACATTTGTTCTTATGGCTGCACCTACATCATTCAATGCCCCGGTAAGCACCAGTTGGTTTTTATAGTTCATCCAGTACACATTCATGTTCAGCACCATGCGGTCGGATTGTTTTCGTAATCCTGCTTCCAGGTTTCCCAGCGTTTCATGCCGGGGGGTTTGGTTTTGCGGGTTGTCGATAAAATCTTTCCGCACCGGTTCGCGATTGGCCACGGCATAGGAAAGGTACAGGTTCTTGCCGTTGTTCAAATCATAGGTTAGCCCGACTTTTGGATTGAAAAATGAATACTGCACGTCAACATCGAATTGATTTTGGCGATTGTCATTCCCGGCTGTTTGGTAACCAATATTCCGGTATTGCAAATCCACAAATCCATTTAAAGCCGAAGTGAGCTGATAATTGCTTTTGAGGTACACCGTGAAGTCTGTTTTCCCGGCATCGCTAAAATAGTAGCGATAGTTTTTAGGTACGGTTGTTACCTGTGCCCAGATGATTTCACCAAAATGACGACCATCGTAACGGTTCCACGCACCACCCAATACAGCATTTAACTTATCCTTGTCGAATTGCAGCGAATACGTGAACCCGTAAAAATCATTGTCGAGCCAACGCCTGCGAATAATGTTGCTTCGGGTAATGGTGGAGTCACCAATAACTACGGCAGGTAACCCGTAGCGGCTAAAGCGGTCATTGTCCCGGTATTCCTCATAAAAACCCCTGCCATACGTATAATGAAGCGCAACGTTTCCTGTAAGGAACGTGGTAAACCGATGGGATGTGTGTAATTGATAATGATCCTGGGCATAATCATCCACTTGGTTATTATAGGTATAAATATTGAACGTACGGTTGTTTGAATTGAGCAAGTGTTGCGTTTGTTCATTGGTCCAACCTTCATTGGCCGCAGTAACCAACATGGCCTCTGTATCGTTCCTCAACCGCGACTCGGGCACACCGTACCAGCTTTGATAAGTAACTTCCTTACCACCAAATACGATGGCCTTTACCAGGGTTTTTGAGGTGTAATACCCGGCAGAAAAATAATACGATGCGAGGTCAGACGAAGCCCGATCAATAAAACCATCGGAAGATATTTTTGAAACGCGTCCATCAACAGACCATCGGTTATTCATCAGGCCTGTGCCAAAACCAAGTGTGTTTCGAAAGGTATTGAACGATCCAAGCGAGTGCACATATTCTGCGTACGGTTCCTCAGCAAGGGCATTGGTTTGAATGTTGATGCTCGCGCCAAAGGCGCCCGGGCCATTGGTAGAAGTGCCCACACCACGCTGCACCTGCACACTTTGCGTAGAAGAAGAAATGTCCGGGATGTTCACCCAAAAAACACCTTGCGATTCGCTGTCGTTGTATGGAATACCATTAAGCGTTACGTTAATACGGGTGGCATCGCTTCCGCGGATGTTGATACCTGTATACCCTACACCGTTTCCGGCATCGGAAGTAGTTACCACCGAAGGCGACCAATTGAGCTGAATGGGCAAATCCTGACCGAAATTTTGTTTACGCAGCGTTTGCTTGCTAATGGTGCTGTACGTAGTGGGTGTTTTTTCACCGGCACGTGTTGCTGAAACAATCACTTCATCGGTTAAGGTTGTATTTTCTTCCAGTAAAATAACCTGTAAAGACCCTGTCGAAAGCATGGCCCGTTTGGTTTTGTACCCAACAAAACGGACTTCTGTTTCATAATCTTTACCGGGTACATCCGTAAACCTAAAGGCACCCTGCCCATCGGTTACTGCTGTTCGTTTTTCCTGAACCAACGTAACGGTGGCTCCGCTTAAGAGTTCGCTGGTTCGCGCATCGCGCACCACACCCTGCAACTGGTTTTGCGCCAGCGCAGTAAATGGCAACAGCAACAAGGCTGTCCATTTCAATCTTTTAAACATTTTTTAAGTTGTTAAAACCCGCACGTGCAGAGGGGACTGCACCATGCTTACAAGTTTTACTTGCCTTCCCTTCGGCCGCATTACCGGCATCAGGTTCTATGGGTATAATCTCAGCCCGTTGTTATGAGGCACCCCTTACTGGGCGTAAAGGTAGGAAGAAAGAAGTTAGAAGAAAGTATTTAGAATACAGAATTTCGGATTTAAAACCGAATAGCCGGCTCCTTCAAAATTCTAACTTCTACATTCAATATTCTACGTTCTAAATTCTACATTTGAACATGTTTCAGGCTACTGTAAATAATAAGTCATTTGAAATCCAAAACGATGGGGATAACCTTTTTATAAACGGGCAGCCCCTGAACTGGGACGTCCTGAAAGTTCAGGACGGGTACTTTCACATTATTCATAACCACAAAAGCTACCGGGCAGAAATTGTAAAAACCGATGCCGCAACCAAAACCTTTACCTGGAAAATCAACGGCAGGCTTTACACGGTAAACCTTAAAGACAAATTTGATTTATTGCTGGAGAAGCTGGGCATGGGCCATGCTGCCGGCAACAAAGTAAATTCTGTAAAAGCCCCCATGCCCGGGCTAATCATCGACCTGAAAGTAAAAGAAGGCGCTGCGGTAAAGCAGGGCGATCCGCTGCTGATACTGGAAGCCATGAAGATGGAGAACATCCTGAAATCACCCGGAGATGGTGTGGTGAAATCCATTAAAATAAAAAAAGGCGACAGTGTAGAGAAAGGTCATGTATTGATCGAGTTCTAAGTCACCAATACTAATATCTTCAGCGTGTCTTCGGATGGGTTGATCGCGGTTGATTATTATAACTTCTTGCCCAATCACCTTATATTTACGGGATTTTTACAAGCTATCCATGAAATACAAACGCATTCTGCTCAAACTTAGCGGGGAAGCGCTGCAGGGGACAAACAAAAATGTAAATATTGACCCGGCCGTGCTCGAACAATATTCGGAAGAGATAAAAGCATTGAAAGCGGCCGGTGTTGAACTGGCCATTGTTATTGGCGGTGGAAATATTTTCAGGGGCGGGCAGGCAGAAGCCCTTGGCATCGATCGTGTGCAAGGCGATTACATGGGCATGCTGGCCACGGTAATCAATGCCATGGCCCTGCAAAGTGCGCTTGAACGCCACGGACTCTACACCCGGCTTATGTCGGGTATGAAAATGGAACAGGTTTGCGAACCGTTTATCAGGCGCAGGGCTATCCGCCACCTCGAAAAAGGCAGGATCGTAATTTTCGGGGCGGGTATCGGCAACCCGTATTTCACCACCGATTCAACGGCAAGCTTACGGGCTATTGAAGTACAGGCCGATGTGGTTTTAAAAGGTACCCGGGTGGATGGCGTTTATGATAAGGACCCCGAAAAATTTAAAGACGCTGTCCGTTACAATACGCTTTCCTTCCAGGAGGCATATGAAAAAAACCTGAACATTATGGACATGACAGCCTTTACGTTGTGCATGGAAAATAAACTTCCCATTATTGTTTTTGACATGAACAAAAAAGGGAATTTATTGAAGGTGGCGCAAGGCGAAGAAGCCGGCACACTGATCAGTTAACATTACAGGATCTGAACGTTTACATGTTATGGAAGAAATTGAACTATACCTTGAAGATGCAAAGGAGCACATGAGCAAAGCCCTTAACCACGTAGGGCATGAGTTGACAAAAATCCGTGCAGGAAAAGCAAACCCATCGATGCTGGATGGCATTCAGGTTTCGTATTATGGGAACATGACGCCCCTCAACCAGGTATCATCACTCACCACACCCGATGCACGCACTATTTTTATTAAGCCTTGGGAAAAGAACATGATCCAGGAAATTGAAAAAGCCATACGCGATGCCAACCTGGGGTTAAACCCTCAAAATGACGGACAGCAGGTTATCGTAAACATTCCGATGCTTACCGAAGAAAGACGCAAACAACTTGTAAAACAAGTAGGACAGGAATGTGAGCATGGCCGTGTGAGTGTCCGTAATATCCGTAAAGACACCAACGAACAACTGAAAAAAATAAAGGGAGCTTCGGAAGATGATATTAAGGATGCTGAGGCCACCGTTCAAAAACTGACAGACGATTTCATCAGTAAAATTGATGCCCTGATGAAAAAGAAAGAAGCCGAAATTATGACAGTCTAAAAATGTTATTCAAAAGCATAAAAAGTCGGGTACCCCCGACTTTTTTGTTTTTAGATTGTTTACCTTCGGTAAAGGTCTGTCGGGTTTACGGAAGACCTGCTGTAAAATTAAATCAAGCAACAATGAAATTCATAAAGCGCTTCTTTCTCATCCTGCTAATCATTGGTATAGGTACACTGGCCTTTTTGTATTGGGGTGTTTACGAGCGTGGCGTTTGGGCCGGTAAAGTGCTAAGCATTTCAGAAAAAGGGATGATTTTTAAAACCCATGAGGGAAAAATTTCCATGGAATCGTTTGGGGCACTTAAAGGCGCAAGCCCCATAGCCGAAACCCGTGATTTTTCGGTTGAGAAAAGTGAAACCGAAGTGCTCAAAACACTACAGGAAGTTGCCTTAAAAGGCGATCGCGTCAACCTGCACTTCATTAAACGCTATGCAGGTTTTCCCTGGCGTGGCGATACAAAGTACTTTGTTGTACGGGTTGAACAGGCGAGCGAATAAATTCCTATCCCAAGCGTAACCGCTCATTAAAGATTTAACATGGAAAAAATAATAGTTTATGGCTCGTACGGCTACACCGGTAAGCTGATTGTTAACGAGTGCAAAAAGAAAAACCTCTCTGTCATTCTTTCGGGCCGAAACGAAGAAGCACTTAAAAAGCAAAGCGAGCAAAGTGGCTATCCCTGTAATGCTGTTGATATTGATAACCACGCAGGATTGGTAAACTTATTGCAAGAAGGCAAGGTTGTTATTCACTGTGGGGGGCCATTCCGGCATACGGCCAAAAAGATGATGGATGCCTGCCTTAAAGCCAACACACACTATACCGACATTACCGGTGAATATGAGGTTTTTGAATTACTGGCCGGCTATGATGCAACAGCAAAACAAGCCGGGCTCACCGTACTACCCGGAACCGGATTTGATGTTGTGCCCTCCGATTGCCTGGCGTTATACCTTAAAAATAAGCTACCCTCCGCCACCCATCTTCAACTTGCCTTCACCATGTCGAAAGGCGGGCTTTCACGCGGAACAAAGAAAAGTATGACCGAAGGATTGGGGTATGGCGGCATGATCCGTGAAAACGGTGAACTCGTTTCGCTTCAGCTTGGCGATAAGGTAAAGGATATTGACTTTGGTGAGTTTAAAATGAAAACCCTGTGCATACCGTGGGGCGATATCTCCACCGCCTGGCGCAGCACAGGCATCGGAAACATTGAAGTGTACACAGGCGCAACCGAAAGCATGATAAAAAACGCCAAAAGAAGCCGCTACATGAACTGGCTGTTGCGCATGAAGTGGGTAAAAACACTCATGTTAAAACAGGTCGACAAAAAACCCGGTGGCCCTTCGGAAGAGAAACTGCTTACCGGAAAAAGCTACTTGTGGGGAAAAGTTTGGAATGAGAACGGTGAGCAGGCAGAAGCCCGGCTTGAAAGCGTGAGCGGTTATTTACTTACGGCAAAAACAAGCGTGCTTATTGCAGAAAAAATACTGAACGGAAATTTTAAAACAGGGTACCAGACACCGGCCATAGCATATGGTGAAAATCTGATTATGGAGATTGAAGGATCGAAACGTTGGTAATCATTTCCTTTTATCCGGGTTGACTAAGGTTTGAATTAATTTCCTTCCTTAAACTTTATGGCCACCATATTGGGCCAAAGCTTTCCGGTAATTAAAATCATTTTACTTTTTGGTTCGTAAGCTATGCCATTCAGCACATCGGCATTGGGGTTACCCGGGTAAACGGCTTCGGCCACTTTAGTGAGGTCAAGCCTGCCCAACACGTTGCCCGTAACCGGATCGATGCGAACAATGTAATTGGTTTGCCACAGGTTGGCATACACATAGCCTTCAATATACTCCAGTTCATTCAGGTTTTTTACCGGTTTACCGTTTTCGGTAACCGTTACTGTTCGTACCGGCTTCAGCGATAGGGTATCCAGAAAATAAAGTTTATCGCTGCCATCGCTCATGATCAGGTTTACATGGTCGTGTGTTATGCCCCACCCTTCACTGTCGTATGTAAATTCGCCAAGCTTCTCATACGTTTTAAAGTCGTAAATAAAACCCTTCTTGTTTTTCCAGGTTAGCTGGTACACCTTATTGTTCAACACGGTAACACCTTCCCCAAAGTACTCCTTGTCAAGAAGTACCTTCTTGTTTTGTTTACCGGTAGAAATCTCCACTTCGGCTATCCACGAGGTTCCATGCTGTCCGGTGCTTTCAATCAGTTTGCCATTGGCTACCACCAATCCTTGTGTAAACGCATCCGTATCATGCGGAAAGATTTTAAAAATTAAATAGGGTATAGTGTTGTTCGTATCGGTTGTTGCTTCTTTTCTAGAAGAGCAGGCCGGAACCAGCAGGGCAATCAAAAAAATGACAGGAACCCTATACCATTGGCCTTTTACCCTGCGTGTTGAAAATATTCTGGATAGCATTGCAGCGTTAACCATCATCGATTAATTTTAACCAATAAAGTACAAGGTTACTGTTTTCAACTTATTCAAAACCCTCATTTATGAAAAAAATTTCCGCTCTTCTGTTTACACTCTTATGTGCAACCATTACGTATTCACAATGCAATGACTACTATGTAATGGATCAAGGCACGGAATGGACGTATGAAAATTTCGGCAAGAATGGAAAAACATCAGGCAAAAACCAGCAAAAAGTTACCGCTTATGAAAAAACCGGTAATGGCTTCAAAGCCACCGTTAACTCCGTTATGTTTAATGACAAAGGCAAGAAATTAATGGAAGGCGACCTGGAAATGACCTGCGATGGTGGCGTGTTGATTATGGACATGCGCAAGTTTATTCCGGAAGAACAACAAAAAGCTTTTAGCTCGTATGAGATGAAGATGGAAGCGGAAAACCTGGAGTTGCCTTCAAAATTATCGGCCGGGCAAACCCTGAAAAACGGCTCGATAACGATGACGGCAACCGGTAGCCCCATCCCCATGACTATGTCTGTTCAGATCACCGACAGGAAGGTGCTCGGTAAAGAAAGTATTACCACGCCAGCCGGCTCTTTCGATTGTTACAAAATCTCCAGCAAGTCAACCATTCAATCCAAAATGGGCATAAACATGACGTTTGATTTTTCCACCACCGAATGGATTGCTGAGAAGGTGGGTATGGTGAAGAGTGAATCATTTGATAAGAATGGGAAATCCAACGGTTATACCGTGCTGGTAAGCAGAAAATAAATTTAATCCCGTGAGTAGGCCTTAAGCCTACTCACAGGTTTTAGCACAACCCTCCTTCTTTACGCTTGGTTTTGACTTACCCGGATCAGGTTTTTCAAATTTTTCTTTTGCGTTCGTTGCCCATTCTTGCTTAACCTTTTTAAAGTCATTCATAAATTTTTCATTTCTGAAAAGCTCATTTACAATTTGTCGCGCCAATACCCTAGATGCCTCCGAATCGCTCGGGTAATGAACGCCAATTATTTCTCGCGAATGAGCCATGTCGTAAGCGTCTTTGAGAAACACATCCTTAAATTCCGGGGCCAACGCAGCATAAATAAATGCATTTACATACGAATTAGCTGCGTGCCCACTTGGGTAAGCGGCCCAGTTGGTTTCTTCAAGGTTCTGTAACCTTGGCTCCAGCACATACGGACGAACACGCAAAAACTGATATTTATATTTCCAGCTATAGTAGCTGGCATCTTGCCAGACATGTGCAATAAAATCGGCTGTTATCGGCAATGATTCAGGCGAAAACCAGGTACCTATAGATCGACCAATGTGAAATAAGTTTTTGCGGAATTGCGAATACAATGAATCTGTTGGAACAGCACGCGGATTGTAATATACACCAGCCATGTATAGTGCTGCGCGCACTTGATCATGAGTACGCTGTTGTTGTAAATTCAACAAGTAATTCAGTTCAGCCCGGGTTTGAGGGGAGCTGTTTGCAGGAGGGTCGGGAATTGAAAAGTTAATATTGTCATTAAGGTAATGGGGTTTTAAGCTTAAACGCCTCTCAGCCGCTTGTGCATCAAAGGGAAATTTTTGCATATCAACCTCGGCATCCTTTTTTGCAGGTGCTGGACTGAATTGCTGTAACTGCCGGTAATGTCCCCTGACCGGAGTGAGGTTTTTTACTGGACGTGATTGCGTGTATCCGGAAATTGCCAGTATAAACAATCCGGTCAGGAGAATGAATTTTTTCATGATTTCAATTTTTAGGTTAGCATCTGATAGACGAAGAATTGAATAGAAGGATGCAAAGTAAATTTCTGCGTCTTTCATGAAACACGATCGTCATCTATTCGAACTCTTTTAAAGAGGTACAAAACAGATGTTTCACTAAAATGTTAAAACCATGAAAAACTTGATCATCCAAAAAGATGGCGGCTGCTGTGGCGGTATTTGCGGTTGCTAAACACTATGAAGGTCGTGGAGCCTCAACGTTGCATCACGGCCTTCTCTTCAAAAGAAGTAGAAGCGTTGCAAGCGCAGGGAAGTTTATCCTCACAAACGATAACATTTCCGTATGCATCAGTTTTAATGTAATAAAGCTCATGCATTTTCTGCTTTAATAAAGTACGTGCACGCTGAACACGCGATTTTGCCCCTGAATAGGATATTCCTAGCCGATCGGCCAGTTCCACTTGCGAAAGATTCTGATAATCAGTCAACTCAAGCGCTTCTTTATATTTTGGTGGAAGGGTATTTATTAACGTATTCAGGCAAAAGGCCACACAGTCGTTGAAATCCTTTGGATCGGAATCGAAATCAAGCTCGCGGACATCAATGTTTCGGGATTGGCTTCGGAAATAGTCGTTTACTGTATTTCGCGTAATCTGGTAAATCCAGGCAAAAATCTTATCCGACTCTTTTACCTGGCCCGCTTTTGCGTAAACCTTGAGCAATACATCATGTACAAGGTCTTCAGCCAACGCTTTGTCTTTAACGCGTTTATTGACAAACCGGGTTAATTCACCCCGGATTTGTGTCCACGCATGTACGGCCAGTTCTTCCATGTACACATAATTTTACGAAAACAAGACGCCAAAGACTCGAAAAAGACGCAAAAAAAATCAGATATAAAACACCCAGTCTTTATACTGTCCGTCAAGCGGGTTGAAGTCATCACGTTTTACAAAGTGCAATTCGGTTATTTCAATATTTTCGATGTCGGATAATTTCAGGTTCCGGTACCCGGCCGTGCGCCCCGCCTTGGTAAAGCCCAGCTCTTGCCAGCAAAGCAGCATAATCTGGTTAGCCGATGTTTGGCAAATGCCGTAAGGATGAATGAGCCGTTCAATTGGTTCGCCTTTCATCCGTATACGGCACTTGCGTTTCTTCTCGCCTGCCTCCCAAAGTTGTTGTGTTATCTCTTCCATTAATCGAAAATGGCAATGTGTGCCGGTGTTTTGTCAATTAGGTTGCCAAAAGACTGAAGCAAAAGTCCTTGCTCACGGGTTACCCGTTCAAATTCCGGTACATGTTTTCCTTCAACACACACCAGCAACCCCCCACTGGTTTGCGGATCGCATAGTGTGAGTAATGATTCTGGTCCGATACCCGTTACCTTGCCCTCAAAACTTTGCCAGTTGCGCATGGTATTATCGGGGTAAATCATTTTTGATGTATACGCTGAAAGGTTTTTGATCAATGGAATTTTTGAATAACTAATCTCAGCAGAAAGATTGCTCCCTTCACACACTTCAAGCAAGTGCCCCAGTAATCCAAAGCCGGTTACATCGGTCATGGCGGATACATACGGTAGCGAACCGAAAAACTCCCCAACCGAATTTAATATTGTCATGATCCGAACAGCTTCCTCCACATCGTGTGGTTGGGCTAATCCGCGTTTCTGCGCGGTGGAAATAATGCCTACGCCCAGGGGTTTTGTCAGGTAAAGCACATCACCTGCCTTGGCTGTATTATTTTTTTTCAGATGAGGTTTGAGAACGGTTCCGGTAACGGCCAAACCAAAAATCGGTTCGGGGCTATCGATGCTATGCCCACCAGCAAGCGGAATATTAGCCTGATCACAAATGGATTGTGCGCCAGCTAAAACCTGCTGCACTATCTCCACCGGAATTTTTTCTACAGGCCAACCCAAAATAGCCAGGGCCATAATCGGTTTTCCGCCCATGGCATACACATCGCTTATGGCATTGGTAGCGGCAATGGCACCAAACGAAAACGCATCGTCAACAATGGGCATAAAAAAGTCCGTGGTGCTGATGATACAGGTGCCGTCAGTAAGCTCACACACTGCAGCATCATCTTTCGATTCGTTGCCCACCAACAGGCCGGGGAAAATTTTTCTATCGTGTGAGGATTGTAATATCTTTTCCAACGTAGCCGGGGCAATTTTGCATCCGCAACCTGAGCCGTGAGAGAATTGGGTAAGTTTGAAATCTGTCATAAATAATTCTCTATCCGTGGTCTGTGTCGACACAGACCATGGGGTTTGCTTTATGTGTTTAAAAGATCGTTCAGAGCCTCATCCAAGCGCTGACCATCCCATGATATCCGCTTCACTACTCGGTTTTGCTTTCGCTCCAGTCCATTGCGGTAAGCCTTGTCATAATAGGTTAACAAAATATCGATCGTGCTACTCCAATCGTTTTGCATTAATTTTTCAGCAGCGGCATTAAAATGTTGGCCACCAAGTTTTTTTGTAATCTTTTTCATAGCCTCCAAAAACTGATCGGGATTCGTTTGGCTGTACTCATTCACCAATCGTTGAATCCGATCTTTTTTCGGAACATCAATTTCCACCACAGGCGACCGACCCATGGTACGCCACAACGGTTCAGGCAAAAATATTCTTCCAATGGCAATGGATTCGTCTTCAATCCAAATACGTTTGGATAAATCCAGCTTTAAAAGACATTCGAATAATTCATTCTGAAATTGCTCTGTAGTAGGTTGCGCAGGCAGGTTAAGTCCGCCAAACACAGAACCTTTATGCAGTGCAAGGTGCTCCAGGTCTATTACCTGTTCACCCGTAGCTTTCAAAGCACGAAGAATTTCACTTTTGCCGCTACCGGTTTCCCCCCCTATTACCATAAGTTTGAACGGAAGCGAAAATGAAGCAACTGCCTGTTGCCGGTAAGCTTTATATCCGCCCTTTAGTGCATATGTTTTAACGCCTGCCATTTGCACGAACCTGCAAAAGTTAGCTGAACGCATGCCGCCACGCCAACAATGTACCAACAACTCACCATGGGCTATGCGAAGGGTTTCATCGATAATATCATTTAAACGGGGACCGACCAACCGAAAGCCGGTTTTAATGGCTTCCAATTGTCCTTTCTGTTTGTAATCGGTACCTACTGCAATGCGTTCCTGATTATTGAGAAGGGGAATGTTGATTACGCCCGGAATATGCCCTTCGGCAAACTCTCCTTCTGACCGTACATCCACAGCGGGAAGTTTGTGCCGAATCTTTAAGAATTCATCAAGGGCAATAAACATGTGCGAAAGGTACCAAAAAAGTAACCTTCAACTTATTACTTGTCAGTTATCGGAGAAGCGCATGGCTATGCCTGTGGTAATGCCTATGCGAAAACCGTAATTGAGATATTTGCCGTCCTGAAAACCAACGGCTGCTTCCAGCCTGAAAACGCGCAAAATACCGTCTATTGAATAACCCACCTCGGTATAGTTTCGCGAGGTTGGTGTAGCCAGGTAGTTGACAAAAATATTTTCGCGAATACCGAACATGCGCACTTCGGGTATGTTGGTCAACAATAATTTCCTGAACTGATAATGCACATTAGCCGCAAAATATTTATCAGCGGTGCTGTAGCGGTAGTAATCCAGTAAACGGTAGCTGCCTACCGGATCGGTGGTAACAAACGGTGTACGATTGCCCAGAAAATGTTTATAATCCATAAAGGCCATGCTGTCCGTATTCAGAAACACTCCCCCCAACAAAGAAAAATGTAAGCGTCCGCGCACACCCACCGGAACCTCATGTTTAATGCCGGCCTCAACCTGATCAAAATCAATTTTACTTTCCAGTATGCCTGAAATACCCTTTCGGTAACTTAATAGCAGTGTGGGGGTGGAGCTTTCAATTTCACTCTTGCGACCGTTTCTGATCCTGTATTTTAACCATGGCCTTGCACTTAAATGGATTCCGGCAACTACGGCCTGATGCTCATTGAAACTGGTGCTTGTCAATTCATTGTTCACCGGTGCATTGGGCGTGTATCCCTCCACCTTATCGCGGTTAACCCACTTATAATTGGTGTTGTTAAACAATTCACGCCTCGTTGCCCACGATGCCGTGGCTTCAGCCGTAAATTTTGGGCTAAACCTTCTTCTGTAAAGCACATCAACATAGTCACGTTCATAAATCTTCATCAGGTTCTCTTCCAGGAACAGGGTAGTAAATGTGTTGGTTATGGGCAGTATGGGTTCATCGGGATTGAATTGTTTTACGTAGCGACCACCCTGCACTTCGAACCGGTAATTTTTGTTGCGTAACCTGAAGGTGAGGTTGCCTGAAAATTTTTCGCGCGCGAAGGCATAGCGAAACGCAGGCATAATGTTGAGCCTGGTTTTGGTGGTGTCTTGCAGAATGGTGCCAAAGTTCAACCGGTAAATCAGGGCATAGCCCTCCACCGTGTTAAACCACAACTCCGGGAATTTAATCTCAATGTTAGCGTGCTTCGACACTTTGTATACGTCACCAACAAGCAGGTCCCACGGTTGAAAACCTTTCTTATTTTTTTGCGACCGCTTCACCGTGTCTCCCTCTTCTTTCTTCTGCTCTTCAATGGCAAGGCTATCCGTTTTACGGTAGCCCTTTATTTCTTCAAGGGTAAGCGGTACCGGACGAATAGCTGCCCAGTAGGCTGAATCTTTCTTATAAGCTCCGCTGTCAATCTTGAATGATGTATTGGAGACCACATCCGGCTCTTTGGATTGCTTTATCTCTTCTTTTTCGTACTCTTTAATTATCGAACGAAGTTCTTTTCGGGTAATCTCTTTATCGGAAGCCAGCCGCTCCTGCAATTGCTGTTCCTTTTGGCTGTTGCGCTTTTGGATTTCCTTTGCTTCTTCTTTAAAAATCTTTTCATCAACAACCTTCATTTCCTCCACCACAAGGTCCGGGTTCAGTTCAATCTGGTAATCACTTACCGTGGCCAGGTAGTTGTAAATAAATTCGAAACCAAAAAACCTTCCGTCTATATCAAACTGTTGCGAAACCGGTAACCAGGCCTGCCCGGTTGGGGTGTTCAGGTGGGCTTTGTCTTCAATGGGGGCGTACACCTGCTTTACATTTATGCGAATACCCAGTTTGGTAGTTTTCAAATCCAGGCTGTGTATCGACCACCAGTCCTCTACAATAAAAATAGTTCCTTCCACCACATTGTCACCACGCGATCGCGGGGTCACTTTAATCTGGCTTACCTCATAGTTCCGGTCTTTAAACGTTCCCTGGTATTCAAACTTGTAGTAGCCAAAAGCTGTGGGTGAAAGGGGCGAAACCGTTTCAGCAATTACCGGCTCATAAAAACTTCCGAATATAAATGCGTTGGGCGATGTGTTGTTGTCTTTTCCATCGCTGCGAATGGAAATTACCCTTTCTTCAAATGTATTTGGGCGTTTGTATTTGATTTCGCTAACCGATTCGGAAATAAAAACACGGTCCTTCTCAATACCTTCCTTTTCCAAAGCCTTTTTTGCCAACCAGGGGTAATCAACCAATTTTCCTTTCCCCTTTATATAAACGCGCGCGGTATATTGATTTAGTTGCTGGGTGTGGTACCTGGCTTTTGAAATAGCTTTGCGCATGATGGTGTAGGCCGGATCTTCCGAGCCTGATATGGTTACATTTTGCAGCATAACTACTTGCTGCTTCATCGTTATGTTAAGCTCACTAAAAGTGCTACCCACTGTTACAGTATGTTGTTGGGTTTCGTAACCTACATATTGGTAAACTAACGTGTAGGTACCGGCCGGAAGCGATAGTTCATAAAACCCATCCTGATTGGAAACTGTACCCGTGCCTGTTTCTTTTACATAGATTGTGGTATAAGGAAGTACCGACCCTTCGTTTGAATTAATCGTACCCCTTACACCGCCTGCCTCGCAAAGAAGAATCCCAAAACTGAATACTGTTAGCAGGAGGTTACGCATGGTGACGGACTGGTAAACAAATTAAACTGAATACTGTGTGCAGACGATGATCATGATCATTTCGTTGCCTGATTACTGATAAAATTTTTTTGCCCGGATGATAGCCTCAACTGCATCGGGAACAAGGTAACGCACAGATTGACCTTTTCTGATGCAATTGCGGATAAATGTTGCAGAAATATCCATCATCGGTGCTTCAACCATAGTAACGTTTGGATGACGACTAAGTTCAGTAATGGTTACATGGACGCGGCCTTCCCCGACTACGCCAGACATGCGGGCCTGCCCGACTGCGCCAGTCAGGCGGGGGTAAACATACAAGCCATAATCCTCCAGAATACGCTCGTAATTCTTCCATTGGGTGAAGTTGGCCAGGTTATCTTCACCAATAATTACTTTAAACTGTTTGTCGGGATGCTTCGCAGATAAATGAACAAGTGTGTGTATGGTGTAATTGGGTTTGGGTAAATGAAACTCAACATCCGATACTTCCAACTTATAATTTTCATAAACGGCAGCCCGCACCATATCATACCGATCGAAGTCGTGCAACAAGCTTTTGCTTTGTTTATGCGGATTGTGTGGCGTGACTATGAACCATACTCTCTCCAAATCGGTGGTTTCAACCATAATGTTGGCAATGATCATGTGCCCGGTATGGATGGGATTGAAGGAGCCAAAGAAGAGACCGATTTTCAATTTTCTAAAGATTTCAGGAACTGCACTGGTGCTTGAACGGGTATTGAGGAAGATGTATAATCACGTGTATTGCGGGTAACTATTACATCTGCCTGAATATTTTGTGCACAATGGAAATGTAGCGCATCTTCAAAATCCTTAAATCCAGATTTTAATGCATTCTCAAATTCTAATTTTGTGAGACTTACTACATCTGTCCAAACCATCATCTCCTGAATTACAGAGATCGGATTCTTTTTAGCCTTCCGAACAACATAGGCAACATTTGCCAGAGACAGTGATGAAGTGAATAGAGAATTTTTGTGGGTAATGCGTGATGCGATTACTCTCTCTGCATAATCCGAGAATGGCTTTCGGTCTAGAACAAAATCCAAAAGCAAATTGGTATCCAAAAAAAACTTTTGCATTATTTCAAATGCTTCTCCAAAATATAATCAGCTATTAGATCTTTATAATTTAAATCTTTCGAAACACCCCTGGCTATCCCTTTAAATTTTCGGAGATTTTCTAACATAATCTTCCTTTCTTTAGCCTCTGGGCTCTCATGAATTGAGGAGATATGCTCTTCGAAAAGTTTAGAAATACTTGTACCCCTTTTTTTAGCGTATCGCTTAGCTTTGGCAGCCAATTTAGCGTTCACACTAAGTGTCAGTTTCGTTGTCATAAATCTGCTCCTATGTAAAGTTACTTAAAGCGAGGTTACTAGTTCAAATGAAACACCATTATCTTTTAAAATCATCATACAAGCGCTGTGCCTCCGCTAACGACTTTTCCAGATTTTCATTAACCAGCACCACATCAAATTTGTCGGCAAAAGTCATCTCAAACTTGGCTTTGAATAACCGCTGCGACAAGCTGGCATGCGATTCCGTACCTCTTCCGCGAAGGCGTTGTTCAAGTATTTCCATGGATGGAACTTTTACAAAAACAGAAAGTGCCTTGTTGCCAAAATATTTTTTTAACGCCAACCCGCCCTTAACATCCACATCGAATATAACATTCTTCCCTTCATCCCAGATTCGCTGTATTTCAGTTTTTAATGTACCGTAGTAGTTCCCTTCGTACACCTCTTCCCATTCAATAAACTCATCCTGATCAATTTTCTTTTTAAATTCTTCGGGTGTGAGGAAATAATAATCTTTTCCGTGTTCTTCTTTACGGCCACGTTTGTCGCGGGTAGAGGCAGAGATGGAAAACCCGAGGTCGGGGTTGTGGGCCAATAAATGTTTTACGATAGTAGTTTTTCCGGAACCGGAAGGCGCGCTGAAAATAATTGCTTTACCAGCCATTAATGCGGAATGTTTTGGCTGATTTGATTCTTGATTCGTTCCACCAGTTCAGGTGGTGCCCCGTTTCCATTGCATTTTGATTTTATGAGCATTTTTATGGTTACCTCCAGGCTGTACGACTTGTAGCAAGGCATGCATTCATCAAGGTGGGCTTTAAACTGATGTTGTTGCTCCGGTGTAGCGTCACCATCCAGCACCAATTGAAGCATTTCCATGCATGAAAGCTTTTTACCTTCGGGTGAGTTGGTAGAGTCAGGCATAGGCTCAGGTATTTTTATATCCCATTTGTTTGGCGTAATCACTTAACTTTTCCTTCAGCAGGTTACGGGCCCTGTGCAGGCGGCTACGAACCGTACCAATAGGAATATCTAAAATTTTTGCCATCTCCTCGTACTTAAAACCCTCCAGGTCGCAAAGAATGATAACCGTGCGAAAATCAACATCCAACGAATTTAATGCGTTGGATATTTCGTCACCGATCATATCCTGCAACGACTCTACCCGTAAATCCGGTGTGATCTGCCGATCAACATCATCGGAATTATAGTAGGTCTCAACTTCCTGATAATCGACTTTGGCCGGCTCTTTACTTTTCTTGCGGTAGTCATTAATAAAGCTGTTCTTTAAAATGCGGAACAGCCATGCCTTGGCATTAGTTCCGCGCTCAAACGAATGTATAAAACGAAAAGCTTTCAGGTAGGTATCCTGTACCAGGTCATTCGCATCGTCTTCATCGAAGGTAAGCCGGTAGGCAAAGTTGTACATGGAGTTGATGTGGGGCATAAACTCATCATGAAAAACCTGTAATTTCTCTGCCTCGGTATAGTTTTGCCGTATTTCCTCTTCCATGGATTCCAAAAGTAACAAATCGTTGTTTAGACAAAAAATAAATAAAAATAAAGTCGTTGCGGATTACACAACGACTTTACGGGCAAAGGCCAACCGGGTGATTATCGTTTTGCCATCACTCCGCCAAACGACTTCACCATGTTGATGAACTCAATGCGATAGCCTTCTTTGTCAATTCCACGGGCGCCTTGTGCCAGTTGCACAACATCATTATACGAATAGGATTTCACATACTCTGACTCGCGCAGCAGCATACCAAATGCTGCAACCGATGCCGACCACCTGAAATTATCGGATGTTTTTTCAAGGGAAACCTGGTTATCGTTCATCGGGTGTACGATCAGTTTACTGGTATCACCATCGGGCTGTTTGTAGCGAAACTTTACGGTCATCAATTCATTTGACCGGGCAGCAGCAGGATCGATCTTTATGGTTTGATATTTCAGCGGATCGATTTTAAAGAATTCGCTATCAACACCAACTGGAATTATTTCATACAAGGCCGTTACGGTATGGCCTGAGCCTAAATCTCCGGCATCTTTCTTATCGTTGTTGAAGTCTTCACTCTTCAGCAACCGGTTTTCGTAGCCGATTAGCCGGTAAGCTTTTACTTTGGCAGGGTTAAATTCCACTTGCAGTTTTACATCTTTTGCAATGATGAACAAGGTTCCGCCAAATTCATTTACCAGTACTTTTTTAGCCTCTGTCAAATTATCAATGTAGGCGTAATTACCATTGCCCTTCATGGACAAGGTTTTCATTTTTGAATCTTTATAGTTGCCCATGCCATAACCCAGCACCGTTAGAAACACTCCGCTTTGTTTTTCCTCTTCGATCAAACGTTCCATGGCAGCATTGCTGGATTCACCCACATTAAAATCACCATCGGTGGCGAGGATAACCCTGTTATTACCGCCCTGTTTAAAATGCTTTTTAGCCGTGGCATACGCTAATCGTAATCCGGCACCCCCGGCTGTTGATCCTCCGGCTTCAAGCCTGTCGAGCGCTTCAATTATCTTCTTTTTCTCAGCACCCGATGTTGGCTCAAGCACCAACCCTGCCGCTCCGGCATATACCACGATCGATACGTGATCTTGCGGGCGCAACTCATTGACCAATAATTTGAAAGATGACTTCAGCAACGGTAAACGGTTGGGCATATCCATTGAACCTGAAACATCAATTAAAAACACAAGATTTGATGGAGGTAAATTTTCTGTAGGTATGCGTTTGCCCTGCAACCCAATATGCACCAGCTTATGCTGCCTGTTCCAGGGCGCAGATGAAATTTCGGTAATGATATTGAACGGGTGCTCACCTTTCGGCTGGCTATAGTCATAATCGAAATAGTTTATCAGTTCTTCAATCCGTACGGCATCTTTCGGTGGGCGTTGACCATTATTTAAAAACCTGCGCACATTACTGTACGAGGCCGCATCCACATCAATTGAAAAGGTGGAAAGCGGGTTCCGTAAGGCATCGTGAAAAATGTTTTCGTTTATACCGTCATATTCCTCGGTGTTAAAAGCAGGCAAACGGTATTCAGCCGGATAGTGAGAAGGGGCCATGTAATAGTCGGCTGATGGGCCAATCTTTTCGGCCCTTTTATAATCCCTGCCTGGGTAGCTATGCCCGGTTACAACTACTTCGCTTAATTGGGTTGCATCCACCAAAAGTTGCACATCAACAACACTTCGCGACCCGGTTTTTATTTCCTGGCTTACAAACCCAATAAAAGAAAAAATCAAAGTCCCGCCACCAGAAGGCACCTGGATAGAATATCGGCCATGCGCATCGGTAACCACACCTGTTTTGCTTCCCTTCAGCACTACATTTACTCCGGGCATTGGACTACCATCTTCTGCGGAGGTAACCTTGCCGCTAACAACCCGTTCCTGCAGGTTAAAGCCCATGCTGGTAAACAACAGGGTACTCAAAATGATAAATTGCGTTTTCATGTTTGTTTTGTTTGGTTTACGTGGATGAGATGCAGGTGCTTTGCGGATTCCACAAACCACACGGCATAAATTTTATAGTTTGAAAAATGCTTTTTAATAAGCCCATAACTGAAATTACCGACCAGGAACTGCTGCAACGCTACCAGGCCACCGGTAATGTGGAGGTATTGGGCTACCTGTACACCCGCTATACAGCGCTTGTATACGGTGTTTGCCTGAAGTACCTGAAAGATAGGGACGAGGCAAAAGATGCCGTGATGAATGTGTTTGAAAAACTCATCCGTGCGCTACTCGAACATGAAATAACGCACTTTAAAAGCTGGCTTTACGTAACGGCCCGCAACCATTGCCTCATGCACCTACGGGCCAACAAAAACAAACAAACGGAAGAATTATCCCCATTCCTTATGGAATCTGATGGATATGCGCATCTGGAAGATGCAACTGAACTGGAGGGAAATCTTGTTAAATTGGAAAAGTGCATTGAAAAACTGGGTGAGGAACAACAACGTTGTGTTCGCTTGTTTTTTTTGCAACAGAAGTGCTACCAGGAAATTGGAATGGAAACGGGGTATGATTTGAAAAAAGTGAAGAGCCACATTCAAAATGGTAAGCGTAACTTAAAAATTTGTCTTGAGCGCCATGAATGATTACAGCAACGATATTGCGCGCTACCTGAATGGAACGATGAGCAGTGCCGAACGACATGCTTTCGAAAAAAAGATATTGTCCGATCCATTCCTGGCCGAAGCCCTTGAAGGCGCTGAACAACTACCGGTTGAGGAGTTTACCGAAGACGTAAGAGGCTTAAATGAAGAATTGGTTCAGCCCGAATATGCTGAGTATACCGACTACGCTGCTGCGCCTGCTGGTATGGCCAGCAAAAGTGCTGCCGCCCCGCGCGAAGCAAGGGCTGAAATACAGTCATCGCCCAGAACAAACCGATGGATTTTTTTCAGCAGAATTGCAGCCGGGATTGTGGTGGTTATGGTTTCAGGCTACCTGATTTGGCGCTCCACCCAGGCGATCGAAAAACCATCGGGGCTTGCATTGGATAAAACGGAGTCGGCACCTGCGCCATCGGAAGAAAGCCCTGTGGCCCTGCCTGATGAAGGTAACGTTGAGAAGGATTTATCTTCTGCGAAGACAGGCGAGGCAGTGCGCCAACAATCAACGGCAACAACACCAACCCCGCCAAAACGGAAAGCAACAGAAGAAGCAGAAGCTATCCAGGCAGAACTTGACGATCAAATCAAAACACAACCTGTCCTAAGCGAAGTTAAACCAGTTGATATGGCGCCAAAGCTGGAATTGAAGAAGGAAGAATTGGCTGCTACGGAAGCACCCACTGCTGTGAAAAGAGATATTAGCGAACGAAAAAAAGCGGATGCAAACCCGCTGGCTGGCCCTTCCTACCTTATACCTAATACTATACGCGGCCGTGTAACCTCGAAAGAAGATGGTAGCCCATTGCCCGGTGTAAATGTTTTTATAAAAGGATCAACAACGGGTACCATTACCGATGCCAACGGAGAATACCAGATTGAATTTTCAGGAAATACCCCTACCCTGGTATATTCATTTATTGGGATGCAATCTGCAGAAGTAAGTGCCGGTGACCGAAAACAAGTTGATGTATCCATGGGTGTTGATGCCGCACAGTTAAGCGAAGTAGTTGTTACGGGTTATGGCTTTTCAAGGAGTGAACCTTATGCGCCTACGGTTAACATGGCCCATCCAGAAAACGGTATGCGCAACTTCCGGCAATACCTTGAAAAAAACATTCGTTACCCGGAAGAAGCCAAGGCCAACAAAACCCAGGGAAGGGTAACCCTTGAATTCTTTATTGAAACCGATGGGAAGCTGACGGACTTTACCGTTATAAAAGGTATTGGCTCAGGCTGTGATGAAGAACTCATCCGTTTGGTCAAGGAAGGACCTAAGTGGGTACCTACTAAAAAAGACAATACCCCCATACGCGACAAGGTGCGTGTTCGTTTAAAATTTGACTTGCCGAAATGATTTCACGCTACCTTAAACTCGCCATAGTACTTATTGCTGTTGGAACGCTCGCAGCCTACGTGTTGCTGGTTATCATTCCGCGCCAAACATACACTACTGCCAAAGCCATTGGTAAAGATTTCCGTGAAGCATTTCAATTTACACCCGAAGTGAAAGTGCGCAACACCATTGTGCTGCAACAGCAGACGGCCATATTGGAGCTGGCTGCTTTGTCGCAAAAATTTCAACACCATTATAACTGGAAAAATTCGTGGATGGGAAGCACCAAGCAAATTGAAATTTCAGGATCGTTTGAAGCCAAATGTGGTTTCGATCTTAACAAGAAATTCTCCATTGTTCTTGAAAACGATAAAGCCATTATTTATCTGCCGGCCCCAAAAATTTTGTCGCTTGAGCCTATGGCCGACTTAACCTTTAGGGACGAAAACGGTTACTGGAATTGGGTGAACGAAAACGACAGAACGAATGCTGTAAACGCTTTTATTACAGATGCCAGAAATTTTGCTGAACAAGCTTCGTTTATAGAGGACACAAAAAAAGTCACGGAAGAAAAGCTTCGTGACCTTTTAAAAAACCATGTTAAAGAAGTGCTCTTTGTGTACGAAGCGGTTATTGTTCTGCCTGTACACTAAGCAGCATCCTTAAACAACTTTCTTCCGTATCAGTTTAGCATATGTACGGCTCACCGGGAAACTCTTGCCGCTTTGCATCTTCACAATCATGCCTCCATTAAAGTGTTTCTCAATTTCTTTAAGGAAGTTGATGTTGATAATGGTGCTCCGGTGCACGCGAATGAACGTTTCGGGGTTTAGGATTTCTTCCAGCTTGCCGATGCCCGAAGAACTTACAAACTGATCGTTTTTGGTGGTCAAAATGGTGTAATCGCCTGAGGCTTCAAGGAACATGATTTCTTCTACCGGCAGGTTAATCAACTTTTCCGATTTCTGCACAAAGATGTGCGAATCGTATGATGTCTTATTCTCGGTTTTTATGTTCCGCAAAAGCTCACCTACATTGTTTTGCTCCAGCTTCATCCGTTCTACCGCACGTTTTATGGCCAATTGAAAACGCTCCTGATCAATGGGTTTAAGCAGGTAGTCAACCGCATTTTTTTCGAATGCGCGAATGGCGTATTGATCGTAAGCGGTAGTAAAGATCACGTGCGGATCGTGCGTGATTTCGTCCAGCACATCAAAGCCGGTCATGCCCGGCATCTGAACATCCAGAAAAATCAAATCAGGCTTTAGTTGATCAATCAGGTCTACGGCATCTTTTCCCTTACTGGCTTCACCAACAATAGAAATATTGGGCATCTGTTCAATGTACTCGCGCAAAAGTTCCCGGGCCAGTTGTTCATCATCAATAATCAAGCATGTAATGTTCATGGGGGTTGTTTTAATCGTTCAATTAATCAGTTTTTCTTTACTAAGGTAAACGCGTGGTGTGGGTGAGTGGTATTAACCTGCAATACTTTTTAATTCAGTCTCCGGTTCATCAACCTCCGGCTGAGCGGTATCCGTTGGTGTTTTTTCATCTTCCGGAACCGGTATAAAAAAGCTCACGGAATAGCCCCATTCGTTGGATCGGATGCGCAGGCCTGAGCCAGGCCCGAACGAATTTCGCAAGCGTTGATCGGTATTACGCATACCTACCCCGCTGGAACTTCCATCCATTACCTTTTTTGCATTTGAGCCCAGGCCGTCATCCTTTACCTCAAAAAATATCATGTTGTTAAAGCGTTTAACAATTAATGTAATGGTGCCACCTTCCTCTTTTGGCCCAACACCATACTTCACCGAATTCTCTACAAGTGGTTGAAGGATCATGGGTGGGATTTTAACACCCAAACAAGTAAAGTCGATTTGCTTCACGAACTTTAACCGGCTGCCAAACCGCACTTGCTGGATTTTAATATAGTTGTCGATAAAGTCCAATTCGTGGATAAGCTTCACCATTTGATCGCCATGCGAATCCAACGCATAACGAAAAATATCCGAAAGCTGGGTAATTACTTTGCGGGCATTCTCTTTACTGGAGCCCACTAACATATTTATAGAGTTAAGTGTGTTGAACAAAAAATGCGGGTTGATCTGTGACTTCAGCAATGAAAGTTGCATCTCGCGGTTTTTAATCGCCAATTCACCCTTTTCCTGCTCTTTGCGTTGTAAGCCTTCAAAGTATCGGATGATATAATAGACGGCTACCGTAATGATATACTGGTTTTGAAACTGGAGGCCATCCCAACGCAGCAATCCCATCATGTGTTCTTTCCAATTGTCGAAGAAAACATAGCCTTCTACATAATCCTTAATGTAGTAAGAGAATGAACCCATCAACAAAAAGAAAACTAAAATACCGGCCAGGTGGCCGGCAATCTGAACATATATCTTGAACTGGAATAGAAAGTTCGAATAAAGCAGTATAAGGATAATGCAAATGCAGAGGGCCTCCCACAGATAAAGTGCATTCCAAAAAACAAAAAAGAAAGGGGTAACGAGTTTCCACTCCAAAAAAGCACTTACCGTGAAGTTAATAAGATACCACAGGCACAACAGCAAGTAGGCCCTTTTCCAAACACGGGGTATCTTTTCCAGGTTAATCAAGTCGCCAAATTGATTGTTAAAGTTACATAGAACGATGATAAATCGGCTAAGGAATCCATTTTGGCGCTAAACCTTCAAAAATGCAGATAATCTTACCTGAGGTTTGAAAGCACACGGTGATTGATCAATTTTATTGGTTCCATGAGATACGCGTTGATAGTAATTGCCATGCTGGTTTTTGTGCTGGAAAGCGTGGCGCAGAAAATAACCATTTCGGGGGTAGCGGTGGATAAAGAAACCCGTGAGCCGCTGCCCTTCGCCTCCATTGGCATACAGGGTAAATCCATTGGCACCATCACCAACCTGCAAGGTGAGTTCGATTTTCACATTCCCCCTGAATACCGAAACGAAATAGTAGTGATCAGCATGTTGGGTTATGTTAATTTTGAGGCACCGGTATGGACGCTCTCCGCTAATACCACTTTTGAACTGTCTAAGTCAACCACGGTGCTGAACGAAGTTGTGGTAACCGATTCGCTCTCGGGTGGCGACATCCTGCGGATTGCGTTGAGCCGGATTGAAAAGAATTACCCGATGAAGCCTTTTATGATGGAAGGATTTTACCGGGATGTTAAAAAGGTTGCCAGCACCCATATTTCGTTACTGGAAGCTGCGGTAAAAATTTATGATGAAGATTATGCCGAGCCGCGAAACAAGTACAAGCTTCGTGAACGTGTTCGGCTGATGGAAGTACGCAAAAGCCTTGGGTATGAAAGCCGGTTTACAGCTTATTTCGATCAGGATAATTTATTGGAAGATCTGCTGCTGCACAATAATATTCGCTACCGTCAGATAGAAGCACGCGAAGAAATGTACAACGCCATGTCACGCCTTGCCGATTCGTATTACAATGGGCATGAGATTTACGTAATTGCCCACACAAAAGATTACCTGTTGAAGATTTTTGTCGATAAGCAAGACTACTCCATTATCCACCTTGAATTTGAAACTGGTTCATCCAACGAATTGGTTGGAAAAAAGAAAAAGCTGGTAAGCCGTTTTGCCGGGTTAAGAAAAACCATCGACTTCCGGCCGGTAGATGGAAAAATGTACCTCAGCTACATGAGCATTACTTCAAAAGTAACCTGGCATGATATCAAAACCGATGAACTGAAGTTCGAAACCGAATTGTTTCAACAATTACTTATCAACGAAGTTAAACCTAATACAAGCGAACGCATTGGCGGCACCGAAAAAATGCGCAACTATGGTTTGCAATACCAGGACCAACCTTACAACAAGACCTTTTGGGATAACTACAATGTTATTAAGGACACCCCCCTGGATAAAAAAATACTGGAAGACCTGGAGAAAGCAGGACCACTGCAAAAACAATTTGAAGGCTATAACAACTAACGAAGATCGGCAAGCGCATTCTTTATCCTTTTCAAAGCTTCGCGCAAATCCTTTTCCGATGCAGCATACGAAAGCCGAACACATTTTTCTTCACCAAAGGCACCCCCGGGCACTAACGATACGTGAGCTTTCTCGAGCATATACATACAGAAATCCTCGCCATTTTTAATGGTTCGCTCACCATCCGATTTTCCATAATAGAAACTAACATCCGGAAAAAAGTAAAACGCCCCTTGCGGGTAATTGGATTTGATTCCTGGAATTTCCTTTAACAGGTCATAAACAATTTCCCTGCGTTTTTTATACTCCTCAACCATGGCCAATGTAGGTGCAAGATCCTGTGTGATTGCTGCATACGCTGCCCGTTGGGCTATTGAACAATTAGCAGAAGTAAGCTGGCCCTGCATTTTATTGCAGCCATCGGCTATCCATTTTGGCCCGCCAACATACCCTACGCGCCAACCGGTCATGGCAAAACCTTTAGCAAACCCGTTTACCGTAATGGTTCGTTCAAACATTCCCGGCAACGAAGCAAAACTTACATGTTCGCCCGTAAAATTTATGTGCTCATATATCTCATCGGCAATTACCAATATGTTTTCATGCTTCCGCACAACATCGGCAATTGCTTCTAACTCCGAACGCAAAAAAACCGAACCGGTAGGATTACACGGTGATGAAAAAATAATAATCCGGGTTTTGGGGGTAATGGCTCGTTGGACCTGTGATGCTGTTACTTTAAAATCATTTTCAATACTTCCTTTTACCAAAACAGGTTTTGCCTCCGCCAGGCGCACTAATGCATCGTAGCTAACCCAATAGGGAGAAAATATAATTACCTCATCGCCCGGGTTAAGAATGGCCAGCATGGCGTTTGCTATTGATTGCTTGGCACCGTTCGACACCACAATATTTTCTGCTTTGTAAGGAATATTGTTTTCTTTCTGGTACTTAGCTGCAAGCGCTTCGCGCAAATCCTGATAACCGGCTACAGGCGGGTAGGCAAAGTATTTTCCTTCATCAATGGCCTTTTTGGCTGCCTCACAAATGTGCGATGGGGTTTTGAAGTCGGGCTCACCTAAGCTTAGGCTAATCACATCAATGCCACGGTTTTTGAATTCGCGGGCTTTGGCGGCCATCGCCAGGGTTGCCGATTCTTCGAAAGCGTTTAACCGGTTGGAAAGTTGGGTCATGGGTACGGGTGTAAGAAGGCAAAGAAAAAGATTTCTGCCGGAATGATGAAACTTCGCGGTGGTTAATTGAAAAGTGTCCTTCCGGTTATGCTCCTGCCTAAGGTAATTTCATCGGCATATTCCAGGTCTCCGCCAATGGGTATGCCCCGCGCAATCACACTAACCTTAACCGGCATATCCTTTATTCGTCTGTGGATATAAAAAGAGGTGGTGTCGCCTTCCATGGTAGGGCTTAAAGCCAGTATAAGTTCCTTTACTTCCGATTGACCATGGTTGAGCCGACTCAACAAGGAATCAATTTTAAGTTCCGATGGGCCTATGCCATTAATGGGCGATATAACCCCACCCAGTACATGGTACAAGCCACGGTACTGTGCCGTATTTTCAATGGCCATTACATCGTTTGTATTTTCAACAACGCACACCGTAGAGCGATCGCGTTTATGGCTTGCGCAAATGCTGCACACCTCTGCATCGGAAATATTATGGCAATGCTTACAGAATTGAATGCGCGACCGTAATTGATTTAATGCCTCAGTCAACGCAAGTGTGCTCTCTTCTTTCTCCTTGATAAGGTGCAACACCAGGCGAAGCGCTGTCTTTTTTCCAATGCCAGGGAGTTTTGAAACCTGGTTTACTGCCTCCTCAATCAACTTTGACGGATAATCCACAGCGCCTCCTCAATTATAAAATTTTGGCATCAATGCCCGCCTCACAAATAGCATCGCGCATCGGCTTCAGAAACTCAAACGTACCATTTTTTACAGCGCATTTCCCTTTATGATGGATGATCCAGGTGCATTGTTCGGCTTGCTCAGCTGTATGCCTGCAAACCCTGATGAGGGTTTCAATGACATGCTCAAACGTATTGAAATCATCATTAAAAACAACCAAATCCATTAACTCAGTAGTTTCTACTACTTCCATTAAATCGGTCAATACTTCTTCCTGGTAAGCGTTTCGCATGGCCTGAAATGATCGGTGCAAAATTAACACAAAAACGACTTCATTGGTTGATTTGGATTTGAGGGTATTTACTCATTTTTTGCAGGAAACTATAGTCAATGACGCCCATACTGGTCATTAGTATCATTACAATTTATTTCATGGCCTTAATCCTCATTTCGTGGTTTACTTCGAAGGGGGCAGATACACATACTTTTTTTACGGCTAACCGCCAGTCGCCCTGGTACCTAGTCGCCTTTGGAATGATTGGCGCTTCACTTTCGGGTGTCACGTTCATTTCAGTACCGGGCAATGTTGGCAAAATAGGGTTTGGTTACTTTCAGGTAGTATTAGGCTATCTGCTCGGGTACTGGGCTATCATCGGCATATTAATGCCGCTTTACTACCGGTTAAACGTTATTTCAATTTATACCTACCTCGAACAACGTTTCGATTTTTGGTCCTATAAAACCGGTGCGTTCTTTTTCATGGTTTCGCGCACCATTGGTTCATCACTACGGTTATACCTGGCGGCCACTGTGCTTCAATTATTTTTATTTGATGCCTGGAGTATCCCATTCTATGTTACCGTGGCAACAACTATCGTGTTGATTTGGGTGTACACGAATAAAGGTGGGATCAAAACCATTGTGTGGACAGATACTTTTCAAACGTTGTTTCTTGTTTCAGCCGTAGTTATTGCCGTATGGCAAATTTCAAACCGCCTTGGCTATTCATTCACCGAAATGGTTGATGCCATTGAGCACAGTAGATACTCTAAAATTTTTTACTTCGATGATGTAAACTCTCCGTTGTATTTCTGGAAACAATTTCTTGGGGGCGCATTCATCGCCCTAACGATGACAGGTATGGATCAGGAAATCATGCAGAAAAATCTTACTTGTCGTACGCTACGCGATGCGCAGAAAAATATGTTCTGGTTTAGCCTTACACTGGTTTTTGTAAACTTATTGTTTCTCGCATTAGGTGCACTGCTCTACCTCTATTCAGAAAAAAATGGCATTGTCCTTCCGGCTGCGAGCGATGAACTGTTTCCAGCACTTGCCTTAAATGAATTCAGTTTGGTGGTTGGTGTATTTTTTATTTTAGGAATCACTGCTTCTTCCTATGCCAGTGCCGATTCGGCCCTTGCCGGGTTAACCACTTCATTTTGTATCGATTTTCTGGATTTTAAAAACAAGGCTGAAATCGCAAAAAAGCGTCAAAAGCTTTTCGTACACATCGGATTTTCCTTGCTCTTCCTCATCATCATTCTGGTATTTAAAGAAATCAACAACCGTTCGGTAATTGATGCCGTGCTAAGTGTTGCCGGTTATACTTATGGGCCGTTGTTAGGGCTATTCTCTTTTGGTTTGTTGACTAAGCGCAAGGTGCGCGACAGACTGGTGCCCATGGTTTGTTTGCTCTCCCCGGCCATCTCCTACCTGTTGAGCGTAAATTCAAAAGCGTGGTTTGGTGGTTATGTTTTCAGTTTTGAAATCCTGATTGTAAATGGATTGATAACCTTTATCGGATTATGGACCATTTCAACTGGGCCTGACCGACAAAGCAAAAGCATCTAAAAAGGAAAAGGCCACCCCATTTGGAAGCGACCTTAACCCGATTAAAACCAACCCCACGTTGGTGTTGCCTTTTACTGCATTGGCAGCGTTATTTCTTTACATAGTGATATTCCTGTATTTCCTTTCCTTTTTTCAGGCGTATTGTGTATTCACCAAACTTCACATCACAGAAGTCGATGATCATTTTTCGTTTTTCCAATTTTTGAGAGGTCACGAGGTCACCATTGGCGTAGTAAACCTCCACTAAAGCTCCAAGAAATTTCCTGTCGGCTTTGAACATGAATAAATTCTTATGCCGTGAGTCGAGTACATCAACTGCTTCATCAGGCGAAGTGGCCTGCGCAGCAGCAACACTCCCGAAGAGTATGGCTGATGCTATGAAGAAGTTGACAAGGGTTTTCATGGGTCTTTGATCATCCTGTTTGGATAACCCTTATGCTAACCCCATGCCTTGTAAGAAAATGTTGATTTTTGACGAATTTCAGGGGTTACCACCCGAAATTGTTCCATTTTTGGGAAGATTTATTCCAGATTTTGACCATCACTCAGGGCAATTCCTTCGATGGATCCCACAATAGATCGTTGAAGCGTACGATTTTATCGTTAACCACCTGTACACCCTCTTTCTCCAAAAGACGCTGCATGGTTACAGGAGTTTTAAAATGAATCTTACCGGTAAGCAAACCTTGGCTGTTAACAACCCGATGGGCAGGAACGTCTTTGGGTGCACCATGCATAGCCCAACCCACCATTCGCGCACTCATACGTGTGCCCAGGTAGCGGGCTATGGCGCCATAGCTGCACACCCGGCCTTTAGGGATAAGCTTTACAACAGCATAAACATCCTCAAAAAAATTTTCTCCTTTCGGTCTCATTTTCTTACCTGCAATATTTTAAACCCAGATTATGAATCAGGACTAAGCTACTCCGCAATAGCTGACGAATTCCTGACTGCAATCGTCTGGATTGTCAGGGTTAACCTTGACAATGAAAATCACAGAAATGTCGCACGGCATTACGTGAAAGCTGTTGATTTTCATTCGTCAAATTGTGCAATAGAATTTCTATTGCACAATTACGGTTAAAAAGTTGATCTTACTAACTTTGCTGACCTTAAGCAAAAACCAAATCGTTGAGAACCAAAATCTACACAAGTTTAGTTAGCCTGCTGTTCCCATTATTGGCCTTTGGGCAAAATGGCCATGAATTGGTTTTCCCCGACTCAGCCGGATGGACCAATCTCTTCGAAGGGAAAATATTAAAATTTCAATTGAGGGGCACACCGGCCAATCAACATGTTGTCTTTTCTTTATTGGACAATGAAATCCCCGGGATTCAGTTTGATTCAACCGGGAATTTTTCCTGGACACCTTCACATGACTTAGTTAACCGTGTTGAACTTAAGAAAGAGTTCCCGGTAATCTTTCAAGGCTTTTGGGCCGATGGTTCGCGCGTACGCAAAACCATAAACTTTATGGTGTATCATGTAAATCGTCCGCCACAGGTAGAAGAACTTCCTGTGTTTTATGTGAAACAATCCACACGCAATACATACCAAATCAGTAATGAATATGTTTTCGATCCGGATGGCGACCCGATTGTGTTTAAAGCCATACCTTCACAAATGCCAGAAGGACTTACCCTAAATTCGCAAGGGCTGCTAAGCTGGACACCTTCACGAAACCAGTTTAATGCGCTTAAAACAAACCCGGCCACAATTGAATTTATTGTTCAGGATCAACCCGATAAAACTGAAACCAAAGGAAAGCTAAAAATTGCACAAACACAGCTTGATCTTCCGCCAGAGATATTGATTGTACCCGGTGATTCCTCCTTTACCATTAAAGAAGATGAAACACTGAACCTTAAGTTATACTTGTCCGATCCAAATGGGGACGATAACATCAAAAATGCAGGTTTTGTGGCCTCCGATGCACGGGTACCATCTTCAGCATTGAAAGAAAACACACCGCTGCAATACGAGTTTACCTGGCAGCCGGGGTATGATTTCGTAGAAGACACCCAGAAAAAACTTTCCTTCGACATAGTCTTTTTCGCCATGGATAAATCCAACAACCGTACACAGCGAAAAATAAACATCACCGTGCTTGATGCCGAAAACATTGTGTTGAAGGACGGACTGCAATATCAAAAATACAGGGCAAACATTGCCGCGGCTGCTGAACTGCTGCAAACACTTGATGAGAATCAAAAGAAATTAAATGTTGACTACAAAAAGGCCAAGAAGGGGAAGAAGAACCGCTCGTTGATGAACGCATCGCTTGGAGCAGTTACAGGACTATCCCCTACCTTATTGGAAACCGACCAGTCAAAAGTTGTTTCCACCGTAGGGGGTACAACCGTACTTACGCTTAATACCCTGGAGGCCACACAGGTTATTGGTAAAAGTAAAGATGAGATCATGGACAGGATTAAAATCAATGTCGATATCCGTAACCGTGTACAGGGAGCCGGTGATGACTTCGCCAGAAAATATGCCGTAAAAACTACGCGCAGAGGATTGGAATTTGAAAAAGATATTGAGAAACTTCGAATGGTGCTGAACGATCAGCGCCTGGTACTGCTGGAGTTGGATGCGTACAAGAAAAATACCCAGCCGTTGAGTAACAAAGATCTCAAACGAACCTTCCCAGACTTTACAGAAGAAAACTAAGTTAACATGTTTGGTGGTGGTTTTGCCGAAATGGTTTAAACCTATACATTTGCAATCCTAAAATTAACCAAGCTACAGAGGAGTGGTAGAGTGGTTTATTGCACCGGTCTTGAAAACCGGAGACCCTTTACGGGGTCCGGGGGTTCGAATCCCTCCTCCTCTGCACAAATAAAGCCCTGGCAAAACCGGGGCTTTTTGTTTCCCGGATATCTGGCGGGCACTCCCCTTACATGCTTCAGCAATACACGACTAAGATTACCCCCTGAAGTGACTATTGTCATTTTTTCTGCCCGATAAAACAGGGATAATCGTATTCATTAAAATCAACATATCATGAAATCCAGCGGCTTTTCAGCAGGGCAAAATGCAAGCCTCGTTTTGCTTCGTGTTTTTATTGGATGGCATTTTTTCTATGAGGGAATTCTCAAAATTTATAACCCCGCCTGGACCGCCAAAGGCTATTTGCTAAGTGCCACGTTCTTAAAACCATTTTTTACCTGGCTGGCGGATGATTCTATAATCCGTGTAGTGGATACCTTGAACATCGTTGGGCTGCTGGCTGTGGGGGTGGTCCTGCTACTTGGCCTAAAAATCAAATGGGCAGCTATTGGAGGTATTCTCCTGTTGGCATTTTATTACCTGGCTCACCCTCCTTTCCCAGGTTTCGAACAGGGACCTTCAGAAGGAAGTTACTGGATTGTGAACAAAAACCTGATCGAGATGGCGGCACTGGTTGTGCTTTATCAATTTCCAACCTACGCTGCCTTTGGTTTGGAGCGAATGCTTTTGAGAAATCGCCAAAACACCGAAGCCGGATAATCTCACCTAAAAAATCAAGATCATGAAAAAGAAAGAAGATAGTCTTTTTAACCTGAACAGGCGCGACATGCTGAAGAGTTTGGCAGGCATACCCATCCTCGGTTCGATTTGGTTTGCCGGTGCTAAAACAACCGTGACAGCAAAACATGAACGTGAATTTTTGCTTGAGAAGTTGAACATTAAAGCAGCACTGCCTCCACCAACGGGGCCTATGAGCGGCAAACCCTTACGATTAGGAATAATCGGCTTTGGCATACGAGGCGAACAGTTGTGCCGGGCATTGGGATTTGCCACGAAGGAATGGCTGAATGAAATGAAACAGGCTGCTGAAAAAAATCGACACGATACAAGGCTCGCTGAATTCCTGGCACAGGAAAACTTAAATGTAAAAATTACGGCTGTTTGTGATGTGTTTGATGTTCATGCCGAATGTGTAGTAGATTCATTTTCCACTGTCGACAATCCGGTTAAGCGTTTTACCACACACAAAGAATTGGTGAACAGCGGTGAAGTAGATGCTGTAATCATTGCTACACCCGATCATTGGCATGCTCCGATGGCCATTGATGCGCTGCAGGCGGGCGTTCACGTTTACATTGAAAAACCCATGACGCATACAATTTCTGAAACCTACACACTGCGCGATGCTGTGCGCGATTCAGGAAAGGTTTTGCAAGTCGGCCACCAGCACAGACAAACCCAAAGTTTTCTGGCGGCCATGGACATCATCCAAAAACAAACGCTCGGCCATGTGTCGCTGGTACAAACCAACACCAATCGTAATGATGATAACGGTGCCTGGCAATACGACATTCATGAAAAGGCATCACCTGAAACCATTGACTGGGATTTGTTTTTAGGAACAGCACCCAAGGTTCCATTTAATAAAGAGCATTTCTTCCGGTGGAGAAAGTGGTGGGCTTATGGCTCAGGATTATCCGGTGATTTGCTTACACACGATTACGATAGAATAAATTGCATCCTGAAAATGGGCATTCCAAAACTGGTCACGGCTTCAGGCGGAATTTATACCCACCGCGATGGACGCAATGTGCCAGATGTACTTCAGGTGAATATGGAGTACCCGGATTTTAGCACGGGCTCCAGTCAGCCGGCAGGCAAAGAAAAAGGAATGACCTTTGTTTACAGCGCAACCCTTGGCAATCAGTTTGACCGGCCAACGTACCTGATGGGCCATGATGCTACTATGGAACTCGGTAATGTGATCAGCATTTATGCCGATGCCCGGAGTACCCGATATGCTGACATGTTAAAGGAAAACCGGATTGATCCGGAGATTCCGATCTATCAATACAATCCATTGGCCAACGCTACCGATGCGGTTACGTCAGCCACAGCAAAATATTTTGCCAACAAGGGATTGATGTGGACCTACCGCGATGGAAAACGCATCGACTCAACATTTCTGCATATGCGTGAATGGCTGAGTTGCATCCGTAATGGTGGCAAGCCAAGCTGTGGCATTGATGAAGGATTTGAGGAAGCCATTTCGGCACACATGGCAGGGTTGTCGTATAAGTTAGGCAGGGCTATTGAATGGAATCCGGAGGAAGAAAAAATTGTTGCGAGGCCTGGTGAAGATCTGGATGCGATACTTTTGGCAAGTCAATAAAAATTCTTAGAGAAATTTTATTGAACCGTTGGATTGAATAGAGGCTACTGCTCTATCCTTAATCCAAAGAAAGGTTTTATCCATTTCAATTTTCGAATGATTTCAAACGTGCCGAAGCATCCGGCCAACGTAAATAGCAACACCAGCACAAACTGAACTGGCGATGGCAATGGCCATTTGAAAATCAAATGCGATCCGAGGTATAAAAAAATCATGTGCACGATATACACCGGGTACGCGGCTTCACTCAGGTATGTCAGCACCTTGCCCGGTTTGTTCAGGTATTTGCTGCCGAAAGCAAGTATCGTCAGTATCCAACTCATCGATTCAACTACCATTAAGTAGCCGGGTATACTCATACCAAAATAATAGACACGCAACAGAAAAAGTGTAGTGCCGGTGATCATAAAAAGCAAACGCAACCGCTGAATCATCTGCCAAAACGCTGCACCACTCAGTACAAAACAAAAACCGAAGAAAAATGCCAGCAAACCCAAAAAGAAACCGTGCCACGTCATGGCGTACAACTCAAACGGAACGGGCTTGGTAATTATCACTTCCAGCACAAAGGCAGTTGCAACCAGCAGCAAGCCCATGGGGTGACATAAAATACTTTTCAGGTAGCGAACAACAATCCCACCTTCGTTATGCTTCAGGTAAAACAAAACGGGCGCGAGCAACACTACATAACTGAAGATGTTCCCCAGAAACCACAGGTGTCCCGGATTCCAGTTGTAGTGCACTTCCATGTTATAATGATACCTCCAGATCAGCACATGCACCGGCACAATCGCAAACATGCCAAATACAAACGGCAACAAAATACGCCACGCGCGTTCGGTAATAAGTTGTTTCCAGTTTCGTTTTTGCATGGCAAAGTACACGCCCATGCCCGAAACAAAGAATAGCAAGGGAATACGCCACACATTTAACAGCATCATGGGTGTCCACAAAGCTGCCCATGGATTTTGATTGGTGATAAACCCGATCATTACGCCCCAGGGCTGGAAACCAATAGCAACATGGTAAATTAAAAGTAATCCGATGGCGATCACACGAAGCCAGTCAATGTCGTAGCGTCTCATTGGTGTTTGGTTGATATTTTAATTGTTTTGTTTTCCGTCATTGCGAGGAACACAACTCAGCCCCGCTTAGCACCACAAAATGCACACGTGACGAAGCAATCCCTCATTATATGTTTAGACCTAAACGTGAAGTTTGAGATTGCTTCGCTACATTGCACATCCAATGCTTCCGTTCGCAATGACGACCAAAGAAATTCCATCATGATGTGACGACTATTTCAACATCGCTGCAATTTCCGGCCGGGTTTTTTCGAGGTAAGCATAATCCAGTTTTAGTCCCATTGGGCCAAGTGTGTTTTTCATAATGTCATACACATCTTTCAACTCACTGAACGAGCCGGCAACATTGTCGTAGGCAGTTGCCCCGTATTTATTCTTGATAGATTTATCGGCTTTCTTTGCCAATAGCAGCTTTACAATCTCCGGACGGCAAAAAAATGCAGCGGTATGCAAAGCGGTGGAGCCATCGTTATTCTGAAAGTTGATATCCACACCGGCATCTAAAAGCACTTTCGCCATTTCCGTTTTGCCAAATACTGCCGCACTGATCAGTGGACTTGATCCGCCAAACGGATCTTTTACATTCAAATCGCTGCCCGCTGCAATGTGCTGCTTCACAGCTTCCAGATTGTCAGTAATTACGGCTGTATGCAAGTCAATTGCAGGGGCTTTGGCGCTTTGGCCCTGTGCATTTTCTTTTACCCCACAGGCGGTTAACACCAATACTACCGCCCACAGGGATACTTTCGTGATGGAAGAAATTAAATAGAGAACTGCTGTTTTCATGGTTTTTTGTTTTGTTGGTTATATGTTTTTGTTGCTGCAAAGAAACGTACTGCCGGAAGGGTAGGCTAAACAGTGGTGCACACAAAACCATCAACTTTGCTCCAAACCGCATAAATTTTGACGCAGTAATATAAATTTTGATGCAAATGCCTGCGAAGCCTTACCTTCGCACGTGTAAAAAATATACTTTTCGACCCGGAATCCGCATTTGATCTCTCTCATGAGCAACGCCTCTCCCCACGACTTAGATTTTCTGAACCAACTCACCGCTAAAATTGAAGAACACCTAGCGGAAGAGCAGTTTGGAGTAAGTGAATTGGCTGATGCCATGAACATGAGCCGCTCCAACCTGCTGCGCAAGGTTAAAAAAGCCACCAGCCTGTCGGTGAGCCAGCTCATCAACCAGGTGCGGTTGCAACGCGGTATGGAGTTGTTGCGCACTACCTCATTGAATGTTTCAGAGGTATCGCACCGGGTGGGGTTTAACAGTACCTCGTATTTCATTAAATGCTTCCGCGAATATTATGGTTACCCGCCTGGTGAGGCCGGAAAGCGCAGTGCCGAACAGACTGTGCCCATAGCGGCACCCCCGATAAAACAACGTCCGAAGTATTGGATCGTGACTGTTCTACTGGTAATTGCAGCAGTTATTTTTGGATGGTGGGTGCTCACGCCAAAAACCCAGAAAGAAAAAAGCATTACAGAAAAATCCATTGTGGTGCTGCCCTTCAAAAACGACAGTGCCGACTCCACCAATATTTATCTCATCAACGGACTGATGGAGGCCACGCTAAACAACCTGCAAAAGATCAAAGACCTGAACGTACTTAGCCGTACATCAGCAGAAAAATACCGCAACAGCAACAAGACCATACCGGAAATTGCAAAAGAACTGAACGCGAATTATTTCGTGGAAGGAAGCGGCCAGAAAATGGGCGACCGCATTGTATTAACCATTCAATTGATTGATGGCGCCACCGATCGCCACCTGTGGAGCAAACAATACAGGCGCGAAGCCAATGACATCTTTACGTTGCAGCAGGAAATCGCCAACGACATTGCCGCAGAAATTCAGGCCGTGATTACACCCGAAGAAAAAACCCGCATTGAAAAAATCCCTACCACCAACATGGAGGCATACGACTCCTTTTTAAAGGGGTTGGATTTATTGAACAAAAATGGGGACGAAAATCTGCAGCAAGCACTTATCTATTTTGATGAAGCCATCGCACACGACAACACTTTTTCGCTTGCTTATGCCTGTGCCGGTATTGCATGTTACTACCTGGATGTGTTTCGTACCGAAAAAGAACATGTAGAAAAAATGGGCACCTATGCCGATAAGGCGTTGCTGTACGATCCCAAACTTGGCGAAGGCCATACCGCCAAAGCCATGTATTACTTAATAAAGAAAGAATACCAGCAGGCATTACCATACCTTGAAAAAGGACTGGAGTATAATCCCAACTCGTCATTACTTATCGGGTTGCTGGCTGATTATTACGCCAACTATATGCCCAATACCGGCAAGTACCTGGAGTACGCGTTGCGTGGCATGCGTCTCGGTGCAGAAGGTAAAGATTCCGTTGAAGTGAGCTATTTCTACCTGCGGTTGGGGAATGCGCTCATCCAAACCGGGTTTGTGGATGAATCGCTGCATTACATTGATAAATCACTGGAGCTCTCTGAACACAATATGTACTCGCGCTATGTACGTGCCTTTGTGATGTATGCGAAAACCAAAGACCTGAACAACACACGTAACTTGTTGCTGGCTGAATTTCAAAAAGACACCATGCGTTTTGATATTCTCCAAGACCTGGGCAAGGTGAGTTACTACTTAAACGACTTCGAAACGGCATATCAATACTACCAACGTTTTAATCGCATGCGCGAAGCGATGAAGCTGGATGTGTATCAACACGAAAACATGATTATTGGTGTAACGTATGAAAAGGCCGGACAGAAAGAAGCAGGCAAGCAATTTATTGAAAGCTACCGCGAATTTCTGAACCACGACCAGAGCGCCTACCGCCATGCCGGCCTGGGCATGTACTATGCCTACACCGGTAACAAACAAAAAGCGTTGGAGCACTTCCGCCAGTTTGCCAAAGAGGACAACATACAATATTGGCTTATACTTTTCATCGATAAAGATCCAATGCTGGCAGGTATGGCCACCGACCCTGAAATGAAAAAAGTACTACGCGAGATTGAAAAGAAGTTTTGGGCTAACCATAATAAACTGAAGCTTCGGCTGGAGGAGCAGGGGCTGTTGTAAATTACTGCCCGCCCCAACCCTCCTTCAGAACGAAGTTAACATCATCATCCTGATTACTCCTTACCTATCAGCCTTATTGATTAAGGAGGGAGAGTTTAGTAGCTACCCCCGCACCGTCTCTATTTTTCTAATTACCCGCTTGGCCTGGCGGATGGACTCTTTTCTGCGACTGTCATGTATACTGGCGTTGAGTTCATAACCGGCCAGCAACACAATGGTGATAAGCTGTATCCAGATCATCAGCGCAATGAGTACCCCAATAGAGCCGTAAATTTTATTGTACGTGCCAAAGTGTGTGATGTAATACGAAAAGCCGTAGGAAACAGCCAGGCTGAAAAAAGTGGCTATGAATGAACCGATGGAAAAGAACCGCCAATTGTAATGAATAGCCGGGCCAAAATAGTACATACTGGAGATTACCAAAAAGAATACGATAAAGATGACAATAAAACGCAGTGCGAAAAGCATATACACGGTGGCACCATCCAGGTTAATACCGGGCAATTCATTCAGGTTATCGGTAATGTAGTTCAACACCAACTGACCAATAATCAGCAAGGCAATGGCCACCAATAAGGCTACGGCCAGGTTAACGGTTAAGGCCGTAGCGATTAACCGGGTTTTAATTGCCCCGCGGTTTTCAATGGTTTTGTAGCAGGCATTGAAGGCACGCATTAACGCCATCATACCATTGGTCGACAGGTAAAACGACAACACAAAACCAAACGATAACAACCCACCACGCTGGTTGCTGATGATGTCCAGCACGGTAGAAGAAATCACTTCATACATACTGGGCGGCAACTGCTCGCCCAAAAATTCCATGATAGCCTCGGTATTGAGTTCGGGGAAATAAACCGTTACATACGGAATAAGGGTGAACAGGAAAATAATGGCCGGAAAAATGGCAAGAATAAAATTGAACGAAACACCGTTGGCCCGGTCAAGGATTTCATCTTTTTGCAAATTGCTGAGCAGCGTTTTTGCAATTGTATACAACGATACATTGTCGTAGCGCTTAAAGCGCACCTTCTTTGTCCAGGCCAATAATACCCTGGCCCGTGTAAACTGAAGAAAGAATTTCTTGTGTTTATACTTCATGCAAAGAAAGGTGCCAGTACATCCATCATAGCTTGGGGTGGCCGGCATGGCCTACCCGATTTCTGGTCCACAAACGCCAGCATGGTTTGTCCCTGGTGTATCAGTTTATTGTTTTCGTTGTAAATATCGTAATGAAAAGAAATACGCACCGATGGCTTTTCTTTAATGGTGGTTACTATGCGCAACTGTTCATCGTACTTACCGGCCGTTAAAAACTTCGAATGGTTCTCCAATACAGGCATAATTATTCCCATGGCTTCTATTTCCCGGTAGGTTAGGCCAAGCTTACGCAAGGCTTCCACACGTGCCACCTCATAGTACATGGCATAGTATCCGTAATAAACATATCCCATCTGATCGGTCTCACCGTAACGAACACGTACTGTTGTTTCCGATTGATACATCTATCTTTTATTTTGGTTAGCACGGGCAATGCGTTGCTCGCGGGTTAATGCCTGTTGGTAACGTGCAGCATTTTTTAAATGCTCGCTATACGAAGCTGTAAAGTTATGGTAGCCTGAAAAATCTTCTTTGGCGCACATGTACAAAAAATTGCTCGGCTTGTAATTCAGCACGGCCTCCAGGGTGGCAATCTCGGGCATGTTTATGGGACCGGGTGGCAGGCCTCTGTACTTATAAGTATTATAAGGCGACTCTACTTCCTTGTGTTCATTGAGTACACGCTTTAATGTGAAATCACCAACGGCATAAACCAGGGTAGGATCGGCCTGCAGGGCAATACCTTGCTTCAATCGGTTTATATAGAGCCCGGCAATAATGGGGGCCTCATCGCGTTTAACCGATTCGGCCTGCACAATAGAAGCAAGAATAGAAACCTGAACCGGAGTTAGCCCGATTGTTTGCGCCTTTTGTTTGCGTTCATCATTCCAGAAGCGTTCATACTCCGTGTACATGCGCTCAACCAATTGTTTGCCACTGATGGTGTAATACACTTCATAGGTATTGGGCAGGAACATGCACAAAATGTTTTCTTTAGTAAACCCACGCGAATCACCGGCCAAAAAACCCGTCAATGCCGCTTCAAATTCAGCCGGGGTAAGGGCTATGTTTTGCGTAATTTTTTCGGGCAGGTCTGTTATCAGGCGAACGTTGTTAAACGTAATCCGCACGGGTTCCTGCTCGCCCGCCCTTAAAAAGCGGATAGCCTGAATGTTGTTCATGTTGCTGCGCAGGATAAAACGACCAGGCTTAACCAACTTATCGTAATCCATCAACCGCGAAAGGAAACTGAACGACATCAGGTCCTGCACATACTCGCCCTCATGTAAAATCTTTTGGACAGTCTCAAAGGTGGCATCAGCCGGAATGTAAATGTACCGGTCTTCTTTGCCAACCAATATGTTAGGCGTATAGCAAATCTGGTAGGCGTAGAATGTGAACGAAATGAGCAGTACGGAAACAATAATGAATACAAATAGTCGGATGGGGGATTTTGCGTATTTCATAAACCTTCAAAGATACAAAATGTAAAGTGTATGCTGTTCTGCTAACAAATACCTGCGTACTTTGGATGCAGAATGCATTTATTATTTCTGCAATGCCTGCCGAATTGTTAAAAATACACCCCCAGAATCCGGAACCACGAAAAATAGCACGGGTTGTAGAGGTGTTGCGAAATAGCGGGGTGATCATTTACCCTACCGATACGATTTATGGCATTGGGTGTGACCTGATGAACCGCAAAGCCGTGGAGCGTGTGTGCAAAATCATGGACATTAAACCGCATAAGCTCGACCTTTCCTTTATCTGCAACGACCTTAGCCATATTTCAGTATATGTAAAGCGCATTGACACGCCCGTTTTTAAGGTATTGAAAAAATCATTGCCAGGTCCTTACACCTTTATTTTTGAATCCAGCAGCAAAGTGCCTAAAATCCTTGATGTGAATAAAAAAACAGTGGGCATACGCATACCTGATCATAACATTCCACGCATGCTCGTGGCCGAATTGGGCAATCCTTTGATAACCTCCTCTATAAAGGATGATGACCACATAAAAGAATACACCACCGACCCGGAGGAGATTTATGAAGACTTTAAAAATAAAGTGGATATTGTGATTGACGGTGGAGCCGGTGGAAACATACCCTCAACCGTGGTGGATTGTACGTCCAATGATTTTGTAATCCTGCGACAAGGACTTGGCGAATTGAATTTTTAATCAGCAATCCACTTATCGTGCTACCATGTTACCGTTTTTTTCAATACGGTATTGCTGGTTAATTCTTTTGGTCCCGTTCCAAAGCTCAAGCGTTACCACCAATTGCTTATCTATTTGCAAAGAGGCCTGTTGCGTTTCGGAACCTTTGAAAAAACTGTTATCAAACAACTTTAGTTTAAAGATCGCCTCTGTTTTTTTTGATACACTCACCAGGTGGTAACTGGTATTGTTATCATCATTGACAAAATACAGGTTTGTATAAAAATCATCGTTGTCGGCAATGGCTGCTACACCATATACTTTTCGTGCATCGTCATCAAAATCGCGCTGAAGTATTTCGGGTTGTATAGTAGTCATCATAAATGGTATGTACGACTCGTACCGTGATGATTTTGAATTTTCCTGATCCAGCACTTGCTTCTTTCTAATTTCAAAGGGTGTACCTTCCAACACAAGATCTTCCTCGGTATACAAAACCGGCAGGTTCACACGGGATAAAACGGAGCCATCAGCCGGAGACTCTCCCTCATCCAACTCATCCATGTACTCGTCCTCTGTATCGGGATGGAATTCAGCAATGTTACGGCCTGTTTCCATAATTGATCCTTTTGCGTTTATCCGGTAAGAAATAAAAGCAACAGCCGAAGGCTGTAAAGAGCCTTCAAATACGGAATTGTGTATGGTCAAATTATAGCCCTCGTCAAGTGTAGCATAATTCGGGCTCATGCCCTCACCAACTGACGGCACCGCTTCCATCAACGTGATATCATCTTTGCGCTCACCGTCAACAAAAGTTGCCAGGCGGATATACACATCTGATGTACTGGAGTACCCATAAAGTATAGCCGTCCATCCAGGCTGGGTAATCTTACCGTAAGCGAACCATACCTCGTACATATTTTCACCATCCACATCAAACGGCCTGTCATGTCCAAAAATTTTCAGCTTCCGCACCATTGTAGTATCAATGTCTGTCACCTCCAGATTCTCAATTTCAGTTGTGGTAGTAGGTAGTTGAAGTTCATTTAGTGTGTTTAAAAAATTATTAACTGCCCGATCCCTTGTTGAGCAGGAAACTAGTGCAAGCAAAATCAGAAAGGTACAACTACGCATAGGTTAGTTTTTTATAAATTTTCCCAGTTCACGGTTCCAGACTAACTGAACCGTTCGCTTCAGTGCCGGTGAAAGAACATCATAGTAATCGGCTGCTATAAAATTATCCACGGTTGATTCCGCATGTATCTTCACCACCATGGTTGTTCCGAAGCGTGGTAGGACATACTCAAATATAACCCGCTGGTACTGCGCTGCGGGTAAAGGTTTTGTTTTATCCCAAAAATCAGAAAAGCCAACAGCGGGCAAAACCTGTTGCGTAACGTCTGTCCACACGCCATTACTGAATGTGTAAAACCGGGTCAGGCTTTCCGGGCTGCCCGCTCCACCATCATTATAGTACCGGTAGGCAAACACTTTTGATTTGTCGGCTTTAACAAAATAGGTAAAGGTGTTTTCTGCCGGCACACCAAATGCCCGGCATTCAATAAACAAGAAAGCATTTTTTAAATCGGTTAAAATACTGTCAGCACAAACCGGAGTTGAACTGAAGTCCTCATGTTTATGCGGAAACCTATCGTACCACTCGCGAATGGTTTGCGCATGCCCTGATGCCATCATGGCATGTGCTACAATTAGTACAAGTATTCTCATAGAAAGCGATTCAAGATAGGACAACTCGAAGGTGCTAAATTGTAAAAATGCGAAGTGCAAGCTTTCATTACCTTTGTCAACATGGCCGGCATCCTCATCGAACTTCACTACCTCCCCACCCTCGCCTGGTTCAGTATGGTACTAAAACATGATGCGATCATCCTGGAAAAGCATGAACACTTTGTAAAACAATCCTTTCGCAACCGGTGCACCATCCTTGCGGCCAATGGAGTACAAACCCTAACAGTGCCCCTTACCGAAAAGCAAGGTAAGGTTGCCATAAAGGATGTTAAAATTGATTATACCCAAAAGTGGTTGAACAACCACTGGCGCACCATCACTACAGCCTACCGCAATGCCCCATACTTTGAACATTATGCTGATGATCTTCATGACAATCTTTTCAAACAACCGGCTTTTTTATACGACCTTAATTATAATTTGCTGACAATGTGTCTTGGCTGGTTAAGAATTCAACTTCCCATAATGGAGACTTCAACCTATCAAAAATTACCCGAAAGCGGGATTACAGATTTCAGGAACACCTTGATTGCAAAAAAACCAGAAACGCTAGACAATTATTATCGTCCCGTTCCATATGCCCAGGTATTTGGCAAAGCGTTTGTGAAGCACCTAAGCATTGTTGACTTGATTGTTTGCCAGGGGCCAACAGCCCGGCAATTTGTTGAAGCAACAGCAACCGGGAAATGAACAAATTAAAAAGCCGGGGTGTTTTTTAGTACTGCATGCCAGAAAGCCCCAAAATGCTTGCTGAACTGCATAAAATCCCATTGAAAAGTTTACATTTACACTAATAATATTCCACAAACTGCATGGAAGCCAAATTCTCCAACCGCGTTAAAGAAGTGATATCCCTGAGCCGTGAAGAAGCTTTACGGTTGGGCCATGATTATATCGGTACGGAACACCTGCTTCTCGGGTTAATCCGCGAGGGTGAAGGTGTAGCCGTTGGGGTGCTTAAGAAGTTAGGGGTTCCTATGGACGCTTTGCGTGGCGAAATTGAAAAAATCTCGAAAGGAACAGCCACACATGAAATTAAAAACCTGGCCAACATACCGTTAACAAAAGCCTCGGAAAAAGTATTGAAGATCACCTACCTGGAAGCCAAGATTTTCAAGGCGCAGTTAATTGGTACAGAACACTTGTTGCTATCCATCCTGCGCGATGCCGATAACCTGGCCACGCAAATCCTCAGCAAGTTTGATGTTAACTACGAAACCGTAAAAGAAATGCTTGAATATCAACACGAAGGGCCACAAGCCGCTTCGGACACCGATGACCCGGACGATGATTCATCGCGCATTTTTGGAGGCGGTGCCGGTGCTGGAGGAAAAGAAAAGAAAGGAACAGAAAAATCGCGCACACCTGTGCTCGACAACTTTGGGCGTGACCTTACCCGGTTGGCCGAAGATGGGAAACTTGACCCTATTGTCGGCCGCGAAAAAGAAATTGAACGCGTAGCACAAATATTAAGCCGCAGAAAGAAAAACAACCCGATATTAATTGGTGAGCCAGGCGTTGGTAAAACCGCTATCGCTGAAGGCCTTGCCCTGAGGATTGTGCAGAAAAAAGTATCGCGGGTATTGTTCGGCAAGCGCGTGGTAACACTTGACCTCGCATCATTAGTTGCCGGAACAAAATACCGGGGCCAGTTTGAAGAACGGATGAAAGCCGTAATGAATGAACTGGAAAAATCTCCGGATGTGATTCTGTTCATTGATGAATTGCACACCATTGTTGGTGCTGGTGGGGCTTCCGGCTCGCTGGATGCTTCCAACATGTTTAAACCTGCCCTGGCCCGCGGAGAGATCCAATGCATTGGCGCAACCACATTAGACGAGTATCGTCAATACATTGAAAAAGATGGTGCCCTGGCCAGAAGGTTTCAAATGGTGATGGTCGATTCTACCACGGTAGAAGAAACCATTCAAATCCTGGAAAACATTAAAGAGAAATATGAAGATCACCATCACGTGATCTACACACCGGAAGCACTTGCCTCTTGTGTTAAGTTATCCGACCGCTATATAAGCGATCGCTTCCTGCCGGATAAAGCCATTGACGTAATGGACGAGGCCGGGGCCCGTGTTCACATCAATAACATTCACGTGCCGGAAGACATCGTTAAGCTGGAGGAGGCCATAGAAGATGTGAAGAAAGAAAAGAATCGTGTGGTGAAAAGCCAAAAATATGAAGAGGCTGCCCAACTGCGCGACAAAGAGAAAAAACTACTCGAGCAATTAGACATTGCCAAAGCGAAGTGGGAAGAAAAAACCCGTACTGAGAAATATACTGTTAACGAAGACAATGTAGCTGATGTAATCGCCATGATGACGGGTATACCCACCAAGCGCATTGCACAAAAAGAAAGCAATAAGTTGCTGGGCATGGGCGAGGAACTTAGTGGCAGAGTAATCGGACAAGAAGAAGCCATTAAAAAATTAACCAAAGCCATTCAGCGTACGCGCGTAGGGTTGAAAGACCCGAAGAAACCAATCGGTTCATTCATCTTCCTCGGTCCTACCGGTGTAGGTAAAACCGAATTGGCTAAAGTGTTGGCCACTTACCTGTTCGATAAAGAAGATTCACTCATCCGCATCGACATGAGTGAATACATGGAGAAATTTTCTGTATCGCGCTTAGTAGGTGCCCCTCCAGGCTATGTTGGATACGAAGAAGGCGGACAACTTACCGAAAAAGTCAGGCGCAAACCATATTCCGTAGTTCTGCTTGACGAAATAGAAAAAGCCCACCCGGATGTATTCAACATATTGTTACAAGTGCTGGATGATGGGATCCTAACCGATGGTTTAGGAAGGCGCGTTGACTTCCGTAACACCATCATTATCATGACGTCCAATATCGGTGTTCGCGATTTGAAAGACTTTGGTACCGGCATTGGTTTTGCCACAGCCGCCAAGCGTGAAAACGAAGAAGAGGCAATGAAGTCGACCATACAAAATGCCTTGAAACGTGTTTTCAGTCCGGAGTTCCTCAACCGGTTAGATGATGTGATTGTGTTTAACTCACTGCAGCGCGAGCACATCCATAAGATTATTGACATTACCTTGAAAAAGGTATTCGACAGAATAAACGCATTGGGCTACACGGTTGAACTTACCGATAAAGCCAAAGATTTTCTTTCGGACAAAGGCTACGACCACCAGTTTGGTGCCCGGCCGCTGAACCGGGCCATTACCAAATACCTGGAAGACCCCGTAGCGGAAGAAATCCTGAAAGGCGAAATTGAAGAAGGTGGCACCATTATAGCTGATTATAGCGGTGAGGGTGACCAGCTTACGCTGAAAGTAAAAAAACCAAAGGCAGCATCGAAGAAAGATTGATTCAAAAAAGCGGGGCAACCCGCTTTTTTATTTTAAGATCATTCAATTTCATTAGTATGCGAAAAACGTTTACCTACAAACAACTTAATACAGGAAATATACGAGACGTATTTCCATTGCTCTGTCCTGTGCGTGAAGCAGATTGGCTGGATGGATGGAGGTACTCTATGATTCACTCGGTCTCCGGTTTGATCGAACAAGGTTGTGTGTTTACTACACCTCATCATGGCCAATCACAAACGGTTTGGTATGTAACCCAACATGACCCGATTAACTATAACGTTGAGTTTGTTCGTGTTACACCTGAAGAAGCAGCGGTAAAGATTACTATTGCGCTTGAAGCCATTGATAACGATACAACACAAGCGCATATAACTTATGAGTACACAGGTTTAAGTGATGGTCAAAATCATTTTATTGAAACAAAGCTGGCGGATGAATTTGAAAAATCGATGAACTGGTGGGAGAAAGCAATCAATCACTACCTGAAAACTGGAGAGAAATTGTTAAAAAAATAGTTTGTAGTGGTTAATACCCTCCAAAATACTTTCGCAAAAACCATTCTGCGCCAATAAGCAACAGCAGCACGAAGAAAATCCATTTCAGGTTGATAAGCGAATCGTAACGTTCTTCACTTCGGATTATACTTCGCGCCTCCTTTTGGGTCAACTCTTTTTTAAGTAGCTCTGTTTGATTCGCTGTATAGAATTTTCCTCCGGTTCCCTGCGATAATCTCCTGAGTAAATCAAAATCGGCTGTAAGGTTTTGTAATTCCAATTGTTGAGCGGCAATCATAAATTGCCCACGCACTTCTTCCTTCTGGTTGTTGATCACAGTAGCTGACCGATACCGATATACACCTTCTTTTAAACCATCAATGGCGTATCGGTTATTTCCCGGACTCAATACATAATTGTATTGGTTCTTCTTCCCATGCTCATCGGTAACTTCCAACTCAATAGTGTTACCATAGATGGGCTCATAAATGTCATTGTAAACCTGGCTCTCAAAAACCACAGACTCAGTATCGGAAAACTGTTGCTGAGTGGTATAGCTTCTGAATTTTCGCTTATCATCAACTGTGCTTAAAAACTGAATCAATTTACCCATCAGTTCATCAAAAGCTTCTGTTTTTTCTGTTTTCGAAAATTCATGTAACCGCCATCGCCACAACCCTTCGCCAAGCATTACACCAACTTTGCGTGATTCATCCGTATGTACAAACAAGAGTGGCTTTTCGGTAATGAGGCTACCTACACGCTGAAACAAAAGAACTGACGCATCGGGTGGAATAACGGCCTTACCAAAATGTACCTGAACGGGCGGAAAACCAGAAAAAATTGAATTAGCCTCTGCGGAGACATTGAAGTTTGTAAACGAGGGATTAATAACCGGGGTAACTTCATCGAATTGTCTTGGTGGTTGTTCATACGATAAAGGCAACTGTTGTTGAGCAATTTGATTCAAATCACTGGACGCTCCGAGTACAAGAAAAAGTGATGTTCTGCTTTTGGCAAAGCGCTGAAACACTTCACGTGCACGTCCGCGATTATCCGGAACCTGGTGAAAAATTGCCACATCAATATTTTCTGGCTGAAGATTTACAGAAGGAGTTTCTTCCACCCCGGGAACATGAAGAAGGAACTCAAGATTCGAGTTTTGCTCAACCACAGTCCGTAATGCCTTTATATCCGGATGAGGAGCGGCCGAAACGACTAATATTTTCTTTCTTCCTTCAACAACCTCAATGAAAATTGTTGCCCGGTTATTTTTGATGTTGCGTTCTGATTCTTTAGGTTCTACCTGAATATCCCATCGCTGAATTCCGGCTTCGACCGCTAATGGCTGAAACTCGAAGGTCAACACTCCATCCGCCTGAACAAGCTGATTCTTGCGCTCAACCACATTTCCTTTGTGTTGAAGTGAAACAGAAATGTTTTCACCCGGAAATCCTTTAACAAATACTTCAACCCGAATGGGAAATTTATTTCCCTGGTAAGCTATCTTGTTATACAGAATATTTCTGATCATCAGATCGGCACGCGGTGTTGTATCACCGATACCAATCGTGTAAACCGGAAAGTTATAATTACCATAAACCGGTGACAGTCCGGCATTATAAATTCCATCCGATACAAAAACAGTTCCCGCCAGACTTCTTCCCTCAAAACGATTCGAAATAGCTCGCAGTGATTCGTGTATGTTGGTGGCCTGCGCATTGAAGTTTTCATCAACACTATCTCCGCCTGAAAAATTTGTAAGCTGCGTTTCATAGCCGGCATCTTCAAGGGATGTTTGTATGCTCTTTAAATGCGAAGCAAGTGCCATTCTTGAAGTGGAATCAACAGTTTCTTTTATGGAAAGTGAATTATCCTGAAGGATAACAAAAACAGGTTTTTCAATTACATTTTGAATTTGCTTGATAATGGGGCCCAGCAGAAAAAAAGTAAGAAAGAATACAACCAATGCACGGAAACCAAATAAAATCCAGTTCATCCATTTTCCCCACGGATGATGACTGGTGTACAACAACCAGGCATAACCAAGCCCGGTGGCCAGACAAAGAATAACAAAAACCGATGGCGACTCAAATATTAGTTGCTTCATTTCACTCGCTCAAAATTCCAACACAAGATTGATCATATTTGCTTCAATAACCATACTTTTCTTTCCAGCGGTCGCGTAAATATTTTCTTAACTCCTCTTCGCGTACATTTTTACCCGGTTCATAAAATTTAGTTCCAGAAATTGCTTCAGGAAGAAATTCCATATTTGCAAAATTGCCTTCAAAACTGTGTGCGTACTGGTATCCCTTTCCATAACCCAGGTCCTTCATCAATTTGGTGGGTGTATTCCGGATCGACAGCGGCACCGGTAAGTCTCCGGTTTCATTCACTACTCGAATGGCCTCTTCAATGGCCATGTAACTGGCATTGCTTTTTGGCGAACTGGCCAGGTACACCGCACATTGCGCAAGTATAATGCGTGCTTCCGGGTAGCCGATCATGGTCACAGCTTGAAACGTATTGGTGGCCATAACCAAAGCCGTAGGGTTAGCATTGCCAATATCCTCCGAGGCCAGGATGACCATTCTGCGGGCTATGAATTTTACATCTTCCCCACCCTCTACCATACGGGCCAGGTAGTAAACAGCAGCATTGGGATCGCTGCCGCGTATGGATTTGATAAATGCAGAAATAATATCATAGTGTTGCTCACCACTCTTATCATAAATGGCAATCTTCTTTTGAGCAACGGTGGTAGCCAGTTCATTGGTGATTACCACTTTCCCGGAAGGTTCAGCGTCAACCACCAACTCCAATAAGTTCAGTACTTTCCGGGCATCGCCTCCGGAAAGCTGAAAGAGTGCAGCATGCTCCTTTAATTCAACCTGTCGTTTTTTCAATTGCTCATCATGCGCTAACGCATGATTTACCAACCTGAGCAAATCCTTTTCATCCAGTGGTTTAAGTGTGTACACCTGGCATCGCGAAAGCAATGCTGAGTTCACTTCAAAGGATGGGTTTTCGGTTGTTGCACCTATTAACGTAATTATACCTTTCTCAACAGCGCCAAGCAATGCATCTTGTTGCGATTTGTTAAATCGATGAATTTCATCAATAAATAAAATCGACTTTCCTGATAGTCTTGCCTTTTCGATTACTTCCCGCACATCTTTCACTCCGGCACTAACAGCACTTAACGTATAAAACGGTTTTTTCACCTCATGAGCAATAATATTGGCGATGGTTGTTTTGCCAACACCCGGTGGTCCCCACAAAATCATAGACGGAATGTTGCCCAACTGTATCGCCTTACGAATTATACCACCAGCACCAACAAGATGCTCTTGCCCCACCAGGTCATCCAATGTGGATGGCCGCATGCGTTCCGCCAACGGTTGGTTTGCCTGAAAAATCATTACAACAATATTAGTGTTACCAACGCATTAATCACGAATGCGAATGTGATGCAAAAGAAAAATATCCAGATTACGGAAAAGAATTTCAGAATGGTTTTGAAGCGTGATTGGCCGTAGACCCTGCGCATGGCTTTGTATAAATAAAAATTGACGTACAGGAAAATAAAAAAGTTGATCCATTCAAGCCAACTCACCAACGAAAACAATAAACCGAAAATTCCCGCCAGAAAAAGAAAATCGTAAAAGAAAACGGTAAACACCAGGTGCTCGGAATAATAAAAATCTCTTCGGATGTAAAGTAATTTTAAGATAAGGGCAAAAACGGGGAGCAAAAGGAAAATCATTTTAGGAATATTGTCCTGCATACTCTTCCCAAAGTTCTTCCAAATATCGTTGTACTTCCAGCCGCGTTGTTGTCTAAGGGTGATGATTTTCTTCTGATAGTATCGTTCAAATTTGCCGTCCCTTTTTTCGATTGGTTTTGTGTTTTGAATGGAATCATATTCAGCAAATGTTTTTGGCTCGTACTTTTCCCAGGGAATATTATTTAGCGTATCTAAAACTGTTTTCGTCTCTTCCTTTGATAATTTGCGGCCATCTTCCGTAAGGTCAATTTTTTCTTTGTCAGGGATCAATGTAAAAACCAGGAAGAACAGAAAGCTAAGAAACACATACATGCGCGCGGGATGATAATAACGCTCACGCTTGCCTTCATTGTATTCGCGAATTAGAATGCCCGGCTTGAGCAGCAAGCTGCCAAACGTTTTGAAAAACTTCGATTCGAAACTGAAGAATGAACTGATGAAGTTCAAAGAAAGATCACCAACGGCTTGCCTGCGTGGCAAATCTTTCTGCCCACATTGCGAACAAAACTTACCGGTTAGGGGCGCACCACAGTTCAGACAGTTTGGGTTTCCGGCAGCGCCAGCACCCTGTTCGCTTTCAATTATACTTTCCGATACCGGTAGAGATTTGCCTAACTCATCCATTTTCAAAATCGAATTTTGAAAATTACAAAATCAAAGGAGTTAACTGAAGTTTATAGCAGGTTTTACACTTGATTTGGTTTTTAGCCCCGATGGCCATACTTTTGTGCACCAAATCGCGGGGTGGAGCAGTTGGTAGCTCGTTGGGCTCATAACCCAAAGGTCGTAAGTTCGAGTCTTACCCCCGCTACTAAGAACCCCGGACTTGAAAGTCAGGGGTTTTTCATTTTTAAAAAACCATGTCATCCAGTTCATTCAAATCCGGTTTTGTAAGCATTGTAGGCAAGCCTAATGTGGGCAAATCCACACTAATGAACAGGCTGGTAGGCGAGCAGCTTTCTATTACCACACCAAAAGCACAAACCACCCGCCATCGGATCATGGGAATTTTAAATGGTGATGATTACCAGATTGTATATTCGGATACACCCGGCATACTGGAGCCCAAATATGCACTGCACGAAGCCATGATGAATTTTGTAAAGGTCTCGTTAGAGGATGCCGACCTGATATTATTGGTTGTAGCGCTGGAAGATAAATATGAACCGGAATTGTTCGATCGCTTTAAGCGAATACAAACACCAACCTTGTTAATCATTAACAAAATCGACCTGGCTAAGGGCTCGCAGGTAGTGGATAAATCTACCTACTGGAAAGAAAATTTGCCCAACCTTGCAGGCATCCTTCCAGTTTCGGCAACTTCAGGCGAAAACATCGGACAATTGATGGATACCATCATCCAAACCATGCCGGTACACCCGCCCTATTTCCCTCAAGATGAACTTTCGGACAAAACAGAACGCTTCTTTGCAGGCGAAATCATCCGCGAAAAAATTTTCCTGAACCTGGAGCAGGAAGTGCCCTACAGCACAGAAGTTTCCATAACCGAGTTTTCAGAAACAGAAGAGATTATTCGCATGCGGGCTGAAATATATGTGGAACGTGATTCGCAGAAAGGAATCCTTATCGGCAAAGGTGGAAGCATGTTGAAAAAACTGGGAATGGAATCCCGCCAGGCTATGGAGGCGTTTTTTAATAAAAAAGTATTTTTGGAAACACATGTTAAAGTGGCTGATAACTGGAGAAAACAAAAAGATAAATTAAGGAGGTTTGGATACCTGGATAATTAGTCAATTAGCCAATGATTTTCAGAACGCTAATTGGCTAATTAGCACATTGAATAATTGATTATGGCAAACATAGTAGCAATAGTAGGGAGGCCCAACGTAGGCAAGTCAACCTTGTTTAACCGGTTGATTGAAAAACGGCAAGCCATTATGGACGATATGCCAGGCGTTACACGCGACAGGCACTATGGATATGCCGAATGGACAGGGCATTATTTTACCGTTATTGATACAGGGGGATATGTTACCGGCTCGGAAGATAAGTTTGAAACGGAGATCCGGAAGCAGGTAGCCATGGCCCTTGAAGAAGCCTCAGCGGTAATTTTTGTTGTTGATTGCAAAGATGGACTTACCGGATTTGATAAGGATTTTGCCAACGTTATCCGGGCCTCAAAAAAACCGGTTTTTATTGCTGCCAATAAAGCCGATACACCCGATAAATCCGTTTACGCTGCCGAGTTTTATGAACTGGCATTAGGCGAAGTCTACCCGATTTCTGCTGAAAACGGAAGCGGAACAGGCGAACTGCTGGACGAACTGGTTAAGGTTTTTCCCAGCGAAGGAGTGGAAGACCCGAATGCCGGTATACCGAAAATTTCCATTTTGGGCCGTCCAAATGTTGGCAAATCATCGTTACTGAATGCGCTACTGGGTACGGAAAGAAGTATAGTAACCGATGAAGCAGGCACCACCCGCGATGCCATACACAGCCATTATAAAATGTACGGGCAGCACTTTATCCTTATCGACACGGCCGGTATCCGAAAAAAAAGTAAAGTGCGTGAAGACGTTGAGTTCTATTCTGTATTACGATCATTGCGTGCACTTGAAGAGAGTGATGTGTGTATTGTGGTGCTGGATGCGGAGCGCAAAATGGAATCGCAGGATGTTAATATTATAAGCCTGGCCGAAAGGCAAGGAAAAGGAATTGTGATAATGGTTAACAAATGGGATTTGGTTGAAAAGGATTCCAAAACCGCTGATGCCTTCAGGCGCGAAATCCTGGAAAAACTTGCCCCTATTGACTATATCCCAATCATATTTGCCTCTGCCCTTAATAAACAACGCATTTTCCAGGTGGTGGAAAAGGCTGTAAAAGTTTATGAAAACAAAACAAAGAAAATCCCCACTTCTGAACTTAATGAAGTAATGCTACCGGAAATTGAGCGTTACCCGCCACCGGCCATAAAAGGTAAATTCATCCAAATAAAGTACATCACCCAAGTAAACGCCCGATTTCCATCGATTGCATTCTTTTGTAATCACCCCCAGTATATCCAGCCCGCTTACGAACGTTATTTAGAAAATAAAATTCGTGAGCATTTTGATTTTGAAGGTGTACCGGTGCGTTTAATCTTCAAGAAAAAATAAAAATCTTACCTGCTTGGGCTTCAAAATCAGATCGTTGTATATTTGCAAACATTTAAATAAAACCTGTAAACTATGAAAAAGTTAATCGCACTAATGGCTGTAATCGGCTTCGCCTTTGCATTTGTTGCATGTGGTGGTCAAAAGGCTGAAGAAGCTGCTACTGAAGAAGCTCCTGCTACTGAAGAAGTTGCTCCTGCTGATGAGACTGATTCAACCGAAGTTGAAGCTGACTCTACTGCCGCTGAATAATAATTCAGTAAACGTAACTTAAAAGAGGCTTTAGAAATTCTAAGGCCTTTTTTATTTTCAGCCCACCCGGTTTACATGAACGAAACACAAGTCTTATCCATTCTTGAACGGCACATTCCTGAACAAGCCATTGACTATTGTGTGCTGTTATGGAAAGAAAAACCTTTTCGGCTGCACACCACCAAAAGCCGGCAAACTAAAATCGGGGATTTTACCTGCAAGCGCGGTGGGGCTGCACGCATTACCGTTAACGAAGACCTTAACCCATATCTGTTTTTAGTTACCTATATCCATGAGGTAGCCCATCATTATGTGCATCATCAGGTTGGGAACCGTGTTGAGCCGCACGGAAGGTTATGGCAGCAAACTTTTGCCAACCTGTTACAACCCGTGCTTTCGCCTGAAGTTTTTCCTGAAAGAATCCTTCACTTACTAAGTCGGCATATGCGGCAGCCCATGGCCAGCACCTTTGCTGATGTTGCATTAACCAAAGCTTTTCGGGACTACGATCACAATGCGCATACCCACATTGTGCTTTCATCGCTTGCTGAAGGAAGTATTTTTCAATTGAATGGCCGAACATTCAAAAAAGGGAAACTCAGGCGCACACGTTTTCTTTGTGCCGAAGTTAAATCAAAGCGTCAATACCTCGTTCCGGCCGAAGCGCTGGTAAACAATGTGCAGTTAAGCCTTGAGTTGATTTAATCAGAATTTGTACCGTACAAAGGCTTCAATGGCTTCATATTCGGCCAAGCCAAGTTGATCGTAAGCGTTGGCGGTTGCGCGGTTGCGCTCTTCGGCCCGCACCCAAAACTCGCGTGCATCGGTTCCCGGAAACAAGGCACTGTCTTTTTGCGATTGATGTTTAAAGATGGCCCTTCGCTTTCGCAACAGTTCCTCCGGGCTTAAGGGTACGGCCATTTCAATCTGGTCAATATCCCATTCTTGCCATGCACCACGGTAAAGCCACACGTAACAATTCTTCATCCAGGCTTTTTTCTTTAACCGATCAATAGCCTGAAAAATAGCCGAGAGGCAAACGCGGTGTGTGCCGTGCGGGTCGGAAAGATCGCCAGCAGCGTAAATCTGGTGGGGCTTTACGTTGTCAATCAGGTTGGTGATGATGGTAATATCTTTATCACTCAGTGGTTTTTTCTTTACCAGGCCCGTTTCGTAAAACGGCATATCTAAAAAATGAACATTCGTCTCGGGTATGCCAACGTACCGACATGCTGCTTTGGCCTCACCTCGTCTGATCAAGGCTTTGATCAGCATTACTTCAGGGCTGTCCACCTGGCCGGGTCGCTTTTTGTTTAACGACATGCGAACCTTCTTATAGAGCTGTTCACTTTTTGATTTCGTAAAACCAAACTGTTCGCTAAAGTCGTTGGCAAAATCAGCAAAACGAACAACATCATCATCAAATACGGCAATGTTTCCCGAAGTCTGGTATGCCACATGCACATCATGGCCTTGGTCGACCAGCCGGATAAAAGTTCCACCCATTGAAATCACGTCATCATCGGGATGGGGAGAGAAAATAATTACACGCTTAGGGAATGGCTTTGCCCGTTCGGGGCGATTGGAATCATCCGCCCGCGGTTTGCCACCTGGCCAACCGGTTATGGTGTGCTGAAGTTCATTGAATACTTTAATATTGACTTTGTATGCAGAGCCAAACGCTGTTACAATATCGCCCATACCGTGTTCATTGTAATCGGCATTGGTAAGTTTAAGAACCGGCTTCTTTAATTTCTGGCACAGCCAAACTACTGCTTTACGGATTTTCTTTTGATTCCAAGCCTGCTGTGCATCCAACAACCAGGGAGTTTTGATTTTTGTAAGCTCTGCCGATGAGGCTTCGTCCAACACAACCTCGGTATCGGAATGGAGTTGCAGAAAAGAGGCAGGAAGTTGATCCGATACAGGGCCTTCCACGGCACGTTGTACAACTGCTGCCTTCCCCTCGCCCCATGCCATCATAATTATCCGCCTTGATTTCAGGATTGTTCCCACACCCATAGTAAGTGCGTTGCGCGGAACATTCTCCTCTCCAAAAAAATCACTGGCCGCATCCATGCGTGTAACATGATCGAGGGTTATCAACCGCGTGCCTGATTTTTCGCTGGAGCCCGGCTCGTTAAAGCCAATGTGCCCGGTACGGCCAACACCCAAAATCTGCAAATCAATTCCGCCCATTTGCTCAATCAATTTATCGTACGTGCGGCAGAAATCAACAATTTTGCTTTTAGGAACAGTGCCATCCGGAATGTGGATATTCTTTTTGGGTATGTCGATGTAATCGAATAAATATTCCTTCATAAACCGAACATAGCTTTGCAGCGAATCCGGTTCCATAGGATAGTATTCATCCAGGTTGAATGTATGCACATTGCTGAAACTTAATCCCTCGTGCTGGTGCAACCGCACAAGTTCGGCATATACCCGTGTGGGTGAAGAGCCTGTGGCGAGGCCAAGTACACAGGGTTTATTTTGCTTTTGCCGTAGCCTGATAAGGGCTGCTATTTCCCTGGCCACGTAAAGGGAGGCTTCTTCTGATGATTTGAAAATTTTAACCGGGATTTTTTCAGGGGATGAGTGCATGGCTTTATGGATTGAACAAGAAAGTTAATACCTGCCATTACACGTTGTTGCAGTAACCCCGGAAAAAATGCACTTATGTTAACCGCCTTGAAATTAAATTTTCCACAACATCAATAAACGTCCGGGGGTGCATGGTTCGCCAGTTGCTGATTTGCAGCGTACCGCCCATGTTTATGTATTGGTCGATGTGGTATTTGCGTAATTCATCCTGGATAAAATCAGGAAAAGAAACGGCCGCGATCCATCCGGGGATATCTTTTTCTTCAACATCCTCCACTTCATCAAACCACTCTTCATAATAGGAATCATCCGATCCATGAAAATTCATGATGTTCTCACCAATCAAAATAAATTTAGAAATACCCGCAGCCAGCAATTCATCAATAATATTGCGTTTCAAGTGCATGATATCATTGTTGATGGTGTCGTTCCATTCACCTAAGAATTCAATAATTGTAGCGCCCCGTGCATAATCGGTGTATAGGATTTTTATGTAGAGCGTATCGGAGCCCATAAAATCCCAGGCAGGATCAATGTAATATCCGTAAATGGTATCGGAGTACTGATCGAAGTTGTACGCTTTTTCGAAAAATGGAGAACGGCTGTCCTCAGAAGAGTTGTAATACTTCAGCCAGTTTGAAAAGGGTTCAATTTCATGCATGACCGGTGTAGCCATCTATTACCCTGCGCACATTTCCAAATTCTTTCAGTAAGGCTTCGGCCTTTTGCTGGTCAACCCCCAACTCTTCCATGATCATGCGTGTGCCCCGATCAATTAACTTGTTGTTGGTAAGTTGCATGTCAATCATTTTATTTCCTTTTACACGCCCAAGTTTTATCATGGTAGCGGTGGAAATCATGTTAAGCACAAGTTTCTGTGCAGTACCGGCTTTCATGCGTGTGCTCCCGGTTACAAACTCAGGCCCAACAATTACTTCTATCGGGTAATCAGCATGCCGGGACACCTCAGTACTTTCGTTGCAGGTTATACAGGCCGTTACAATACCGTGCATTCGGGCATCCTTAAGTCCACCGATTACATAAGGTGTTTTGCCGGATGCCGCAATGCCAATCAATACATCCGCATTTGAGATGTTAAATTGCTGCAAATCCTTCCACGCCTGTTGCCGATCATCTTCGGCATGTTCAACGGCTTTGCGTATAGCCTGATCGCCCCCGGCAATAATCCCAATCACCTTTCCATGCGGCATGCCATAGGTGGGTGGTATTTCGCTGGCGTCAACAATGCCCAGTCTTCCGCTGGTTCCTGCACCGATGTAAAACAACCGTCCACCGGTTTTCATTTTTTCAGTAATCACCTCCACCAGCTTTTCAATTTGTGGAATTACTTTTTCAATGGCATCAGGAACAGTTTTATCTTCACGATTGATGTTCACCAACAACCCGCGCGTGCTCATCTGTTCAAGATGTTGATAGTGGGATGATGATTCGGTGGTTGACATATTACACGATATCCTTATTATGGTAAAGGGCGAGTCCGGCTATAGGGCTCTCCAGAATATTTTTCAAGGTAATGCCTTTATCGTTAGCTACCTGGCGCAATACATCGCTGAAGTAAAAAGCCACCGAGCCAACAAAGTGAACTTTTAATTCGCTGTATTTCTCATAACGCATTACATTATTTTCCATAAACTCGCCAAAGCCATCGTACACCAGTTTGTAGCAATAGGGCTCTTTAAGGTGTTGAAAAATGAAATGCGAAAAGCTTCCCAAAAACCGGCTTGGCATTTCCTGGCTGTACACCCGGCTTAAAATCTCATCTTTATCCATAGGAAAGCGTTTTTTGAAATGATCCCAAAGTTTTTCGGGTAAATCTTTTCGAAGGTAATCGGCAATAATGCGTTTGCCCATCCACGCTCCCGAACCCTCATCGCCCAACACATAGCCCAGTGAAGTTACATTCTCTACAATTCGAACACCATCGTAATAACAGGAGTTCGAGCCGGTACCTAAAATGCAGGCAATGCCAGGCCCTTCACCGCATAAAGCCCGTGCGGCTGCGAGCAAATCGTGCCATACTTCAATGTGTGCATCGGGAAAGTAGCGCTCCAGTGCGGTGCGGATCATTTTCCTGTTTTTATCGGACGAACAGCCGGTACCGTAGTAAAATATTTTTTTTACAGGATGCTTTACCTGCGGAACCAGCACCTCGCGCACCTCTTTATCAAACTGATCGATGGGTTGATAATAGGGGTTGTACCCAATGGATTGTGCTTGCTCCACCTGGCCATTCGGGCCAAGCATACGCCAATCGGTTTTGGAAGCCCCGCTATCGGCAATTAAAATCATGCGCTGAAGGTTGTTAGATCGACCAAATTACAAATCTTTAGATAACTCAAACCAGCCTGCCGATCGGCTTAAACTTATCAAACACCTTATCGGTATGAGGCGCCTCTTTTAATTCATCAGTTAAATCCTGTCCGGCCCAATGCTCGTAATGTTTGCCGTTTTTCCACAAACGCGAAGTGGTTACTTCATAGACGATGCCCTTATAGGCAACCCATACTTGTGGTTTGTCCTGACCGTTTCGAAGCGCCAGTTGAGCTCGGGTATACACAGGCAACGTATTATCCATGATTATTTACCGGCCGTTATATGCCCGTAGTCCTTAACAAGGGTATATAAAAACTTAACAGGCGGTAGATCAGTTTGAATGCCCAACCTGTTTTTTACTTTTTCGGTAACCGCCATTACCGGAATGGAATTGCCCGTGGTACGATTAACCTCCAGGGCCTGTTGGATGACTTCAATATCCTGATCATTCAGTTGAATTACCTGCTGAAAAACCGGTGTGTATGTATCTTCTGAAACGGTGAACACTTCGTTTGCCGTAACTGCACGTTGCTCAACCAGTTTAACCACAGTTGTGCCTGCAGCAATATCGCCAAGCCGTTGCCCTTTACCGTTTGCTGCTATGGTGAACAAGGCTATGGCACCCGAAAGTACATCAATTTCAATAAGGCGCAGCAACCAACGGATAATGTAATTACCAATAGTAGGCGGTGCGCCATCCAGTCGCACAACCTTAATATTCATTTGCCGCTTGCCCGGACTTTGCCCGTTCATAAAAATCTCGAAAACCAAATGGTACAAAAACGGGGGTATCAATAACACACCGATTATAAAAGCTGCAGACCCCGCACCAGCTGAAACCAGTAAGAAAAAAACAAGAATAAAGTACGCAATGATTATAAACGCATCAATAAAGTATGCCAGTATCCTGTCGCCCAAACTGGCCACGGGGTAGTCTAGCACAACATTCTGGGTAGTTCGTACACTAACGGTTTGCATCCGGTTTTAAAATGAATAATATTGAACAAACTTAAATTCAGGATGCAAAGTAAAAATTTAATGGTTGCTATGCTGCTGTTGACAGCAGCCTGTGGCACAAAAGAAAAAATAGATTACACCACCCTGCCCGAAGAGGCTTTGCGTAAAGTGGCTGATTCACTAGCGCATGCCTACATTATTACCGATGGCCACGTGGACCTGCCCTTCCGGTTAAAAGTGCGCAACTTCCGGTTAGAAAAGGAGTATCTCGGAATTCCCTTACAAACCGATGACGGTGATTTCGATTATGAACGTGCAAAAAAAGGTGGATTGGATGCACCGTTCATGTCGATTTATATACCCTCATCGTACCAACTACAACCCGATATGGGCAAGGCATTAGCCGATTCATTGATTGATATGGTGCGCGGTATCGCGGAGGCGCATCCGGATAAATTTGGATTGGCCGGCACCCCTGCCGAAATAGATGCACATTTCAAAGCTGGCCGGATTGCCCTGCCCATGGGCATGGAAAATGGCGCCCCGATTGGCAACGAAGTTAAAAACGTGAAATATTTTTATGATCGCGGCATTCGCTACATAACATTAACGCACGGCAAGGACAACCAGATTTGTGATTCATCATACGACACCCTAAACACCTGGAAGGGCTTGAGCCCATTTGGTGAAGAAGTGGTCCGCGAAATGAACCGCGTGGGCATTATGGTGGATATTTCGCACGTGTCGGACAGTACATTTTACGATGTGTTGAAAATTACCAAGGCACCGGTAATTGCCTCACACTCATCCTTGCGCTACTTCACACCCGGTTGGCAACGCAACATGGCCGATGATATGGTAAAAGCATTAAAGGGCAACGGGGGTGTTATCCAAATCAATTTCGGATCTACCTTCCTCGATTCTGCCGTTTCAAAAGCCAATGATGAAAACCGCAAAAAGCTCCAGGCCATCCTGAAAGAAAAGGGATTGAACTTCCGCGATGAAGCAGCCAAACCGGTAATGGAAGAGTTTCGCAAAGAAAATCCATCGCTTTATGCAGATGTAAAAACCGTAGCCAACCACATTGACCGTGTTGTCCAGTTAGCGGGTATCGACCATGTGGGCATCGGCTCAGACTATGATGGTGTTGGTGACAGCTTACCTACCGGATTGAAAGATGTATCGCAATACCCAAACCTGATTTATGAGTTGCTGCGCAGAGGATATTCACCCGAAGACATTGAAAAAATCTGTTACAAAAACGTGTGGCGGGTTTGGAATAAGGTTATTGAGGCTTCGCACAACTAATTACATACCCGAAACGTTACACGGAACACTTTCGCTCAGGTCTACCCCGAATCAAAAAAATAAAATATGAGATTTTTAATCGTTCTTTCGCTCACATTGTATTGTTCCATTTTACTCGCACAAAACTCCGAACCTATTGAGTCTATCAATAAGGGCACACGTTTCATCGGAGGGAGCTTTGGATTTTCATCTACAAAAACTGAAGACTCCTTTCATTACACCAGTATTTCCATTGGGCCAGGCATGGGCTTTTACATAAACGACAACCTGGCCGTTGGCGGATTTATAAGCTACAACTACGATAAGCACGAGCAACCGAATGTGAATTCAACATCAACATTCTCAGGTGCGGGCTTGAATGTCTTTCTCTTAAAAAATTATAAGCTTGTTAACAATGTATTTTTTACCCTTCAGCCCCAACTATTGCTAAGCTCCGCCAAGCAGGATTATTCAACCCCACAACCTAACGATTACTCGGTTTTTAATTTTGGGTTAGGGATAAGCCCTGGCGTAATGTTTTTTATAAGTAAAAAATTTGCCCTTCAAACTTCTATTGGTGGTGTGAGTTATTCCTACAACCGAAGAAAACCTGAAAATGGAGGAAACTCAACCTCAACAAACAGTTTTAGTTTAAATGGCGCATTTTCCATGTCCAATTTTGCCATACGGTATTTTTTATGGTAAGGCTATTTAACTCCGGCCCATTTAAGCTTCGCTACAATTACTTATTTTTAGGGCTTAACTGCCCCCGTGAGAGAAGCCGCTTTTGTAAAACGTAACCAGCAACGCTGGCAGGAAATTGAACAAACACTGACAGCAAAGGGTCGTCCGCACCCGGACCGGCTGGCAGAGATTTTTATCCAGCTTACAGACGACCTCTCCTTTGCGCGTACGCAATACCCGCAAAGCCGGGTAACACAATACCTGAACAACCTGGCCTCAAAAATCCACTTGGAGATTTACAAGAATAAAAAGGAAGAGAAGAACCGTTTTGTAACATTTTGGAAACACGAGCTTCCATTGGTACTTTACGAATCGCGCAAGCCTTTGCTCTACGCCTTCCTGATCTTTACTGTGGCCATACTCATTGGTGGTATATCGGCTTACCATGATGAAACTTTTGCACGCCTGATTTTGGGTGATGCTTACGTAAACATGACACTTGAAAATATCGAAAAAGGAAACCCGACAGCAGTATTCAGCGGAAGTTCAGAGGGCGATATGTTCTTTTCCATAACCTTCAACAACATCAAGGTTTCCTTTTATGCTTTCGTGGCGGGCCTGCTTTTTTCTGTGGGTACAGGTTTCCTACTTTTTTCAAATGGTGTGATGGTGGGCGTTATCTACTCGTTCTTTCTGAAAAAAGGTGTAGCCGCCCAGGCTTTCTCGGTAATCATGCTTCATGGCACGATTGAACTTTCGGTGATCGTTGTTGCCGGGGCAGCCGGCCTGGTCATGGGCAACGGCTTTTTGTTCCCGGGTACATATTCGCGGTTAGCTTCATTTAGGCAAGGGGTGTTGAAAGGTGTAAAAATTGTGATGGGCCTTGTTCCCTTTTTTATCATGGCCGGTTTTATCGAGTCCTTTATTACCCGCTATGCGTTTATGCATTGGGGTTTAAAAACCCTGATCATCGGCTTGTCGGCATGGCTTATCGTTTATTACTTTGTTGTTTATCCCTACAAATTGGCCCATCATGGAAAGCACCTTCACCCCCATTGAATTTCAAAAAGCCCGCGACTTCAGTAACAAAATGAACGCTACGTTTGAGTTTCTTAAACAGAACTTCAAACCTCTCTTTAAAAGCCTGCTGTACATTGCCGGACCACCCATGCTGGTTGGCAGCGTTCTGGCCGGTAGTCTCTACTCAGGTTATTTTGGATTTATCGGCAAGATGAGCCGTAGTCAAGATCCGGATGTTTTTACCGACTACCTTGGGTCGCCCATGCTATGGCTGGAGGTTACATTAGCCGTTTTATTGATGTTCCTCAGCGGGGTTATTATTGTATCTGTTGTGTACAATTACATGCTGGAATACGATGCCCGTAAAAGTAACAACATTGATGTGAATACCATTTGGGAAAGAGTGCGCAACTCGTTACCCCTATACTTCGGCACTGTATTTCTGTATTGGGTACTCTTGATCGCAACATACCTGCTGGTAATTTTGGCCATTGTTGGTGCTGCGGTTATCTCTCCATGGCTTGCCTTTTTAGGGGGCGTGGCGATTTTTATCGGGTTTCTTTATACTGTTATTTCTTTATCCTTATTGTTTATTATCAGGGCCTATGAAAAGATTGGCTTTTTTGAGGCTATGTCCAGGTGCTTTACCCTTATCCGCGATAAATGGTGGAGTACCTTTGGCTTACTTGTTATTCTGTCGCTAGTCCAAAGCACCATTTCGTCATTGTTTCTCGTTCCGTGGTACATTAATTTTTTTGTAAGCATGATGCACTCCATTGATGGCAGCCCGTTTCAGGAACCATCGTTCACACAGGAGTTGATCAACAATATATTTATGACACTGTATTTCATGGTGAGCTTTTTACTTTACGCATTACCATTGATCGCCCTTGCCTTTCAATATTTCAACCTCGTGGAGTTAAAGGAAGCAAAAGGTTTGCTCACGCGCATAAACACAATTGGCCAACCGGTGGAGAACTTTGGAAAGGATGAGCAGTATTAAGCTTTTTCTTTTCAGCCTTTTTTTTGTCAGCATTGGCTTTGCCCATAGCCAGGAAACCAAAATCCTTTGGCCCGACAGTGCCCATGTTGATGTGCGCAGTTTTGACCAGGCAAAACTCGAAAAACTAAAAGCCGATCCGGAGCTGGATTACGGCCGTAGCCCGGCTGCCCTCAACCTGTGGGAGCGTTTTAAAATTTGGCTAAGCGCCATGTTATCGCGCTTGTTCTCGGTGGTTGAAAACGCCAATTGGTTTAACATCCTGCTTACCATATTGGCCCTCCTTCTGGTGGTGTATGTCATCCTGCGCTTGCTCAAGGTAGATGCACTGACCATGTTTTATACCGGGAAAAAAACTCCCCTTTCCTATGGTATTCTGGACGAAGATATACATGCCATGGATTTTGATAAACTCATCCGTGAAGCGCTCGATAAAAAAGAATTCCGCCAGGCAATTCGGTTGTTGTTCCTGCAAGCCCTGAAACTGATGGCCGACAAAAACCACATTTTATGGCAACCCGGAAAAACCAACCACGATTACCTGGAGGAGCTTACGGCCAAAAACCTGAAGACCGGGTTTAATGAACTTAATTTTTATTTCGAATACGCGTGGTATGGAAACTTTACCATCAATGAAAGCCTGTATCAAAAAGTAGATTCGATTTTTAAGGAATGGAGAACTAATGTATAGCGTTGCGTAAAGACTGGAAATATATTGCCTACTTATCGGCCGCCTTTGTTTTTTACGTGGCCCTGAAATTACTATCGCCCCGCAACATCGACTGGACAATTACTTTTCATCATAAGGATAAAAACCCATTTGGAGCCTATGCGCTCGATCAACTTATACCGTCCATTGTTTCTAAAAAAAATATAAAGCAGAGCAATTACACATTATATGAACTGTACGATACGTTACAAAGCCCTGCAAATTTTTTAAGCTTATCTACTTCGTTTTCTCCCGGAAAAGAAGATTGTGATGCCTTACTAAAGAATATTGAAAAAGGAGGCACAGCTTTTATTGCCGCGCAATACTTTCGCGGAAGGTTTGCCGATACGCTTTCCCTTTACATATCGGACTACTTTTTTGATGGCGAGCTTACGGCCATGTTTAACCGCAACGATTCAACCGGCATGCGCTTTAAAAATACTAGCCTGCAACAGCAAAACACCTACTCTTTTCCACGAAAGAATATTCACAATTATTTTGAAGAAGCAGACAGTGTGCGCACACAGGTGGTGGCAACAAATGATCTTGGCTTGCCGGTGCTGCTAAAAATTTCATGGGGTGAGGGCTTTTTGTACCTCAGCTCCACCCCACTTGCCTTCACTAACGCATACTTGTTACACAATCAGAATGCAGAGTTTGCCTCCTTGGCCCTTTCACACCTGCCTAACCGCACCACGTACTGGACTGAGTTTTACCATCTTGGCCGGTTGGAGGCGCGCACTCCACTACGGTTTATCCTCTCCCAGGAATCCCTCAGTTGGGCTTATTATATTACTGTTTTCAGCTTTTTGTTATTCATGCTTTTTGAAGCCAGGCGAAGGCAGCGGATCATTCCCATAATCAAGCCCCTGGCAAACACCTCGCTTGAATTTGTTCAAACCATAGGCAACCTGTATTACCAATCGGCTGATCATAAAAACATTGCTGAAAAAAGAATTGCATTTTTGCTGGAGCAACTGCGATCGAAATATGGTATAAATGCACACCAGGTTAATGAACACAACTTGCTAACAATTGCTAAAAAAACAGGTAACCCTGAGGATAAGGTAAAAGCGTTATTCGCACTGATTGGATTGATTCAGGGAAAGAATCACATAACAGAAGTTGAGCTCAAATCTTTAAATGAAAAACTGGATCAATTCAAATACTAATGTTAACACAAATATCCCTTCAGGCTTGATCACTAAATTTTATTCACATACGATATGGACGAAAAAGAATTTGAAAACCGGGTTGACTTAACCGCCCTAAATGAAAGTGTAAAAAAAATAAGGGAAGAGATTGGCCACGTTATTGTTGGGCAATACGAGTTAATTGATCTGCTGATCACTTCCATACTGGCCGATGGCCATGTGCTTATTGAGGGTGTACCGGGTGTGGCTAAAACGCTAACGGCCAAATTATTATCACGGGTTATTGACGTTAAATTCAACCGCATTCAGTTTACGCCTGACCTGATGCCTTCAGATGTTATCGGTACATCTGTATTTAACATGAAAAATTCCACGTTTGAGTTTAAAGCCGGGCCGATATTCTCAAACATCGTACTGATTGATGAAATTAACCGAGCCCCGGCCAAAACCCAGGCAGCTTTGTTTGAAGTAATGGAAGAACGCCAGATAACCGCTGATGGAATCACCTACCGGATGGAACATCCTTACATGGTAGTAGCCACCCAAAATCCCATTGAACATGAGGGAACCTATAGGCTGCCAGAGGCTCAACTGGACCGGTTTCTGTTTAAAATATTGGTGCACTACCCCAACCTGGAGCAGGAGTTTTCCATAATCCAGGGTCACCACCATCGTAAGGGCCACGCCCCGGTAGAAGATGTAAAGCCTGTTTTAGATGCCCGGAAAATTGAGCAATACCGGCAGGCGGTGCAACAAGTGCATGTAGAAGAAAACCTGATGCGCTACATCGCCCAGATTATTCATGAAACACGTAACAATCCTTCTCTTTTCCTCGGTGCCTCCCCGCGTGCTTCCGTTTCCTTACTCAACAGTTCAAAAGCATATGCAGCTATTAATGGTCGGGATTTTATTACACCCGAAGATGTAAAGTTTGTGGCCACCCCGGTATTACGTCATCGCGTTATGCTTACACCCGACAAAGAAATGGAGGGCATCACTACCGATGATGTTGTAAAACAGATTGTAGATAAAGTAGAAGTACCCCGCTAACAGGTTTTTGAAGAAATGAAGCAACTTAAAAATCTGTACCTCAGCAACCGGCTCTTCCTCGCCATTGCGTGTGTGGTGTTTTGCTTTGTAGTTGCATTTATCCTGAACGGGTTTCTTATCGTTCCAAAAATCCTATTCTTTGCCTTAGTTGCCTTTGTACTGGCCGATGCCCTGCTGCTCTTTCGGGCAAGTAGGGGGCTGCATGGCTACCGGTTTACACCGGAAAAGCTTTCCAATGGTGACGACAATGAAATCAGGATTTACCTGGAAAATTTCTTTCCCTTTGAAGCCACCCTGGAAGTAATCGATGAAATACCCCATCAATTTCAAAGGCGCGACCTGAATTTCAGGGTGCAACTTCCATCACGCGAAAGTAAAACCCTGGTGTATTCCCTTCGGCCTGTGAAGCGTGGTGAATATTCATTCGGTGCTGTAAATGTTTTTGTGCGTTCACCATTGGGGTTATTAAAACGAAGGTTTCAATTCTCGCAAGATGCCCTGGTACCCGTGTATCCATCGTACATCCAAATGCGAAAGTATGAACTGCTCGCTATTTCAAACCGGCTAACGGAAACCGGTATTAAAAAAATCAGGCGCATTGGACACAATATGGAGTTTGAACTGATCAAAGAATACGTTCAGGGCGATGACATCCGTACCATCAACTGGAAGGCAACGGCAAGAAAATCAACCCTGATGGTAAATCATTACCAGGACGAGCGCTCTCAACAAGTTTACTCTTTAATTGACAAAAGCCGGGTGATGCAAATGCCCTTCAATGGCTTAAGCCTGATGGACTATGCCATCAATGCAAGTTTAGTCATCAGCAACATTGCCATAAAAAAAACTGATAAAGCAGGATTGATTACTTTTCAGGATACTGTTGGGACAACCCTTGCCGCCAGCCGCAGCAACCGCCAGATGGCACACCTACAGGAAGTACTCTATAGCCAAAAAACAGGTTACCGCGAATCTGATTTCTCGGCCTTGTATGGCCACATACGCAGAAAAATTACACAACGGAGTTTACTCTTACTGTTCACTAATTTTGAATCGTTGTATGGCATGCAACGGCAACTGCCTTTTTTGAAAAGCCTTGCCAAACAACATGTGCTGGTGGCTATCTTTTTTGAAAACACAACGTTGACCAGCCTCATTCATCAGCCGGCAGAAAACCTTAAAGCCATATACCATAAAGCCGTTGCTGAAAAATTTACTTACGACAAAAAACTTATCGCAAAAGAGCTCCAAAAATCAGGCATCCAAACCATTTTAACCGCCCCCGAACACCTTACGGTAAACACCATTAATAAATACCTTGAATTAAAATCACGGGGGATGATTTAAACCAGCGCTTAGAAAGAATTTATACTTTTTTTACCTTCACCATTGCAAATCAGGAAAAGTTGGGATGGATACTGCCCGTTGATTGATTTGCTCAACCTGATCAATAATAACCTGCATGAAGAAATTTTACAGTTTTGCACTGGTACTTTGGTTACTCGTTCCGTTAACCAACATCTTGCTTGCCCAAAAACCAATGGGTATTAAGGTCACCAAACCAACCGTATGTTATGCCCATACAGCAGACAACCCATGCTACATCGCTCCACCTGAAGAATACTTGAAGTGGGCCGGTAGCACCCGTACAAAAACCTCTAACATTGAAGTAACCTATAATGCAGGTTTTACTGCAGAAGCAATTGCTGCCTTTGATTATGCCTTAGGAATTTGGGAATCCCTTATTGATTCCCCCGTACCGATTAGAATTGATGCCTATTGGTCGAGCCTGTCACCTAATGTTTTAGGGGGTGCAATTTACACAAACGCCTATGCAAACTTTCCGGGAGCACAAAAATTAAATGTGTTTTATCCTGTAGCGTTGGCCGAAAAAATAACCGGCCGAAACTTAAACGGCAACAACCCCGACATTTTTGTACAATTCAACAACAATGCTAATTGGAATTTCAATCCCACAAACCCATCACTACCACAAGGCCAGTTTGATTTAGTAAGTGTTGTATTGCACGAAATAGGGCATGGCTTAGGATTTGCTGGCTCCTTCTCCATTAGCGGTTCGAATGGCCAGGTGGGTTTGCAAGGCACTGGCATTCCAATAATCTATGACGTTCCCATTGAAAATTTTGCGGCTGAAAACCTGATTCGTATCTATAGCTCTCCTTCTGTTGACCTTAGGAGTCAAATCACAAGCGAAAATCTTTTTTTTAACAGCGCAACTTCATCGCGCCCAAAATTGTTTGCTCCCTCAACCTTCAGCGGTGGTTCAAGTATAAGCCACTTAGATGAAGTTACTTTTAACAACACCCCCAGCGCCTTGATGACCCCACAGATTGCACCGCAAGAAAGGATACATGACCCGGGCATTGCCTGGAATATGCTAAAAGACATGGGTTGGGAGATGGTAAGGATAAATCACATTAAATTATCCGATACTGAAAATATCGATGGGCCATATTCTGTAACGGCATCCTTTCAGGCCGATAACGGCATTGCGACAAATACAGTTAAACTTAATTATACCCTGGATGGTACAACTTTTACCTCCATTACCATGAACCCAACCGGTTTACCCAACGAGTTCACGGCATCCATTCCGGGAACGGGTGTAGCCCGCCAGTACGGATATTATATTTCCGTCAATGATAATGCGGGTCGCGAGTTTGTAAACCCGGGGAAAATAGTGCGCAAACTGCAACCCGAACTTCAAAACATTTTCATTTTTGAAACCGGGCCGGATAACAAGCCACCGGCTATTTCACACTCCCCAAAACCTTTTCTATTGGCCTCTGAAACCGAGCTGGAACTTGAGGCACGGATTACTGACAACATTGGAATCGCATCAGCTATTGTTGAGTATTCCATAAATGATGTAACCCAGCCTAATCAAACATTAATCCTCCAGGCTCCCCAGGCAGATTCTATTTATCGAAGAACACTTCTCTTTGGGTCATTGAATAACGGGGATGTAATTAAGTACCGTATTGTTGCCACCGATAATTCATCCAACAGCAACGTTCGCACGGCACCGGCCACAGGTTTTTTTACCCTTAACGTAGTGGGCCTGGAGCCAACGCAGGATTCATACACCAATAATTTCAATTCACCTTCGAACGACTTTTTTGGTAACGGTTTCAGCATTGTCCAGCCCGCTGGGTTCAATGATCAGGCCATCCACTCCGATCATCCTTATGCTGAAGGAAATGGCCAACCGAACAATGAACTCAACCTGGTATATCAATTAAAAATCCCGATACGTGTGAAGGCAAAAGAAGCAACCATCGTGTTTGATGAAATCGTATTGGTTGAGCCTGGTCAAACCGGAACTGTTTTTGGAGATGAGCAATTCTGGGATTATGTAGTTGTAGAGGGATCTAAAGATGGAGGCATCACCTGGACACCTGTAGCCGATGGCTATGACTCACGGGCAAATTCAGCATGGCTAACGCGGTACAACAGTGCCATCACAGGCAACAATTCAACAGCAGTGGGGGATCCTGCATTATTCCGTACCCGTACACTTGACTTACAAAATAAGTTTGATACCAATGATGAAGTAGTGATCCGCTTCCGGTTGTTTAGCGATCCCTTCGCAGCCGGATGGGGCTGGACTATCGATAATTTGAAAATCCAGATTGACGACACACCACCGTTGGTTTTACACGACCATATCGACTATTTAAAAGATACCGAAGATGAACTGGTTATTATAACCAAAGCATCGGATGCAAGCGGCATTAAGTCGTTAAAAATTGAATACAAGGTTAACAATGGAACCGTCAGCGATATCGACTTTAATGTTAACCCACCGGCCAGTCAATACCAATTTACGTTAAGTGGGCTTGCTGCCCTTTCAGCAGGCAATGTACTGGAGTACAGAATTGTTGCTACAGACAGTGTAGATAATGAAGGATTTTTCCCACCATCAGGAAATTTCATTAAAGTACCTGTCATTAATTTCGGCACACCGGCCGCAACCTATGCTAATAATTTTAATTCACCCTCAAACGATTTTGTGGGCAACTTCTTCTCCATTGCACAACCTAACCTGTTTGTTGATGGTGCTATCCACTCCGAACACTTCTATCCAAATGGAGTAGGCCTGGATAAAACCTCATCGTACAGTTACATGCTTACACGGCCCATTACTATTTCTGCCGCCAACCCCTTAATCCGGTTCGATGAAATAGTGGTAGTGGAAGGTCATGGTGTTGGTGTGGCGTTTGGCAGTGCGAATTTCAGGGATTATGTGATAGTAGAAGGATCTAAAAATGGAGGCAACACCTGGAGCAGGTTTCTTGACGGTTACGATATTGTGGGCGGGCTTTCATCGTGGATATCGGCTTTCAGCACGGGCTCTAATCCTAATGCAGGTATGTTCCGAAACCGAACCATAAACATGACAGCCAATGGCAATTTTCAACCAGGCGACCAGGTGATTATACGCTTCCGCTTGTTTGCCAACGAAACTATTAACGGCTGGGGCTGGGCCATCGACAACCTGTTCATTCAGGATCCGATTACTTCCGTGGAGCAACTGAATACTGGCATCAACATTTATCCTAACCCTGTAACCCAGCAACTGCTGAACATCGAACTTGAAAATAATACGATTGGTGAAATTCGCATAGACCTGACTACTGTCCAGGGCCAGCAACTTCAAACGGTTTCGCTCAACCCATCAACAGAAAAAACCAAACATCAACTCGATTTATCCGGACTTCCTGCAGGGATGTATATAATTACGCTGAACGGCCGTTCCGGAGAACGGGTGACAAAAAAAATAATCAAAACACAATAACTTAAAACCCTGACAACGCGTCAGGGTTTTTTATTTCCATTCCTTTTGCCCGTTGGCGCTTGAACCTTATTTTTGGCGCAATTTATCCATACCCATCCTCAAAATGCCCAGAGACAGAAGTATTCGTTCCATTTTAATCATCGGAAGCGGTCCCATCATCATTGGTCAGGCATGTGAATTTGATTATGCCGGCTCACAGGCTTCCCGTTCATTGCGGGAAGAAGGTATTGAAGTGATCCTTATCAACTCCAATCCGGCTACTATTATGACCGACAAGGTAACGGCCGATCATGTTTACCTTAAACCACTGACGAAAAAATCCATCCGCGAAATACTGGATAAACATAACGTTGATGCAGTGCTCCCAACCATGGGCGGCCAAACGGCCCTCAACTTGTGCATTGAATGCGATAAGGCCGGCATTTGGCAACATTATGGTGTGCGTATAATTGGTGTGGATATTAAAGCCATTGAAACCACCGAAGACCGGGAGAAATTCAGGCTTAAGATGCTGGAACTTGGCGTTGGCGTTTGCAAAGGATCAACCGCTACTTCCTTTTTGCAAGGAAAGGAAATAGCACAGGAAATCGGTTTCCCACTGGTTATCCGCCCATCTTTTACGCTGGGGGGTTACGGAGGCGGTTTTGTAAACAAACCCGAAGATTTTGATGAGGCCCTTAACCGTGGATTACACGCCTCACCGATCCATGAAGTATTGGTTGAGCAAAGCATCCTGGGATGGAAAGAATATGAACTTGAGTTACTTCGTGATGGAAACGGAAACGTAATCATCATCTGCTCCATAGAAAACTTCGATCCGATGGGCGTGCACACCGGTGATTCCATAACCGTGGCACCTGCCCTCACCTTACCTGATACCGTGTACCAACACATGCGCGACCTGGCCATTAAAATGATGAATGGCATCGGGAAATTTGCCGGGGGCTGCAACGTACAATTTGCTGTTAATCCGGATAATGATGAGATCATCGGTATTGAAATCAATCCGCGGGTTTCCCGCTCATCCGCGCTGGCCTCTAAAGCAACTGGCTACCCCATTGCCAAGGTAGCCGCAAAACTGGCTATTGGTTATAACCTTGATGAATTGAGGAACGCCATAACCGGAACCACAACGGCCTACTTCGAACCCGCAGTAGATTATGTAATTGTAAAAATACCGCGCTGGAATTTCGACAAGTTTCAGGGTGCCAACCGAAAACTTGGTTTGCAAATGAAATCGGTAGGCGAGGTGATGGGTATAGGAAGAAACTTCCAGGAGGCCCTGCAAAAAGCTTGTCAGTCGTTGGAAATCAGGCGCAACGGATTGGGAGCTGATGGCAAAGAAAACACCAACCGGGAAGAACTGTTGTACAGTTTGGAGAACCCCAGTTGGAACCGGCTCTTTCATATTTACGATTCCATGAAACTTGGCATTTCTATGAAGACCATCCAAAACCTGACCAAGATTGACAAATGGTTTTTGGAGCAAATTTGGGAATTGCTGGAAATCGAAAAAGAAATTGAACAATACGAACTGGACACCATGCCTGTTGAACTGATGCGCAAAGCCAAAGAAAAAGGTTTTGCCGACCGGCAGATTGCCCACATACTTGATTGTTTGGAGAGCGAAGTGCACGAAAAGAGAAAATCGATGGGCATAAAGCGGGTTTACAAATTGGTAGACACGTGCGCAGCTGAATTCGAGGCCAATACTCCTTATTACTACTCCACATTCGATTCAGAAAACGAATCCATTGTTTCCGACAAGAAAAAAATTATCGTGTTAGGCTCAGGACCAAACCGTATTGGGCAGGGTATTGAATTCGATTACTCCTGTGTGCATGGCGTATTGGCTACCAAAGAGTGCGGCTACGAGGCCATTATGATTAACTGCAACCCTGAAACCGTTTCGACAGATTTCGATATTGCGAATAAACTTTACTTTGAACCGGTATTTTGGGAACACCTCTGGGATATCATTCAGCATGAAAAGCCCGAAGGTGTAATTGTTCAGTTAGGCGGGCAAACCGCTTTGAAGCTGGCTGAGAAACTTCACAAGTATGGTGTAAAAATAATCGGAACCTCATTCGAAGCCCTAGACCTGGCCGAAGACCGTGGAAGTTTTTCAACGCTCCTGAAAGATTTGAACATCCCCTATCCTGAGTTTGGTGTTGCCACCAATGCCGATGAGGCGTTGGAGGTTTCCAAAACCATTGGCTTCCCCTTGCTGGTGCGCCCATCCTATGTATTGGGGGGTCAAAGCATGAAAATTGTCATCAACGAAGAAGAACTCGAAAACCATATTATCGACATCTGGAAACATTTACCTGAGAACAAGGTGTTGCTTGACCATTTCTTAGATGGCGCCATCGAAGCCGAAGCCGATGCAATATGCGATGGCGAAGATGTTTACATTATTGGTGTGATGCAACACATTGAACCGGCCGGCATCCACTCAGGCGACTCGTATGCCGTGCTGCCGCCTTACAACCTGGGTGATTTTGTGATGAAGCAAATTGAAACCTATACCCAACGAATAGCCCTTGCCTTAAAAACGGTTGGCCTAATTAACATTCAGTTCGCGATCAAAAATGATAAAGTATACATTATTGAAGCCAATCCAAGGGCATCGCGTACAGTGCCTTTTATCTGCAAAGCTTACGATGAACCCTATGTGAACTACGCCACCAAGGTAATGTTGGGCGAAAAGAAAATAAAAGACTTTAATTTCCGTCCTACCAAAAAAGGATACGCCATCAAAGAACCTGTATTTTCATTCAACAAGTTTCCTGAAGTAAACAAAGAGCTTGGACCGGAAATGAAATCTACCGGTGAAGCCATTTATTTCATTGATGACTTGATGGATGACTATTTTTTGAAAATTTACAGCGAACGGAATTTATACTTAAGTCGTTAGAAACAAGTAGTTTTACTGAATGTTTAGAATACTCCTCCTCTTCATCCTTATTTTTTACGTGCTGTATAAGCTCGGTTTATTCCGCGTTTTCGCAGGAGGCGTAAAGCAAGGATATTTTGATTCCGGAAACCCTAATCAACGTGCAGGAGGCTCCGTTAATATCGACTCCGCGCCACCCAAGGAAAAGCGCGAAGGGTTTAAAGGCGGGGAGTACGTTGATTACGAAGAAGTAAAATAGCCAACCGCTTATTTTTCTGCGGTTCATCCTATCTTTATTATTCGAAACACCATGAACTTACGGATAACCCTGTTCTTGCTGCTCCTTATTAGCTCTTTAGGGCTTCATGCACAAGGCTATTCCAAAAAACTTGCCCTCGTTATCGGCAACGCTGCCTATCAACATGGCGGTGCATTAAAAAACCCGGTTAACGATGCCAAAACCATAGCCGAAACACTAAAGCAATTGGGTTTTGAGGTAATGCTGCACGAGAATGTTTCACAAAACCAAATGAAACAAGCCATAAATGCCTACGGCATAAAACTTCGCGGCTATGATGTTGGGCTATTCTATTACGCAGGCCATGGCATACAACACAAAGGCACCAACTACATGATTCCCGTTGAGGCGGATATCCAGGCTGCCGAACAAATTGAATTTGATTGCGTAGCCCCGGATAGGGTGCTAGCCTACATGGAGGCCGCCTCAACTAAAGTAAACCTCATCATTTTGGATGCCTGCCGCAACAATCCTTTTGAAAGAAGTTGGCACCGTAGCGGAACAGGAAACGGACTGGCCATGATGGATGCACCAAAAGGAACACTCATTGCCTATGCCACGGCACCGGGCAAAGTAGCTGCTGATGGTGAAGGTACAAATGGCCTATACACCAGTGTACTGCTTAAATACCTGAAAGATCCCGACTTGAATGTTGAGCAAATTTTCAAAAAAGTAAGGACCGAAGTGACAGAAAAATCTTTTGGTGCCCAGGTACCGTGGGAGACCACATCCCTTACCGGTGAGGATTTCTATTTTGCTGCGGACAAAAAAACAAGGGCGCTGGCATCAGCCAAAACTTCCGGAACACCCGAACAAGTAAGGGTTTCCTTTCAAAAAGCAGATTCTTTATTTGAAAAGGGCGCCTACTCCGAAAGCATTGAAGAATCAAACAAAACCATCGTACTGGATCAACACCACATTAAAAGCTATATGCTTCGCGCGCAAGGCTATATGATGCTGGCACAACATGAAAAGGCAATACCCGATTTGAACAAAGTAGTTGAGCTTAGCCCGGGTGAAGCCGAAGGGTATTATTACCGAGGCCTTTGCCGGTTTGCCATCAAAGAAATCTACGAAGCAATAACCGATTTTTCGCTCACCCTTCGTTACAATCCCGACCACAGCAAGGCCCATTATTGGCGGGCTTACTGTTATTACCTGGTAGAAAACAATCGCGCAGCCATTGAAGATTATAACGTTACGTTAAAACTAATCCCCGATAACGGAGAGGTGTATTATTACAGGGGCTTAAGCTATTTTGAATTAAAAGATTTTGCTGCCGCGGAAGCTGATTTCAAAAAAGCAACCGAGCACATGCCCAATATGGCCGAAGCCTATTTTCGGTTAGCGTGGTGTTATCACATTAAAAATGACTGGGAAAGTGCCTTGACGAACTATTCCAAAGCAATTAGCATTAATCCTCAGTATACAGCTGCGTATTTTTATCGCGCCAAAGCGCATCAAAAACTCAATAAAATGCCCGAAGCAAAGCGCGATGTTGAAAAAGCACTGCAACTTGATCCGGGAAATACGGAGTATATTGATTTTTGGAAATCCCTTAAGTAAGTATGCGCGTTCACTTTTATAAATACCAGGCTACAGGAAACGACTTTATCCTGATCGACAACCGCGATGGAAAACTTTCATTGAGCACGGATCAAATACAACACCTGTGCGAGCGCAGGTTTGGTATTGGTGCCGATGGGCTAATGTTGATTGAAAATGATCGGGTTGAAAATTTTAAGTTGGTATACTACAACAGCGATGGCTCGCAAAGCTTATGCGGCAATGGCAGCCGTGCAGCCATGCAGTTTGCGGCTTACCTGGGTATTGTTGATTCAAAGGCAAGTTTTACGGCATACGATGGCGCGCACGAGGCCGAGCTACTTCACTCAGGTATTGTTCGTTTAAAGATGAACGATGTAAAGGAAGTACATGAAAAGGGTAAGGATTTATTCCTGAACACTGGATCTCCACACTATATCCGGTTTGTTACCAACATCCGGCATCAACCCGTAGTTGAAGAAGGGAAAAAAATCCGCAACAGCGAACACTTTGCTTCGCAAAACGGAACCAACGTAAACTTTGTAGAACTGCTGCCCAATAACACCGTGTTTGTTCGCACCTACGAACGGGGCGTTGAAAACGAAACGCTCTCTTGCGGCACGGGTGTAACAGCAGCAGCACTTGCAGCATCGGCAAAAGGATATCAATCACCGGTTGCCGTAAAAACCCTTGGCGGAGAACTTTCGGTTGAATTCAAAACCAGACAAGCAGGCCTGCCTGCCGGACAGGCAGGCGCATTTACCGACATTTACCTCGTAGGACCTGCCAAAATGGTATTTGAAGGCGATTTGGAGCTATAATTGCACCCCCGAAACCCACTGTCAGGTAGGCAGTAGTAAAAAAACAATTTAACTTTGAAACTCTTTTGTTTGCACGCATCGTGGCGGCAAACACTAACATCGGATTATTGATTTTCTATGCTACAATTCATCGCTAAAATTTTTGGGACCAAGTCTGAGAAGGATATTAAGCGCATCATGCCCCTGGTGGAACAAACCAAGCAGGAAGAAAGCAGGCTGGGGTCGCTCACCAACGACCAACTGCGCCAGCAAACGGCTAATGTGCAGCAGGAAATCAACGCTTTTTTAAAAGACATTGACGCTCAACTCGCTTCCCTGCACCAGCAGATTGAAGAAAATCCCGAGCTCGATATAACGGAAAAAGAATCCATTTTTGCCCAAATCGATAAGCTGGAACTTGACCGTAACAAAGAGCTTGAAAAAGTACTCTTGCAGGTCCTGCCAAAGGCATTTGCCATTGTGCGCGAAACCGCCAGGCGATTTAAGGAGAACAACGTTATCGAAGTTACGGCCAACGATATGGACCGTGAGTTTGCAGCAAAATTCCAACATGTAAAAATTGAGGGTGACAAAGCGTTATGGCATAACCAGTGGGTAGCAGCCGGAAACCTGATTACCTGGGACATGGTGCACTACGATGTGCAGATTATCGGTGGTATTGTTTTGCATGAAGGTAAAATTGCCGAAATGGCAACCGGTGAAGGAAAAACCCTGGTGGCAACCTTTCCGGCATTCCTCAATGCCCTTGCCCGCAGGGGCGTACATATCGTTACCGTAAACAACTACCTTTCTGTTCGCGACAGCGAATGGATGGGCCCGTTGTTCCAGTTTCACGGTATGCGTGTTGATTGTGTGGATAAACACGAACCCAACTCACTGGCACGAAGAAATGCTTACCTGGCCGACATCACCTATGGTACCAACAACGAATTTGGCTTTGATTACCTGCGCGATAACATGGCGCGCGACCCGCAGGAACTGGTGCAGCGTGGCCACCATTACGCCATGGTGGATGAAGTGGATAGCGTACTCATTGATGAGGCACGTACCCCGCTTATTATTTCCGGCCCCATACCAAAAGGTGACGAGCATGAATTCTATGACCTGAAACCACGCATTTACAAGCTGGTGGAGGCCCAGAAAAAATTAGTAGCAGAATACCTGATACAGGCCAAAAAACTGATTGCCGATGGCAACGAGAAAGATGGCGGACTGGCCCTGTTCCGCGCCTTCCGCGGCTTGCCCAAAAATAAACCCTTGATCAAATACCTCAGCGAAAGCGGTATTAAATCAATCTTGCAAAAAACTGAAAACTTTTACCTGCAAGATAACAAGCGAAACATGCCGGAGGCTGACAAGCCGCTCTTCTTCATCATCGATGAAAAAGACAACAGCGTTGAGCTGACCGAAAAAGGTATCGATTTAATTACGGGTGAAGGGGAAGACCCTAAGTTCTTTATCCTTCCTGAAATCGGAACTGAGCTCAATAAAATAGAAAAGGATGCTTCCTTAAATGAAGCCGACCGCTTTCAAAAGAAAGAAGAAGTCATTCGCGACTATCGCACCAAATCACAACGCATTCACAGCGTAAACCAGTTGCTTAAAGCATACACACTTTTCGAAAAAGATACAGAGTATATTATTGTTGATGGTAAGGTTAAGATCGTTGACGAACAAACCGGGCGTGTGCTTGACGGCAGGCGCTATTCCGATGGATTGCACCAGGCCATTGAAGCGAAGGAAAATGTAAAGGTGGAGGACGCCACCCAAACCTATGCTACCATTACCCTGCAAAACTATTTCCGCATGTACCACAAGCTGGCCGGCATGACGGGTACAGCCGAAACAGAAGCCGGTGAATTCTGGGATATTTATAAACTGGATGTGGTAACTATACCCACCAACCGGGCCGTTACCCGTAAAGACCAGGATGACCTGGTTTATAAAACCGTACGCGAAAAGTTTAATGCCGTTGCCGATGAAATTGTGAAACTTACCGGCCAGGGAAGGCCGGTACTGGTGGGTACCACCTCGGTTGAAATTTCGGAATTGGTAAGCCGCATGTTGCAGATACGGAAAATCAAACACCAGGTACTTAACGCCAAACAACACCAGCGCGAAGCTGAAATTGTGGCCGAAGCAGGTAAACCCGGCACCGTGACCATTGCTACCAACATGGCCGGACGTGGTACAGACATTAAACTAACACCGGAATCGCGGGCCGCGGGGGGATTGGCCATTATCGGAACGGAACGTCACGAATCGCGCAGGGTGGATCGTCAGTTGAGGGGCCGTTCCGGCCGCCAGGGCGATCCGGGTACCTCGCAATTTTATGTTTCGTTAGAAGATAACTTGATGCGCTTGTTCATGCCTGAACGCATCGCCCGGATTATGGACCGCCTCGGATTAAAAGAAGGCGAAGTTATCCAGCACTCCATGGTAACAAGCTCCATTGAACGGGCCCAGAAAAAAGTGGAGGAAAACAACTTTGGCATACGCAAGCGCCTGTTGGAGTACGATAACGTAATGAACTCGCAGCGCGAAGTAATTTACAAGCGAAGAAAGAACGCCCTGTTTGGCGAACGGCTTGAGCTGGACATCCTGAACATGCTCAACGATACCTGCGAAGATCTCGTTGCCAATGCTAAAAATGCCAACGACTATGAAAGCCTTCGCCTGAATGCATTGGGAATACTTGGCCTGGACTATGACATCACCAAAGAAAGCTTTGAAAAGCTGGATGAAGGGAAACTCGCCCATGATTTATACACAAAAGCATTGGATCATTACCGCCAGAAAAACAAAATGGTTGCTGACAAAGCATTGCCGGTTATCAAAGAAATTTATAAAACCCGTGGCGCTACCATTGAAAATATATTGGTGCCCTTCTCTGATGGCTCCAAAAACATTGGCGTTGTGGCCAACTTGAAAAAATCGGTTGAAACCAACAATACCGAGCTAACGAAATCCATGGAAAAGATGATCACACTGGCCATCATTGACCAGTTGTGGAAAGAACACCTTCGCGACATGGATGACCTTAAACAGTCAGTTCAAACTGCGGTTTACGAACAGAAAGATCCGTTGTTGATTTATAAGTTCGAGGGTTTTGAATTATTTAAACGCCTGGTGGGAAAGGTAAATGAAGAAACAATTTCCTTCCTGATGAAAGCCGACATACCCGACCAGGATGCAAACCGCGTGGAAGAGGCCCGCAGCAGGGGAAGACAGCGCTACAGCGAACAAAAAGAAGAATCGCGCTCATTGTTAAGTGGCGGGGGCCAACAACCCAACCCCACCGGACGACCTCCGCAGGAAAAAGTGATGCCGGTACGGTCTGAAAAAGTAGCCAACAGAAACGATAAGGTTTCGGTACAATACACCGATGGCCGCGTTTTACGTGACGTGAAATACAAAAAGGTGGAAGATGACGTTTTAAATAACCGTTGTATCCTAATCGACTAATGATGCGAATAGTTTTTTCAAGTCTGGTAATGGTATTATTCCTGTTGCAAGGTTGCAAGCCTCCACAAAAAACCACTACAGGTTCACAAGGCGGAAGGTATTATGAAGATCTTTCTGAACTGAGACCGAAGGTGCAAGAAGAAGATCGCCCTGATGCTTTGCCCGATGGCACCGTTGCACGTGACCCAAAAGCTTATGTGGAGCCTAAGTTTACCGTAAATGCACAACTGGATGCGGTGTTGGATAGTATCGACCGCATTAACCTCACGCGCAGGTTTATCGAAGGGTTTACCATACAAGTTTACGCAGGCCAAAAAAGAGAAGATGCGTTGAACGTTAAAAAGGATATGACCATCTACCTGCCCAAAATGGAGTCAGAGGTGCATTATAATCAACCTAACTTTCGTGTAAAAACCGGGCGCTACATGAACCGGCTCGAAGCGCAAAAGGATTACGAAACCATAAAGCGGTACTTCCCAAACGCCATTATCATTCCGGATAAAATTGCCATAAACTGATCTACGCGTTGGGTTTGTGCCTGGCACCACAGCCCACAACTTTTTTGGCCTATGCCTTAACAAACCCTATTTGATCACATATTCGTATTTTTAGGGCGCTATGGATCTTCTTACCAAAATCAAATCCCTTTCTGAAAAGTATGCTAACGATGTTGTGCACATGCGCAGGCATCTTCACGCCAATCCTGAACTTTCGTACGATGAATTCAATACGGCCAACTATGTGGCCACACAATTGAAGAAGTTTGGGCTCGTGCCAAAAGAAAAGGTGGCAAACACCGGTGTTGTTGTTGAAATAAAAGGGAAGAACCCCGAAACCAAAACCATTGCCCTGCGGGCCGATATGGATGCACTGCCCATACACGAGGCGAACGATGTTCCTTATAAATCAAAAAATCCTGGCGTGATGCACGCGTGTGGCCACGATGTTCACACCGCTTCATTATTGGGTACTGCTAAGATTCTTCATGAAATAAAAAATGAATTTGACGGAACCGTGCGACTGATCTTTCAGCCGGGTGAAGAAAAAAACCCGGGTGGTGCATCGCTTATGATTAAAGAAGGCGTACTCGAAAACCCCGAACCAGCTTCCATTATCGGGCAGCATGTGTTTCCGCTTTTACCGGTTGGTAAGATTGGTTTCCGTGAAGGCATGTATATGGCCAGCAGCGATGAACTGTTTTTAAAAGTAATCGGTAAGGGCGGCCATGGTGCTGCGCCCGAACTGGCGGTTGATCCGGTGGTAATCGCTTCACACATTATTATTGCCTTGCAGCAGGTCATCAGCCGAAATGCTTCGCCCAAACAACCTACCGTGCTCACCTTCGGAAAAATTATGGGCGATGGTGCCACCAACATAATACCCAACGAAGTAACGCTTGCCGGAACTTTTCGCGCGATGGACGAAACCTGGAGAAAAGAAGGACTTAAAAAAATCAAGAAGATGGCCGAGACCCTGGCCGAAGGTATGGGCGGAAAATGTGAAGTGGAGATTTCACACGGTTATCCATTCCTGCAAAACAATCCGGCCGTGACCCAACGCATCCGCAAAGCCGCTGAAGCTTATGTAGGAAAAGAGAATGTGGTTGACATCGATATTACGTTAGGCAGCGAGGACTTTGCCTACTACTCGCAAGTTGTGCCGGCATCTTTTTATCGGTTAGGCACCCGTAACGAAAGCAAGGGCATAACTTCTTATGTACATACCCCAACCTTCAATATTGATGAGGATGCACTCACCATAAGTCCCGGAATTATGGCCTGGATGGCCGTGAATGAGTTAAAGCCTTAGCTTTCGGAAATCAGATTATTGATTTCTACATTTAGGCAAGCTTATCGTACTTGGAATCCACCACACCATTAACGCCCCCTCAACCCACACCCTTTAACTGGGAACGGACAAGAAAAATCCTGTACATACTGGGTACATTGGTGCTGTTTGTATTCGCCCTTGATTTAATGATTTCATCGCTGCAAAACCTGGGCAGCACCGCAGCAGAAGCCATACTATTGGCTACCTCCAATCCATTTACTGCACTCTTCATTGGCCTGCTCATCACGGCCATGATCCAAAGCAGTTCAACCGCTACCAGTTTAGTGGTGGCCCTGGTGGCTTCCGGCTCCATCACCATCGACAGTGCCATACCCATAATTATGGGCGCAAATATTGGCACTACCATTACCAGTACCATTGTTTCGTTAGGCTTTATCAATAAGAAGAAAGAATTCAGGCGTGCCGTTGCAGCAGGTACCTATCACGATTTCTTCAATATTCTTACCGTATCCATTTTATTTCCGCTGGAGTATTACAACGGGTTTCTCTCCAACCTTTCGGGCTGGATAACCGAAAACTTTTTCACCATCAGTAAAGGGGGGGCTTCCGCTAACTTTTCCCCATTGTGGTCGGGGTTTAGCCCGATTATAGATTTTCTGGTTAAAATAATCCCCAGCGGATTTCTGCTGGCCTTGTTTTCTTTTGGATTATTGTTTCTGTCTATTCTGTTGTTCAGAAAATTGATTTCAGGACTGCTGATGGCGAGTTCACCGGAAAAATTCAGCCGTTTCTTTTTTAAGAATACCCTCAAATCATTTTTCTGGGGATTGGTAACTACAGCCGCCATTCGTTCCAGTACCATTACCACATCGGTGGTGGTGCCCATCGTGGCACAAAAAATTATTACCCTTCGAAAAGCAGTTCCGTTTATACTGGGGGCTAACATGGGCACTACGGTTACTGCTATTATCGCAGCCGCCTTAAGTGCCAATACGGCCAGTGCCATTACTATTGCCATGGCTCATTTCCTTTTTAACCTCATTGGGGTTTTGGTATTTTATCCGTTGCCGATATTACGCAACATACCAGTGGCCATGGCCAACGGATTGGGGCGCCTTACCATCCGTTACCGATTGGCAGGGTTTGTCTACATTCTTGTCGTTTTCTTTTTTATCCCGTTCTCACTCATTTACCTCAATAAAGATTCTACGGAAGTGCTGGAGTTAACCTACAAAAAAACGAACGTGATTACCGGTGAGGAATCTTCTTACCGTATTGTTTCCAAGCAACAGAAAAGAAGCCAGAGCGGGGAATGGCTGATTTACAGACGAAACAAGATTGACCCTGATGAAATTTTTCCGGTGTACAAAAAGAACACGGTACTGTTCATTAATAAAGAAATGATTTTATTTAATGAGCCCGGCTTTTGCTGGGATGGTGAAAATAAAGAAGGAAAATACCAACTGTGCGTAAAGGAAGTACTACCTAAACTTACCCTTGGCGAAACCTTAAGCTTTGATTCGGTTTATGTGTACACACAGCGATACTACCACCATCCTGATTCAGCCAGTAGCACCGTGTATGTCAGCGCCCTGTACCCGGTTGTTTTACAAACCATAAGGCAGGAAAAAAACGTAGTGATAGAAACACGCAAAATCACTTCATTTAACCGAAAATAACAGCATTTTTCCTTACCCTTAAAGTTCCGATCTTTGCCTAACTTGTTGGTTAATACGATGGCATGCTAAAAGAAACCTTACTTAAATTTTTTAAACTGGACGGGCTTATTGAAAACCTCTCAGGGTATTTCGAAACCCGCATTGAGTTATTGAAGTACGAATTAAAAGAAGATATAGCCAGGGCAATGGCTAAGGTGGCTATTGTGGCCCTGATTGTAATTTTTTTAACGTTGTTTACCATCTTTATCAGCATTGCCGTGGCCTATGGATTAGCCGAATCCGTGGGAACTTACGGTGGATTTGGCATTGTGGCGGGTTTTTATTTTTTACTTATGCTGATTTTGGTTTTCTTCCGCGAGCCCATAAGCCATAAACTGGAACAAGAGATAAAAAAATCATTCAAGAAAAAACAACAACACCATGAAGGGGATGGAAACGGATGACCTGGTAAAAAGCCAGTTGCTTCAAAAGGCAGCACAGCAACGTAAGGAAATTGAAAGCGAAGTGCATGAAATTACCGACCGAACTGAAAAAGTATTAACGAATGCACTTATTATTGGAGGGGCATTAGCCCTTACCTATTTTTTGGTACGCGGGTTTTCATCTTCAAAGAAACGTAAAACCCGTAAAGCAAAGGCCAAAGCAAAACCTGCTGAAGTTGATGATGCGGAAGAAAATGAGGTGTATGAAGAATCCGGTCCATCACGCATACTCAGTCAGATTGGTACTGCCGTAGCCTCACAAGCTACCGTGTTGTTGCTTGACCTGGCCAAAGAAAAACTGATGGAATACCTACAAGCTCAGGCACAAAAGAAAACGAATGAAAATTCTTGAGACGTTAAAGGAAAATCAAAAGCTGGGTAAAAAATCCATAGCGGTATTGGTTGACCCTGACAAGGTAGCTGATGCTGCAGCGTTGCAGCACCTCATTAACCTGGCCAGTGAAAACTGTGTTGATTACTTTTTTGTAGGGGGAAGCCTGGTTACTACTACCAATCTTTCAGAGATTGTAAAGCAGATTAAAGATAATGTAAACCTGCCGGTAATACTTTTCCCGGGTAACTCTATACAAATAGAACCTTCAGCCGATGGAATTTTATTCCTTTCGCTGATCTCAGGGCGCAACCCTGAATTATTAATTGGCCAACATGTAGTAGCCGCTCCCATTGTGCGCAACACCCGATTGGAAGTATTACCCACCGGATATATGCTGATTAGTTCAGGACGCACTACTTCCGTAGCCTACATCAGCAACACCACACCCATACCCGATGACAAATATTCCCTGGCCGCCTGCACAGCCATGGCCGGTGAAATGCTGGGGTTACAACTCATGTACCTTGATGCAGGCAGTGGTGCCGAAAAGGAAATCAGTGCGCGTATGATCAGTGCCGTGCGTAAAGCCATACACACACCGTTGGTTGTTGGGGGCGGCATTAACACCGCTCAAAAAGCACTCACAGCGCTGGAGGCCGGAGCTGATATGATTGTGATTGGCAATGCCCTGGAGAAAGACCCCAACCTGCTCATTGAAATTGCCGATAAGGTGTATGAATGGAACCAAAGTGTGAATGCAGGGAAGAATTAATTAGACGGTGAAGCAGTTACAAAAAAAATATCCTCCAAATTTTACTGGAAATAGGCTTTTTAGTGGTAAAAATTGCCCTGTCGGGATATATGGAAATATATTCAATACACAAACACATGTGTTAGCGCCAATGCCCTTCCAGCACAGCGGACAATGACGACTCAGCCGACAAAGACTCGTTACCGCAGACAAGAAAAAATTAACGGGTGACACTTTACTAATTCAAATTCTCCACGCGGACAATTGAACGTTTCTTTAGACAATGTAAGACTGAGAACAAAAAATAAAACTTGGGACACGGCTACGAATTAAGATTCGTATCATATCCGCCCACCGCACTGCAACCGTGGAAAGATTCTCGCCCACGCTTTTGGCACATGCCATAGCCGCACAAACCCACGCGACACCAAAGCTATGGCAAGAGCCAAACCCACCCGCCCATACGACTGTGAAAATCTTAACACAATGGATTTAATTTTAAAACTACTTGAAAACGATAATCTTCAATCCGAAGAGCTTCAAAAAAGTGCTATGTGAAAAGTTAAACCCAGGATAAAAGAATTCAATTTTATCTTCTGAAGTAATTACTTCTGGAATGGGAGGAAGTGGTGGTAATTTATTTTCGACTACTTCTACAAAACTCTCAGTTGTAAGATGGTCCGACCAGAGTATTTTATATCGACCATCAGGAACCTTAGAATCTGAAACGATTGCTCCCGTGGCTTTGTCAACTTCAATCTTACTATACGCTTGGGTAGAGCCCGAGTTATCTGGTGAAATAGCTTTAAGGTTTACGGAATACAAGCCTGTATCATGAAATTTTAAAAGACCATTGAAGATATCTCCATCATAACCATTTACCCTGAAATCTTGTGGATTTATTTGCGGAAGCTTGTGTAATAATGTTGTGTTGAGTTCAATAATATATGGCGCCTTTACTGGCAATTGGATTATCCCATTCTCCTTAATGGTAGACTTTAAACCAACATCTAATTTATTGTAGCTAATTTTCAATATCGTGCGATAGCTCCTATCCAAAACAACAAAGGACTTACAAAACAACTCAGTCCCATTGCAGTCTTCGTATAGCAGCGCAAGTATAAAATCATTGTTGCCCCAAAAAGGTGTAAGTTTCCCATCTTTACCCAAGTGGTTATAAGTGATTGCTTTTGTTCGGATATCTACCGAAACCATTCCCATGTCATTGTCGAAGCTAAAGTGGGTATCGGATGCTGCATACAAAGTAGCTAAAGACTTTGTACGGTCAATCCCATCTTTTACTTTATAGCCTGCTTGCTTTAATATTTCGCGGATATCAAGTCGGCTTATTAATTTGTTTGTGGTTTTATCGTAATAGTCTACATATTTTGTATAGAGAAATTCGCCCCCACCGCCCGCATACCCCAGTTTTCTGAAAACAAAATGGATTCTATACAAATTCGTGGAATCAATAATTCTATCAACATCGCTGTAGGTAAGCTGACTGGTCTGACGTTCCTCTGGGTCTATTTCCTGGGCCAAAAGATTTATTGATATCAAAAGGCCAATAATTAACAGGATGGATTTTGTCATGGTAAGTTGACTCACTGATTAATTGTATTAATGATCGTAATACCAATAAAAAACAACACCAGCAGAATTAGTAAGCGTAAGTGCTCTTACATCTGCAATGGATTCATCAAACCGGTCATAGTCAAATTCCTGACCACCCAAAGATAGAAGTCCCTTACTTGTAACATAAGCTTCTTCTTTAGTGGACTGTTTATCTCCCTTCCAAGATGAAACCCAAATTTTATCGTTATCATATTGAATTTTAATATATGCAGTGGGTTCCTCTGATGAATTGAAGTATATACCTTCTACGGGACCTGTGATTTCAATTTCAGAAGTAGTCATTTGTTCATCATGATTTGGAATTTGTACTTTAAGCATCCTATAACGTTCTCCTGTTGGAGTAGTCAGAAAGTCACTTTTTGGTTTTTCAGAGCTGACGTCTTGATCTTTGTGGGTTGCGCTATTTTGATCTTCATTTATAGTAGTGGTATTCTCAACTGGTGCTTCAGCCAAAATAGTTTCGTATTCTGAACCATTAGTAAAATACTTAAATACAAAGAATACAAGAACTAATAAAAAAAATACAATGGTTATGTAAAGTAAACTTTTAGAAGTTTTCTTTCCGGTTTTTTTCAAATCTGTAATTGGAGTAGTCTGAGCATTTAGCTTTTCATTCTTAGGTCTTTCTGCTCTTGGTCTAAGTTCGCTATTCCCCAACTTTTCTTGTTGAATTATCTTGGGTTGAATTTTTGCGCCAAGTGCTTGGTGCTTGATTTGTTCAAATTCCTCTTGAGAAATAGCACCAAGATCAAGAAGTTCCTTGGCCATCTTTAAATCTTCTAATGTTTTAACCTGGCTACCCGGATTTAAGTACTCTTGAGAAGTAAATGCGCTCTTGACAGTATTCTGCTTTCCTTTTTCAAAAGCTTGCTGTATTTCATACACCAATTTTTCATCACGGTCTATAAAGAATGCGCATAAAACCCCGGCATTTTGACTAATAAATGAAATTCTGTAGACATACTTTCTGCCCAACAGTGCCCAAAGACTAATTACAACTAATAAAGCAAGAAAATATGGAGCAATCCACGATAGTTTCATCATTACCATAATTACAGCTATAGTAAAATAAGCAATCAAGGCCGGCATTATATGTTTCCTTTTTACATGCAGAGCGGTTTTGAGAACCTCAATGCCAGAGATATTTTCGTATGAATAACTTAAGTTTTCCAAACTTGAAGAGTAGTATACTCTTTTATTAGTAAATAAAAGAGTAATGGAATGAGAGACGGAAAATTCAATATTGCTTACAGCCCACCAAGTTTTATCATACCAGGCTTCAATGTTAAATACTTTAATCTTGATCTCATCTTTTAGCATAGATTAAATTGATTTAGTTGTATAAATATTTCCGTAATTACCTGTGTCTACTTACTTGTTTAAAAATGAAAATAGAAATAACTTCAATTAAAACGATTGAAGTAAGTAGAATAAAGGGTATTGAGCCCTGAATCGTCTCTATAATATACTGAGCCGTTATATATTTTATTGCAAATGCAATTCCAAAGGCAAAAAATGAAAATATTTTAAATGCATCATCGATTTTAATGCTCAATAGCAAAATAAAAAATACCATTGAACTAGCTATGCAAATTTCGCTTGCTACAAAAGGATAAATCTTAAATCCACTGAGTATGGAGAACGCAATAAGATTTATAATTAGTAGAATGAATCCAGTATAAACAACAATGCTTTTCATATTATTGCCTTTTTGGAATAGGTGGCGGTGTGCTACCAAAAAGTAATTTTATTTCCTCAATTACACCGGCCTCAACCCAATCGGTTAAACCTTCACGCCATGTAAGTGTTTCCTTTTTAAGAAGTCCCTCCGTAATCAGTAGAGGTAAATCACTTAATAGGTATCCCTGACTTTGAATTTCATTAATTACAAAGTAGTACCTGATAAGCGGTGGTACTAACTGTGATTTATTAGAATTAACGTTCAAAGTACTACCTACTTGGCCGAATTGGTTACCTATGAGATTACCCAAACCAATACCTGCACCTAATCCAAGCCCTGCATTTAATAGACTCCCCGCATTGCCCTCGTTTTCTGCTGCTTTTTCCATTACATTGAAACTTCTGTCCATTTGGTAAATGTCTTTTCCAATGGTTTTCACTTTCATAGCCAATTCCTTTGCTTCTTTTAGTTTGATAAAAGATGGGTCGTCAGCTGGAATATTTATTGACATAAAGTTGAACGCTGTTGCTTCTACACCGTATTCAGTAAACTCCTTGTTAATTTCAGCCTGACAAAATTTTCCAAGGTCATCCTGAAAAACACCTAACTGGAGTAATGAAATTTTATCAAGAATAATTTTTCTGGAAATAAGTGTTGTTACTGAACTCAGAATTTTTGCCCGGAAATAGTCAATAATCTCATTGGCCGCAAATACATGAGCAGTGCCAACTATTGTGATTAAAAACTTTTTTGCATCAATAATTTTTATTCCAAATTGACCAAATGCTCTAACGGGAACAATTACATTGTAAAGTGGATCTTCAAGGTTTATGGGCTTAACAGTTCCCCATTTGTTATCAAGTTTTGTTATAAGGTTTACAAACCAAACTTCTGCCGAAAATGGTGAGTCTCCTCCGAATGGAAGGTTAATAAGCTTATTAAGTAATGGAATATTTGCTGACTTGAGCGTATATCTGCCTTCATTAAAGGCATCCAGTACTTTGCCATTCTTAACGAAAAATGCACACTGAGATGTATTAACAATGAGCTGAGCACCAAGTTTCAAATCGTTTGACGGAAATTTCCAGACAAATTCGCTATTGTCTCCTTTAAACTTTACAACTTCGACTAGTGCCATATCTAATTTTTATTCCTTAATTCCCGTATGGTATTTATATATCCCTCCTTCTTTCTTCGCCATGCATTAACCTCTAAACTGTCACTATTAGACCAATGAATTGAATATTCCATTCCATTTAAAATAATCAAGGCATTATCATAGTCTTTGCTACTCATTTTTTCAACTACTTGTTGCTCAAGCGATTTAAGTCGCTTAATTTCTACATCATAAGAAGAATCAGAGCTGCATTGATTTGTACACCAAGCAAATGAGACAATGAGATAAACCCCAAAAAATAAAAGTAGACCACCAAGAATTTTATTTCCTCCACCAATTTTTGCAAACCATCCATTTGTTTTTGAATCATGCAGATTTTTTAACTCCTGATATACGTGGAATAATTCCACATTGGTTTTCGATCGAACCTGAAGTAGTGTCATGTATTTTAGAGCGATTCCAGCTATTTCATTCACCTGATAATGACGAATGTCTTTACCAGTCCATTGGTTTGCATTAGGTCCAGAAATTGAAAATGGCATTCCCATTTTGGCGACCCACTCAGCGGCATTTTGAACTAAATCTTCATTGGAAATTGAATTAACATCCATCGTTGGCAATCCAGTTTTACAAAACTGACAATTTGTAAATAGCAAGTCGTTGTCTGCACCACAATTAGGACATTGTTTTGTTTTGAATGACATTGTATCCGAGCGTTTATAAGTACCCACCCCAAATACCTAATGAACCAGAATGTTCATAGTTTTTTAAAGGGATTTGATTCAGATAAAGAGGTTTTAGAATATAATAGGCTTGTTCCTTGTAGTAAAGACAATAGCCGCTAACTCCATTACTACTGGAATATTTTATCACGGAATAGTTATCATGTTTCAAACCATATTCACGTACGGCATCTACAATGTTTTCAGGTATATCCTTTTCAATCTCCCATGAACCTTTTAATTGATCACTTGTTCCAAGTTCTCCTTCTGTCAACTGTCTATAAGAGACCCCAGATTCAAAAGTTCCGTTACATTTTAGAACTGTTGTTCTCGTAACGGTCATGCCAATATTCTCCAAAAACTTGTCTTCTTTAAATATTTTATCACAAATTTGTTCTTTACTTACATTCTTTGAGTTATCACATGATTGTAAAGTCGCCAGTAGGATTAATAAAAAGAGCGATGTTAAATTATTCATAGATTGTTTTTTATTACTATTTCTTTGAGTAGTTAACCAACTCGTAAAATCTTTTCTTAAATTTCTCAAACTCCTCGACCTTAAAATCAGGCTTTTCAAGGGCGTCTTTTATAATCTCTAAGGACTTGATCTTTTCTTTTACTTCTTTAAGAAGTTGTTTACTAGTATTTATATCGACCATGATTTGATGATTTAATACACCTTGGTAAAGTCCAAATAGAAGATGTAACCGAAATCTTAAAATATTTTTCAGTTACTTTCACAAACCCCATTTTACTAAGCCATTGAATAGCAAGACTAATATTTTGAATCTCGAAACTTCAGCCATAATTGAGGCCATTAAGGCTGGCAGTGAGAAAATCCTTTTTCAGCTTTATGAAGCTTATCGGGATGAGTTCGTGAGTTGGGCTATCAGAAATCATCAGGTATCCATTGAGGAAGCAAAGGATGTTTTTCAAGAATCGATTATTGGGCTTTATAAAAATGTAAAATCCGGTAAGGCGGATGCGCTTGAATCCTCGATAAAAACCTATCTGTTTAGTATCGGAAAAAACATCATTCTCAATGCTTTGAAACGCAAGGGCATCGAATCTAAGGTTTACGAATCATTCGTTTCCGTCCATGACAACGGAATCAATGACCATTATGAACAGGAGCATTTAATAAATCTGGTAAAACGACTATACAAAGCTATGGGCTCGCCCTGCAAAGAAATTCTGGAGATGTACTATGAAAGAGGCTTCGACATGGAGTCAGTGGCATCGCGTGTTGGCTATAAAAATGCAGATGTGGCAAAAAAGAAAAAATATGAGTGCCTGAAATCATTGGAGGAACGAATAAGCATGAGTCGATTAAAGGACATTTTAAACTAACGAACATGGAAGAGTCAGAGTTAATTGATAAATATTTAAGGGGAGAATTGGACGAGCAAGAGCAGATGGATTTTACTAAACAAATTCAGCTTGATGACACCTTAAAAAGGAGGATTGCGCTCAGAAGACTAATAATAGAAGGTGTGGGTCTGGCGTACACCGATAAATTGAAGCAGGACTTGTCGGCTTTTGATAAATCATTAGATGGGAAGAGCCGCTTCAAATTCAGTTGGAAAATGGCGGCCGTATTTGCTTTCTTAATTACTGCCGGAGCTGCCCTTTATATTTCGGTTCAAAAACCAAATCCGCTCGACTTCGATATTGCAGAACCGGGGTTACCAAATGTAATGGGATTGACTAATGATATAACCTTTAACAATGCCATGAACATCTTTAAAACTGGCGACTTCGATACCGCTGGTAAACAATTTAATGCGTTGCTTGATGTTAACCATAGGAATGATACCCTTCTTTACTTCTCTGGTCTCTGTGATTTCAGAACCATGCGAATGGAATTGGCCAGACATAAATGGATTCAGATTGATGACGCAAGCGAGTTTAGCACAAAGGCAGCGTATAGATTAGCCCTTACCTATTGGGTACAAGGTGATGGGGAAAAAGCAAAGGAACTGTTTCGTAAGGTAACGGCCAGTGAAAGTGGTGAATTGCGAACTGAGTCTAAGAAAGCTTTAGACGCTCTTGAATAAATTTTTCGTGCTTCTTAAATTTTAACCTATAAGCTATAGTGGCGATTGCTATAAACATGAAAAAAACAATACTAATAAATACAGTCCTTAGTCCATTAGATTTTAGGATTTGGTCGGACTTTCCACTGAGTTGCAGGCCTGCCCAATAATAAGGGTTTGCTAATTCATCACTCGCATCACTTTCAAGGAAAGTGACTTTTGCATTTCTTAAAGAGTAATCCAAATCATTTCCACTCTCCATTTCCTCATAAAACAACGTAAGCAAATCCGCAGTAGCTTTGTCATCAACACTCCATAACGTCATTAAAACACTTTCTGCTCCCAAACTATAAAACGCACGAGCAAAACTTATTGTGCCTTCCGATTGATAGTAGGTTCCGTTTCCGGTTTGGCATCCGTTTAAGATAGCGAGTTTTGGCTTAATACGAGAACCGGAAAGCTCAGTTAAGGTTATGCTATCATGCTCATTTAAAAATATAGTTGAACGATATGGTCTTAATGAATCATTTACGACATGTGAAGCGATGTGTAATATATTAGTGTCAAAAGATTCGCTTGGTATTGAGGACATAGCCTGACCCTTTAAATCATGGGCTTTGGTTTTCACTAACCCATTAGAAAATGGTATTTGTGAAAATCTTTTTGAAAGTTCAAAATCTGAAGTGATACCAAGAAAGCCTTGACTCATTTTGCTTTCCATAACAAGGTGTCTTGGGGTAATTACTGTTCGCATTACATACTGATTAAGTAAGTAATTCAGGGATTTAAATGTTTCTACATTCAACGTATCACTGACCAGAGCATCCCAGGGAATGTTCTGTAAGTTACCATCGGGACAAATAACTACTCTCTTGCTATTTTTTGGGATATGAAGTAAAACGGAATCAAGTGTTTCAAGATAAACACGGTTCGCAATGCGAGCATATTCTCTTGGCTTATATTTTGTCAATTCATATTTTAGCTTCCAAACATCTGAATTAAAATCACTGGGTAAGATGTGCTTCACAATTGCTAAATCATTTTCTGAAATAATTACTGAGTATAGTTCATTTCCCCAAACATAGAAATCAAGCAACACTTCCCTTCTTTGCTTTAATTCGAACTGTATTCTTTTAAAGGAAATCGTATCCAAAAATTGATTGGCTATATTAAAATTAGCCAATGACATACTTTCAATGTGCTTTGGAATTGAAGGAAGAATTGTATTTAGCTCGTTAATATTTACACCGGTGACATTTCTTAGAATGTTATTCTTAACTATTTCGCTTTCCTGTTTTAAAACCGAGGCATTAATTGAGTTACTCATTAATGGCTCAATATCGTTTTTAGATAGCCATGCATATTTCGCAGAAGCAATCAGTCCATATGCGGTAATTATGTATGCTTTGTTATTCGTTTTCTTATACAATTCGTATGCAGTGATTATCAGTGATTGGTACGCATTAGAACCGTACAGGTAGTTCCAATGAGTTAATTCTTGCTCTTGTAACGACTTTGAAAGTAAATAATGATTAAAGCTCAGTAGAAATTCGTAATGCTTATACGCCAATTGTAGACTGTTAAAATCCTGATTTTGTCTGTATTTAAAAAGGAAGTTATTGGCCTTGATACTAACAAGAGTTATAAATCGTGAATCATGAAGGGTAGGTTGCAAGGGCGGGAGTTCATTCACATTCACTCCATCAAACTCCGGAATCAAACGAGAAATACCAATTTGAAACTGTTGGATTGCCGAATCATATTGCTTTAATCTTTCATAAGCCTTGCCAATCACCCAATCTTTACCCGCCATTTCAGATGGTGCGCCAAACTTCTCATATAAGCTCTCACTTCTACGGTAATAAGCGATAGCATGATGGAGTAATTCAATTTTATTTTCAACTCCTGCTTCATTCGAATATGAATTGCCCAGATTGTGATAAATTCTGCTTTCCATCAGGATGTCAGGTACTGGCTGTCTTTTAAGAGCCAGTATAGCAGAGTCGTAATACTTTCTTGACAGACTAAAATGCCGCATCAAGGAATCCTTTTTGTTTCCGAAATAGGCAATTGATGCAGGGTGATAGTAATAGCCTATCATGCTATAAATTCTTGGCAGTATATAAGCTGTAAAGGACTTATCAGACTTTGCCAGCCTGAGCGATTTTTGTACCCAATAGTAACAGCTATCGTCTTGATTAGGTAGTTCCTTATAGTATCGAGCCAAATGAAGATAATCCTCAGCTAAATATTTTTCAGACAGTCCAAGCCTTCTCTTTATGGCGATCGATTTTAAAATTGATTCTTTAAATTCAGTAAGCCTGTTTGCCGTATAAAGTGCCTCTGCCTTTGTGATATAATTTTGCGCTAATTCGAGAGTTGGTTTTTCGAGTCGTATCTCCAATAATCTTTCATTAATATTAAGAAGTTCGATTGCCGTATTGACACCGCCATAATTTCTCACAATATCAGCGATTTTAAGCTGACAAAGAGCATAATTTGGAATTGCATCTGATCCCTTGAACTTATTTGACAGTTCAATAAAAATAGGAAGTGCCTTTTCATACTGGGCTGACTGATGAAAAATCAACGCCATCTTTAACGAATCATATCCGAAGGAATAACTCGTAATGAGTACAAAGATAAGACTAAACAAACGGCTAATAAACCTCGGACAAAGTGACTTCACAATTAAGTTCAGTTAATATGCCAATATAAGACGAATGGAGATATTTTTTTACTACCTTGAATAGAAGATAGGCCTACCCAACGGCACACATGCCAAAGCCGCACAAAGCCAAGCACACATCCAAAACTTTGGCAAGAGTGCCGTCCAACGCACCACAGGGACAAGGTGGTAAGGGTTTCGTGTAAACCGAGAATGTAGTGTAACGGTTGCCCGCCCGCGACTTAAGTTTTACAAAAAATATCGGTAGACTTTGGACTAATGAAACATTAACATTTGACAAAGGACGGAAGAAGGGCACAGGCGCTAACAAAAAGTTTATGCAATGTGGGGGTTCAGTGTAGCTATTAAGAGTAATTTCTTAATTTCGTTCAGTAACGTTGGACAGTTTGGAGCAGGTCGGGCTTAACATTTCGCTGCGCTACATTTTTAAGCCCTCCTATTCCCCACACTGCATAAACTCAAACGTTAGCGGCAAGCTTTCTCGACAAAGTAGAACACGATGATAAATGGGACTGAACGACAAAATATCGGAACATTTTGAATTGACTGTTGAAAACTCTACTTCGAGAATACTTGCAGACCTTTCAGAACAGAAACAAAAACAGACTTGGACTGACTTCATCTTCTCTGACCAAATTGACTTCAAAGAAATTAAAGTAAAAGACAATCGACTTGAGATATTAAGAATACCAACTGTACTGAATCCATTCAAGGCACACGGACGAATAACCTTTGACCTTTCTGATTCTGAAAATAACACGGTGACAGTTAAGTGCAAAATATTACCACAAGACGGTATTTTTCCCTACGTACTTGTTTTCTACTTCGGGTTTTTCACACTGTGGACAATAGCTTGTTTCTTAATTGCGTGGGGTGACTTAAAAGTATTATTGCTTGTAATTACTGGATGGACAGTTTTCGGACTAGTAATATATTTGGGACTGCTTTATATTAAGAGTGGACTCCGAAATTACTCAAGACGAATCGTAAAGGAATTAATGACTGAGAAGAAAGCCAGCCGCTAACAAAAAGTTTATGCCAGCTGCTGGTTTGGTGTAGGTATCAAGTTTAGTTTTCTTAAATTCGTTCAGCCACGTGGGACAAAGACGCGCTTCGAAAGCCGCAGCCGTCATAAACTCAAACGTTGGCAGCAATAGTTATTGGACAGACACCAACTAATTATAAAATATATGTGTCTTACAAATAAAGCGTAATGAAAAGGGTGGGACTAATATTTATCGTACTAATTCTCTTTATGGGAAACTGTACTTATGACGCTGTTGAGAAAAGTGAAACAACTGACTGCTCAATTGACGAAATTGTTAAATCTAGAGAAAATGCTCGGGCTTTGATACTTGGAAAATGGAATTGGGTTCAGACAACTTATAATAGACGGGGTATAGGATTGACTACTGAGACACCGAACTCAACAGGCAAAGTATTGATATTTAAATTCTTTGGCAACAAAGTACAAATCTTGGAAAACAATAACTTGACCGAAGAGACTTATGAAATCAAGTTTTGGGGAGAAGGGACAAATACTGTGGACGAAATTTTAGTGGTTAGATTCTTCAAATTGACAGGAGAATTTCAAGGTACAAGTTTGCTTTTCTTAAACCCTTCTGGGACATGTTTGACTTTAGTAAATTCATATAATGACGTAGGCGGAGATTTAAAATTTATAAGAGCAGATTAAAAACTACTGCTGCCAACACCGGGTTTGTTTAATGGCGGGCGACCGTGTCGCCCGGGAGAAATTAAGCGAGAAAGGAGTACTAGAATTAAGTGACGCTGAATTAAAAAGAATACAAGAGATAAAGAGTTCAAAACAAAAAGTACCGACTTGTTCAGGTTGTGTATACTGGGACGAATTACCGTTAAGTGACTTGTTCGATACAAAAAATAGAGAAATCATTTCAGCAAGCGCAGACTATTGGTTTGACCGATACTATAAAAAATAAGGTAATTAAGGACTTTGACACCCAAAATACTTTCGGCTGGGCAGCCAGTTCGACCTTGGACTTCACCTACGACAAAGACTCTATAGCCGACAAGGACACTCTGAAAGTATTGGACTTGAGAAATAGATTTCGATCGACTGACCGCCCAGCCGGCAACACCAGGTTTATGCCAGCTGCGGGTGACAGGTTGAAATGTAGTTTGGTTTTACCAATTTCGTTTTCAACACGTGGGATAAATCGACTTCGAAAACCGCAGCCGTCATAAACCCAAAACGTTGCGGGAAGCCACCCACTCCGTAGACAAATCCGGTCATACAGACTAAAATCCGGCTAAAAAAGGCTTTTTTAAAAGTTTCACTTTAGGACAACTCTTCCTATCTTTGCCTCGTGGACAAAAAGAAGAAACAGAGGACTATTATTTTCTATAAGACCTACTTTGACGATGCAGACGAACCAGTAGATAAAGGTGGAAAAGATATTGGATTTTCCCCGAAAGAATTACTTGCGTCAGCATTAGCGGCCTGCACCAGTGCAACAGTACGTATGTATGCTGACCGCAAGCATTGGCCATTAGACGAAGTAAAAATTGATATTAACTTAGAGCGAGATGAAGTGACCAACAAAACTGTTATTAATCGAAAAGTTCAATTCATTGGCACTCTGGATGACGAACAACGGAAAAGATTACTCGCAGTAGCCAATGCCTGTCCGGTACATAAAATTCTAACCAATCCGATTGAAATAAATACCAGCTTATAATGGAATCCTACAAAGTTCCGCCTCGAGACTCTGCCAGATACGCAATCATTACGCAGCGTCCCCTCGGGAAGTGCTGCTGAGAAAAAATGGATAATTACTAAATTTAAAAAATGCTGGATACCCATTGGAAAAATAAAATCGACACGGTAACAGAAAAATTTGTAGAGCGCTTTGGAGCACTGACTATCACACAGCTCAACCACAAACCCGATCGAAATGTGTGGAGTGTGGCTCAAAACATAGCCCACCTTATTTTATTAAATAGCTCATACTTCCGATATTTTGATGAAATAAAAAAAGGCAATCATGTTTTGCCGTCAGGCTCACCTGAGCAGCAGGCAGCTGAGTCCTTACGAATAATACACCCTTACACCAGTAGCGACAGGCTAAAAAGAGCTGGTACATGGACCATCTGGCAGCCCGCAAATGAAATCTTTGACTCAAGGATATTGAGTGATTTCTCAGATCATCAATCCGTTTTTAAAAATCACATTGTGGGGCTTCAAAACTTCTACTCGCAGTCAACTTATATAAAATACCCGGGAGAGACAGAACTTGTTTTTCGATTGGAGGACTGCATCGATTTCTTAATTGAGCATGAAAATCGTCATTGGATACAGGCTAATGAAGTTACTGCAAACAAAAGCTAATTGAGTAAAATGTAAAAAAGGTGACCCGTTGCCAGGTCACCTTTACTTAAATCAACTAAAAACTGTAATTAATTCAAATCGAAACGATCAAGATTCATCACCTTGTTCCAGGCAGCCACAAAGTCCTTAACGAATTTCTCCTGCGCATCGGCACAAGCATAAACTTCAGCTAATGCCCGTAACTCAGAGTTTGATCCAAATACAAGATCCACACGTGTGCCCGTCCACTTTACGGTGCCCGTTTTACGATCACGACCTTCAAACACATCCTGCACATCTGCTATCGCTGACCAGGTTGTACTCATATCCAACAGGTTCATGAAAAAGTCATTCGTGAGCGCCTCTGGCTTTTTGGTAAATACACCATGCTTCGAGTTATCAAAGTTGGTGTTGAGTACCCGCATACCGCCTACCAACACGGTAAGTTCAGGTGCGGTAAGGGTTAACAGTTGCGCTTTGTCAACCAGCAACTCCTCTGCGGATACCGTGTATTTTTTCTTCATGTAGTTGCGGAAACCATCGGCAATGGGCTCCAGCACTTCAAATGATTCTACATCGGTTTGCTCTTGTGAAGCATCACCACGGCCTGGTGTAAACGGTACCGTTACGCTGTGACCTGCATTCTTCGCGGCCTGCTCAACACCGGCACATCCGGCCAGCACAATCAAATCGGCCAGTGAAACATGCTTGCCGCCTGTGTTGAAATCTTTTTGAATGCCCTCAAGCGTTTGTAACACTTTTGCCAGTTGAGTGGGGTTGTTCACTTCCCAATTCTTCTGTGGGGCAAGACGAATGCGTGCACCGTTTGCTCCTCCGCGTTTATCTGATCCACGGAAAGTGGAAGCAGAAGCCCATGCTGTGGAAACCAGTTGTGATACCGTTAAGCCGGAAGCCAGTATTTTGACTTTCAATGCGGCAATGTCTTTATCATCAATCAGTTTATGTTTTACAGCAGGAATAGGATCTTGCCAGATCAATTCCTCCTTCGGCACTTCTGGACCGAGGTAGCGTGCAATCGGGCCCATGTCACGATGGGTTAACTTAAACCATGCACGCGCAAATGCATCGGCAAACTCATCCGGATTTTCCATAAAGCGCCTGGAAATCTTCTCATAAATCGGATCAAACCTTAAGGAAAGATCGGTGGTGAGCATGCGTGGCTCATGGCGTTTCGATTTATCGAAGGCATCGGGAACGGTACCGGCACCTGCACCGTGTTTGGGTTTCCACTGGTGTGCTCCGGCAGGGCTTTTTGTTAACTCCCACTCGTAACCGAACAGGTTCCAGAAAAAGTTATTGCTCCACTTGGTGGGTGTTGTTGTCCAGGTAACTTCAATGCCACTGGTAATGGTATCGCCAGCTTTACCTGAACCATAGCTGCTTTTCCAACCCAAGCCTTGTTCTTCAATGCCGGCTGCTTCAGGATCTGGGCCAACGTGTGTTGCCGGGGCAGCACCATGGGTTTTTCCGAAGGTGTGACCACCCGCAATCAAAGCAACGGTTTCTTCATCGTTCATCGCCATGCGCTTAAACGTCTCGCGAATATCAATGGCCGCTTTTAGCGGATCAGGATTGCCGTTCGGGCCTTCCGGGTTCACATAAATCAATCCCATCTGTACAGCAGCTAGCGGGTTTTCAAGATCACGCTCACCGGTGTATCGGTTATCATCCAACCATTTGCTTTCCGATCCCCAATACACATCCTCCTGGGGTTCCCATACATCTTCACGACCTCCGGCAAAACCAAAAGTTTTAAAGCCCATCGATTCAAGGGCAACGTTACCCGCAAGAACCATCAAGTCGGCCCAAGAGATTTTCTTTCCATATTTCTGTTTAATAGGCCACAGTAACCTGCGCGCTTTATCAAGGTTCGTGTTATCTGGCCAGCTATTCAGTGGCGCAAAGCGCTGCTGCCCGGCACCTGCTCCACCGCGTCCATCGCCAGTGCGGTACGTACCGGCACTATGCCAGGCCATACGAATGAATAACGGCCCATAGTGACCAAAATCTGCCGGCCACCAGTCTTGCGAATCGGTCATCAACGCATGCAAATCTTTCTTTAATCCTTCATAATCAAGTTTCTTGAATTCCTGGGCATAATTGAATTGTTCGCCCATTGGATTGGACAAGGAAGAGTGTTGACGTAGAACATTTAATTTCAATTGGTTAGGCCACCAGTCACGGTTTCGCGTTCCACCTCCTGCGGTTTGCTTACCCGCATGAAACGGACACTTGCTTTCACCATTCATTGTTGCTGCTTTATTTTCCATATTTCTGAGTTATTAAGTAATGGTATTGAAAAGTTAATAATAGTTGGTCATGACTTTTTCCGCAATGACCATAGTCATGTTTTAGATTCAGGACGGTAAGGTTACAGGTGTTTTAACTATAAGTCAAATTGATTATTTTTATAAACTTATAGTTATAATCTATGACATTAACCCAACTGGAGTACATCGTGGCCCTTGACACCTGGCGGCATTTTGTACTGGCCTCCGAAAAGTGTTTTGTAACCCAGCCCACCCTCAGTATGCAAATTCAAAAGCTGGAGGAAGAACTGGAGGTAAAGATTTTCGATCGCACCAAGCAACCGGTTGTCCCTACCGAAATTGGCGTTGGTATTATCGCACAGGCGCGTATTGTACTGCGTGAGGCTGGGTTTATAAACCAACTGATAGCCGAACAAAAAAACACTATGGCCGGTGAACTTCGCATGGGCATTATTCCAACGCTTGCCCCCTACCTGTTGCCTCAGCTTTTCAAAAACATCAGCCAAAAATACCCACAGGTAAAACTTACTGTTAAAGAAACGATTACTGAAGATGTAGTGCACGATTTAAAACAAAACCGAATTGACTGTGGAATTGTAGTAACACCATTAAACGACCATTCGGTAAATGAAGATGTTTTGTTTTATGAAGAGCTGTTTGTTTATGTTTCAAAAAGGAATGTACTGCACAATAAAAAGTACGTATTACCCTCTGAAATAGACCCTAACCAACTTTGGTTGTTGGAAGAAGGGCATTGTTTCCGGTCGCAGATTTTAAACTTATGCGAGCTGCGTAAGCATTCTGATTTTCACTTTAACTATGAAACCGGAAACATCGAAACCCTGAAAAGAATGGTGGACAACACCGATGGGATTACTATTTTACCCGAACTGGCCGTAATGGAATTCAATAAAGCTCAATTGAACCAGGTAAAAAGATTGAGAGAACCAAGTCCGGCACGCGAGGTAAGCCTGGTAACACATCGTGATCACTTGAAGACAAAACTACTTAAAACACTGAAAGAAGAGATTTTGGCCATTGTACCCAAGCCCATGCATAAATTGCAAAACAAGAAGGTTGTGGAGATCAATTATTGATTGGTGGGCAGAACCCTAACCCAAAATTTATTCATTACTATCCACAATATGTTGACTGATCACCCGGTACAACTCTGCGAGTTTTTCATCTTGTTGTAAAAAGGCCATGTGCCTGTCGAGCGTTTCCAGGTCGCCACGTTTGGCCGGGCCGGTTTGAGCTTGTTCTGGTCCGATGGCAAGGCTCTTATTCAGCGCTTCAGCTATTAAGGGTTTCAGCCAATCGAAGTCGAGATCATTTTGGTCTGCCACTTGTTTAGAAATACGCAGCATGTGGTTGGTGAAGTTAGAAGCAAACACAGCCGCCACGTGTAAAGCCTTACGTTTGTCCGAATCAATACTGAATACCTGCCGGGAAATGGCATGCCCCATTTTTATCAAAATTTTCTCTACTCCTTCTGATTCGCTTTCAATAAAAATCGGCAGATCATTAAAGTCAATTTTTCGGGTTTTACTAAACGTTTGTAAAGGGTAAAACACGCCAATGTCGGGTGTTGCGGCATAACCTAATTTGCTTAACGACTGGCTGCCTGACGTGTGGACCAAAATGGCATCATCGGGCAAAATAATTTCGCGCGCCACCTCTTCTATAGCATCATCGGAAACCGCGATAATAAACAACCGTGAATCACTGGTAGAGAAATCCAATGTAGCTTTAACCTCCGCTTCATAAAGCCTTTCCACCAGTGCAGCGGCATGGGAAGGATTTCTGCTGTATACTTCGCGCACGGAGTAACCGGCATTATCCAACGCGGGTGCCAGATGCCACGCTAAATTTCCTGATCCTGCAAACGATACCGAACTGCTCATCGCGATTAAAATTAGAGAAATAACTGATGTAAATCAGTAGCAACGTAGTAACTTATACAGTTATTTGTTCCATCAACCTTCGTGTATTATGTATCCCAAAATTGTATCGGCCCGCGAAGCTGTAAAAGTAATTGAATCGGGCAATCGTGTTTTTGTGCATGGTAGTGCTGCTACTCCACAGTTCTTGTTAAAAGCATTGGCCAAACGCGCACATGAATTAAAACATGTTGAACTGGTGGCCGTGAGTACTCTGGGTGAACTGGAACTTGCCAAACCAGAGTACGCTGAAAGTTTTTATATCAATTCCCTGTTTGTGTCAGAAAACATTCGGGGCGCCATTAATGATGGACGTGGAAATTACATTCCAATATTCCTAAGTGAGATTTCGCGATTGTTTGAAAAGAATATCCTTCCGCTTGATGTAGCCCTTCTGCACATATCCCCTCCGGATAAACACGGATTGTGTTCTCTTGGAGTTTCGGTAGATGTTGCACGGGCAGCCGCCAAGCATGCCAAGCACATTATTGCCCAGGTAAACCCCAACATGCCGCGTACGCATGGTGATGGCTTTATTGATATTCATCAGATACATACACTGGTAGAAACAGATGATAACCTGCCCGAGGTTAATTACGCAGCACAAATTACCGATTGTGACCGCACTATTGGAAAATATGTAGCCGAACTTGTGGAAGATCGTAGCACGCTGCAAATGGGTATTGGCGCAATCCCCGATGCGGTGCTGGAAAGCTTAACGCACTGTAAGGATTTAGGGGTGCATACCGAAATGTTTTCGAATGGTGTGATTGACCTGATGAAGAAAGGTGTGATCACCAATAAGTACAAAAAGAAACACCGCGGCAAGACAGTAACTTCCTTTGCCATTGGCTCACGTGACCTGTATTCATTTGTAGATGACAATCCACAATTTGCTTTTCTGGAAGCTGAATATGTGAATGATGGTCGTATTATCCGCACCAACCCCAAGGTAGTGGCTATTAACAGTGCTATTGAAATTGATATCACCGGGCAAGTGTGTGCTGATTCGATTGGTACCTACCAGTATTCCGGTGTTGGCGGGCAAATGGATTTTATACGGGGCGCTTCATTATCAGAAGGCGGCAAGCCCATTATCGCCATGGGCTCTGCTACCAAAAAAGGTGCTTCTAAGATTGTTCCGTATTTAAAACAAGGTGCGGGTGTGGTAACCACGCGGGCACACATGCATTACGTAGTTACCGAATATGGCGTAGCGTATCTGTACGGCAAAAATTTACGTCAGCGAGCATATGAGTTAATGCACATTGCACACCCTGATAACCGTGAAGCCTTAGAGCAGGAAATTATCAAGCGGTTTGGAAGCAATGTGTACGCAGTGCAATAATTAAACTTCTACTTTATAAACTTCCGCAAGTTTATCTACTGCGTAATCTATTTCTTCGTCCGTATTGTACTTGCTAAATGAGAAGCGTACGGCCGACCGTTTTGATTCCGGATATAATGCCGCTAAGACATGCGAGCCCGTGGTAGCACCACTTGAACAGGCACTTCCGCCCGATGCGGATATGCCCTGAAGGTCAAGGTTGAAAAGAAGCAAACCGCTATCATCGGTTTCCGGCAAGCTTACATTCAATACGGTATAGAGGCTTCGCTCAAGATTAGCAGAGTCGCCATTGAACATAACACCCGGAATATTTTCCTTTAGCTTTTCAATCATATGTGATTTTAATGCGGTGATGTGCTTTACATGCTCATCCATTTCGCGATAGGCTATCTCCAGTGCTTTTGCCAACCCGATAATACCGTAAACATTTTCCGTTCCGCCACGCATGTTACGCTCTTGTGCTCCACCATGAATGAAGGAATGAATTTTCTTGTCCTTACGGATGTACATGAAGCCCGCACCTTTGGGGCCGTGGAACTTATGTGCACCGGCTGTCATGCCGCACACCTTCAACGAGCGCATGTCGTGGCGATAATGCCCAATTGTTTGTACGGTATCGGAATGAAAAAATGCTCCGTTTGCTTCGCATAACTCACCAACACGGTTAATGTCCAACAGGTTTCCGATTTCATTATTGGCGTGCATCAGTGAAACCATCGCGTTGGGATATTTTTTTAGTAACGCTTCAAGGTCGTTGAGGTCAACATGGCCTTTCTCTTCCAACTTAACCATGTGCAACTGAGCCTTACCATGGTTGGTTAGGTTTTCAAGCGTATGGGTTACTGCGTGGTGTTCGATGGGGGACGAGATGATATGTCTGATGTTATACGTTTCCGCAGCGCATACCAAAATTGCATTGTCAGCCTCAGTGCCACCCGAAGTAAATATGATTTCACCCGGGGTACAATTCAACAACTCAGCAATCTTCTTTCTTGACGACTCAATAGCCGCGCGCACCTTGCGCCCGTGGGCGTGTGTAGAGGATGGGTTACCGAAATCTTCAAGCATAAAAGGCTTCATGGCTTCAAAAACTTCGGGGTCGAGGGGCGTGGTGGCTGCGTTATCGAGGTAAATGCGCATGTTTCAAACGATTACGGGGCAAAAATAATGAAAATCACATTCAACCGGTCACTACCGGGTTGATGATAAAAATCAGCATCGCTCTAAGCTTATTTCCTGATCAAACTGCTGATGTCATCCATTATCCGCCTGGCCAGGGCATCAGCCTTTTTAGCATCCTGCGATTCCGCATAGATCCGGATAATTGGTTCCGTGTTTGATTTGCGCAAATGCACCCACTCTTTAGAGGACTCAAAATCTATCTTAACCCCATCAGCCGTGTTGATTTTTTCGTGTGCGTACTTCCTTTGCACAGCTTCCAAAACAGCATCTACATTTATACCCGGTGTGAGTTCAATTTTATTTTTGGAGATAAAATAATCCGGATAGGTTTTTCGCAAGGCGGAAGCTTTCATCCCCGCCTTTGCCAGGTGTGTTAAAAATAAAGCTATGCCCATCAGTGCATCGCGGCCATAATGCAGCTCGGGAAAAATAACGCCACCATTTCCTTCACCGCCAATGATGGCCTTCGTTTCCTTCATTACATTTACCACGTTCACTTCACCCACCGAAGCAGCCGTATATATGCCTCCTGCTTTTTCGGTAACATCGCGTAACGCACGTGTTGAAGAAAGATTGGAAACCGTGTTCCCTTTTTTCTTTTTTAAAATATAATCGGCAACCGCCACCAGCGTGTATTCTTCACCAAAAGGTTTACCATCTTCCTGCACTAAAGCAAGCCGATCAACATCCGGATCAACCACAATGCCTAGATGGCATTTATTTTTTTTAACAGCTGAGCAAATAGCCTTAATGTTTTCCGGTAGTGGTTCCGGATTGTGGGGAAACTTTCCGGTAGGTTCACAATACACTTCCACTACTTTTTTCACACCCAGTCTTTTCAATAATGGGGGTACCGAAATTCCCCCGGTTGAATTAACGGCATCTACGGCAATCGTAAATTTTGCTTTTTTTATTGCCTTCACATCTACCCACTTACTTTTCAAAATCAAGTCGATGTGTTTTTTGATATACGAATCGTTGCGTGTGTACTTGCCGAGTTTGTTTACCTCAGCGAAAGAAAAGTTGTCGGCTTCTGCAAGACGCAATACAGCAGCGCCATCAGCTGCGGAAATAAACTCCCCTTTTTCATTGAGCAGCTTTAGGGCATTCCATTCGCCAGGGTTATGGCTGGCCGTAAGGATAATTCCTCCTCCGGCTTTTTCAAGCGGTACAGCAATTTCAACAGTAGGCGTAGTGGAAAGACCAAGATCAACAACATCCAATCCCAATGCCTGAAGGGTTGAACTCACCAATGTGCTTACCATTTCACCTGAAATTCGGGCATCCCGCCCAATCACAACTTTTTTTCCCTTTCGGGAGATAACCCATGTGCCAAAAGCGGCCGCAAATTTTACAACATCAACAGGGGTAAGGTTGTCACCTGGCTTGCCACCAAGGGTACCACGGAAACCAGAAATAGATTTGATCAGTGACAAAACTGGTTAGTTAAATTTATTAAAATTGTTAGTACACGTCATCATGGGTTCCAATATCTATCAAAAGAATGAGCTCTTTACCTGCCTTGATTTCAATTGAAAAAATTATCCGGCAGTCGTATCCACATGAACACGTATAAAGGCCATGAAGTTTACCACTTAATTTATGTGACTTAAGAATTGGAGTAAATACATCTGTCTCCATCAAACGAAGGGTAGCCGCTATATTTTCTTCAAGAACAGAATTCCCCTTTGCAAATTTTTTATATGATCGCTCAAAAGCTCTTGTAAGGACCAGCTTGCGAATAGGCATTCAATGGGATTCAAAGGTTTTTCAATTTGTCAATAACATCCTCTGCTGTAGCCGGCTTTAATTTTCCTTTTGATAGGTCGGCTTTGGATTGGCGTGCATTTCTAAAAATTTCATCTCTTCTTTCCTCTATTTGCCTGCTTCTCAGTACCTCAAGTATTATCGCTCTGGATGAAAAATCAAGCTTCATAATAGAATCTAATACTTTATCAACTGTTAGCGCCTTCATGACATGGCAAAAATAGTAATTATTTCCTGACAGACGGGAGATCGTTTGTTTTCGCATCAGGATTACCGCAGGCCTGATCGCTAGCCGTAAGGGTTTTTCCGCAGAATCCACAGGGTTGCCCTTCCTTGTTTAAAAACGGACTCTGCGATGCGCATGTGCCCTTAAACTCTCCGTTTTTTAAAAAAATAAGCCGAACCGACATCAGGATGAAAAAAAGCCCCAGAACACCAATGGTCAGCAAAAGAACAATCATAACTTGAATTAAGATTAAGATTTTAGATTGACGCTGTAAACGTAACTTGGGTCAAAATTACTGAACAGATTATCAACAGCCTAAAAAGCCATTTAGTTCTCGTATATGAAAAAACAACTTTCTACGCCCGATCCCAACCGTGAAGCCAAGGTAAAGGCATTTGATCGCCTGCTTACCATTATGGATGAGCTTCGGGAAAACTGTCCGTGGGATAAAAAACAAACATTGGAAAGCCTCCGTCATTTAACCATAGAAGAAACGTACGAACTCTCGGATTCCATTTTGGATGGAAACCTGCCTGAAATAAAAAAAGAATTGGGTGATCTGATGTTGCACAATGTTTTTTATGCACGTATTGCTTCTGAAAAAGGTGTGTTTGATGTGGCCGATGTGTTGAATAGTATTTGTGATAAGCTTATTGAACGCCATCCACATGTGTACGGTGATGTTGTGGCCAACGATGAAGAAACCGTAAAAGCCAACTGGGAAAAAATCAAACTCAACACCGGCAACAAATCCGTATTAGAGGGCGTGCCTAAATCGCTGCCGGCCATGGTGAAGGCTATTCGCATTCAGGATAAAGCCCGGGGTGTGGGTTTTGATTGGGAAAAGAAAGAACAGGTGTGGGAAAAGGTGGAGGAAGAAATGCGCGAATTCAAAATGGAGTTCAATGCAGTTGAGCCTGAAAAAATCGACCGTGAAAAAGCCACGGCCGAATTTGGCGACCTGCTTTTTTCATTGGTAAACTATGCGCGCTTTATCAACATCGACCCGGAGGAGGCCCTTGAACGAACCAATAAAAAATTCATCAAACGATTTCAATTTTTAGAACGCGAATCGGCCAGGGATGGAAAGAAGCTGGGTGAAATGACGTTAGAAGAAATGGATGTATATTGGGAACGGGCTAAATCAATTTAATTACTTTCAACAATGAAGCTGCTTTACATACATCTTATGCTCGGGCCGTTGATGGTCGTACTGTCGTATATTTTCAAGCGTTTCCCGCCAAAGAAAATAAATCATATTTACGGTTACCGCACACCCCGGTCAATGCGCAGCCAGGAGGCTTGGGATTGTGCCAACCTTTATTGTCCGCATGTATTCCTTATCGTTTCGATACTTACTTGTGTCGTTCAGTTGGTAACCTATTCACTTATGCCCGCTGCACAGTCTATAATGTGGTCATCCGGATTTTTAGTGGTGGGCCTGATCGCTGTAATTCCGCTTACCGAGGTGCATTTAAAGAAAAAAGGTTTCAACTAAGCGGCCTAGGTTTTCCACTTTCGGCTTAAACTCCATTTCATCAACGGTCCGCTGGTCATGCTGGTAACCAGTGCCATAATCACCAGCGACACAAATACTTTCTCATTAATCAAACTATTTTCAAGCGCAATCAGGCCAAGAATAATTTCCATCGCACCACGCGCATTCATACCAAAGCCGGCCGCCAGCGATTCTTTCCAGCCAAAGCCACCCAGTCGTGTACCCAATCCACTGCCGATAATTTTACCGGCAAAAGCTATAACTAAAATGACAATCGTTAGCAGCAGATCAAAGTTGGCAATGAAATTAACCCGAAGGCCTATTGAAACGAAAAACAAAGGCGCAAAAATATTATTGATAAACTGGTGTACAATTTCTTTTGCGCGTTCTGAAAAATGTTCTGAATCACCCAAGGCAATACCGATGATAAACGCCCCGAAGATAGCGTGAATACCAATGTACTCGGTGAAGGCAGCGCCCATAAAACATAACGCCAACGATAAGGCTAAAACGCCCCCGGGCCATGCCATTCGTTTATTGGCCCAAGGTAATACACGGTTGAGAACGCCACGCCCAATCGTGAGCATAAAAACAGCAAAGCCAACGGTTAGCAGAATGGTATTGACCAACGAAATATCAACCTGCCGGCCTATCATACCCAGAATAACAGAGAAAATAAGCCAGCCTATTATATCATCTACCATGGCCGATGCCACCACCAACAAACCAATTCGGGATTTAAACAAATTCAAATCCATGAGTATCCGCACAATAACCGGCAAAGCCGAAATGGCCATGGCCGTGCCCATAAATAAAGCAAACACTATACGCTCGCCTTCATTGGCATAACCAAAAAAATCGGTCAGGAAATAGGGGAAAATAAACCCAATACCAAATGGAATCAAAAGACCCATGAGGCTGGTGATAATGGCCTGTCTTCCCTGTTGCCACACAATTTTAAGGTCAACTTCAAGGCCGGCTATAAACAACAACATAACAACGGCCATCTGCACTATTCCTGCCAGCACAACGCCCGAGGAACTACCTACCGGAAACAAAACAAGAAACCAATCCGGTTTAAGCATGCCCAAAATAGTTGGTCCCAGTAATACTCCCGCAACGATCTCACCAATTACAGCCGGTTGCTTAAACTTTCTTGCCACTTCGGCAAAAAACCTGCCTGCAAATAACATCACACTTAATTGCAACAGTAGCTGGACCACCTCATGATGACTAATCTTACCCATGAGCAGCCTCCTTTCCGGCTTGTGGCGATACCACTAAAACATTGCACGGCAAATCAGCAAAAACATATTCCAGGTCATGTGGGAAGATCCTGTCCAGCAAACGCAATCGCTTGGGCGGGGCCGGTACAACCAGCAGGTCGGCTTGCTTGCGTTTAGCAAACTGCGCTATTTCAAAACCTGATTTACCGGCCAGCACTTTTATGTTAATCTTCAGGTCATCATGGTCAACCCGGTTCAATAGCTGTTGAACATTATCAACCTCAGTTTCTATCAATTTGGTTTTTAACCGATTGTACTCTTCTTCGGTTGCCTGATCAGCCGAAGACATGGTGAGGCCGTAAAGTTTTACTTCGCGGACAACATGCAGCCATTTTGATTTTTCCCTTTGCGCCAGCGCACATGCCAACGATAATGTTTTTTCCACGTCCTCATAGTCATCGGCACTTACTACAATTTGTTCTAAGGATTTAGGACTGATACCTGGGCGAACCAGGGTTAACACCGAGCAATTTGCCTTGCGCAGAATCCTGCGTGCAATAGAACCAACATAGTGCTGCACAAGGCCTTCTTGTTGAAGGGCGCCCGCCACCAGCAAATCGATGTTTTCTTCTTTACATGCCTTTAGGATTTCTTCACTGGGTTTACCCTTCCGCCAGCAAACCGTTACCTTATCCATAGCCAGGCTATGCTTTCCGAGAAGTTTGCCCAATAACTGCTCTTCCGTTTCACCATGCTCGCCAACATGAATGATAACCAATTCGGTACCCCATTGCATTTTCATGCGAATCGTTTCAGCCAGCAAAGCTTCTGCGCGGGGCGAAAAGGCAATAGCTAATCCTATTTTTCGAAACAGCATAGTTTAATGAGCCAATAAGTTATCTATTTTTATCCAATTGAAAGCCGGTTAATTTTTAAGCTGCAGAAAGTATGGGAAAGGGATCACTCAGGAGATTTTTGATTGGGAAAGAGGCTATCCCGTCCCTGAAGCTTTACAAGCAGGCTATGCTTCGCGGGCAAATTGCCTTAATGCTTATTGCTGTTAGTTTAGCGTACATATTTATTGATGTTGTATATGCAATTTATCGCAACATACCGCTCTATACAGTAATAGGTTTAATAGGTGCAGGTACATTCTGGCTTAACCGGAAACGCATATATCGGGAGGCAACACTGTTGGTTATTATTGCCTCGAATTTTATCATTTACCTTTTCGCATCATCCGAACCGGAAGCCAGCGGGGTGTACATTTTCTTCTTACCTGTTTCGTTGGCTGCCATGGCGCTTTTTACTTATAGCGATTGGTATCTAGGGTTAGCCTGCGTGCTGCTGAGTTTCGCCCTGTTTCTGCTGGCATACCTGTCTGACTTTTCAATACTTACTAAAGTTGAAGAAATTGATGCTACAGATGAATTGTACTTCCTGATCAATTTTACCGTTGCCTTAACCACCTCGGTATTGGTGGTTTATTTTCTGCTAAACCTCAACTACCACGCTGAAAAATCATTGCGTGAAAATGAAAGCAGGCTTGTGCAGCTTACGGAAGAATTGAAACAAAGCAATGCTGAACTAGACCGTTTTGTTTATAGTGTTTCGCACGATTTACGGGCTCCCTTAAGTTCGGTGGTGGGCCTGGTTGGCTTGGCAGAGGTAGCCGAAAACCCACAAGAAGTTAAATCCTACCTGGCCATGATGCGAAACCGGATTGACGCACTGGAGAAATTCATTCGCGACATTATTGATTACTCCCGCAACGCAAGGCTTGGTGTTTTAAAAGAACGCGTAAACCTGAATGAACTGATGCAGGAGGTAATGGATAGCCTTCGTTTTGCAGATGAAGTCTCTTCGGTAAAAATAAAAACCGATATATCCGCAAACCTTGAATTAGTTACCGATAAAATAAGGTTACGGATTATCCTCAACAACCTTATTGCCAACGCCCTGAAGTACCATGATAAACACAAAGAAGAACGATACGTGCACGTGCAGGCCAGGAAACATTCCAACTGTTTTCAAATTGATGTAGAAGATAATGGCATTGGTATCAAGCCGGACCATCTTCCCAGGGTTTTTGAAATGTTTTACCGTGCCTCTGAAAGCTCAAAAGGGTCAGGATTAGGCCTTTACATAGCCCGCGAGACCATAAAAAAAATGGGAGGTCAGATCACGGTAAAATCCGAATTTGGCAAAGGCACCCATTTTCAGATAGATCTACCGCATAACTGAACCTGAGGCCAACTTCTTATTTTGGCCTTCATTTATCCCAAAAAGAAAATTTGCAATACTCCCCCTAAATCTTGCATCACTCATATCCATAACAAGAAGAAACCGTTGCATAGTACTGACCAACATACTTTTGCATGTTGGTTTAAAGCAAAAATGAAAAAGACTATCCGCAACCTGATAATAGGCAAAAACAATTACATCGAATCCTGGACAGAATATCGCCAGGTGATCCTTTCCGGGCAGTTTACCCTTATTGCCATTATACTTTGCACCATGTACACCCTAATTGACTTGAGTTGGGGAATTTACATTACGATACCTGTTTATTCATTCTGCACAGCCATGCTTATTATAGCGATCTACCAGCATCGCAAAGGGAGGCACTGTTCCGCTTACTATATTATTTTCCCCACCTTGAATTTCATTGTGTACTTGTTTGCCTCCAGCGAAGCACCGGCAACGGGGGCATATATTCTATTCCTACCCATTGCACTAGGGGCCTTTGCCGTTTTCAACTACAAACAGCGGGTAATTGCTGTTAATCTGGCGGCACTAACCTATACCCTTTTTGTTATAGCATATTTTGTCGATTTCTCCATTCTCCCGAAAAGGCTCTATTCTGACGAAGAGCTGATGGCTAATTTTATGGTCAATTTTGCCGTGGCTTTACCAACATCCATTCTTGCCATTTACCTGCTGATTAGTTTAAACCACCACAACGGAAGAGAGTTGGTGAACAGCAACCGTATGCTAAAAAAGCTGAATGAAGAGCTTGACCGTTTTGTCTACAGTACTTCGCACGATTTACGGGCACCGCTGTCATCGGTAACGGGGTTGATTAACCTGGCCAAAAACAACCCAAACCCAAACGAAGTAAACCGCTACCTGGGCATGATGGCCCACCGGGTTGATGCGCTGGATAAGTTTATCAAGGACATCACCGATTACTCGCGAAACAACCGCATGCAAATAACCCGCGAACAGGTTAATGTTCACCAATTAGTGCAACAAATATGGGAGTCGTTGATGTTTAGCGCAGAGGCACAGTCCATCATCTTTTTAAATGAAATTCCACAGGACCTGGTTATTGAAAACGATAGCAAACGCCTGCACATGGTTATGTCAAACCTGATTGCCAACGCCATACGTTACCACGATAACCGAAAAGAGAAAAAATACATTCGCGTTTACCAGCATGCCATAGGCACTTCATTTGCCATTCATGTGGAAGATAACGGCCAGGGAATAGCACCCGAAATACAAAAGAAGGTATTCGATATGTTTTACCGGGGCAATGAAACGTCTCAGGGCTCAGGCCTGGGCTTGTACATTGTAAAAGAAACCATTACCCGCCTGGCTGGAACCGTTCACCTGTACTCACAACCCCGCGTGGGCAGTACCTTTATCGTTACTCTACCGGTTAATGGATAGATTCAAAAGGGGGTAATCCGTTAATCATTCGGCAAGTCTTATATTTGCGCCCTATGGCGAATCAGGAAGACAACCTTTTTAAGAATGTGATTGCCCATGCCAAGGAGTATGGGTTTATTTTTCCCTCCAGCGAAATTTACGATGGTCTAAGTGCCGTTTACGACTACGGCCAAAACGGTGCTGAACTGAAGAACAACATCAAAGAGTATTGGTGGAAGTTTATGACCATGCTCCATGAAAACATTGTGGGCATTGATGCTGCCATTTTTATGCACCCCACTACCTGGAAAGCTTCCGGCCATGTGGATGCCTTTAACGATCCGATGATCGATAACAAAGATTCTAAAAAGCGCTACCGTGCGGACCAGTTGATTGAAGGATACATTGAGAAGCTGGAAGAGAAAATTGAGAAGGAAGTTGAAAAGGCCGCCAGGCGTTTCGAGAATTTTGATCGTGCCATGTTTGTGAGCACCAACACCCGGGTGCTTGAATACCAAAAAAAGATTGACGAGGTAAATGAAAGGTTAAAGGAAGCGATGGGCTCCGGAAACATGGAGGCTATGAAGCAACTCATCATTGACCTTGAAATTGCCGACCCTATTTCCGGTTCACGCAACTGGACCGATGTGCGCCAGTTTAACCTGATGTTCTCCACCGAAATGGGATCCGTGGCCGATGATGCAAACAAAATCTATCTACGCCCCGAAACCGCCCAAGGCATTTTTGTAAACTTCCTGAACGTACAAAAAACCGGTAGGATGAAAATTCCTTTTGGTATTGCACAAATCGGTAAAGCGTTTCGCAATGAAATTGTAGCCCGTCAGTTCATCTTTCGCATGCGTGAGTTTGAACAAATGGAGATGCAGTTTTTTGTGAAGCCGGGTGAAGAAATGCAGTGGTATGAGTTCTGGAAAGCGAAAAGAATGAAATGGCATAACGCCCTTGGCTTAGGTGAAGCCAACTACCGTTTCCACGATCACCTGAATCTGGCCCACTACGCCAATGCGGCATGTGATATCCAGTTCAATTTTCCGATGGGCTTCCGTGAACTGGAAGGCATTCACTCGCGTACCGATTTCGATTTAAAAAATCACGAAAAATATTCCGGAAAAAAACTTCAATACTTCGATCCGGAAGACAATCAAAACTTCATTCCGTATGTAGTGGAGACATCCATTGGGTTAGATCGTATGTTCCTTGCGGTTTTATCCAAATCGTACCTGGAAGAAAAACTGGCTGATGGCAGTGAGCGTGTGGTGCTGCGCATACCCGCACCACTGGCGCCCAATAAAGTGGCCATTCTTCCGTTAACCAAAAAAGACGGCCTACCAGAAAAGGCTATGGAAATAATGAACGAGCTGAAATTCCATGTGCGTTGCTTCTACGAAGAAAAGGATGCCATCGGTAAACGCTACCGCAGGCAGGATGCTATTGGCACACCCTATTGTGTAACGGTAGATCACCAAACGCTTCAGGATAATACGGTGACCATACGCCACCGCGACACCATGGAACAAGAACGTGTTGCCATCCAATCGTTGAAAACAACCTTAACCGAGGCGTGCTCCATTAACAACATCCTGAAAAGGATCTAGTCTTTATGTTTTTCTTCATCCTGGTAGTTGGCTTTGTAATCGCTGCAACCTACTACCGTCATCAGCTTGAGGCTGCTTACGAAGAAGCAGGCAGAAGGGCTGCGCCTATCCGCTCAGCCATTCTTCCATTCCCGCAAACATATAAGGAAATTTTGTTGAAATACTTTCCATATTACAACCGGCTGAACACCTCGCAACAACATGCCTTCGAACAAAAGCTGTTAACTTTTATCTTGTCTAAAAAATTTATCCCGCGTCAGTTCGATGCTATTACAGATGAAATGAGAGTTATGGTAGGGGCGTGTGCCGTGCAACTCACGTTCGGTTTGCCCCGCATATACTTACAGCACTTTTCTAAAATACTGATTTACCCAACCGATTATTACTCCTCACTGACTAAACGCTTTCATAAAGGTGAAGTTAACCCGGCATTCGGTGCCATTGTACTAAGCTGGAAAAGCTTTGTGGATGGCTACATCTACCCAACCGACTCGGTAAACCTTGGGTTGCACGAAATGGCCCATGCGTTACGGCTCGAAAACATCATCCACAACGATGAGTATGACTTTTTTGATGATGCTCTGGTGGAAAAATTTGATTCTTATGCTTACCAGCTTTGTCATTTGCCGCAGTATGCCAATGAAACTTTTTTGCGGGCCTATGCCTGTGCCAACGAGCATGAGTTTTTTGCAGTAGCGGTAGAGAATTTTTTTGAGCGCCCAGCCGAATTTAAATATGCCCTGCCTGAATTATACGAAACCCTTGCACAGCTGCTGAGGCAGGATCCATTAATGCTAAATTCATAACGATTTTCCTGCCAAATCATTAGCTTTGAAGCCTTGTCGTTCAGGCTGTTTTATCCAGTTTATTTATGTGGACATCACTTGCGCACTTTATCATTTCGTACAGGCTTCCGTTGTTTATCGCCATCGCGCTGATCACGGTTTTTATGGGCTACCATGGGCGAAAGGTAGAGATGAGCTACGACTTTCGCGGCACTGTTCCGGCCAACGATCCAGAGCAGATATTTTTCACAGAATTTAAAGAACAGTTCGGTGAAGATGGTGGTATTGTGGCCATTGGCTTGAAGGACAGCAGCATTTACCAATACAAAAATTTCGAAAAGCTGCGCGAGTTCTGTGTTTCCGTAAAACAAATACCGGGTATCAACGATGTGATCTCGCTTCCTCAAATAAAAATGATGGAAAAAGATACTGCCCGGAAACAATTCAAACTGGTAGATATTTTTCCGGGAAAAGTAAAAAGTCAGCAGGAACTGGACAGCCTGCTGAAAGAAGCTGCAAAACAAAAATTTTATTTAGGGCAGATTACCAATCAGGAGAATGGTGCCATCGCCATCCTGATATCCATCAACAAAGACTATTTGAATTCCTCCAGGCGCATAGAAGTTACCAATGAAATTATTAAGCGTGGAGGGCACTTCACAGAAAGCACAGATATCGTATTACACTATGCAGGTCTGCCCTTTGTTCGTTCAGTTATAGCCGAACGGGTAAGTGCTGAACTGAAAACATTCCTGGCGCTATCCGTTATTGTAACCGGAATTATCCTATTGATTTTCTTCCGCTCATTCCGCGCCATGATCTTTCCACTTATTGTTATCGGTATTGTGGTGGTATGGGTAATCGGTACAATTGTACTGATGGGTTTTAAGATCACGCTGCTTAGCGGAATGATACCACCCATTATTGTAGTTATCGGCATCCCCAATGCCATCTACCTGATGAACAAATACCACAGTGAGTACGCTGCTCACGGCAATAAAATGCTTGCCATAACACGCGTTATTCGCAAAGTGGGGGTTGCCACCTTTCTCACCAACCTCACCACTGCCATAGGCTTTTTGGTGTTGCTCACAGCCGACATTACTATTCTTCGGGAGTTTGGTATCGTAGCCGGTATAAATGTGATGGCTACGTTTGTTGTAAGTTTAATACTAATCCCCGGGGTGTTTTCATGGATGCCCCCACCCTCGCCCAAACACCTGCGTCACCTTGATTTTAAACTTATCGACAACCTGTTGGTTGGCATCGATTTAACGGTGCACCGTCACCGGGCTTTGATATACTCGGTCACTATCCTTATGATTGGATTTGCCCTCATAGGCATGTACCGGATTCATACCGTTTCCTTCATGGTTGATGACTTGCCTGAAAACAGTGTTGAGAAACAAGACCTGAAATTTTTTGAAGAGCACTTTAGCGGGGTAATGCCGTTGGAAATGGTGGTGAACACCGGAAAGCGCAGGGGCGTTATTGATGTGAAAAACCTGCAAAAGCTTGATGCGTTTGAACAGTTCCTGGATTCCATCAAATACATCTCCCGGCCTGTTTCCATTGTAAGCTTTGTTAAAGCAGCCAAGCAGGCCTTTTATAATAACAACCCTGCACGCTACTCGCTGCCCGACAATCGCGAGCGAAATTTTATCCTTCCGTACTTGAAAGGACAATCCGATGCCTCGGGACTATTTAATGCCTTTGTTGACTCCACCCTACAAACAATGCGCATTTCACTACAAGTAGCTGATATTGGCTCGGACAAGATGGATTCGCTGATAAATCAGGTTATCCAGCCAAAGATTGACACACTTTTTAATGGAACCGATATTTCAGTCAGGATAACCGGAACAACCCCACTCTTTATTAAAGGAAATTCATTTCTTATATCAAACCTCAAAGGAAGTTTACTGCTTGCCTTTGCCCTTATTGCGCTGACGATGGGATTTTTGTTTGCCAACTTGCGCATGATCGTTATTGCCCTTATCCCCAATGTTATTCCCATGATGATCACAGCATCGTTGATGGGTTACTTTGGTGTTCCGCTAAAACCCAGCACGGTATTGATCTTCAGTATTGCTTTTGGCATCTCCGTTGATTACTCCATTCACTTCCTGGCAAAATACCGGCAAGAACTGCACGCTAAAAATTTCTTCATCCCTGTAGCGGTAAGCGCAACCATACTGGAGGTTGGTAAAAGCATGGTCTACACTTCGATTGTGTTGCTGGCCGGGTTCATCATTTTTGCATTCTCATCGTTTGGCGGAACAATCGCTTTAGGGGTGCTTACTTCTATTACGTTGTTCATCTCCATGTTCACCAACCTGATATTGTTGCCCTCGCTGATCATGACTTTCGATCGTACCAAGCGACAGAAAGAGGGGCACATGCTTATTGAAGAAGTGGATCCGGGCTTCTATTCGGAAACGGAAGATGAAGCGATTGACCTTGACAAAATCAAGATCAGCAACCGGCACCCGGCCGCTGAGTAGTTTTATTTCGAATTCATATCATCGCTGAGAAAGTTCAATACTTGTTTTAGGCAAGCGCCTAATTCTTTCTTCACCTGTGCATCCCAAAACCGAAAAACCTTAAAGCCCATAGACTCAAGTTCTTTGTTAATCTGTTTATCACGTTGGATATTCCTTTCAATTTTTGGTACCCAAAATCCTGTATTGGATTTTAGCTTTTTCTTTTTTTGTACCCAGTCATGACCGTGCCAAAACTCACCATCAATAAACACTACAAACCTTAGTGCTTTGTTTGAGATATCAGGCTTGCCAGGTAAGGATTTACAATGTACCCTGTAGCGAACGCCAGCATTCCAAAGTGCCCTTCTGAAGATCAATTCAGGTTTTGTGTCTTTGCCCCCAATGTTTGACATGAGTTTGCTGCGGGCCTTAGTAGTATAAAACCCTGCAGCCTCTTCAAACCGAGGTACTTTAATGGGCTCCTCTGCATATCTTTTTGGTCTTGCCTGCATCCTATTTTTCTTTTGGTGTACAAAGTTATATTTGTAACCATGTATAAGCTTTACTAAGCTGGTTATGAAAGAATATTACTCATTGTCCGAAGTTGCCGATATGTTAGGTAAAAGCAAAGAAACCTTAAGAAGATGGGATAATAACGGCAAACTCACGGCCGTGCGCGAGCCTATGAGCAACTATCGTGTTTACAGGCGCGAACAACTTAAAATATTCGATGAACTTGGTTTTTTGTTCAATACCCCAAAAGCAACAAGCAATGCAGTTAAGGCCGATCATGACTATTCGGTTTTGGAGTTATTTGCTGGTGCCGGAGGCTTGGCCATTGGATTGGAAAAGGCAGGACTTACATGCGTGGCATTAAATGAAATTGATCACTGGGCGGCCGAAACTTTAAGGCAAAACAGGCCGCAATGGAATGTTATCGAAGCTGATATCCGTGACCTTAGTTTCAAGCACCTCAAGGGTAAAGTAGATGTTGTAACCGGAGGGTTTCCATGCCAGGCATTTAGTTATGCCGGTAAAAAACTAGGGTTTAAAGATGCAAGGGGTACGTTATTCTATGAATTTGCACGGGTTGTTAATGAAGTTAAACCGATTCTTTGCGTAGGGGAAAATGTGCGGGGATTGCTTAATCATGACCGGGGCAGAACCCTTCAGGGCATGAAATCTATTCTAGATGAGATCGGTTACAGGCCACTGGATGAAAAGATTTTAAAAGCCATTTTCTACAAAGTACCACAAAAAAGGGAGCGGCTTATATTAATTGGTATTCGAAAAGATGTTAAGCTAACATTCGATTTTCCCAAACCACATAACAAAATATACAGCCTTAAAGACGCCCTTAAGGCCGGGGAACTTTATCCCACGGATGTGCCTAAATCCGCAGGAACGGCATACCCTAAACACAAAAAGGAAATTTTGGCTAAAGTACCACCGGGCGGTTATTGGAGAGACCTTCCATTAAAACTTCAAAAGCAATACATGCAAAAAAGTTTCTACTTGGGTGGAGGAAAAACCGGCATGGCCCGAAGGATGAGCTGGGACGAGCCTAGCCTAACCTTAACATGCAGTCCGGCCCAAAAACAAACCGAGCGTTGCCATCCCGAAGAAACCCGTCCATTTACTGTTCGTGAATATGCCCGAATACAAACTTTTCCTGACAACTGGTCATTCGCAGGATCAGTCTCACAGCAATACAAACAGGTTGGTAATGCAGTGCCTGTAAACCTCGCTACAGAATTAGGTTATTCAATAGTCAACTTTTTAAATAACGTTTATAAGCTTAGGAATTAAAAACAGGAAATAATGCCATTTCTCAGTTGGATTAACGATGCGAACCTGAAAGATTCCGTTGGCTTTCTTTTAAGCAAAGCAAAAGAGGCTAGAGACAATGCTGAGGGGAATTTTGGGAAGAATGTCGTAGATCCATTTTCTGCCTTGTTTGAAATAGCGGGTTTCTCATCCGATTTTGAAACCTGGTATAAGAGTGAAACGACCAGACAAGCCCAAAAAACTTTGCAAAACCATGTGGGCGATTTTCACCAGAATATACTTGGTGCGGTAAACGGTTGGGAAAATATGAAAAAGGGCCAGGTGATAGACCTTGTTTCATTCGAGAAAAAAATTGTTGCCGAAATCAAAAACAAATACAACACAATTTCAGGAGGCAAGCTTTCCGATTTATACTCATCATTAGATAACTTGGTTATGCCAAAGGCCAGTATCTACAAAAATTTCACAGCCTATTATGTAGCCATTGTGCCAAAATACCCTGTGCGGTACAACAAACCTTTTACGCCATCCAATAAAGATAAAGGCGAGAAATGTGCAGCCAATGAAAAGGTAAGGGAAATAGATGGTGCGAGCTTTTACACTTTGGCTACTGGGGATCCAAACGCCCTGGAAAATCTCTTTGATGTATTGCCAGATGTAATCAAAATTTGCTCCGACAATAAATACACGATAACTGATAGGGATAAGCTAAAGGCATTTTTCAGTACAGCCTTCGGACAGCCCATATAAAACACACAAAGACAGTTTTACCGGTATCCGTAATTCACAATTCGTACCTATCTTTACGCCCTTATTTTATTGAAAATCAACGACTACAGGCTGTTTTTGAGCGATGAACGAAAAGTATAAAGAACCCACCGGATTAAACTACGCCCAGCTGGCAACCGACATTCTCGATTTCTGGAAAAAGGAAAAGATTTTTGAAAAATCGGTTACAAACCGGGAAGGAGCGCCCACCTTTACCTTTTATGAAGGCCCGCCTTCGGCCAATGGAACCCCAGGCATTCACCATGTAATGGCCCGTACGGTAAAAGATATTTTCTGCCGGTTTAAAACCTTGCAAGGCTACCAGGTAAAACGCAAAGGCGGGTGGGATACCCACGGACTGCCTGTTGAGCTGCAGGTTGAAAAGCAACTTGGCATAACGAAGGATGATATCGGAAAAAGTATCTCTATTGAAGAATACAACAGGAAGTGCCGTGAAACGGTAATGATGTACAAAGACCAGTGGGACGACCTGACCATGAAAATGGGTTACTGGGTTGACCTGGAAGATCCGTACATCACCTACGATTCAAAATACATCGAAACGTTGTGGTGGATACTGAAACAATTCTATGATAAAGGATTGCTCTATAAAGGCTATACCATTCAACCCTACTCGCCCGCAGCCGGCACAGGTTTAAGTTCGCATGAATTGAACTTACCGGGCTGCTACAAAGATGTGAAGGATACTTCCATCGTGGCACAGTTCAAGGTAACCCGAAATGAAAAGTCTGATTTTTTGTTTAATGGTACTCAGGGTGAAGTTTACATTCTCGCCTGGACCACCACACCCTGGACCTTACCATCCAACACCGCGCTGGCGGTAGGCGAAAAAATTACGTACGTTCAAATCAACACCTTCAACCCTTACACCTTTAAACCGGTAAGCGTTGTGCTGGCAAAGGACCTTGTTGGAAAATATTTTTCTGAAAAAAATAAAGACCTTAAGCTGGCCGATTACAAGCCTGGCGATAAAGCCATTCCGTTTGAAGTTGTTCAGGAATTTACAGGTAAAAAACTTGTGGGTATTCGCTATGAACAACTCATGCCCTACATCCAACCGCTGTATGATGTTGATAAAGCATTCCAGGTAGTGGCTGGCGATTTTGTAACTACCGAAGACGGTACCGGTGTGGTACATACTTCACCTACTTTTGGTGCCGATGACTTTCGTGTTGCGAAACAACATGGCATCCCACCATTAACCATTAAGGATGAAGCCGACAATGAATTGCCTACGGTTGATCGCAAAGGAAAATTTGTCAAAGAAATTGGAACTAAGTTAAAGGATGGCGTTGAACAGTATAAAATCAAAACGCACAAGTCTTTAACAGAAAATGACTTCTTCGTAAAAAACTATACTGACGAAGATGAGACACACGCTGATTATAAATCTACCGATGTCATCATTTCCATCATTTTAAAAGAAGAAAACAAGGCGTTTAAAGTAGAGAAGTACGAACACACGTACCCACATTGCTGGCGCACCGATAAACCCATTCTGTATTACCCGCTCGACTCGTGGTTCATTAAAACCACCGCGTTGAAAGACCGCATGGTTGAACTCAACAAAACCATCAACTGGAAACCGGAATCAACCGGTACCGGTCGGTTTGGCAATTGGCTGGAAAACCTGGTGGACTGGAACTTATCGCGTTCGCGTTACTGGGGAACACCCCTGCCGATTTGGCGTACAAAAGATGGTAAAGAAGAAATCTGTATCGGCTCAATTGAGCACCTCAATCATGAAGTTGCTAAAGCAGAGAAAGCAGGCATCCAAAATTCAAAATTCAAAATTCAAAGCTTTGACCTACACCGTCCCTATGTCGATGAAATTACTTTAGTCAGTGATACCGGCCAGCCCATGTACCGCGAACCGGATTTAATTGATGTGTGGTTCGATAGCGGTGCCATGCCCTATGCACAGTGGCACTATCCTTTTGAAAACAAAGAAATTTTTGAGCAAAGCTATCCGGCCGATTTTATTGCCGAAGGCGTTGATCAAACCCGTGGCTGGTTCTTTACCCTGCATGCCATTGCGGTGATGTTATTCGACAGGGTTGCGTTTAAAAATGTAATCTCGAATGGTTTGGTGCTGGATAAATCCGGCAACAAAATGTCGAAGAGCAAGGGCAATGTAGTGAACCCGTTTGAAACGCTTTCAAAATACGGACCCGATGTAGTGCGGTGGTACATGATTGAAAATGCCCCGCCCTGGGACAACCTCAAATTTGATTTTGATGGTATTATCGAAACACAACGCAGGTTTTTTGGAACGTTGATAAATACTTACTCATTCTTTGCCTTGTATGCCAATATTGATGGATTTGTAAAGGATGAATTGAACAATGTACCGTTCGAAAGACTAGCACCACTCGATCAATGGATTTTAACCAAAGAACAAAACCTGATTGAAGAAGTAACTGAGGCTTATAACGATTACGAACCTACCAAGGCCGCACGTGCCATTCAGGATTTTGTGAACGATCATTTATCCAACTGGTATGTGCGCCTGAACAGGAAACGTTTCTGGCAACCCTCCGCCACCGAAACGGCTACCAAAGCAGAGGCAAATGCTCACCTATCGGAAGATAAGCGGGCAGCTTACGAAACTTTGTACGAGTGCCTGATGGTTACGGCTCAACTCATGTCGCCCATTGCACCCTTTTTTAGTGAGTGGCTATACAAAAGTTTAACGGATAACATTCGTCAACGGGCAATAGCGTTTAACACTCCACTCAAGGCCGAATCAATACACCACACCACATTGGTAAAGCCTGCGCCAAGCCGGAGGAATGATGAACTTGAGAAGTCGATGGATTATGCCCAACAAATTTGTTCGTTGGTACACTCCATCCGCAAAAACAGCAAGATAAAAGTACGTACCCCATTGCAAAAAGTGTTGCTACCGGTGCTCGATGAAAAATTTGCACAACGTGTAAAAACGGTAGAAGCCATCATCAAATCAGAGGTAAACGTAAAGGAGATTCAATACATCGATGATACATCGGGGCTTTTGGTGAAGAAGGTAAAACCAAATTTTGCCAAACTGGGCAAACAATACGGCCCCAAAATGAAAGAGGTTTCTGCCGTAATAAATTCATTCACCAAAGAAGAGATTAACACCATTGAGAAAACAGGCTTGTTGAATAAAGGTGGTTTTGATTTGGTGCTTGACGATGTGCTGATCAGTTCGGAAGATATTCCGGGCTGGTCGGTGGCCAGCGCGGGGGGCATTACGGTTGCCCTGGATGTAACGTTAACCGATGAGCTGAAGCGCGAAGGCATAGCCCGCGATTTTGTAAATCGCATCCAAAACCTGCGCAAAGATATGGGCCTTGAGGTGTTGGATAAAATCTCCATAGAGGTGGAGCGTAACGGTGAGGTGATGACATCCGCCATTTCGGAATTTAAGCAATATATTAGCACCGAAACACAGGCGGTAAGTCTTGAAATAAAGGACAACGTGGCTAACGCAGCGGAAGTCGATATGGATGAAAGTATACTGAAGGTGTTGATACGGGTAATAAAATAAAATTGAGTAAATGGATTCCTTGCGCTACTTCCTTCTTGCCTTCATGATTGTGGTTATTGATCAAACCTCAAAAATGCTTGTGTTCAATAACATGCACCTCCACGAAGAGATTAATGTTATCGGTGAATGGTTCCGGATTCACTACCTGCTTAACCCCGGTATGGCCTTTGGTATTAAATGGGAAAATGAATTTGGCAAGTTGGCCTTAACCATCTTTCGCATCGGGGCCATGTTCGGTATTTCATGGTACTTATGGAAGATGGCCGAACGCAACATGCACAGCGGATTTCTATGGTGCATGGGATTAATATTAGGGGGCGCAGTAGGCAACGTTATTGACAGCACCTTTTACGGTGTACTGCTGAACAATGCCCCTGCCGATGCACCCACGCCCTGGTTTCACGGCCAGGTAATTGACATGCTCTACTTCCCGATTTTTGATTTTGTGTGGCCGGAGTGGGTTCCCTTTGTAGGCGGTCGCTATTTCGAGTTTTTCAGTCCCGTGTTTAACATAGCCGACTCCTCTATCTTTTTAGGTGTGGTTACGATACTGATTATGCAGAAGCGATTTTTTAAAGAAAAACATCACGAGCAACCCATTGAGAATATTACAATTGACCAGCCTGTAGAGAAAGCCTCAGAAGAAAGTTCTTCTATTTGATCAACTGATTATATTTACATCCTTGTTTATTTCCAATCTGCTTGCAGGAGCCCGAAGAATTTCGGGCTTCTTTATTCATAACGCAGCGACTTGGCCGGGTTGATGCGTGCAGTGCGCAAGGCCTGAAACACCACACACAACAAGGCCACTACCAGCGCAACAGCACCGGCACCAACAAACACCCAAATACTTAACGAAATACGAAAGGCAAAACCCTGTAACCACTGCGAGGTGAAATACCAGGCCGGAAAGATGGAGAGCACCAACGCTATTACAACAAGCTTGGTGAATTCTTTCGACAGCAGGTTTACCAGGCTTATTTCCGATGCACCCAATACTTTGCGAATACCCAATTCCTTGGTACGCTTTTCTGCGGTGAAAGCCGCTAACCCAATCAAGCCCAAAGAGGCAATGAAAATAGCCAGCACGGTAAATGTGGTAAACAAATTACCCAGCCGCTGTTCGCTTCGAAATAAGGCATCAAAATCCTGATCGAGAAAGGAATATTCAAATGGTTCATTACCGGCATACTGTCTCCATAAATTTTCGATAGTTGAAACGGTTTCGCGTGGGTTGTTCACAAACCGAATGGTAAGAAAACTGGCCGCATCGGTATTTAAAAACATGGCGGTTGGTCGAACATTGTTTCGCAACGATTCAAAATGAAAGTCGTTTACCACACCAACAATCTTATAAGGAATCCTGCCACCGCCATTAAATCCAAACAGCTCTTTACCAACAGCTTCCTTCCAGCTCAATTCGTTCATCAATGCTTCATTAATAACAATGGCCGTGCTGTCAGCAGGAAAATCGCGTGAGAAAAAACGACCCTCCTTCAACGTATAACCCATGGTTTCCAGTTGATCATAATCAGCAAAATAACGCACCACCAGGTGATCCTCTTCTGATCCTTCAATGCGGAATGGGCTTGCACCTTCAGTATTCAAAGCCGGAACCGAGTTGGTATAACTGGCCGCAACAACACCACTCTGGGCAAGTATAGCTTGTTTAAGTGGCTCCGCAACTGAACGTAGGTTTTGTGTATTGGTTAATACCAAAACATTATCGCGGTTAAGGCCCAGGTTCTTGTTTTGAACATATTGCATTTGTTGAAAGATCACGGCCGTGGCAATGATCAGAAAAATAGAAACAGCGAACTGAAATACCACTAATCCGCTTCGCACAGCACCGCCCTTCATTCCTTCACGCACCTTACCTTTCAACACTTCGGTAACCTTAAACGAGGTAAGATAAAATGCCGGGTAACTACCTGCCATCAGGCCCACCAATACAACAATACCCAGTAGCAGGATCAACAAATTGCTGCTCAGTAAACTTTCAAAGACCAATTCTTTTCCAGCCAATGTATTAAAGAAGGGAAGCATGGTATAAACAATCCCTAGAGCCAACACAGCGGCTAAACAGCTAAACACAAAGGACTCGGCAAGAAATTGTGCAACCAGGTGCCGGCTAAGCGAACCTAATGTTTTGCGCAAGCCGACTTCCTTAGCACGGCCTGCCGAACGTGCCGTGGCCAGGTTCATAAAGTTTATACAGGCAATAATGAGAATGAAAACTGCAATAACAGAAAAAAGATACACGTATTGAATGTCGCCTTGTGGTTCTATTTCGGCCTGGTAGTTTGAATGAAGGTGGATATCCGTTAAAGGAATGAGTGTGTACCCAAATCGGCTACCTTGCTGTTTAAACTGGTCGAGCGACATGCCCATAAAACGCTCTACTTCCGGGCCGATATATTTTATGGTCAGATCATCAATCTTCGATTTTACAGTTTGCTGTGATGAACCCTTGTGAATTTTAAGATAAGTAGCGAGGTAGTTGTTCATCCAAATCGGATCACGAAATGCCGTGGAAGATTCACCGGTAAGGATTACATCAAATTTAAAATGAACATTGCCGGGAAGATCTTTCGCTACACCGGTTACTACATAGGTTGTGGTATCATTACCCACTGCCAGCAATTTGCCCAAAGCATTCTCTGAACCAAAAAACTTTCGGGCAGTGCTCTCTGTAAGGACAACGGTGTTGCGTTCTTTCAACGCATTTTTTGGGTTGCCTTCTACTAATGGAAAATTGAAAAATGTAAAAAAGTTTGTATCCGCAGCAAAAACACGATCCTGAGTAAAAGCTTTTTCACCGTATTTAATCACTACCCTTCCATTGGATGCCACCCGCACGGCACTCTCTACTTCGGGTACTTCCTGAATAAGTGCAGCAGCCATAGGCGGGCATGAAACGGCAACGGCAATTTCCTGGGCTGCTAATTTGGCATCCAAGTTTACCCTGTAAATACGGTCAGCATCCGGGTGCAACCGGTCGTAGCTTATTTCATCTTTTACGTAAAGGGTAATAAAAAGACAGGAAGCTATACCCACCGTAAGCCCTATCACATTTAAAAACGCATAAAATTTCTGCCTGTTAATGTTGCGGAACGCAACCAGAAGGTAATTTTTTAGCATAAGGATGAGGTTTTATCCTAAGGTTATAGCCTCTTGAAACGAGGCAACCCCGTTAAGGTTTCACCCCCCAGCTAATTGCGATGTGTTACTCCTGGCCTTTTGCCTTCATCAATTTAAATTCCCTGAACCTGCGCACCATGGCTATGCCAAAGCCGGCCATGAGTACCAGGGTTCCCATCCATAAAACGTTAACGAAGGGCTTTTCGAGGGCTTTGATTACCACCCAATCCTTTTGACGTGTGTACACATTAAGCGTGAGTTCATCGGTTTGCGGATGAACATTCATCAACGAAATTTTCAGTCCGAGTTCAGGAATAACCCCCGGCACAATTCCTCCACGCGATTGCGTTCCGATAATTAATATAGGTTCTGCAGTATAATCCTGTTTCTCGCCACGCACCAACACATTTGCCTTAATAGCCACGAAGGATGAATCAATTTTTTGTCCGCCAATTTCATACACCCGGTTAAGGCTCTCCACCGAAGCCACGTAATCATTGGCAAAAAACTGAGCCGTGCGCTTCAATGTCATTTCTTCGGGCTCACTCCAATCTTCCTTGGCTTCTTCCGTCATGGGCGCTGAAATGTGGGTATACAGATCCAGTGTTGCTTTTCGGTTTATATCCGGGGAGGCCATATTGCCAAAGCGGGGATTAACCTGTAGCCGTGGGTACTGAACAAAAACAACCTTACCATCTTTTCTGAATTCAATCTCGTAAAAGGTGTTCTCCGGATTTATTTCAAAACGCTCACCGGCCTTATACAACTGCCGGTTTTTAAATGTGATGTCCCGTTTCGCAACAACCGTATACGGATCATCCGTGTAATCAACATCTGATTTTTTTATAAACCCATGTTTATAGCGTGGCTCAATACGTTCGCCAATATATTCAATCTGATAACCGGCCATGTCGCGTGGCTCATGAACAAAGAGTAAAAGATTTTCACGGTTAAACTCTTCGCTTAACTGGCGTGAGATCAACATACCGGTATTGTTCAGCGAAACCACTTTGGAATACCCGGATGAAAACAAAATACCAACCAGCATAAGGCCCACACCAATGTGCGCAACCGCACCACCGGAAAGTGCTGGACTTGATTTTAATATCGAATAAAGAATTTTGCCATTGGAAATAACGGTAAACAACCCAGCAAAAAGCAAAAGCACATAGCTGAAGTTAAAGCGTCCTATATTTATGATTATCACGGTGAGCAACATGGCCGAAACAAAAGGGAAAAACAGTTGCTTTTTAAGCTCACCTTTATCGATTTTTTTCCACCAAAAGAATTGTCCGATTGCAGAGAGTATACCAATCGCAATAGCAAACCATATCTGAAACTTCGAAAAGTATTCTACCTGATCGCCCGGAAGGGCAATATTAGAGATGCCACCAAACGATTCAACCAGTTGATTCCAGGCAGGAAATGATGTGGGCACCAGCACCTGAAAGCCCATTAAACACAAAACAGTTGCCCCAATAAAAATCCAGAACTCGCGTGAATAGGTTGAGATTTCAGTTTTAGATGATGGAATTTCTTTCCAGCGGATAATAGCCAGGGCTAATGCCGCTATCATAAAGAACAACAAGTACAACAGCAACTGACCCGAAAGTCCCAAGTCAGTAAAAGAGTGCACTGACGCATCGCCCAATACTCCACTGCGGGTTAAAAAGGTTGAATAAAGGATAAGAATGAAAACAGCTATAACCAGAATAATGGAAGCCTTCAATGCGGTTTCACTATTCTTATAGGTGATCATGGTGTGAATAGAAGCAATGAGAACAAGCCATGGAACATAAACAGCATTTTCTACCGGATCCCAATTCCAGTAACCTCCAAAATTCAATGTTTCGTACGCCCAATAACCACCCATTAAAATTCCAAGACCGAGTATAGCACCGGCAAACAACGACCACGGTAAAGCCGGACGTACCCATTCACGGTAACGCTTCAACCACAAGCCCGCGATACAAAATGAAAACGGAACAAGCGTGGCCGCAAAGCCAAGGAACAATGTAGGCGGATGAATAACCATCCAATAGTTTTGCAGCAGTGGATTTAACCCTGCACCATCTTGCGGAATGAAATCAGGTTGAACCGTGAAGATGGGATCAGGCATGGCATCGCGAAGCAGAATGAAAGGTGAACTACCGATTTTTAATTCAAGCCCGGGAAGTACTACACCCAAAATCATTGACGTAAGAAATGCCTGCACAACGGAGAATACCGTCATGACTGGCCCTTCCCAAAATTTATTCGTGAGAATGATTACAATACCCAGTACCGCATGCCAGAACATCCATAACAGAAAGCTTCCTTCCTGTCCGTTCCAAAATGTAGAGACCAGGTAGTGTGCCGGGAGCTTTTTATCAGAATGACTGTAGGCGTAATGATATTCAAAGTAGTGATTCTTAATGATGATGAATAACGTAACTACAATACCCAACACAGCCAATGCGTGCACATAAAAACTTATCCTGCCGTTGAGCAGCCAACCATGCTTCTTATCAATATCCTGTGTTATTGTTGCTTTAAAGTAGGAGAAGAAAGCCACCAGGGCCGCAACAAAAGAGGTGATAACAAAAAAATGTCCGAGGTTGCCAATGAAGTAGTGAATCATTCAGAATTTATGATTTATGATTTACGATTTACGATTCCGGGTAATGTGATAGAAAAATCGAAAACGATAAACCAGAGATTTCGATAATTTTAAACACCCGCGTTAAGGGTTTGTTCCTGGTATTTCGAAGGGCACTTTAACAGGATTTTTTCTGCATGGAAATCTTCTCCTTTGTATCCACCAATCACAACAACTTTTTCAGATCGTATAAAATCCTGCGGCATCGGCTGGTTGTAATATACTTTTTGTTCTTTGCCTCCCTCATCCACCATCACAAAAGAAAAAGAAACCTTATCGGCTCCGGCTTCAATACCAACCACTTTACCGGAAGCGTCCTTTTTTAAATCGCCCACCACATGAATACTTTTTGATTTTCCGGAAGAAGCCATTTGATACGCTTCTGTAAACGTAACATAGGTGCTGGCATCATTCGTTGACGACACGATTATAGCAACCGCAACCGCGATAATAACGATGATAAAGATGTGTGATTTTTTCATCCCAGATTATGCATTAAAATTTAATACCAACTAAATAAGGCTGACGAATGCTGATGGTGCCATCAGTATTGTCAGGGTTAACCTTGACAATGAAAATCACCAATCAGGTTGATCAAAAAATTTAGTCTAAGTTGATGATTTTCATTCGTCAAACTATGCAATAGAAACCTAATGCATAGTTCCGGTTCATGTTTCTACCCTGCTTAAACCGGTTCAAAATTAACCCAAAAACAACGCAAAACCAGTGACATAAATCACCCTAAAATATGCCAAATTGACCTATTTTATCCGGTTTTCGAGGTTTTTTACTTTCCTGTCCAGCATAAATAAGTAAACTACCAGTCCGGCCAGCACAATCAGCACAATAGCCACAATCACATAAATTTTCCCTTCCGTGCGCATCGTATCGGCCATCTCCACTTCGGATTGGGCCAATCCAACGTTCGTAACGAGCAGCAGAACTAATCCTGTAATTCTAATGATGATATCTTTCATTCGTTGTCGATAATTTTTTCTTCCAATTTTTTGATCCGCACCCGAAGGGACACAATCCACAATCCAATTAAAAACCAGGCAATCACGGCAGGATAAAATACCAACCGCATACGGCTATCCAGATCATAGGCATTGAAGCCCGGATTGCCCCCACTACCCGGATGCATACTGCTGGTGAGGCGTGGAATGATAAAGATGAGGGGTATCATGGCTGCGAAGGCAAAAATGTTATACACACCACTTAACCTTGCACGCTGCTCTTCATTATCCAATGAACCCCGTAACACGAAATACGCCAGGTAAACCAATAGTGCTATGGCAGCACCGTTTTGTTTTGGGTCGCCATGCCAGGGCGAACCCCAGGTATAATTTGCCCACAACATACCGGTAATCATCCCTAAAACACCAAAGGCGGTACCGACATGGGCATACGCTACAGACTTAAGATCAAATTCGGGTGTCGGATTTTTTAAATACCTAACGGCATAGTAAACTGACATCAGGTACAGCAGCACCATGCCAAACCACATGGGCACATGAAAGTATAAAGCACGAACGGTCTCATTCAGGATATTCAACCGTGGCACGTCCATCAGCAAACCAGCCGTGTGAACATAAACCAGAAGGAGTATGGCAATTACTTTTAACCAGACTTTCATTCAAATATTACGTAAGCAATCACTCATTAGCCAATACGTTAAAAATGGGCTAATTGAAAATTAATTCTTAACTGCGCCAAATATACGGGAACAGGATATACCCCAATGCACCCCCAATGCAATTTATGGCCAGCAGGTTGAGCAGCTCATCCGTACTGGCCGAGCGGTCAATTCCATCCAATGCATTTTTTGTGGCCCGCACAGCCATGAGTAATATGGAAATTACCACCGGGAAACTGAGTACAGCCATAAGCACATTACTGTTATTGGCTTTTGATGCAATGCCGGATATTAAACTCAGTGACGTTGAAAACCCAATTGAGGCAAGTAACAAAACAGACAAAAAAATCAAACGGTCCTGAACAGGGTTAAAAATAAAAATCGAAAAGAGCACATAGCCCGCCATTGAAATTAACCAACACAATAAAGCGTTATAAATGATTTTTGAAACAATAATCTGCTGCGGACTGGCTACGGTATATAGGTATATGACCACGCCCTTCTTTTCACCAATAAAACTTTTGGCCACACTGTTTACGACCGAAAATAATATGGTAAGCCAAAACAAAGCCGACCAGGTATACGGGCCAATGATATTCTCCTTCAGGTTAAAAGTGAGGTAACAAATAAAAATGAGACTAAACAGGTATAAGCCCAAACCGGCAATAACCGACTTTCGCCTCAATTCCAGGATAAACTCTTTGCGCAGAAGCTGAATAATAATTCTTGTGTTCAAGGCGGATTAAGGAGGTTGCACAAGTTTATTGAAAATCAGCCCAAATTAACGGTCTCAGCCCATAAATTGTTAGTTTTGCACTCCTTTTTAGTACCGCTGAATGAACACCAAAAAAACAGTTTTAGTTACCGGGGCCGCAGGCTTTATCGGGTTTCACCTGAGCAAACGCCTGTGCGCAGAGGGCTATCAGGTTACCGGAACCGACAACCTGAACGATTACTACGATGTACGCCTCAAACACTCCCGGCTTGACATTCTTAAGAAAACACCAGGGTTCACTTTTATTGAAGCCGAACTTACCGATAAGAGCACCATCGATCAGATTTTTGCGTCAGGCAAATTTAATTATATGATTAACCTGGCGGCACAAGCGGGCGTTCGATATTCACTTACCAATCCTTATGCCTATTTGGAAAGCAACATGCACGGCTTCCTGAATATTCTGGAGGCTTGCCGGCACAATAAAGTTGAGCACCTGGTCTATGCATCGTCCAGCTCGGTGTACGGTGCCAATAAGAAAATGCCTTTCTCGGTACACCACAATGTAGATCATCCGCTATCGCTTTATGCCGCCTCCAAAAAGTCGAATGAGTTGATGGCACACACCTATTCATCGCTCTATAACCTGCCTACAACAGGATTGCGATTTTTTACGGTATACGGTCCTTACGGCCGTCCGGATATGGCCTTGTTTATTTTCACCAAAGCCATTGTTGAAGGGAAAACCATAGATGTTTACAATCATGGAAAAATGAAACGCGATTTCACCTTTATTGATGATATCGTTGAAGGCATAACACGTTTGGTGCCGATCGTGCCAAAACCCAATACACAATGGGATGGCAATCAACCTGATCCCGCCAGCAGCTTTGCACCCTACAAGATTTATAACATCGGGAATAACAAACCGGTAGAACTGCTTCGGTTTATTGAGGTAATCGAAGAGAAACTTGGAAAGAAAGCGGTTAAGAACTTTATGCCCCTTCAGGATGGCGATGTACCGGAAACCTATGCCGATGTGGATGACCTGATGCACGATGCTGGCTTTAAACCGGCAACCTCAATTGAAGAAGGCATTGGCAAATTCATCGATTGGTACGTTGAGTATTACAACATCAAGAAATAAATAATCATGGATAAAATTGGAATTATTGGATTGGGTTACGTTGGCCTTCCGCTGGCCGTAGAGTTTGGAAAAGTAATGGAGGTGGTTGGCTTTGATATCAATAAAGAGCGGATTGAGGAATTAAAAAAGGGGCATGACCGCACACGCGAAGTGGAAGATCATGAACTTAAGAGCGCAACAAAACTGACCTATTCACATGATTTGAATGACCTGAAAGCTGTCAACTACTTTATCGTAACCGTGCCCACGCCTGTAGATGAATATCGGAAGCCCGATCTTCGGCCGTTGCAAAGCGCAAGCAAAACGGTTGGTGCCGTTATTAAAAAAGGTGACATTGTGATTTATGAATCAACCGTTTACCCCGGTTGTACGGAAGAAGATTGTATCCCGATTGTTGAGCAGGTTAGCGGATTGAAATACAACGTTGACTTTTTTGGTGGCTACTCCCCCGAGCGGATTAATCCTGGCGACAAATTGCATCGGGTTACAACCATAAAAAAAGTTACCAGCGGAAGCACTCCTGAAATTGCTGAGAAGGTTGACCAGCTTTACCGTAAAATTATAACAGCAGGAACGCACAAAGCCTCCTCTATACGGGTTGCAGAGGCTGCCAAGGTTATTGAAAATGCACAGCGCGATATTAACATCGCATTCGTGAACGAACTGGCCTTGATCTTTGATAAGATGGGGATTGATACACATGAAGTGTTGGAAGCAGCAGGAACGAAATGGAATTTTCTACCCTTTAAGCCAGGTTTGGTAGGCGGGCACTGCATTGGTGTTGATCCGTATTACCTTACTTATAAAGCTGAAAGCCTGGGCTACCATCCGGAAGTAATTCTGGCCGGAAGAAGGATCAATGACAATATGGGCGCGCACATTGCCGGCAATGTGATAAAACTCATGGCTCAAAATCAATTACCCGTTTACGGCAGTGACATCCTTGTACTGGGTATAGCATTCAAAGAAAATTGCCCGGACATCCGAAACAGTAAAGTGGTAGATGTAATTCAGGAATTGAAAAGTTACGGAACTAACGTTGATATTTTTGATCCCTGGGCAGATGCCGAAGAAGTGCAGCATGAATATGGCCTGCAATTAGTGGATAAGCTCTCCAAAAAATACCATGCGATTGTACTGGCCGTTGGACATGAAGAATTTAATTTGTTGGATTGGAGTGTGGTGAAACAAAACAACACCGTTATTTATGATGTGAAGGGCTTTTTAAACCGCGGCTTGGCAACATCACGCTTATAAGCAATGAGTTCATCAACAAAAATATTGGTAACTGGTGGCGCAGGCTATATTGGCGCCCATACCGTTGTTGAGTTGATGGCGGCAGGCTACGATCCGGTTATCGTTGATAACCTTTCAGCCAGCGATAAAACACTTTTGGCAGGCATTCACCAGATAACGGGTAAGGTTCCCAACTTTCACCAGGGCGATTGCCGCGATAAAAATTTTTTGAACTTCGTATTTAAAACACAAGGTCCTTTTAGTTGTGTCATGCACTTCGCTGCTTTTAAGTCAGTAGGCGAATCGGTACAGAAACCATTGTTATACCATCAAAACAATGTGGGCTCCCTGCTCACCTTACTGGAGGTTATGGAAGAGCATGGCGTTAAAGATTTTATCTTTTCATCCTCTTGTACAGTTTACGGTCAGCCCGATAAAATTCCGGTAGATGAGCGCGCCCCTTTCAAGCGGGCCGAATCGCCTTACGGTGCTACCAAGCAACTTTGTGAGCGGATATTAGAAGATGTGCATACAACAGGTTTTCGTATTATATCGCTTCGTTACTTTAACCCCATTGGGGCCCACCCCAGCGCACTCATGGGTGAACTTCCTATTGGCGTGCCCAACAACCTGGTACCGTTTATTACACAAACAGCCGCGGGCTTACGGAAAAAACTTACTGTTTTCGGCAACGACTACAATACCCCCGATGGTTCATGCATCCGCGATTTTATCCATGTAGTTGACCTGGCCGATGTTCATGTAAAAGCATTGGCTTACCTGGCGAAAGATTCACGCAAAAATGTTTACGATGCTTTCAATGTTGGAACAGGTAAAGGTGCTTCCGTTCTTGAACTGGTGAATACCTTCATCCGCGCAACTGGCGCTCCCCTTCCATTTGTTATTGGCCCACGCAGGCCGGGCGATGTTGAGAAAGTATATGCCGACCCGACTAAAGTAAACAATACACTCAAGTGGTCAACCAAATACGCCATGGAAGATGCCCTTAAACATGCCTGGGCCTGGGAGCAAAAACTATTGAAAAGCCGCTAACTTTAAGTGTGCATATCCCTTTCATAAACCTACGCCTTCAGTACGAATCCATCCGAACGGAAATTGATGAGGCCATTCAATTGGCGTTTCGTGATGCTCAGTTTATTGGTGGGACTCCAGTAAAAAAATTCGAGGAGCAGTTCGCCAATTTGTTCGGTATGCCACACTGCATCAGTACAGGCAATGGCACCGACTCGCTGTTTATCATTTTAAAGGCACTTGGTATCAAAACCGGAGATGAAGTGATAACACCGGCATTTGGCTGCATGCCTTCAGCCGAAGTGATTTCCCTTGCCGGTGCTAACCCGGTGTTTTGCGATGTTGACCCCAACTTTTACACAGTAGACCCTGAACAACTCCAAAAAAAAATCACTGCTAAAACAAAAGCAGTCATAGCCGTTCATTTATACGGGCAGGCTGCACCACTAACTCAGATCAAAAAAATATGTGATGAGCGAGGAATTTTTCTGATCGAAGATTGTGCACAGGCGCACCTTACCCGCGATGAAAACGGCAGACTTGCCGGCACGGTTGGGATTGCCGCTGCTTTTAGTTTTTACCCAACCAAAAATTTGGGTGCCTATGGTGATGCCGGTTGTATTCTTACGCATAACGATGTTCTTGCTGAAAAAATGCGCAGGCTTCGAAACCACGGTGCTTTGGTGAAAGACGATCATGAACTGGAAGGGATGAATAGCCGTATGGATACGCTACAGGCAGCATTGTTATCCGTAAAATTAAAACACCTGGTTGCGTGGAGCGCCAGGCGAACAGCACAGGCCCAACAGTATGCTACACAACTTTCAAACTTACCACAGGTTCAACTTCCACAGGAACGATCCGGGTCAACGCACTCTTATCATATATTTTGCATAGTAACCGAACAACGCGATGAACTGAAAAACTACCTGGCCGAACATGGTGTGGAAACACTTATCCATTACCCTGCAGGTTTACCTTTTACACCAGCCTATCGTCACTTGCTTCATACCGAAAAAGAATTTCCGGTAACGCACCGGTTACAACACCAGGTGCTTTCACTGCCACTATACCCTGAGCTGAAGCCAGAACAGGTAACCTGTGTGGCGCAACTAATCCGCCAATATTTTTCATAGCCGAACCGTGCCCACGCCTTTTAATCCTTAATTTTACGGCCTACATCCAAACCTATGGCTATCCCTCTAGCGGCTGCGGTTACTTCTTTTGTGATCTGTTTTCTGATCATCCCGGTGATCATTAAATACTCATTAGAAAAAAACCTGGTGGATATTCCCGGCCGCAGAAAAATCCACAAAAAAGTTACGCCTTCCATGGGTGGTATCGCCATTTTTATCGGTTTTTTTATCGGGTCACTTATCTGGACAGACATCAGCCAATGGAAAGAAATACGCATGATCCTGATTGCGTTGTTCATGGTTTTCTTTGTTGGTGTGCGCGATGACCTCGTGCCCTTAAAACCCTATATGAAATTGATTGGGCAACTGGTAGCAGCAACCATTCTCATCCTGCTTTTTGATCTCCGCATCAAATCCATGTATGGTTTGTTCGGCCTATACGAAATACCCACAACATTGAGTTACATCCTCACCGTGTTTACCATTATTGTTATCACTAATTCTTTTAACCTGATTGATGGACTTGACGGACTGGCAGCAAGCCTTGCTATTATTTCCCTCCTTGCATTTGGTATTTGGTTCATCCTTGCCGATGACGGTGTATTTGCCGTGCTTTCGTTTGGTATGGTAGGTGCGCTCATTGCTTTTCTCATCTTCAATTGGGAACCTTCAAAAATTTTCATGGGCGACACCGGGGCATTGGTTGTAGGCATGATGCTCGCCATCACCGCTATTCATTTCATTAACCACAACTATAACCTCCCTGCCGAACATGCTTATCGCTTTAGCGGCTCAGTAGCCCCGGCAATATGTTTCATTATTGTACCCTTGGTAGATACCATGCGGATTTTCATTTTGCGCATCGCACGCAAGCAGTCCCCCTTTACACCCGATAAAAGTCACATCCATCACAGCATTATGCGGTTGGGTTTTTCGCACCGTAAAACAACCATTCTGCTAAGTTTTATCCAGTCCTTTTATATCGTTATGGCCATTTTTATGCACTCCGTAAACGATAACTACTTGCTGTTGACGGTAATGTTGCTTTCCGTGGCGTTAAGTGTGGCGCTGGACCAGCTTATCCTTACCCGGTTGAATAAAGATGAACAGTCGGTTTAACCGTAAAATCGTATTTTTGAAAGATCTTATAGTAACATGGAAGAACAGATAAAAGCATTAGCGATAGAAGTTGAATCATTCACCGCTACAGACAAACAGGGCGTTGAACAATACCGCCTGAAGTATGTCAGTAAGAAAGGCGTTATCAGTGAGCTCTTTGAAGAATTGAAAAAGATGCCACCGGAAGAAAAAAAGAAGGTGGGAAAAATCCTGAATGAACTGAAGCAAGGTGCTGAGCAAAAACTAAAGGTACTCACCGAAATGCTGGAGCATTCCGCTTCGTCATCGGTAGATATTGACCTGACGCTACCCACAATTCCGAACAAAATTGGCAATCAACATCCGCTTACCCTTACCCGAAACAGGATCATTGAAATTTTTGAACGACTTGGTTTTAACGTTGCCGATGGCCCCGAGATTGAAGATGATTGGCACAATTTCTCAGCCTTGAATTTTCCGGAAAACCACCCGGCACGCGAAATGCAAGACACCTTTTTTGTAGAAAAGAATCCTGACATACTATTGCGCACACACACTTCCAATGTGCAGATCAGGCTGATGACAAAACAAAAGCCTCCGCTGCGTGCCATTATGCCGGGCCGCGTGTACCGTAATGAAGCCATTTCGGCACGGGCTCATTGCTTTTTCCACCAGGTAGAGGGCCTTTATGTCGATCGCAATGTTGGCTTTGCGGATTTGAAGCAAACGCTGTATCACTTTGCCAAAGAGATGTACGGCAAGGATATTAAAATCAGGTTCCGTCCTTCATTCTTCCCGTTTACAGAGCCCAGCGCTGAAATTGATATCTCTTGTTTGATCTGTAAAGGTGATGGCTGCAATGTTTGTAAACACACCGGCTGGGTTGAAATTGCCGGATCGGGTATGGTGCATCCCAACGTGTTGAAAAATTGTGGTATTGATCCGGAAGAGTTTACAGGCTTTGCCTTTGGCATGGGGATAGAACGTGTTACGATGTTACGCTATCAAGTGAACGATTTGCGTTTGTATTCCGAAAATGATATTCGCTTCCTGAAACAATTTCATACGGTAATCTAAATCTGTAATTTTTGAATGATGAATTACGAATGTAGAATGTTGAAGCACATCTGTCTCGATACAGCTAATTAAGTACTTCCAAATGAGTCTTCAAGAAATAAAAACAATCGGTATTGCCGGTGCGGGCACCATGGGGCAAGGCATTGCTCAGGTATGTGCTGTTGCCGGCTTTGAAGTTTTGTTGTACGACATCCAACCCGATTTTATTTCGAAGGGCATTTCCCTGATTGAAAAATCACTAAGCACTGCGGTTGAAAAAGGAAAGATTCAGTTGACCGAAAAAGAACAAGCCTTGGCCAGAATTAAGGCTCAGCCCGATCTTCAGCAACTCAAAGCCGATTTAATTATTGAGGCGGCCATCGAAAACCTTGATGTGAAAAAGAAATTATTCGCCTCGCTCGAAGAAATTAACAATGAGCGTTGCATGCTTACCACCAATACCTCCTCCATTCCGGTAACGCAAATTGCTGCGACATTAAAACATCCCGAACGGTTTGCCGGATTACATTTCTTCAATCCGGCACCCATTATGAAGCTGGTGGAAATCATCAGTGGGGCAGGAACCAACTTGGCAACTGTTGAATTATTAAAACAATTCACAGAAAAACTTGGCAAAACCTCCGTGTTGGCAAAAGATTCGCCCGGGTTTATCGTTAACCGTGTGGCCAGGCATTATTATGTTGAGGCGCTGAAGTTATTGGAAGAAAATGTTTCCGATATAAATACGATAGATAGCCTCATGAAATCAGCCGGGTTTAAAATGGGCCCTTTTGAATTGATGGACCTCATTGGGGTGGATACTAATTTCTCGGTAACAACATCCATGTACCATGCGTTTCATGAAGAGGCCCGGTTCAGGCCAAACCGGATGCAACAACAAAAAGTAGATGCGGGGCACCATGGAAGAAAAAGCGGGAAAGGTTTCTATGACTATACCAAAAAATAGTTATACGTGTGGGCAAAAATCAATATGCACGCTTAAGCCTGTTAAAGGTTTGCGTGTTTCAAAAGCAGTAACCATAGTCCTCACAACCTTCTTTACCTTCTTTACCTCCTGTTCTCCCGATCTATTTGATGATCCTATACCCATTGTGTTTTTTCAACCTGTTGAAATCAACCTGGCTCTGCCGCAATACATCAACTTAAATACCGTAGGCTATGTGTATGTTAATGCTGGTGTACGCGGCATTATCCTGCATAAAAAAAATTTTAACACCTACCTGGCGTTTGAGCGTAACTGTTCTTACCAACCTAATCAGGCATGCGCTACAGTAGATGTGCATACATCAAATTTATTTTTACAAGATGTGTGTTGCGGCTCAACCTTCAATTGGGATGGAAACCCCACGGGTGGCATTGCCTGGCGACCTTTACGTCAATATCAAACCATTTTAAATGGAAACCTGTTGACGATTACGGATGAAATACTGAATTGATCAATCCAGTAACTTCTCGATCAATCCATCAATTGTTATCCCTTCCGCTTCGGCTTTGAAATTACGCACCATGCGGTGGCGCAATACCGGTTTGGCAATGGAACGTACGTCTTCTATATCGGGTGAGTATTTCCCGCTGAGCAAAGCATTGCACTTGGCACCAAGAATCAAAAACTGCGAAGCCCGCGGGCCAGCCCCCCACTCAAGGTATTCGTTGGCCATAGGCGAAGCGCCTGCAGTGTTCGGGCGCGTTTTATTGGCCAAACGCACCGTGTATTCAATCACATTATCCGGCACGGGCACCCTGCGCACTAAGTGTTGGTACTCCTGTATATCTTCTGCTGAAAGTGTTTTGCTGACGGTAATCGGTTCATCAGAAGTTGTGTTCTTCACCACCTGAACCTCATCGGTGAATGAGGGATACGTTAACTGAATATCGAACATAAACCGGTCTAGTTGAGCTTCGGGTAGCGGATAGGTTCCCTCCTGCTCAATCGGGTTTTGGGTAGCCAGTACAAAAAACGGCTTGGGCAATTCATAACGCACACCGGCTATAGTTACTGCGTATTCCTGCATCGACTCCAGTAAAGCCGCTTGTGTTTTAGGAGGTGTTCGGTTTATCTCATCGGCCAGCACAATGTTGGCGAACACAGGCCCTTTTACAAACTTGAAATTGCGCTCCTTGTCCATTGTTTCGGCACCGATAATATCCGATGGCATCAAATCGGGCGTAAACTGGATGCGTTTGAATTGCAGATCGAGGGCAGTGGCAATGGTTTGTACGAGCAATGTTTTGGCAAGGCCCGGAACACCGATCAGCAGCGAGTGGCCCTGACAAAAAATGCCGGTCAGTACAAAGCGTACCACTTCGTCTTGCCCGATAATAACTTTTGAAATCTCTTTGGTGAGGTTCTTATACGTTAGCGCCAACGAATCAGCAGCCTCCACATCCGATGCAAATCTTGTCATGAGTAACCCAATTTTAACAAACCTACTGTAAATGCTTTTATGATGGCCGGTTTTTTACATGAACGTCAATCATCCAAAATGCCGCAATAATCATAGGCTGGATCAATACTGATGAAAACATCTTTGCGCGCCTTATCAAACCACTTTTCAAGTGCACGATTTTGCTTTTGGTTAAGTGTTGCGTTTTGAATGCGCTGCCAGTCTTCCTTTAAGGATGCCTGGTGCGGGGGCACCCGCGATTTGTAATATAAAATACGAACGGCCTCTTTTCCGGTTTCTGTACGGTACACCAAGGGTGATGAAATGCCGCCAACTTTCATGGAATCAATGGCGAAGAAAACCACCGGATCAAGCTCATCAACGGCTATACGTGTGCCTCCGTCATCATCAATAAAAAAGCCACCACTTCCTTTTGTTTCCACATCATCAGAATATTCTTTAGCCGCCTTTTGGAAGGTAAGTTCTCCGTTCACAATCAGCGTACGCAAACTGTCGAGGTATTTCCGGGCATTGTCAAGATCTTCCGGTGAGGGTGAGGGTGACATGAGTATGTGACGGGAATGGTATTCATTTCCCCTCCGCTCAAGTAACTGAAGGATGTGCAAGCCAAACATGGTTTCTACCGGCATGGAAATTTCGCCTGGCTTAAGTTTAAATGCCGCAGCCTCAAATTCGGGCACCATCATGCCCCGGCCTACAAAACCCATATCGCCACCATTAACCGTCACGGAAGGGTCGGCCGAGTATTTTTTGGCCAACGTGGCAAAATCTTCACCGCTTAAAATACGGTTACGGATATCCATTAGTTCGCGCTTTGTTATTTCCTTTTGGCTTTCGCTCACTTTTGCAATGCGAACGATTTGGGCAACTTCTGCTTCAGCAGAAAAAAACGGCAAGCTGTCTTTAGGGATTTTATTAAAGAAGCGTCTTACTTCATTGGGTGTTACGCTTATGTCTTTTGTGATGTGGCGTTGCATTTCGTTCACCACCATTTGCTCACGAATCTGGTCGCGCAACTCCAAGCGTATTTGTTCGAGCGTTTTACCAAATTTATTTTCCAGGTCAACCGGGGAGCCGCCATATTGCGCCAGTATCATCTCCATTCTTCGCGAAGTGTTGGCATCCACTTCCGAATCAGTTACCACCACCGAGTCGATTTCGGCTTTGGCCATCATTAGCTTGTTGCGCAGCAACATGGCCAAAAACTGGCACCGTGTTTCAGTCGATGGGTTTCCTCCATTTGAAACATACTCCTGGAAGGATTTATCCAGTTCGGACTTCAGCACAATGTAGTTGTCGACTTTGCCAATAATTTTGTCTACAACAAAACCCGTGGGTTCTTCCTGTGCATGAACTTGAGTGGCGGCCAGTAAGGCAACGCATGCAACTGCCAGGTAATAACTCTTCTTCACTACGGTCTTACTTAAAAATTTCATATTCTTTATCACTACCGGCCTTCTTGTAAATGTCGTCTTCCAGTTGCTTGGCCAGGGCAACTTTACGTTTGTTCAAAATAATGGTACGGATATCATCGCGTACAAATTCAAGTGGCGATATGTTGTCAGAAATTCGGTATTCCATTACACGAAGAAAATACAAATAAGTATCATCGGATGTTTCGTAATACGGATTGGCCTTTAAAAACTGGATTTTATTAGGAATTTCAGCCAACGGGGAATTTTTTACCAGTTCATCAAAAACCATCCAGGTGGAATCGACTAAATGATAGGCTGTGGAAAAACTAAGGCAATAGGTTTTCAACTCCTCCAGGTCCTTATCCTTTTTTGAAAAAACCATCTCTTTGATTTTGTTTGTACGCGGGGCCGATTTGGGCACTTTAATAAACGTTGCCCTTACGATGTTCTGCTTCAGGATAAAGTTGTCGAGGTTCTCTTTGTAATACTTTTCAATTTCGTTGGCCGCAATGGCTGTGTCCAGGTTTTGCTTGATGTAGAATGCCTGGTACTCATAAGCAATAAGGCTATAACGGTAATCCAATATCTTGCGCTCTACTTCCGCCTCGTTGATGTTGATTTTTCGTGCCGCTTCCTGCAGCAACAATTGCTTGCGTATCCAGCTGTTTACATAGGATTCAACCCGCACGATGCTATCCTCTTTGGTGGTACCGGGTAAAACAATGCCACCCAATTCGTCTTTATACAAAAAAGCACGGTTTACGCGAGCTACCGGTATGCGCTTGGTGTCAACCGTTGGGTTGTCTTGTTTCATTTGGATCAGTTCGCAGGCGGTTAACGTTAACAACACCACAAGTGCCATCCAGCTACTACGAGCGAACCAGTTGCTTAAAAACATATTGCTTGCCCTTCTCATCAATTTTTACTGCGTATTTTTTCCTGAGTTGCTCAACCCACCTTTTTTCAAGGTAGTTTTGGTATTCTGATATAACGGCCGCCCGGGCTTCCTCAAAGGCTAATGGGCCCGGTTTAAGGAGCTCGAAAATCCGCACAAGGTAATACATTCCGTTGTTTTCTGTGGTATAGGTTCCGGCAGCCCAAGGTACGCCCGAGAGCACCGGGCGATCGCTCTTTTGAAAAGTGCCCTTTTCAAAGCGTACGCGCCTTGCTTTAATGGATTCTTCCAGGGCATTCGCGTCATCCTTTTCCACGGCAGTCTTTATGGCCTCAAGCTGATCAGCCGTGGCGGCCGAATACAATTCGGTTACAACCCGTTCACCTGCCATAAAGTTATGGCTATGTTGCTGGTAATAGGCACGCTGCCCGGTAGTGTCTTCGCTGGCACGGTTCCATACTTCCCGCTCCATAATATCGAACAGCAAAATACCTTCGTAATATTCACGAAGCAGCATTTCATAATCGGGGTTGGCCCGTACAAGCTGATCTTCATAAGCCTGGTTGATCACCGATTCCACAAATGATGCATATAGCTGCTCCATATAATCTTTCGGTGCTTGTGTTGTCGCTCGCTGTTGCTGATTTACATACTGCACAAACTCTTTAGCCGGAACAGAACGGGTTTTTATGGTAAAAATTGTTTCTGAACCTTGCCACTGCCTTATGCTCCATTTTCCTTTTGTAAGCGTTGAATCTGCCCGTGCAAAAACTTTTGATTTGCCGGCTTCATTTTCTTTGTACAAAAAGTCCTTCTTTAACTTCGCCAGCAAAGCTTGTTTTGAAATCTGTACGCGCTCATCGCGCTGCACACGAGGTTTGAGTTGGGGTAACAATTCTTCGTAGGATGGAAGCGGGATTTTTCGTTCAAGGCGCACCATGTGCCAGCCATAGGCCGTTTGAAACGGATCGGAAATTTCACCCGGTTTCTGTAATGCAAATGCTACTGCATCAAACTCAGGTGCGGCTGCCATGGCTCCGACCCCAAACGGGCGAAGGCGACCTCCGTTATTTTTTGAATTACCATCTTCTGAATACAGGGCACAAAGTTCTTCCCACGCAACACCACCTTTAAGCTGATCATAAATTTCAAAAATCAAGTTCTTCGATTTAGCATCTGGGCGCTCGCCCCCGGTGCGAATCATAATGTGCGAAACTTCTACTTCGCCACGCGCAGGTTTACGATCTTCAACTAACACCAGGTGATAACCAAAGCGTGTGCGTACCGGCCCCACAACCTCACCAGGTTTACCGCTGTATGCTGCACTTTCAAAAGGATAAACCATCTGCATGGCGGTAAAGTAGCCCAGGTTTCCTTTGTTCGTTCTGGCCGATGGGTCTTCCGAGTGCATGGCTGCGAGTGTTCCAAAATCTTCGCCTGCTGTAACCCTTGCTTTCAATTCCAGGGTGCGGGTGTAGGCTTTCAGGGTATCTTCAGGGGAGGCATCAGGAGCAGCATTGATGAGGATATGCGATGCCTTAACTTCTTCGGTTAATCTTTTGTAGGTAAGTCTTACCAGGCTGTCCAGCATTTTTCCTTCCGGCAGGTAGGGTCTTCTTAGTTCCTCTTTATAATTATTAAATTCCTTCACAAACACCCTGGTGGTGTCCAGTCCCCTGTTTCGCGCTTCTTCTACCTTAAGTTTAAAGTTGACGAACAGGCCGAGGTATTCTTCAATTTTTTCTTTGGAAAAATCTTCCGGTCTGTTCTGGTGGTTCTTTTTGTAGAGGTAGATAAACTCATCAACGGGGACCGGACGGTTGTTAACGCTGAAGAGTATTTGTGCAGGCTTCTGCTTTTTTGCACGTTGTGCCGAAGCACTAATGGAAAACAGGATTACCAGTATTGTAATTGCACTTCGTATCATCATAGTTCGCTGAGAAAATTAATCGAATTGCACTTTTTTGATGAGGCGGCAAATATTTTTGGTTCCGGTTTGTTCATACTCAATTTTGTCCATAATGGACTTGACCAACCGGATACCTAAACCACCTTTTCGTTTTTCATGAATGATATTGCCCAATTCCGGTTCGTGAAATTGATTGATGTCGAAAACAGTGCCATCATCGATAATCTCCATGACCAGGGGGCTACCGTATTCGGCAATAATGTGCAGTTCAAATAAATCATTTGGGTTACACTGATGGGCATGGATCATCAGGTTGGAGCACATCTCGTCAAGGGCCAGTACAACTTCGCTGGTATCCAAATCTGAGACCTCATGATTTTTCAGCGACTGCTTAACGAAATCACGGATCCCCTTAAGGTTTTCGATGCTGCACCCAACTTTATACACGTACCTCATACCAATCGCTTCTTCGCCTCTTCCTTATTCTCAACAATTACGAGTAACTCACTTAACCCTAAAATTTCAAAAGTGTTGATCACCCGTTCACTCATTCCAAACAACACCATTTTTATGTTTTTATCGTTAAATTCTTCGATATAAGACATGAACACGCCCAAACCGGCTGACGAGATATATTCCAGGGCACTGCAGTCAACCAGGATTTTTGTGTAGCCCTCACCAACACTTTTGGCAATGGTTAAATCCAACTCAATGGATGAACTGGCATCAATTTCACCAATGGGAACGATAATGTCAGCTCCGTCTTCCTGAATTCTCTTAATCTGAACCATGTCTTTTAACGTTTTGTGGTCATTTATGTTGACTTATTTAGTATCCAAAAACAAGCGGTTATTTAAATTTTACAATCATTGTCGTGTAGTCGTCATTTATGTTTTCGGTTCCGGTAAATTCATACAACCGGTTAATCAAATGCTCCTGGATTTCACGCGATGACCTGTCCTTCACTTCCAAAATGGCCTCACTTAGCCGATCGTAGCCAAATTCTTCACCTTTTGAATTTTTAGCTTCGGTAATCCCATCGGTATACAACACCATAATATCCCCGGCCTGGTAGGGTATAGAATGGGCCTCGATAAATTTTTCATAACCGTTGTTGCGAACCATGCCCAATGCCACGCCCTTATCTTTTCGGTAAGCGGCCGTACCAGCGGCAGCTGTATAATATAGCAAGGGGCAATGCCCGGCCCGCGAATAGGAAACCGATTTGGATGCTACATCAATCACAAAAAAAGTTGCCGAAATAAACGACCCACGCTCAAGGCAATTGGCCAAAGCCTTGTTCGAGCGAACCATAAATTCGGCTGGCTGAATGCAGTTTTGTGCCAGGCTATGAAATATTCCCTTCATTTGCGACATGTGGAAAGCCGCGGTTGTTCCCTTACCGGAAACATCGGCTACAATCAAGGCAACCTGCTGATCGCTTATGCGCAGTGTATCGTAGTAATCGCCACCCACTTCATCGGCCGATTCAGAAAAAGCGGCCAGATCAAAATCGGTATGTTGGTCCAACACCTGCGGCAGCAAGCTTTTTTGAACCGCTTTGGCAATTTTCAGTTCCTCTTTATAGCGTTCACTTTGCAGGGCCTCTTCCAATAACCTGAAATTTTCAATTGAAATACCGGCCTGGTTGGCAAACGTGGAAACAATTTTTGTCATCTCCCGGTTGAACCCATCCGAAAGCTCTTTTAGCAAAGCAAGCGTACCGATGTTTTCGCCTTTCACATAAATGGGAAAGGCCAGTATGGAACGAAAGCGTGAACCGCGTAAAGATGACAGGTGCTTTGACAGGTTTTTTGTTTTATCCTGGCTTTGTTCAAGTATGCCGGTAACATGCTCTTTTTTCAAGTGCTCAATAATATCGTGGGCTTCTTTCTCGGTAATGTGATAAGTAAAAAGCCTGTGGTCGTGCTCGTTGTTTTTTATTTCCAGCCAGGCAGCATCGGCAAACACCGTGCTTACGGATGTCTCAAGCAAAATATTATAAACACTTTCTTCGCTCTGCTCGGTTTGAATGGATTGGCTAATGCGTTGAAAGTTTACGACCTCTTCTAGCTTTTGCTCAAACACCGATGTGGTGGGCAGGTTGAACAATATGACAAGGAAGGAGAAAACACTGTAAACCGTAACGAAAATAAAAAGTGACTGAAAAAATATATGATACCGGTGATCAACAAAACCACTCCCTTCACCAAAAGCACTTATGGCCTGGGCATTGGCAGTATAGAACAGGTACATCACGTAAAAAATGGCAAGCAGCAAGAGCAATAAGCTTGTCCACTTTTGCCTGAAGTTGAGGTAGGCCACCCACTTCATATTTGCCGACAATACAAGCCCGATAACGATCAGCAACCCCAGCAACACATTGTTCAGCCAGTCAAATCCGTCAATCTCCAGGCTGTTGTATACCAGGGCAACCAGCAAGCCTCCTTCAAAGAAACTCCATAACCGCAACAGCCATTTTGACTTTTGATAAAGGATCAATCGCTTCCAAACCGTGTAGGCTGCCATCAAAAATCCGGCAATCAGCCCAAGGTTGATGATGTAATTTGCCTCAACATAAATGAACAGGCTGGTAAGTTTGGTTGTGCCCGGCAAGTATTCGATTAGCCGGATGAGTAATGAAATTACCGTTACCACTAAACCGGTGGCAAACACACGCCATAACAGATCGACAAAGTTCAACAATTCATCACGATCGATCCGGTACTTATAGAAGTAGTAAAGCGCAACTAAAAACAGGTTAAAGAGCAGCCCCGGCAACCAGGTTGGGATGTCAGGGTCCATGTTGGTTTTAACACTGAAAACCACCGAAAGGTCGGTAAACAACAAGGCCACCCAGGTAATACCTGCCACCATAAAAAGCAACCGGGTTAAGGCTTTAATGCGCATTGAAATCTACAGCACCAAGGGTGCCTGATAAAGGGTGTTATACAACCAATAAAAAGGCCAATCAGGTTATGATTGGCCTTGCAATTATAGGGAAAAAAGGGGATTTGAGCCCTTTAGGGTTATTACTTCCGGCTATAATTAGGGGCTTCACGGGTAATGGCTACATCGTGCGGATGGCTTTCCGTAACTCCGGCCGTGGTGATCTTAACAAACTGAGCCTTTTTAAGTGCCTCAATATTCTTGGCACCACAATACCCCATGCCGGCCCTCAGCCCTCCCACCATTTGGTAAAGTACTTCCGAAACAAGTCCTTTGAAGGGCACCCTGCCGGATATACCTTCGGGTACTAATTTTTTGATGTCGTCCTCTACATCCTGAAAGTATCGATCTTTGGAACCTTCTTCCATGGCTTCGATAGAACCCATGCCACGGTACGACTTAAATTTGCGCCCCTCGTAAATAATAACTTCGCCCGGAGCTTCTTCTGTACCGGCTAACAACGAACCGATCATGATACTATCGGCACCGGCAGCTATGGCTTTTACCAGATCGCCCGAGAAACGAATTCCACCATCGGCAATTACCGGAACACCAGAGCCTTTAATGGCTTTTGCTGATTCATAAACAGCCGAAAGTTGCGGCAATCCAACCCCGGCCACAACACGCGTAGTACAAATGCTACCGGGGCCTACCCCAACTTTTACTGCATCAGCACCCGCTTTCACTAAAGCCCGGGCGGCTTCTCCCGTTGCGATATTTCCAACCACTACATCCATTTCAAGATACTTTTTCTTTACACGTTTAGTGGCTTCAATTACACCTTTCGAATGGCCGTGCGCAGTATCAATCGTAATAACATCAACACCTGCATTTTTCAGTGCCTCTATACGATCAAGAATATCGGGTGTTACACCAACAGCAGCGCCAACACGCAAGCGTCCAAATTTATCCTGACAGGCATTTGGTTTGTTTTTCTTTTTCTGGATGTCACGAAATGTAATCAGCCCTGTTAACTTACCCTTCTTGTTAACGATTGGCAGTTTTTCGATCTTGTACTCCTGCAAAATTATCTCTGCTTTCTCAAGGGTAATGTTCTCCGAAGCCGTAACCAGGTTTTCTTTTGTCATGATCTTTTCAACCGGCACACTTAGGTCTTTTTGAAAGCGCAAATCACGATTGGTGATAATGCCCAACAACTTGCCGTTTCCATCTACAACGGGTATCCCGCCAATCCTGAATTCGCGCATAATTTTTTCGGCATCCTGCACGGTTGAGTTTACGCTTAAGGTTATCGGGTCAAGGATCATTCCACTCTGCGAGCGTTTTACTTTGCGCACCTGCTCGGCCTGCTGATCGATGCGCATGTTTTTATGAATGAAGCCAAGCCCTCCTTCTAAAGCCATACTAATGGCCAGGTCAGCCTCTGTTACTGTATCCATAGCGGCAGAAACTATGGGAATGTTAAGCTTAATGTTTCGGGTTAAGTTGCTGTTGATGCTCGTATTACGGGGAAGCACATCCGAATAGGCCGGAACCAGCAGTACATCATCGTAGGTGAGGGCTTCAAACAGGAATTTGGCGTTGTTTTGGGGCATGGCAAATAATTTACGATCTATTATTTGCCGGGCAAAGCTAGGCTAATTTGCTGATTAACCAATGGCCCTTTTACCAATAATGCCGTTAACTTTGAATGCAAATACGCAACGCATGACCACACGGATTTTAACCCTATTGTTTTGTTTTATTGGCTTGCTCGCAGTGGCTCAAACACAAACCGGAAAAGCCTCTTTTTATGCTGATAAGTTTGAAGGAAAGCCTACCGCCAGTGGTGAAAAATATAAGCACAACAAACTTACGGCCGCCCACAAAACCCTGCCGTTTGGCACCAAAGTGCGTGTAACCAACCTGGCCAATAACCAATCGGTTGAAGTTATTATCAACGACCGTGGCCCTTATGTAGACGGGCGCATTATTGATGTATCGAAATCGGCCGCTGAAAAATTAGGGTTCTTAAACCAAGGATTGGCAGAAGTGAGCCTGGAGGTAATTGATGCCGGTGATGGTAAAAAGAGCGACCCCATAAGGCCCATCGGGCAGGTATCGGTAGATGAAAAGGAATTCTACCACTTTGAAGTAGGCCGGTTTAAGCCTTCGGGTTTTGGGGTTCAGATTGGCACCTACCAAGAGTTGGTAAACCTGATGCGGCTGGCGGAAAACCTGAAAAGCTCCTACCAAAAGAAGGTTACCGTGCAGGTGAAAATCATAAACGGTGTAAAATACTATGCCCTCATCTTAGGGCAATTCCCAAACCGGCCAAAAGCCGAACAATTCAAGGCCGAACTCCAACAAAAGTTCCCCGATGCCTTCATTGTCGAATTTAACAGGCTTTAAAAAGCCCTGTTTCCTGATTTTTTGAAAAATTTTAGTTTGAACCTAAACAAATTAGTGCGACTTTCGTTTTTGATAGCATTACTATCACATATTGAAGCGTGGCTACCCTAGCATTTAAACTCCAGGAATCCTTGTTTCTGCGCAACCCCGACAGCACAGAACTTGGTCAAAAAATCATCAAAAACAGCGTAAGGCTAATTGACAAGCTTGGCTTTGAGGATTTTACTTTTAAGAAACTGGCAGACGAAATTCAATCTACCGAGGCCTCGGTGTACCGCTACTTTGAGAATAAACACCGACTTTTACTGTACCTGATCGACTGGTATTGGACCTGGCTGGAATACAAAATCGATTATGCCACCAACAATATCCGCGACCCGAAAGAAAAGCTAACCATTTGCCTGAAGTTGCTTACGGAAGAAAAAAATCAGGACGTTTATTCAGAAGTGATGGATGGCAAAGCCCTTCAACGCATTGTTATGTGCGAGTTTGAAAAAACTTACCTCACCAAGCAGGTTGACAATGACAATAAAGATGGCGTGTTTATGCCCTATAAAACGGTGTGTCGGAGAATTGCCGAAATCATTAAACAGGTTAATCCTTCATTTCCCTTCCCCAGCACATTGGCCAGCACACTTATTCTTAGCATTAACCACCAGCTTTATTATGCCGAACACTTACCCTCATTAACCGATATTAAGTTCAATCCTCAAAAGCATTACGACAGCCTTTTTGAGTTTATACAGGTATTAGCTTTTAACGCTCTTAACACGCAGGACCATGTTGAGTAACGACCATATTATCCGTATCCTTCGCGAGTCCTCATTGCTTCTTGAGCATTCGTTTGATGCTGAAACACTCCGTTTTGTTGAGGTCAACAACCGAACTTACAGCCTCGATGAATTTACCGAGTTTAAGCGCGACCTGCTGGAAGCTTCAACCAAAATCAGGTTGTTGTTATTAGAATATCAACTCGAGCCTGAAAACTTCAGGCGCTTTAGTAAAGAAGAGGAAAATTATATTCTGGCGTTTAAACGGGCTGATGATTCGGCCGAACCTGTACTCATCCACCCGGCCCGGAAAAAAAGAATCCAAACACGCTTCACCAACAAGGGAAGCATTACCGAACCGTACAACGAAAATCAACCCCTGCTTACCAACAGCGAAGGGGAGGTTATTTTCTTTCTCCTGCTTGGTGACCAGGGGTTGGTTAGTGACTATGGATTGGATGAAAACGTAACCGGAAAAAAGTTGAGCCCGGTAAGTCGTTTGTTCCGCTTGTTGCATACCGAGCGTAAGGAAATCAATTACATTCTCTTTTATGCCCTCGTGGCTGGGCTTATAAGCCTGGTGCTTCCACTGGGTATACAAACTACGGTTGAACTTATTTCAGGAGGTGTATTTTTCAGCTCGGTTTACGTGCTTATCGCCATCATTATAATTGGTGTTTTATTAAGTGGGGGCATCCAGATTTTTCAAATCACACTGGTCGAGCATTTGCAACGAAAAATATTTGCCAAAGCTTCGCTGGAGTTTGCCTTCAGGATTCCACGGTTGCGGGCCGAAGCCATTATCGGCAATCATGCCCCTGAATTGGTAAACCGCTTTTTCGACATCATGACCATACAAAAAGGGATGCCGAAATTGCTGATTGATCTTTCGGCAGGTGTAATCCAGATTTTGTTTGGCTTGCTCCTGCTCTCCCTTTATCACCCCTTTTTCGTTTTCTTCAGTATTGGTCTGTTAAGCATTCTGGTTATTATCTTTTATATAACCGGGGCAAAAGGTTTATACACCTCCATCGAAGAATCAAAATACAAATACAAAGTAGCGCATTGGCTGGAAGAGCTTGCACGGGCCATCAACTCCTTCAAGCTGGCCGGTAGTACCGATCTGCCCATAAAAAAAACAGATTACAACGTAAACAATTACCTGAAGTTCAGGAGCCAGCATTTCAAGGTGCTGATCACACAATTCTCATTTATTCTTTTCTTCAAAGCTGCGGTTACCGGTGGTTTACTGGTAGTGGGTACTTATCTGGTGGTTGATCGGCAGATTACCCTAGGACAATTTGTGGCCTCTGAAGTAATTATCATTCTATTGCTTAACTCCGTAGAAAAAATAATCATGTACATGGATGTACTCTACGATTTGCTAACAGCCGTTGATAAGGTGGCAGCCGTAACAGATGTTCCGCTGGAAAAAATTGGCGGGCTGGATATGACCAAGGATAACCAACCCCAACAAGGTTTTGCTGTACGCATGAAAGACCTAAAGTATAAATATCCTGATCAGTCGGGCTATATTTTAAAGGGTTTGGACCTTGAAATTGCACCGGGAGAACACATCTGTATTAGTGGAGCCGGGGGAGCGGGCAAAACAACATTAACCAATATTATTTCTGGTATATACACAAACTTTGAAGGTGTTGTAACCATCAATGGGTATTCCATCCGCGACCTGGACCTTACCCACCTTCGCGATAAGATTGGAAAAAACATTTCGCAGGAAGATATTTTTGACGGCACCATATTGGAAAACATAACCGTGGGCAAGCCCATGGAAAGTGTACAGGATGCCATTGAAGCATTGGAACAAGTTGGTTTGGCTGACGAAGTAAACCGGCTGCCACAAGGGTTAAACACACGGCTGAACAGTGGCGGTAAAAACTGGTCCAACACAAACATTCACAAACTTATATTGGCCAGGTGCCTTGCCAAAAAGCCCAGGCTGCTTATCCTCAACGACTTCTTCAACGGCCTGAAAAGACAATCAAAACTGGATTTAGTTCAATGTGTGGTCGATCGAAAAAATCACTGGACGTTGGTGGCCGTATCCAACGACCCGTTGGTGATGGCCGCTTGTGATAAAGTGGTGGTGTTAAGTGATGGAAAAATTGAGGGCATTGGAAAGTTTGATCAACTTATGAAAGATGGTATCATTAACAAATACGTAGAATAGTATGCTCAACTTTTCACGTCAACGTATCGATAAAGTTATTGCACAGGAAAAACTCTATTCCTTGCGGGCCATTAAATCGCCACAATCAAGCAAAATTTTGGCACGGTGGCTCATGGTTATTGGAATCATCTTTACCATTATTTTATTTGTTCCCTGGCAGCAAAACGTGCGGGGCACGGGCAACGTAACTGCCTTCAACCCTGAGAACCGGCCACAAACGGTTGAGGCCATCATTGCCGGAAGAATTCAACATTGGCACGTACGTGAGGGCGAATACGTTGAAAAGGGTGACACCATTATTACGCTTACTGAAATTCGTGAAAAGTATTTCGACCCGCAGTTGCTCAATCGCTTACAGGAACAGATTGCCGCAAAAGAAAGCAGCCTGTTGGCCAAAGACCAAAAAGCAAAAGCGCTTTCGCGGCAAATCAGTGCTTTGCGTGATGCCATGAACAATAAGATCGAGCAAGCTACCAACAAACTGGAGGCTGAGCGCATCAAGTTCCTGAATGCAGAAAACCAGTTTGACCGAAACAAAAAGCTGTTTGAAGCGGGTAACATTCCCCTTACCAAATTCCAGGAAATTGAGTATAAGTTTCAAGGTGCACAGGCCGATTACCTGAGCGCAAAAATTGAGCTCGACCGGGTAGAGGCTGAGTACATGGATAAAATCAGCAAGGCCGAATCGGACAGGAGTAATACGCAGGCTGAAATGTTTGACACCGAAGCCGAGATAGCCAAGCTGAGGAACGAACTTGCGAACATGCGAATCCGAAATGACCAATACCAAATTTTAGCGCCCCAGTCGGGAGTTGTGGTAAAGGCTTTAAAAGCCGGCATCGGTGAAACCATAAAAGAACGTGATGCGGTTTGTACCATTATGCCGTTGGTTATTTCCGACCTGGCGGTAGAGATGTATGTTAAGGCCATGGATGTACCCTTATTGAGCAAAGACCGTAAAGTGCGTATTGTTTTTGATGGATGGCCCGCCTTGCAGTTTTCAGGATGGCCCAGTGTTTCCGTAGGTACCTTTGGTGGCGAAGTAAAAGTGATCGACTATGTGAATTCAAAGCCCGGTGAATTCAGGATACTTGTTGTGCCTGATTCAAACGATGAGCCCTGGCCAAAACAACTTCGGGTAGGCTCGGGTATTAAGGGTTGGGTAATGTTGGACGATGTACCGGTATGGTACGAGATCTGGCGGCAACTCAACGGCTTCCCGCCAAGCTTGTACGAAGCCCCACTCGATGAAGTGTTGGAAAGAAAACAAAAGAAAGATTCGGAAAGCTATGATGAGAAGTAAAGTACTTTTCTTTTTTCTTCTGGGTATTCTTAACCATGCAACTGGCCAGCGGATCACGGACGATATTTTTACATTGCCCGATACAGCACGACCGTTTACCATTGAAAATTTTTATTTTCTTGTCATCGGCAACCATCCTATAGCAAAACAAACACGTTTGCTGTCTGATGTTGCGCGACAGGAAATCCGGCTGGCACGGGGCAATTTCGATCCTAAAATTGAAGTACAGTACCTTAAAAAAGAATTTGGCGAAACGGAGTATTATCAGGTGTTCAATGGCGGTGTTTCGGTTCCCACCATTCTCCCCTTTGATCCTAAAATTGGAGTAGAACGTAATGAAGGGCAATACCTGAATCCCGAGCGCTTCATTGCCAATGATTTTAATTTCCGCCAATTTTATGCGGGCATCTCTATGCCATTAGGCCGTGGGCTGATTACCGATGAACGAAGAATAGCCCTGAGGCAAGCCGAGTTATTCCAGGATTTAACAGAAGCCGAACAAGTAAAACAAATCAACTACCTGCTTCTTAGCGCAGCAAAAGATTACTGGAGCTGGTACAATGCCTATTATAACTTCCGGTTATTGGCGAAAGGTGTTGAGGTGGCAAATGAAATTTTCCTTCGCACAAAAATAAATGCTGAATTAGGAGAGGCTGCCGCCATTGATACCGTGCAGGCAAAAATTACGCTTCAGCAGCGGTTAATTGAACAACAGGAAGCAATTCTTGATTTCCAAAACACTGGCATTATACTAAGCACATATTTATGGGACAGTCTTAGTAACCCGCTTGCCCTTACCCCATCCATGGTGCCCGTACTGCAACGCGATTTGCTTGTATTAACCGCGCTTGAATTAAATGCGTTAACCGAACAGGCACGTGCTAACCATCCGGAATTGCGCAAGCTTTCCATTAAACTGTTGCAACTTGAAAACGAGCGTAGGCTGGCCGCTGAATTTTTAAAGCCACGGTTGGATGTAAATTACAGTTTTCTCAATCAGCCGTTTGATCCTGACTGGAATACGAATTTCAGTCTTGGTAACAATTACAAATTTGGCCTTGATTTCAGTTTCCCTGTTTTGCTGCGAAAGGAACGATCGAAACTTGCCCTGACACGGTTAAAAATTTCAGGGACTCAATATGAGCGAAACATGGCCGAACGGCAAATAGTAAATGATGTAAACGCCACACATAACATGCTTGTCAATACCGCTGCGATCATGAACAACCAAACCGATATGGTAAACAACTACGAGCGGTTGTTACAAGCTGAAATATTGAATTTTGAAAATGGGGAAAGTGATTTGTTCCGCATAAACATCCAACAAGAAAGGCTGATACAGGCGCAAACCAAATTAGTAAAACTCATGGCCGACTACGAAAAGCAGAAAGCCATGCTGTACTGGGCGGCCGGGGTTAGAAATCTCGGTGCAGTTAACTAAGTATGATTTGTTCCAGCAAATCGCCCAGCGCATAGGCGGCAACCGCGGCCACAACACCCAAACCAACCGTTTCAACAATGCTACGCACATAGCCCGACTGGGTTACGAAATTCTTTGCAGCCCCGATTAAGATAAAGGTGATGAAGGTGAACAATGAAGAAATGAAAAATGGACTTGCTTCCACTTTGTTCATCAACGTGGCCACGTAAGAAAACAACGGTACTGCCCCAGCCACAACAAAGGCCAAAAACGTAAACAATCCTGATTTAAAGGGAGACTTGGTTTCTTTCATCAGCCCCAGTTCATCGTGCATCATGGTTTGCAGCCACACTTCGCGGTTAGAAGTTATGCGGTTCACCACCATTTCCAATTCCGCCCCTTCAAATCCTTTTTCACGATAAATATCTTCAATCTCCTTGCGCTCAACATCGGGCACATTATCAATTTCCCATTCTTCTATTTTCAAATGCTTGTTGTAGTTGTCAATTTCTGAACGCTTGGAGAGAAATGCACCAATGGACATGGACAGCCCATCGGCTACCAGGTTGGCTACACCCAGTATCAGAACGACCTCAATGCTTAAACCGGCACCGGCCGATCCGGCCACCACAGCAAAAGTTGTAACGATGCCATCAATTGAACCATAAACCATTTCAGGCAAATACTTTTCAACCTTTTTAAAAATCGTAGAAGTGCCGTGTAAACGGTCTTCGTGTTGTTGGTGAACTGACATACCTAAAAATTGAGGGTGTTATGAAGTAGTAAGGTACGGAATTGCCGACTCAGGCAAGAATGGCATCAATCACTTCAAAGGCTGCGCGTTCGCCCGAATTAAGCGCACCACTTACGGTACCATATTCACCCTTGTCGTCTGTGGCTTCACCGGCAAAAAATAATTTGTCACCAACAGGCTCAGCCAACACCGTGCGATCGGCATTGGAGCCTCCCGGCAAGGGGTAAGAAAATCCACCTTTAATTAATGGATCTTTTGTCCAATCCTTCATGGTGTACACCAACGAATTGTCTGCCGTATCCCTTCGGATGTTATTGGTCGCCAGGCTTCCACCAAAAACGGTGTCCATTTCAGCAAGCAATTGCTGCACGGCTAAATCGCCCGGCAGCAAACTAAGCTGTTCAGCCTTTGGTCCGTTTATCGTAATGGAAAGTGTTTTATTTAATGTGCTCCGGCCAATGGCCGAATTCAGGTAATCAGGCCCTTGCACTCCGCCCAGCAAAGCGGCCATAGCCTCACCGTAAAAATTGCGTTTAAACTCCAGTATTAAGCGGATGGAAGCATCCATACCAATGCGGCTCATGGCACTTGATTTTGATGACGGCAGCGATGGGGTGAAACTTATATCGCCTGCTTTTAAAATGGAAACCGGAACCGTAACGATTACTTTATCAACGGTGTCCGTTCCGTTGGAATGTGAAATTTCAACCTTCTCGCCACCATAGTTTACCGACTGCACTTTAGCATTAAATTGAATGGAGGATACTGCGCGCACATAGCGCGACAATAAAACATCCTGCAAAGGATTGGAGCTTGAAGTGAACTCTTTGCCATCGTGTTCAATAAGCGCCAGGGCCTCGGCCAATGCATTTGCCCCTATCCTGTCGGATGATGAACCATAGCGGTTGCCCAGCCACGAGTTTATAAGTGTTTGTACGCGTATGGCAATACCTGCACCCTGGGCTGCCTGTAACACGGTGGTGTTGGCTCCACCGCTAAACGCAGCGAATGTGTCCCTGAAATTTTTGGCCGTAACAAAGTCTGCATCCAGCAAAGCATCTTCTTCACTAAAAAATGCATCTTCAATAATGTAACCATCTGTACTTAATGCCCTGAAATCAACCACCGGCACTTTCATCAACTTAACAATCTCTGCCCATCGCGAATCGGAACCGATAATCCTGTCCGCACCAAGTTCAAGCGGAAAATCAGAATAGGGTAATGCAGCCGGAAAAACGGTTAACGAATCAGTAGATATATCGCTTCTCCTGAAAGTCCGTACCCTTCCTCCTACCTGGTCGGAGGCTTCGAAAATCTTAACCTTCACACCTTTTGAAATGAGAATGTCTGCGGCTAATAAACCTGCTGCACCGGCACCGATAATGCCCACAACGCCATCATATTTGATCTCCGGTCCGGGATCATCCGCTTTACATGAACCCAACCAGGGCAATGCCAGCCCTGCCGATAAACCCAACCCGATTTGTTTAATTGCTTTTCTGCGCTTCACCGTGTGCTTATTTCCTGAAAGATAACGATCATTAGAGTTTTAAGAAAATGCCCCAAAGTTGAGCCCATGTATACCCCAAGCAATGGAAAGGTAAAACGAATTGCTATTGTTGGGCCGGAATGTACCGGTAAAACAGATCTTTCAATGGCCCTGGCCGAACATTACGAAACGGTGTGGGTGCCCGAATATGCACGTGGTTATATCGGGCGGCTCGATCGACCATACCAACAAGCCGACCTGTACACCATTGCCCAGTGGCAGCTCTTTACGGAGGATGAGCTTGCTTTAAAAGCCAACATGCTACTGATCTGCGACACTGACCTTACCGTAATTAAAGTGTGGAGTGAGTTCAAATACGGAAATTGTGATGCTAAAATTTTGTCGATGATGAAATCGCGCAGGTACGATTTGCACCTGCTTACCGGCATTGATATACCGTGGGAGAATGACCCGCAACGCGAGCATCCGGATAAGCGCGAATACTTTTACAACCTTTATAAAAATGAATTGCTGGCGCAAGGCATCACCCCGGTGGAAATAAGTGGTGACCGGCAAACACGAAAAGCATTGGCCATTGCAGCCATTGATGCCCTGGCCAACCCAAATCGCCTTACCACATAAAAGTTGTTTTGGTTTTGAAGGTAAAATGATACCTTCCTTCCAGCTAAACCTAAATACCATGAGCTCCCGCAGATCTTTCTTCCGCAAGTCATTCGGCCTTGCCGGAACATTTGCCCTTACACCCCTTGCCCAACAAGCACTTGCTGAAGATGTTGCCGGTGCCCTTCTTTCTTTGAATAAACTTACCCCGCTCGATGCTGCCACTGACGAGGAACTTTGGGCACGTATGGCGCAGGCCTACACCGTTTCCCCAAACATCCTAAACCTGAACAATGGCGGTGTTAGCCCACAACCAAAAGTAGTGCAAGATGCCGTTGACCGGTATTATCACTTGAGCAACGAGGCCCCCACCTATTACATGTGGCAAATATTGGATAAAGGCCGGGAGGCCGTGCGAAGAAAACTGGCAGACCTGGCCGGTACCTCACCCGAAGAACTGGCGGTTAACCGTAATGCCACCGAGGCACTTGATACAGTAACCTGGGGATTAACGATGGCAAAAGGCGATGAGATTGTGATGACCAAACAAGACTACCCCAACATGGTACAGGCCTGGAAACAAAAAGAAATGCGCGATGGCATAAAAATAAAGTGGATAAGCTTTAACCTGCCCATTGAAAATGATGATGCTTTCGTAAAAGAGTTCATCAATGCCACCACAGCCAAAACAAAAATCTGGCACATCACACACATGATCAATTGGACCGGCCAAATTTTGCCGGTAAAAAAGTTATGTGAAGAAGCACGCAAACGAAACATTATCTCTATAGTTGATGGAGCCCACACGTTTGCCCACATGGATTTCAGTATTAAAGATTTTAATCCCGATTATTATGGAACCAGTTTACACAAATGGTTAAGCGCACCATTTGGCACAGGCATGTTGTATGTTAAAAGGGAAAACATTGCCGGCTTGTGGCCATTATTCCCCAACGATAAACCCACTGACAGTAACATCCGAAAATTTGAAACATTAGGCACCCGATCGTTTGCCCCGGAGCAAGCCATTGGCCAGGCGATTGATTTTCACAACGGCATTGGCAGCAAGCGCAAGGAAGAAAGGCTTCGGTATTTAAAAAATTACTGGTGTGATAAGGTAGCCAGAAATCCGCGGATCAAACTTCATGTTTCCATGAAACCGGAATATGCCTGTGCCTTAGGAACGTTTTCAGTTGATGGAATTGACCCTGGTGATGTAACCGCCCGCTTGTTTAACGAACATCAAATTCACACCACTTCCATTAAGTGGGAGAACATCAGTTGTGTGCGTGTAACACCACATGTGTATACCTCAACCAAAGACCTTGACAGGTTTGTGGATGCCGTATGGAAGATCGCTACCTCATGAAGCGTTTTGGGTTTTTACTGCTGTTATTCATTGTTGGATGTGCTCCCCGTCCAAAAAAGGCAACACTTGAAATCAACGGACTTATCAGTGTGGTTGAGGTAATGCGGGATGAGCATGGTGTTAATCATATTTTCGCCACTAACGAACACGACTTGTTTTTTGCACAAGGTTATTGTGCCGCTAAAGACCGACTCTTCCAATTTGAACTGTGGCGCAGACAGGCCTCAGGCACCGTTGCCGAAATACTGGGTGAGCGTGAACTACAACGCGATATTGGTGCACGCCTTTTTAAGTACAGGGGCAACCTGAAAACCGAACTAAACCATTACCACCCGCGTGGCGAGTCTATTATTCAGGCTTTTACTGATGGCATCAATGCCTTTATCGCACAAACAGAGAATGACCCCGAACTGCTCTCACCCGAATTCAAACTGCTTGGTATCACTCCGGGCTTTTGGACACCCGACCTGGTTATCTCACGCCATCAAGGTTTATTGGGCAACCTGACTGATGAACTGGCTATTGCACGCTCGGTAATTTTACTGGGCAAAGAAAAAGTCAAAGACGTAAAGGTATTTGAACCTGGCGAGCCAGAACTTACACTTGATGGAGCAATTGAGCCACAAGGACTTTTCGAAAATGTTATCGGGCCCTATGAAGCTTTCCGCAAACCCATAACATTCACACCCAACGATGTGATAGCGCATAGTAATCGTGATATGCGCCTATTCAATGCGCTTGTTGTGGAGGATCAGCGTAGATATGAAGAAATGAACTCTGCCGAGCACCGAACCATTGGCAGCAACAACTGGATTGTTACGGGAGAAAAATCAATCACCGGCTTTCCATTGCTGGCAAACGATCCCCATCGGGCTGTTGCAGTCCCTTCGTTACGCTATATGGTGCACCTGAATGCCCCCGGCTGGAATGTAGTAGGTGGTGGTGAACCCACCATACCCGGTATATCCATAGGCCATAATGATTATGGCGCATGGGGTTTAACTATTTTCAACATTGATGGCGAAGACCTGATGGTTTATGAAATCAATCCACGCAACCCAAACCAATACAAATACAAAAACGGTTGGGAGGAGATGACTTTAATTAAAGACACCATTCGGGTAAAAGGATCGGCTGATGTTTACGTAACACACCAATACACGCGGCATGGACCGGTAACCTTTGTTGATCAAAAACGAAACAAAGCTTATGCTGTACGTTGCGCCTGGCTTGAGCCGGGCGGTGCTCCATACCTGGCAAGCCTGCGCATGAATACTGCCACTACATGGGAAGAGTTCCGCGAAGCTTGCACGTACAGCCACATTCCTGGGGAAAATATGATTTGGGCTGACAAAACCGGAAACACAGGTTGGCAAGTTGTGGGTATTGCGCCTGTAAGAAAAAACTGGAGTGGCTTAGTGCCGGTGCCGGGCGATGGCCGATTTGAATGGGATGGCTACCTGCCGGTGAAGCAACTTCCACACCTCCATAATCCTGAAAAAAAATTCTGGGCAACCGCTAATGAAAACCTGGTACCTGAAAATTATGAATACAGGAATTCAGTAGGTTGGGAATGGGCCGACAGTAGTCGTGCCATACGGATAAATGCAGTATTGGCCGAAAATAAAAAATTCAGTGTGGCGGATATGCAAAAACTTCAATTTGATTATTTCTCCATTCCGGCCAGCGAACTTGTTCCTTATTTGAAAAATTTAACTTTTCCTGATCGCAAACTTGATAGCCTAAGAAAAATTGTAACACAGTGGAATTTTGTGCTCGATAAAAATTCGGTTGAAGCAGGTATATATTTTGCCTGGGAAAAGCAATTGCGGGAACGTGCACACCCTCTTTTTGTTCCTGCTAAGGCACAGCAATGGATTAAAACAGTACCCGTAAAAAAATTAATTCACTGGATCAAATCCGATCGGCCAGAACTTAATGGCAGGGATACTTTTATGGCCATTTGCTTTACCGAAGCTGTAAAAAACCTTCGTGTGAAATTAGGTGCTGACGAGAAAAAATGGAATTACGGCCAGCCCTTATACCACCATGTATTAATAAAACATGTACTTAGTAATGCCTTAAATGATTCGCTCCAAAAAATATTTAATTGTGGGCCTCTGCCACGCGGGGGCTCGGGCTCAACGCCCGGTGTAACCAGCAACAACGATAACCAAAGCCATGGCGCAACCTTTCGTATGATTGCCGATTTATCTGATTGGGACAATACTTCCTTTACCAACGCGCCCGGTCAAAGTGGTGATATCAGAAGCCCGTTTTATAACAACCTCTTTAGCGGTTGGGCTAACGATGAACATTTTATGGTTCCTTTTTCGAAGGAAAAAATTAAAGCGATGGCCAAGGAAACAACGTTCTTTAAACCAAAAAGGCAATAATCATTTTTAATTTAATGCCAAGGATTCATAGCCCTGATTTTTATCAGTTGGTAACTAAAGTCACATAATAATTAGTTTGCTGGTACTATTTTGTGCCGACTGTTCAATGAAAAGTAAAATGCTCAAACTGCTGGTTGTATGCCTTATGTGTGCAGGCATCGTAGCGGGAATGGTTTGGCTCTATCAAAAAATCTTATAAACAAAAAATACTATGAAAAAGAACATGGGAAATACCGACAAAGCCATACGCATTGTGTTGGCTATTGTATTTGCTGCTTTGTATTTCACAAACACAGTAACTGGTACACTTGGTTTAATACTGTTGATTTTAGGTGCCGTGTTTGTGCTCACCAGCCTGGTGAGTTTCTGCCCGCTTTATGCAATTGTGGGGCTTAACACCTGCACAACGAACAAAACAACAAGCTAATCGCGGTAATCTAAGGCAGGTTTTCTGTCGCCCAGCAAAGCGGAGTATTTAAAATTGGGGCCAATTCGTTTTTGATACTCTTCTTTGGCTTTTTGTATTTGCGCTGGGTCGTTGAATAGGTCAATACCCGTTAGGGCTAGTGTTTTAGCAGCTACCATCATTCCTTTAATACCTATATCGGTTCCACCGCAGGCCACCGCTTGCCAACTGTGGGCAGGTGTACCTGGTACCCAGGTTGCTGTTCCCAACCCCACGGTCGGCACAACATAACTTACATCGCCTACATCAGTTGAACCACCGCTGCCGGAAGCATCAACTTTATAAGGTTCAACTTGGCCTGCCGTTACGATAGCGGGTTGCGATGGGCCGATCAGGGTTTGCTGGATTTTCTTAGCCCACTCAACTTCATCGGCTGAATAATTTACACCCCCCACCAGGGTTAGGTTTTGATGCATCAGCTTTGCCAACACTTCGTTGGGAAGCAGGTCATAAACACCTCCGATAATCTCCATTTCCATCCGGGTTTCAGTTCCCATTGCTGCGCCCTCTGCAATTTTCTGAATCCGACCAAAAATTTCGGCCAACACATCGCGCTTCGGATGACGGGCATAATAGTAAACTTCAGCATAGTCGGGCACAACATTAGGTGCTTCACCACCTCGTGTTATCACATAATGAATGCGCGTATCGGAAGGTATGTGCTCGCGCATCATATTTACCATGTAATTCATAGCTTCCACTGCATCCAACGCTGACCTGCCTTTTTCAGGTGCACCTGCTGCATGGGCAGAAACACCATGAAACCGGAACTTAGCCGATACATTCGCCAACGATGAGGATGGGTTAGCTGCATTACGGCTGCTGGGGTGCCAGTGCATCACCACATCAACGCCATTAAAAAGTCCTTCGCGCACCATATAAACTTTTCCCGATCCACCTTCTTCAGCGGGTGTTCCAAAAACTTTAATCGTTCCTTTTAATCCGGTTTTCTGCATCGTTTCCTTTAATTCAATGGCAGCCGCAACAGATGCCACCCCAAATAAATGGTGCCCACAGGCATGGCCGGCCTTGCGCGAAGGATCAGGGCTTTTCTCCGGAACTGCTTTTTGCGATAACCCCGGAAGGGCATCGTACTCTGCCAGTATACCAATAACCGGGCTGCCTGATCCATACGTGGCAACAAAAGCAGTAGGTATACCTGCAACTCCCTCTGCCATTGCAAAACCATTTTTTGAAAGCAGGGTCGTCAACTCGGCTGCACTTTTGTACTCCTTGTAACCAACTTCTGCGTATTCCCAGATATTCAAAGCTGACTGCTTGTATTGACCATATTGCTTATCCAACCGATCAGTGGCGTTTCTTTTTACAGTTGCCAGGTCCTTTGGTTTTATTACCTGAGCAGCAGCCAAAATAGTTAGGCTGAGAAGTGAGGTCGATAAAAGTATACGCATAGCTAATTTTTGATTCGTGTTTATAAATGTAACGATTTACCCGTAAATCTGGAATCAGCCATTAAACCAGTTTGGGAAGTTCCAAACCATCCAGCCGTAGGCGGCAAACCGGAAAACGCGCGTTATCGCCACCAACAAAAAATGCTTGAAGGGAAGTTGAACTGAACCAGCCAACATGCACATGGCCGAGAAGGGTACAGGGGTGATGCATCCGACCAGTACCAGGTACATGCCGTACTTTCTTAAGCTATACTCATACTGAACCAGGTACTTATCCTTGATGCGTTTAAAAAAACCTGTCTTGGTAAAGCTGTAACCAATGTAATAGCCCAATACGCCAGCACCGTAAGATATTACAGCCAAAATACACAGGTTAATTACATACTCCGTTAAATCACCTGCGTGTTGCCACAGGATCATAAAAAACTCAGGTGGGATTATCCCAAAAATAATTTCAGAAACAGTAAAGATGGTGAAGAGCAAAACCTTTTTTCCGGCCAGGTGATTGATCTCGTTCGAAAGCGTTTCTTCGAGGTAGCTCTCCAATAAAATATAAGCGGTTATTATAACGGCAAACCATAGTAATCCCTTAAACAGGTTGCGAAGTAAAAAGCCGGATGGGGTATCGTTCTGCTCCATGGTTTAGCCAACTATAGGCATGCGTTTAAACGGCTTCGTTTCATCAAAAAGTTTGCGGTAAGTAGCGTGCTTTTTAACCACATGGGCATTTATTTGTTCAACCACCCTGATCATTTTAGGATTAAAGTCACCAATCCAATTCATTTCATATTCGCGATAAGCAAAACTATCGGACTGTGCCATTTGCCTGAATGTTTCTATAATGGCACCATCAACGCCTTTGCCCTGGTGTTCGGGCACGATGCCAAAGAGTAAACCAAAGGCCTTTTTATTGGTGCGCCTTATGGTATGCCAAAGAAATTTGAGTTTGCCAAACCAATTGAGTTTGCCGTTTACAAATTTAAAAACCTGGTTCACTTCGGGTAGGGAAAGAAAAAATGCGATGGGCTCTTGTTTATAATACCCGAACCACAACAGCTTTTCATCCATTATGGGTTTCATTTGTTTTACCAGGTGGCGTGCCTGTACTTCGGTTAATTCGGGTATTTCGCCACGTTTTGCCCAGGCCCTATTATACACGGTTTTAATTTTCTCAGGCAAGGTATCCCACTTGGATTTCGGTAAATAGCTGAAGGAGTAGTCTGGGTTTTGGGCAACCAGGTTTGCTTTCTCTTTCAACCGATCATCCAATGGCCCGATGATGGGACGGCCAAACGTGAACTGATAGAAATAAACCTGAAAGCCGTAAGCTTCAAAGAAATCTTTATAGTAAGGAAAATTATAGTTGCATTGATAATTGGGTTGCCGCTCAAAACCATCAACCAATAAACCCCACCAGCGATCGCGGTTACCAAAATTGATGGGACCATCCATCGCCTCCATGCCCCGTGCCTGTAACCACTGTTTACATTGATCAAACAATAGGAATGCAGCCTGCTTATCCTCTATGCAATCAAAAAAGCCCATGCCCCCAGTAGGCTGGTCGTTTCCTTTGTTTGTTGTTTTCTGGTTTATAAATGCGGCCACTCGGCCGATGGTTTCCCCGGCATTATTTTTCAATAACCACCGAATACACTCGCCATGCTGAAAGGTTTTGTTTTTCTGCCGGTCAAAAACTGCCTCCACGTCTTTATCCAAGGGTCGTATCCAGGTGGGGTTGCTTTTATAAAGCTTCACCGGAAGCATAATGAATTCCTGACGATCGTGTGCCGTATTTACTTCAATAATCTTCATATCTCAGCGCACAATAATTTAAACACGCATTGCAGAACCTATGCGATTGGGTAAATCAATATAGAATGTTGTCCCTACGCTAACTTCGCTTTCCACGAAAATACTGCCTTCCAGCTTATCAACGGCATTTTTAACAATATAAAGCCCAATGCCTGAACCATCGGATTGCTCGGTTGCCCTGTAAAACATTTCGAAAATACGATCAAGGTTTTGTTGTGAAATGCCTATACCGTTATCGGAGAAACGGATTTTTACCCATTCATCATCAGCCGTAATTTCAATACCAACTTTTGGCTTTTGTGCCTGATCGTTTCGGTATTTAATTGCATTGGATACGAGGTTTCTGAATATCTCTGAAATCCTCCAGGGGTCGCTATAAAAATATTCCACACCAATTTCAATGTTAAAATCAACATCGTTTGCCCCTTCCAGGTAGTTCAGGTCTTCAATTGTTTTTGCCAGGATATTTCGTATATCAACTTTATCGTACTTAACGTCAAGCTTCAGGTTTTTGGAATGGCTCAACACATCGCTGATAAAATGATCCAGGGCTGTTATCTTTTCGCCAATAATCCTGATGTAGTCAAAAGGGTCGTCTGTATTGCCGGGCAGTTTAGCAAGGTTTACCAAACCCAGTACAGATGAAAGCGGGGCGCGGAGGTCGTGCGAAACTTTATACACAAAGTTGTCAAGCTCGGCATTGCGTATTTTCAGTTCCTCCTCCATCATCCGGTGGCTGGTTATGTCAACATATACACCATAAATACCCAATACTTTTCCATCGGTTACGATTGGCATGCCGTACAAGATCACATCAATGCGCTCGCCATTTTTTCGCTTACGGAATGTCTCAACCTGAATTATCCCCTGGGCTGAAATCACATTGTTTAAATCCATGCCCTCATTTTGCAATTCGGCAGGAACAACAAAATCATTGAGGTTCTTTCCTTTCAGCTCGTTCAAATCGAACCCAAACATACTGGTAAAGCCCTTATTCACCAGTTCAACTTTTCCGGTTGCATCAAGCATCACAACGGCCATGGGTATGTTATTGAACAGTTGTGTGAAAAGCGTTTCGTTTCTCCTGATTTCTTCCTGTACGCGAAGTTGGTCAGTAATGTCGCGAACGATGAGCTGAATGGAGGGAACTCCTTTAAACATGTAGGGCATAGCGAGCACCTCAACCTGTACAGTATCGCCTTCGGAGGTAACAAATTGCTCTTGTATGGCCGGTAAGTTTTCACCGGCCAGCACCCGATTCATTCTGTCCCGTACAATCTCCTTACTATCGGGATGAACAAAATCCATCACATTCTTACCAAGCAATTCGCCAGGGGCAACATGTAAAATTGTATGCGCATAGGCATTGGCCATTACAATCTCACCGTTTACATGAATGCCGATACCAAGCGGTAATTTCTCCACCAGGGATTGATACCTTGATTCACGCTTTATCTCCTGTAGTTTACGATCTGTGATGTCGATGATTATTCCCTTACGCTTGATGCCCACAGATGAGGGTAAGGGGTTTGACCGCGTTTCAATCCAACGCACCGAACCCTTTACGTTAATCCGGCCCTCCCAATTCCATACCTTTTCTTTTCCGTGGCTTTCTGTTAAAGACTCTTCAAAGGATGCGCGATCCTCCTCTACCAAAATCTTTCGGAACAATGAAGAATCTGTACGCAGGTCGGCAGCAGACAGGCCTAAAATATCAATGCTGTTCTCGCTGATGTAGGTAAAGGACCTGCCACCCTCCTCGCTAATGCTATATTCATAGATGACGCCTGGCAGATTTTGAAATAGTTCCTGCATAACAGAACTGAAACGTTTGTTTAGGTGGTAGAGGGTCTATTTCAGATCTTCAAAAAAAAATTAGCTGTGCAAGATAGACTTTAGGCGTAATTATACAAGTACCCGAGTACAAACTTACCCCCCTACGTCCTAAGGAATAAAAAAGCCCATCCATACGGATGGGCCTGATTTACCTTAGTGTGGCGCAAAGTATGGTTACGATGCCTTAAGTGCTTCTGCACCGCCAACAATTTCAAGAATTTCTTTAGTAATGGCCGCCTGCCGTGTGCGGTTATAGGTTAGCCTTAATTCTTTCAGCAATTCACCCGCATTTTCTGTAGCCTTATCCATGGCCGTCATACGGGCACCATTTTCGGCTGCATTCGAATCCAATACAGCTTTAAATAGCTGCACTTTTAAAGACTTGGGGATCAGGCCTTCAATAATTTCGAGTTGCGTTGGCTGATAGATATAATCCACTTCAGCAGATTTTGTTTCCCCTTGTGGTAGCTGTACCGGCAAATACTGCTCAGTCCGCAAAATTTGAGTAGCTACATTCTTAAATTCATTGTACACTATTTCAACCTTATCGTACATACCTGCCCGATAAGAATCCATAATGTAATCGGCTGCGGCCGCTACACGCTCAAAGGAAAGCCGTGCAATAATATCGGTGTGGGAGGCTACCATGGCAAACTTACGTTTGCTGAAATAGTCCTCCGATTTTTTACCAATAGAAAGGATTGTTACGTTACCCTGACGATATTGACTTTCATACTTATCGTGGATAAGCTTCAATACACCTTTAAATATGTTGGTATTGAAAGATCCGCACAACCCACGATCAGAGCTGATGGCCACGATCAAAATCCTCTTTTCTTCCCGGGCACGGCTAAACCAATTTTCAGAAACAGAATCGCGTTGCGCTGTTGAAAGATTTTGAAAGATAGAGGCCATCTTTTTGGCAAAAGGCCTCATCTGCAAAATCCTGTCTTGCGACTTGCGCAGCTTCGCAGCAGCCACCATTTTCATGGCCTTGGTGATTTGCTGGGTAGAAACCACCGAGGTAATACGGTTCTTTACTTCCTTTAAGCTAGGCATCGTTCAATCAGTATTTCGAAGCTAAATCGGTAGCTACTTTTTTAATGGTTTCCACATCGGCATCTTCAAACTTGCCGGCACGCAGGTTATCCAATACATCGCGGTGTGAAGTACGCATCAGCTCTAGAAAATCGCGCTCAAATTCCCTGACTTTATTTACCGGTACGCGATCCATAAAGCCACGGGTAGAAACTGTAATAATGGCAACTTGTTCTTCTACCGGCACAGGTGAGTATTGATCCTGCTTCAAAACTTCTGTGTTCCTTCTTCCACGCTCAATGGTAAGCTTGGTTGCAGCATCAAGGTCGGAACCGAATTTTGCAAAAGCCTCCAATTCACGGAACTGTGCCTGGTCAAGCTTTAGCGTTCCGGCAACCTTTTTCATGGATTTAATCTGTGCCGCACCACCTACGCGCGACACTGAAATACCTACGTTAATTGCCGGACGGATACCAGAGTTAAATAAGTTGGTTTCGAGGAATATCTGGCCATCCGTAATGGAAATAACATTGGTGGGGATATAAGCCGATACGTCACCTGCCTGGGTTTCAATAATCGGGAGGGCCGTAAGTGATCCACCGCCTTTTACCAAATGTTTAATTGAGTTTGGCAGGTCGTTCATGTTGCGGGCAATAGAATCGTTGTTAATAATTTTTGCAGCACGCTCCAGTAAACGCGAGTGGAGGTAAAATACATCACCAGGATAAGCTTCACGTCCGGGGGGTCTTCTCAACAACAACGAAACTTCACGATACGAAACTGCTTGCTTCGACAAGTCGTCATAAATAACAAGTGCGGGACGTCCGGTATCGCGGAAAAACTCACCGATGGCAGCTCCGGTAAACGGGGCAAAAAATTGCATGGGGGCCGGATCGGATGCAGTAGCCGAAACGATTACGGTATAGTCAAGCGCACCGGCCTTTTGAAGTTCAGCGGCTACAGAAGCAACGGTTGAACCTTTTTGACCGATAGCAACATAAATACAATATACAGGTTGACCCTTTTCAAAAAATTCTCTTTGATTAATGATGGTATCAATTGCCACCGCGGTTTTACCTGTCTGCCGATCACCGATAATCAACTCGCGCTGGCCACGGCCGATCGGGATCATTGAATCAATAGCCTTGATACCGGTTTGCAGCGGCTCATTTACAGGCTGACGGTAAATTACACCGGGTGCTTTGCGTTCAAGCGGCATTTCATAAAGCTCACCACTTAGCGGGCCTTTTCCGTCAACCGGCTCACCGAGTGTATTCACCACACGGCCAATCATGCCATCACCCACATTAACGGAAGCAATTTTTCCTGTACGCTTAACGGTATCACCTTCGTGCACACCTTTGGAATCACCAAACAATACGGCACCCACGTTGTCCTCTTCCAGGTTAAGCACCATGGCACGCAGGCCGTTCTCAAATTCCAATAGTTCACCGGCTTGTGCCTGGGTTAGGCCATAAATGCGGGCTACGCCATCACCAACGGATAAAACAGTGCCTACTTCTTCTAACTCAACATCGGTGCGCGATTGTGAAAGTTGTTCACGCAATATTGCGGATACTTCTTCAGGTCTGATTTCTGCCATAATATCTTCTTGTTTCTTAGTTCGTTGCTTTGTTTGTATCAAAACCCTTTCACATAAGGGTTCTGGCTAAATTTCAATTTTAATGCTTTGAGTTTACTCTTCAGGGATGCATCAACCTGGCGATCGCCAACAGTTAACACAAAACCGCCAATCATGTCGGCATCAATTTTTTCTTCCAGT